>NZ_JBHWFB010000020.1:0-151725 GCF_042733915.1 Nocardia sp. NPDC059691 | reverse complement strand
GTAGGCGACGTTGAGCTTTCCGCCGACGAACCATTTCGCCACCGGAGCCTCGCTCCAGTCCAGCACCTGGGTGAACGGTTCGTGCCAGTGCAGCCTGCGAGCCTGTTCGGCCCAGAACTCCAGCCGATCGGACCGCGCCCGGTCGTACAGCGCCTCGCTCGCGTTCGCCTGGGCGGCGAACTCCGCGGCGGGCGGGTAGGCGGTGGTGTCGCGGTCATCGGTGGTTGCGCTGGTCACGCGAGATCTCCTAACGAAAGAACAGAGGGGACGAGGAATGCCGGGCAGTGCTCAGTGCACCACCGCCTTCTCGGCGCCGACGCCGGTGAGCGAGCGGACTTCCATCTCCGCGGCCTTGGCCGGGTCCTCGGTCTTACCTCCCACGAAGGTGCCGATGATGCCGAGCAGGAACGCCAACGGGATGGAAACGATGCCCGGGTTGGACAGCGGGAACCAGTCGAAGTCCGAACCGGGCAGCATGGCGGTCTTGCTGCCGGATACCGCGGGAGAGAACACGATCAGCACGATCGTCGAGATCAGGCCGCCGTACATGCTCCACAGCGCGCCGGTGGTGTTGAACCGCCGCCAGAACAGCGAGTACAGGATGGTCGGCAGGTTCGCCGACGCCGCGACCGCGAACGCCAGCGCCACCAGGAAGGCGACGTTCTGGCCGTTGGCCAGGATGCCCAGCGCGATGGCCAGTATGCCGATCACCACGGCGGTGATCCGGGAGACCCGGACCTGTTCGCGCTCACCGGCTTTCCCGCGCTTGATGACATTCGCGTAGATGTCGTGGGCGAACGACGCCGACGCCGTGATGGTCAGGCCCGCGACCACCGCGAGGATGGTGGCGAAGGCGACCGCCGAGATCACCCCGAGCAGCACCACGCCGCCGAGTTCGAAGGCCAGCAGCGGCGCGGCCGAGTTCTGCCCGCCCGCGGCCGCGAGGATGCGATCGGGCCCGACGATCGCCGCCGCGCCGTAGCCCAGGACCAGGGTGAACAGGTAGAACGCGCCGATCAGGCCGATGGCCCAGACCACCGAGCGCCGCGCCTCTTTGGCGGTGGGCACGGTGTAGAAGCGCATCAGCACGTGCGGCAGGCCCGCGGTGCCGAGCACCAACGCCAGGCCCAGCGAGAGGAAGTTGAGCTTCGAGGTCTCGCTGCCGCCGTACTGCGCGCCGGGTGCGAGCACGTCGCGCGCGGCGACGGCCTTGTTCGCCGAACCCGAGACCGCTTCCTGCGCGGAGCCGAGGATCTCGGAGAAGTCGAAACCGAACTTGGCGAACACCATGACGGTCATCAGCGCCGCGCCCACGATCAGCAGCACGGCCTTGATGATCTGCACCCATGTGGTGCCTTTCATGCCGCCGACCAGGACGTACACGATCATCAGCACGCCGACGACGGCGATCACGATGGACTGCCCGGTCTTGTCGGTGACATCCAGCAGCAGCGCGACCAGTCCGCCCGCGCCCGCCATCTGCGCGAGCAGGTAGAACAGCGACACCGTCAGCGTGGACAGTGCCGCGGCGGTGCGCACCGGGCCTTCCTTCAGCCGGAAGCTCAGCACATCGGCCATGGTGAATTTGCCGGTGTTGCGGAGCATCTCGGCGACCAGCAGCAACGCGACCAGCCAGGCGACCAGGAATCCGATCGAGTAGAGGAATCCGTCGTAGCCGTAGACCGCGATGGCGCCCGCGATGCCGAGGAAGCTGGCGGCCGAGAGGTAGTCGCCCGCGATGGCGACGCCGTTCTGCGGACCGGAGAAGCCGCGCCCGCCGGTGAAGTAGTCGGCGGCGGTGGCGTTGTTCCGGCTGGCGCGGATCACCACGATCATCGTGATCGCGACGAAGACGCCGAAGATGGCGATATTGGCGACCGGGTTGCCGACCGTCGCCGCCGCGGCGTAGGTGTGCACGGTGTTCATGCCCGGTCTCCCTCGAGGTAGCCGCGGATTTTCGCTGCGCGCGGATCCAGTTCCCGGTTGGCGAACCGGACGTACAGCGCGGTGATGGCGAAGGTGGAGACGAATTGGCCGAGGCCGAGCAGCAATCCGGCGTTGATCTCGCCGAAGACGGGGCGGCTCATGAAGTCGTGCGCGTAGGCGCCGAGCAGGACATAACCGAGGTACCAGAGCAGGAACAGCGCGGTCATCGGAAACACGAAGCGGCGCAATCGCGTTCGCAGTTCCTGGAATTGGGGGCTCGCCTGGACTTCGGCGAATTCTGCTGCGCTCGGCGCTCGCCGCCCTGCGGTGTCGTCGAGTTCGGTACTGGTCATGATGGTCCTACCAAGTGACGTGGCTTACTTCTCGAGGACGGTAAGCCAGGGATAGGGGCCACCAGTAGGCTGTGGTGTGGGTCACTCCGCGAAGGTGTCCGAATCTGCGGTGAGCGGTCGGTACGGCGCGACGAACGGTCGGCGCGAGCCCGCTCAGTCCGAACGCAGGCTGCGCTCGCGGTCCGCGCCCATGCCCAAGCGCTCCGGCGCGTGCATCCGGACGAAGATCCGGCTCACCGTCCTCGCGCCGAGCCCACGGGTGAACGAACTCACCAGCACCATGGTGGCGAACGCCAGCGGCACGCTGATCGCCGCGGGATAGCTCAGCAACGCGGCGGGCCAGCCGCCCGCCACGTCGTCGGAGAAGCCGCCGGTGACCGAGACAGCGGTCGCGGCGCCCGCCGCGAGTCCGCCCGCGACCAGACCGGCCGCCGCGCCCGTCGCCGTCAGCCCGCGCCACCAGATGCCCAGGACCAGCAGCGGGCACAGCGTGGAGGCGGCCACGGCGAAGGCCAGGCCGACGGTGCGGGACAGATCCAGCGACACCACCGTCAGCGACAGCGCCAGCGGTACCGAGCCCGCGACCAGTGCGGCCGTGCGGAAGTCCCGGATGCGCCCGCGCAGCATGTCGGTGCTGAGCACGCCCGCGATGCTCACCAGCAACCCCGACGAGGTGGACAGGAACGCGGCGATCGCGCCCGCCGCGGCCAGCGCCGCGAGCAGCTGACCAGGCAGCCCCGCGACCACCGACCCGGGCAGCAGTACCACCGCGGCGTCGGAGGTTCCGGTGATCAGCAGTTGCGGTACGTACAGCCGGGCGAAAACGCCGAGCAGGACGGGGAACAGATAGAAGAGGCCGACCAGGCCGATCACCGCGAGCGCGGTCGTGCGCGCGGCCCGCCCGTCTGGGTTGGTGTAGAAGCGCACCAGCACGTGCGGAAGGCCCATGGTGCCGAGGAAGGTCGCCAGGATCAACGAATAGACCTGGTAGCTGGGATGCGGACCGCCGAGTCCGCCGCCGGGCGTCAGCCAGCCCGCGCCGTCGGCGGGGGCGCCGGCCACCACCGGCACCGCCGCTCCGGCCTCGAGCGCCAATCGCGTCCCCGCCGCCAGTTCGTGCGTGCCGGGCGTCAGCGGCACCGTGCCGTCGACGGCGTGCTCGTCGATGGTTCCCGTGATCGAAACCTGTTGCGGTGCACCTACCCGTACCACCACGTCGGTGGTCACGTCGACGGTCGTGCGTTCGGACACCACCGGCGGTGCGGGCGCGCCGAGCTCCCGTTGGTCGGCGAGGAAGTGCCCGAGCAGCACCAGCGCGGGCAGTGCCACCGCGGTCAGCTTCAACCAGTACTGGAACGCCTGGACCAAGGTGATCGAGCGCATCCCGCCACCCACCACATTGGCGATCACGATCGCGCCCACCGCCACCGCGCCCACCCAGTCCGGCACCCCGAGCAAGATGTGCAGCGTCAGGCCCGCCCCTTGGAACTGCGGGATGAGATACACCGCGCAGATGAGCACGACGACGGTGGCGGCGAGTCTGCGTAAACGCACCGAGCCCAGCCGGAATTCGGCGAAGTCGGGCACCGTGTACGCGCCGGAGCGGCGCAGCGGGGCGGCGACGAACAGCAGCAGCGCCAGGTATCCGGCGGTGAAGCCGACCGGGTACCACAGCGCGTCCGCGCCGTATTTCGCGATCAACCCGGCGACTCCGAGAAACGAGGCGGCCGAGAGGTATTCGCCGGAGATCGCGGCCGCGTTCCAGCGCGGCCCCACGCTGCGCGAGGCGACGAGGAAATCGGAGGTGGTGCGCGCCAGCCGCACGCCGTACGCGCCGATCGCAACCGTCGCGAGGGCCGCGAGGATCAGCGCCGCGACCGTCAGCGCGGGCGCCGTGCCGGAGGTCATGACATACCGCCGGGTGGGTCGGCCGGATTCGCGCGGCATCCGGTCGTCGTGACACCTCGACTGGGTGAGCGGAGCGGTTCGGTGCGCGCCGCGTTCCGGGTCGCGGACGTGGTCGACGCGGAGGAGTACCTCCGGGTGGGTCGGCCGGATTCGCGCGATACCCGGTCTCCGCGACCCCTCGGCCGACGGGCGAGTGAAACGGCTACCTGCGCGCCGAGTCTCGTGTCAGGGAAGCGCCCGCACCCGAAGAAGATCGCCGCGGTCGCCGGATGCACCAGCGACAGCCGGGCACCCGCGACAGGTGCGGCGCTCGGAGCGCACGCATGATCACGCGCCGCGTCCAGGCGGGCCGAGCTGCTCCCATGGTGGCGCACGGGTCGATCCCGCCGTATCCCGATCTCGAACGCGGCGTGCGTGTTCTCGGACCAGGTGCACCGATACGCCGAGCGACGAACGAAGCCCGTCGGACCGGAGCGCATCGATACCGTGGTCCGCGCCGCGGCAGGCATTCGGGCCGGTCGCACCGTCAGTCCTCGGCCAGTTCGAGGAAGTCCTGTTCGTTGCGTTCGGCCAGGCGCACGTACGTCCGGCCGATCAGGAACAGCAGCGGGTACACCGCGCCGCCGAGCAGCAACCAGGGCAGCCGGATGCCGAGCACCGTGAACGAGCCGATCGAACCGATGCCGAACAGTATGGGCAGCGCGCACAGCAGCGCGATCGTCACCAGGCCCACGCGCAGCGCGAGCCCGAGTTGCGCGCGGATCAGGCCGCCGATGAGCGCCTCGCCGAACTCCGTCTGCTCGGCGACCTCGACTCTCGTGCGCACTCGCCGCGCGCCGCGTCGTTCGGAGAGCACCACGCGCTCGCGCGCCGGACGCTGCGGCGCGGTCACTGATTGCCCCAGTGTTGCCGGGGCCTGTGCACCAGCCGCTGTTTCAGTTCACGCACCTGCCTTCGGCTCACCGGCAGTTCGACCGCTTGCGCGTCGCCCTCGGCCCGCAGGCACACCACCGTGCCGGAACCTATCGTGCGCAGCCCGGTGACCAGCCGCAACGCCACCAGATACGAGCGGTGCACCCGCAGGAATCCCGCGTCGTGCCAGCGTGCTTCCAATGCCGACAACGGGATCCGCACCAGATGCGATCCGGCGCTCGTGTGCAGCCGCGCGTAATCCCCGTCGGCTTCCACCCAACTCACGCTCGACCTCGGTACCAGCGTGGTCACTCCGCCCAGTTCCACTGGGATGACCTCGCTCGGATCGGCGCGCTCGTCGGCGGCAGGCCGGTGCGGCGCGCTGCGGGACGCCGCGATTCGCCGCACCGCCTCGGCGAGCCGCGCTTCGCGCAGCGGCTTGAGCAGGTAGTCCACCGCGCCCAGATCGAACGCGGCGATCGCCCGGTCGTCGTGGGCGGTCACGAACACCACGGCGGGCGGATTGGCGAACTCCGACAGGATGCCCGCCAGCTCCATACCGTCCAGGCCGGGCATGTTGATGTCCAAAAACACCGCGTCCACGGGATGAGCGCGCAGCACCCGCAACGCGCTGGTGGCATCGCCCGCCGCGCGGATCTCCCCGATCTCGGCCCGTGCGCGCAGCAGATACACCAGCTCGTCCAGAGCGGGCTTCTCGTCGTCCACGGCGAGCACGCGCAGCGCGCCCGCCGGCTTGCCGGTAACGCGGGTCACAATCGCTCCATCGTAAGGGGCTCGCGCTGGGCAGCCGAGCCGGTGCCGTCGGCGTGAGGCTGCCTACTCGTGTGCGTCCGCGTTCGAGCCGGGATGCCTGGTGGGCACGGGCCCGTGCTTCTGGGCGTTGCATGGGTGGTCGCGTGCCTGCGTCCGGGCGTTGCGTGTGCCGGTTTCGTGGCTCGATGTGCGTTGTGGGCGCGAGCTGTCCTGCTTAGGGCGCGTCGCGCGCCGGTTTCACGGCCGGATGCCCGCGCGGAATTTCGGAACCCGCAGGCTGACCTTCGTGCCCGCGCCCGGCGCGGTCTCCACGACCAAGCCGTAGTCGTCGCCGAAGGCCGCGCGCAACCGGTCGTCGACGTTGGCCAGGCCGACGTGCGCGGCCTCTCCGGAGCCCGCGGGGCCCGTCCCGGTGTCGACGGCGTCCAGCGCGCCGGAGCGCAGCAGATCCGGGTCCATGCCGACGCCGTCGTCCTCGACGCTGATCACACAGTCGGTTCCCGCGTCGGTGGCGACGATGCTGACGGTGCCGCCGTGGGCGGCGCCCGCCAGTCCGTGCCGCACCGCGTTCTCCACCAGCGGCTGGAGCGCGAGGAAGGGGAGGACCACGCCGAGCACCTCGGGCGCGATCCGCAGCCGGACCTGGAGGGCGTCGCCGAAGCGGGCGCGTTCCAACGCGAGGTAGCGCTCGATGTTGCGCAGCTCGTCCGACAGCACCGTGAACTCGCCCGCGGCGCGGAAGGAGTAGCGGGTGAAGTCGGCGAACTCGAGGATCAGCTCGCGGGCCCGCGCCGGATCGGTGCGGACGAACGAGGCGATGGTGTTCAGCGCGTTGTAGATGAAGTGCGGGCTGATCTGCGCCCGCAGCGCGCGCACCTCGGCCCGGTCCAGCCGGGCCCGCGACGCGTCCAGTTCGGCCAATTCGAGCTGTCCGCAGGCGTACCGCGCCACTTCGGCGACCGCACCCAGCCGCCCCGGCCCCGGTTGCCCGGTATTCACGACGCCCAGCACACCGGCCACGCCGTTGGATTCGATCAGCAACGGTTGCGCGATCAGCGTGCGCCCGGCGTGTTCGCCACGGCCGGGTCCGGCCACGAGCACCGGACGCTCGCCCGCGACGGCGCGTTCGGCGGCTTCGCCGAAGTACTCGGCCAATTCGGCGTGCGGCCCGTCCCAGGCGAGCAGCGTGCCGTCGGCGTCGGCCAGCGCGAGCGCCTCGGCGCCGGTGAGCGCGCGCAGATGGGGCGCGGCTTCCCGCGCGGACTCCTCGGTCAGCCCGCGCCGCAGCGGAACCGCCGCCAGCGACGCGGTGTGCAGCGCCGAATGCACCGCCCGCTCGGCGGGGGTGGTCACCACTCTGCGGGTGCGCGACCAGATCAGCAACGCACCAGCGATCAACGCGGCCGCGGCCACGACGGCCAGCGCGGTGGTCATGGCGGGCAGCGGCGCGGGGACTTCATGGGCCGATTATCGCGGTGCTCCGATCGCGCGCGGCAGGTGGCGGCCATGTGGTGCGGACGCGGTGCGCATCCGATCCAGACAGCGCTTGCGCGAACGGGCCGAATCCGGCAACGGGGGCGCGCCGAGGGCGCTGTGCGGCTTGCCGGGAGATCGTGTGCGGCATGGTGGCGGCCGTGGGCGTGAATACGGGCGGGCCACCGAGCGCGGGCGCTCGCGCCAGCCGATCGACACGGCGGTCGCCCGAACGGGCCGAGTCATCGGGGTGTTCCGGCATTCGGCACGATCGCGACACTCGCGGAAATCGGCCGCTCAGACGGCGAGTCGCCAGGACGCGCCGGTGATCTTCCCCACCGACACGCCGGGTGCCCGAGGAGCGTCCGCGAGCCGTTCCGAACCAGTCGGTGCGCCCGCCTAGAATCGGTCCAGCCAACCCCCGTCGAGACCTTGGGAGGAAGGACCGTCTTGGCCGCCTCGTCCGGATCGTTCGTCCATCTGCACAACCACACCGAGTACTCCATGCTCGATGGGGCGGCGAAGATCTCGCCACTGTTCACGGAGGCGAAACGGCTGGGGATGAACGCGGTCGGGATGACCGACCACGGCAACATGTACGGCGCCTCGGAGTTCTACAACTCGGCCAAGAAGCACGACATCAAGCCGATCATCGGCATCGAGGCCTACATCGCGCCCGCCTCGCGGTTCGACACCAAGCGCGTGCAGTGGGGCGATCCGAGCCAGAAGGGCGACGACGTCTCCGGCTCCGGCGCCTACACGCACATGACCATGGTCGCCGAGAACGCGACCGGCCTGCGCAACCTGTTCAAGCTCTCCTCGCTGGCCTCCATCGAGGGGCAGCTCGGCAAGTGGGCGCGCATGGACGCGGAGATCATCGCCCAGTACGCCGAGGGCATCATCGCCACGACCGGCTGCCCCTCCGGCGAGGTGCAGACCCGTCTGCGTCTCGGCCACGACCGTGAGGCGCTGGAGGCCGCCGCGAAGTGGCAGGAGATCTTCGGCAAGGACAATTTCTTCCTCGAGGTCATGGACCACGGCCTGTCCATCGAGCGCCGGGTGCGGGAGGGGTTGCTAAACGTCGGCAAGCAGCTGGGCATTCCGCCGCTGGCCACGAACGACTGCCACTACGTCACCAAGGACCAGTCGAGCAACCACGAGGCGTTGCTGTGTGTGCAGACCGGCAAGACGCTGTCGGACCCCACCCGGTTCAAATTCGACGGTGACGGCTACTACCTGAAGTCCGCCGAGGAGATGCGCGCGCTCTGGGAAGCCGAGGTGCCCGGCGCGTGCGACAACACGGTGCTGATCGGCGAACGGGTCCAGTCCTACGACGACGTGTGGGCCTTCAAGGACCGCATGCCGGTCTTCCCGGTGCCCGAGGGCGAGGACCAGGATTCCTGGTTGCGCAAAGAGGTCGACCGAGGCCTGGCGCGCCGGTTCCCCGGCGGCGTGCCCGAGGAGTACTACACCCGCGCCTACTTCGAACTCGACGTCATCAAGCAGAAGGGCTTCCCCGCCTACTTCCTCGTCGTCGGCGACCTCGTCAAGCACGCGCGGGAGGTCGGCATCCGCGTCGGTCCCGGCCGTGGTTCGGCGGCCGGTTCGCTGGTGGCCTACGCGCTCGGCATCACCAATATCGACCCGCTGCCGCACGGCCTGCTGTTCGAGCGGTTCCTGAACCCGGAGCGCCCGTCCGCGCCCGATATCGATATCGACTTCGACGATCGCCGCCGTGGTGAGATGGTCCGCTACGCCACCGAGAAGTGGGGCACCGACCGGGTCGCCCAGGTGATCACCTTCGGCACCATCAAGACCAAGGCCGCGATCAAGGACTCCGCGCGCGTCCAGTTCGGCCAGCCCGGTTTCGCCATCGCCGACCAGATCTCCAAGGCGCTGCCGCCGCCGATCATGGCCAAGGACATCCCGCTGTCGGGCATCATGGACCCCGATCACGAGCGGTACAAGGAGGCAGCCGAGGTCCGCGAGCTCATCGGCAGCAACCCGGATGTGGCCAAGATCTACGAGACCGCGCGCGGTCTGGAGGGCCTGATCCGCAACGCCGGTGTGCACGCCTGCGCGGTGATCATGTCCTCCGAGCCGCTGATGGACGCGATCCCGGTGTGGAAGCGGCCCCAGGACGGGGCGATCATCACCGGCTGGGACTACCCGTCCTGCGAGGCCATCGGCCTGCTGAAGATGGACTTCCTCGGCCTGCGCAACCTCACCGTCATCGGTGACGCGCTGGACAACATCAAGGCCAACCGCGGCATCGACCTGGACATGGACAACCTGCCGCTGGACGATCCCGCGACCTACGAATTGCTCTCGCGCGGTGACACGCTCGGCGTCTTCCAGCTCGACGGCGGCCCCATGCGCGACCTGCTGCGCCGCATGCAGCCGACCGGCTTCAACGACATCGTCGCCGTGCTCGCGCTGTACCGGCCCGGCCCGATGGGCATGAACGCGCACAACGACTACGCTGACCGCAAGAACGGGCGGCAGCCGATCAAGCCGATCCATCCGGAGCTGGAGGAGCCGCTCAAGGACATCCTCGCCGAGACCTACGGCCTGATCGTCTACCAAGAGCAGATCATGTTCATCGCGCAGAAGGTCGCCTCCTACTCGATGGGCAAGGCCGACGCGCTGCGCAAGGCCATGGGTAAGAAGAAGCTCGAGGTGCTCGAGGCCGAATACAAGGGCTTCCACGAGGGCATGACCGCCAACGGCTTCTCCGAGGCCGCGGTGAAGGCGCTGTGGGACACCATCCTTCCGTTCGCCGGCTACGCGTTCAACAAGTCGCACGCCGCGGGCTACGGCCTCGTCTCGTTCTGGACCGCCTACCTCAAGGCCAACTACCCGGCCGAGTACATGGCGGGCCTGCTCACCTCCGTCGGTGACGACAAGGACAAGGCCGCGGTCTACCTGTCCGACTGCCGCCGTCTCGGCATCACCGTGCTTCCGCCGGACGTCAACGAGTCCGAGCAGAACTTCGCCTCGGTCGGCAAGGACATCCGCTTCGGTCTCGGCGCGGTGCGCAACGTCGGCGCGAACGTCGTCGCCTCGATCATCCAGGCGCGCAAGGAGAAGTCGAAGTTCACCGACTTCTCCGACTACCTGAACAAGATCGACGCGATCGCCGCGAGCAAGAAGGTCACCGAATCGCTCATCAAGGCGGGCGGTTTCGACTCGCTCGGGCATCCGCGCAAGGGTCTGATGCTGATCCACTCGGACGCCATCGATGCCGTCATGGCCACCAAGAAAGCCGAGGCGATGGGTCAATTCGACCTGTTCGGCGGCTTGGACGCCGACGAGTCGGTGACCTCGGTGTTCAACGTGAAGGTGCCCGAGGACGAGTGGGAGTCCAAGCACCGGCTCGCGCTGGAGCGGGAGATGCTCGGGCTGTACGTATCCGGGCATCCGCTCAACGGCGTCGAGCACGTGCTCGCCGCGCAGGCCGACACGCAGATTCCCGCCATCCTGGAAGGCGACATCAAGGACGGCACTCAGGTGACCGTCGGCGGCATCCTGGCCTCGGTGAACCGGCGCATCAACAAGAACGGTCTGGCCTGGGCCTCGGCGCAGCTGGAAGACCTCACCGGTGGCATCGAGGTGTTGTTCTTCCCGCAGTCGTACTCGGTGTACGGCATGGACGTCGTCGAGGACGCCGTGGTGCTGGTCAAGGCGCGTGTCTCGGTCCGCGACGACCGAATCTCGTTGATCGCCAACGATCTCGCCGTGCCCGACCTCTCCGCCGTCGGCGTGGCCAAGCCGCTCGCGGTCACCGTCACCACCCGCATGTGCACACCGGACAAGATCGGCGAACTCAAGCGCGTCTTGTCCAGGCACCCCGGCACGTCGGATGTCCATATCCGGCACGTCGGCGCACGAGACAAGACCACACTGCTGAAACTCGATGAGCGCCTGCGCGTCTCACCGTCGTCGGCGCTGATGGGTGATCTGAAGGCGCTGCTCGGCCCGGGCTGCCTGGCCAGCTGATCGGCGGATTCCGCACCGTCGGGTTCGGGTCGGCGGTCGGGCTGTCCGGCGGTTGTGTGACCCGCAGCGATGCCGGCCCGGTCGCCGGCCGCTCGCGCCGTCGTCGGGCGGCGTGGGGCCGGTGCGATCGACCCGACAGCCACGGTGTCGCCGCAATTCGAAAGCAACAGTGTCGGCGCATCCGCCGATGCGCCGACACCACGGACCCCGCCGGATCCAGCCCGGCCGCGATCAGTCGCCTGTATCGCCGATCGGCCGCGTGCCGGCCTCGCGTGCGCTTCGCCGCGGCGCGGAGACGGAACGGCACCCGTCAGGGCGAATGGTCACCGCTCCCGCCGTGAGCGATCACCGTTGAGCGGCAAGGCAAGCCCGTCGAGCGGCGCGGACCTCGGCGACGAACAGTTCTGGTTGTTCCCACGCGGCGAAATGACCACCGCGCGCGGGCTGTCCCCAGTGCACGATGTTGGTGAAGCGCTTGGCTGCCCAGCGCTGTGACGGGCGGGGCACCTCGGCGGGGAACACGCTGCCGGCGGTCGGCACTGTGATCTGGTCGCCGACCGCGGTGGTGAACCACTCGGTGACTTCGGTGATGCTCTCCCAGTAGAGGCGAGTGGAGGAAGCGCCCGTCGCGGTCACCCAGTAGAGCATCACGTTGTCCAATACCCGGTCGCGGTCCAAGACGGTGTCGAGGTCATCTTCGTGGTCGCTCCAGGTCCAGACCTTCTCCATGATCCACGCGCACAGCGCGGCCGGTGAGTCCAGTAACCCATAACCCAGAGTTTGCGGGCGCGTGGCGTGGACCGCCGAGTAGGCGGATCCGGTGCGGGTGCGTTCCTCGAGATCGCTGAGGGCCCGCCGTTCGGCCTCGGTGAGGTGGGCTTCGTTGCGCTCGGGTGCGGCCAGCGGTGGGATGAGGTGCAGGCCGAGCAGTCTGTGCGGTTGCTGCAATGCGATGCTGGTGGAAATGCTGCTGCCCCAGTCGCTGCCTGCGGCTATGAACTTCTCGTAGCCGAGCCGGGTCGTCAACTCGGCCCAGGCATGTGCGATGCGGTGGATGCCCCAGCCCGGCTCGGTGGGACGACCGCTGAAACCGTAGCCCGGCAGGGACGGCGTGACGACGTGGAACGCGTCGGCGGGATCGCCGCCGTACGCTGCCGGATCGGTGAGCGGGCCGAGGACTTGCTCGAACTCCAGGAACGAGCCGGGCCAGCCGTGAGTGAGGACGAGCGGGACGGCTTCCGGATACGGAGAACGGACGTGGAGCGCGTGTATCGGCACGCTGTCGATCTCGGCGACGATCTGCGGAATTCGGTTCAGCCGCGCTTCGGTGGCCGACCAGTCGTATTCGTCGGCCCAGTACCGGCACAGCTCTCGCAGATACGACATCGGCACACCTTGGGACCAGTCGGTGACCGGCTCACGCTCCGGCCACCGGGTGCGACGGAGCCGTTCGCGTAGGTCACGCAGATCAGCCTCGGCAATATCGATCCGGTAGGGACGAACGCGGTCGGTCATGGTTGTTCTCTCTGCTCTGCCGGTTGAACGGTTTTCAACAGTTGGCGCGCCAGGCCCAGGTAACGGAGTTCGATCCCGGCGCTTCCGGTGCGGGGAATCCGCATCCGAGCGATC
This sequence comes from Nocardia sp. NPDC059691, assembly GCF_042733915.1. Taxonomy (NCBI): domain Bacteria; kingdom Bacillati; phylum Actinomycetota; class Actinomycetes; order Mycobacteriales; family Nocardiaceae; genus Nocardia; species Nocardia sp. NPDC059691. The sequence continues at coordinate 138,751 of NZ_JBHWFB010000020.1, read as the reverse complement.
ACCACATGAACTCGGCGGCAATGGAACCGACCCCCCCGTCCATTGTCCAGCCCCCCTCGGCAGCGCGGTCCGGCTCTACGCTCGGTCAGGCCCGCGTTCCACCCGTGCGGTCCGACCACCGGATGCCCGGCGGCCGGAGAGGATCCGTCCGCCGGACAACCTCGGATGCGTTCAGCTCTCGACCGGAAGTCCGGCGTCGGTCCAATCCTGGATGCCTTCACGGTACTTCCGGACGTTGGTGTAGCCGAGAGCTTCCAGCTTGGTGGCCACGTGCTGGCTGTTGGCGCAGGCGGCATTCGAGCAGTAGGTGACGATCGCGGCGTCCTTTGCCGGAAGCAGTTGCGGGGCTTTGGTTTCCACGTCGGCTTCGACCAGGTTGAGCGCGCCGGGAAGATGCGCTTTGGCGTAGTACTCGGCGCCGAGCGCGTCGATGACGGTCACCGAACCCGCCTCGATCTGCTCGGCGAGTTCCTGGCGCGTGATCAGTTCGGTCATGGCAGTGCCTCCTTCAGGCGAAATTTATGTGCGTGCGCACGCTATTATATGTGTGCGTGTGCACGCAACTGGTATGCTTCGATTCGTGCCGAATTCCGTGAGCCGTTCCCACCCGGCCGTCCGCGCGTGGTCCGCGCTGCTTCAGGTACACGCCAAGCTGGTGCCGGAGCTGGACGCGGAACTACGTCGCGCCACCGCGCTGCCACTGACCTGGTACGACGTCCTTCTGGAACTCGACGGACCGCAGGGGCTGCGGGTGAGCGATCTCGGCGAACGGGTCGTGCTGAGCAGGACGCGGGTGAGTCGCCTGGTCGGCGAACTGGAGTCGCACGGCTTGGTGCGCCGTGAGCCCAATCCGGACGACGGGCGTTCAGCGTTCGTGAGCATCACCAAGGCTGGTCGGCAGCGGCTGCGGGCGGCGGCTCCGCACTATCTGGCCGGGATCGAACGCCGGTTCAGCGGCCTCAGCCCGGACGAACTCCGAGCTCTGGCCGGGGCGCTACGCAAGGCGCTGGGCCCGGCCGACCTGTCCGATCCGAAGCGCTAGCGAGCCGGTCGCCGTCATCGCGCTGGCACCGCGCGCGGTCCTGTTCCTGTGCTGCTGCCGCCCGGCGCTGACGCCCGATCGGCTGACCGGCGCTCGAAGCCCCTCGATCAATCCCTGGCCGACGCCATCGGGCCTCGTGCAGTGGCCGCCCAGGGCCTCGCCGAGGCAGAACGGCTCGAATGCCACAGGCCGCGGCGCGGCTGGGCGCGCACACCAGTGGCATCGAGGTGCTGTGCGCACCGGCCGCTGCGTTGGCGGCGACTTCGAGGCGCTAGCCAGCCCGGGTCGACGCGGCGGGTCGTGCGCGGTCAGGAATGGAGCCACTGCTCGATCTGCTCCAGATTCGCGGCGGAGATGACGACGTCACCGTTTTCGGCGTCCAGCAGCTTCCAGTCGTGCGGTGACACCGGATCGCGCACCAGAAAGTAGCCCGCTCGCGTGGCGCGGTCGGTGAGGTCGCGGAATCGCTCGGAGTTCGGATCCGGTGCGGCCGCTGCGGTTCGATTCATGAGGGATTGCTCCATGGGCGGTGTTGTCGTGCGGAATCCGGCGTGATGCGCCCGGCGGCGACCAACGCGGCGAATGCGGCGCGCTTTCTGGCGCAGTCGTGATCGCGGTGTAACTGCATGGCGTGGTGTGCTGCGGCGACGGTCAGCGGCTGGGCGGGTGCGGCGCATGTCCACGCTTCCGGCCACCGGACCGGGCGCGAATGACTCTGCGAGCGAGTCGGTTTGCGCCGAGGAGCGAATCGGCGCGGCTGATCGGTCGGCCACACGCACCCGACGCCGAGCAGCACCGCGCCACATCCCGCGAATACCGTCACGATGCTCGACAGCAGGGCCCATATCCCCACGCGGCTCACCGCTGGCAGCCGTCGCCGGAACCGGTGCGCAGGTCCTCGGCGAGCTCGTGCAATCCGTCCAGAACCTGCTGGAACGTCCAGAGTTCCGGTGCGGTGTCGGCGTGCGGCAGGTGGTCGGTGTGGTCGGTAGGGAAGGCGATACCGCGCCGGTGAGCGCGTTCGCGCGGGCTCGACTCCTGTGGCACGATCCGGCCACGCCGTACCAAGGTGTAGAAGGCGACCCACTTCCACGCGCACCGATCGACCCGGCATCCCCGGTGCCGCCGCATAAGCCGGTGCGCCAACTCGACGTCGGCCGAGCCGCAGATTCTCGGCGGCGCGACCACCACGCCGCCTTCCTTCTGATTACGCACGATCTTTCCTATCCCTTCCTGCCCACCCGGGCTGGTGATGTCATGAGTGGCACATGGCTGCGGCATTTCGCGAGTGGGCTCTCCATCATGTGCCGCTGATCTTGAATCTCGGGGGCCTTCACGCTTCGGGTGGGTAAGTAGCCAGCGTGTTTCGGCCGCGGTGGGTGATTTCGTAGCGGTTTCTTCGGGCTCCGGTCACGATGAGGTCGTGGTTGATGAGGTTCGCCAGGGCTTGGCGGGTCTTCCATTCGGTGAGGCTGGCCGACACCTTGATCTGATGTTCGGTGAGCATCCCGCCGCAGTTCAGCGCGCGCAGGATTCGGACTTCGGCGGCGGAGAGGCTTTCATGTCGCGTGGCCATGCGGCTATGTTGCTGCAGGCCAACAGCATCCGGGCTGGGAAAACGGGCGGTCCGATGAAGTCGGCCATCCGCCCAGAGCCCGGACCGGTCCACACGTAGTTCGAAGTCCGAACCGGACCGGCATCTGGGCCGTTTCGGACCGAGCAGGGGAAAGGGGAGCGATGGGGAAGGACGATCAGCCTGGTTCGACATTGCCGCGTCGGCAACTCGGGCGGGCATTACGGGAGGCTCGGGAAGGTGCCGGGTTCACGCTCGAGCGCGCCGCGCAGCTCATGGAAATGGGCAAGACCTCGGTCGGCAGGATCGAGAAGGGGCAGAACGACAAAATAAGGCTGCGCGACGTAGATGCGTTCGGCGAGTTGTACGGGCTCGACGCGGCGCAGATCGAGGAGCTGAAAGCTCTTGCTCAGCAATCAGCGACGAAATCGTGGTGGCAGTCATCGCGGCATCTGCTTCTGCCTGGATACAACACGTATCTAGGGCTCGAAGCCGGTGCATCGAATTTGCATTTCTACCAACCTTTGGTCATGCCAGGCCTATTGCAGGTAAAGGACTATGCGACAGCTATCGAGGGACCGATTTTCCCGGCGGAGACGGCTGCGGACATCGAAAGGCGCGTGATTCTGCGGCTACAGCGGTCGTCCATCCTCACTCGCCATTACAGCCCTGTGCGGGCCGAGTTCATACTGCACCAAAGCGTGCTACACACAATCGTTGGATCGCCGCGCACAATGGGCATACAGCTACGGCACGCAGCTGACATGGGTACACGTGAGAACGTGACTGTTCGTATCCTGCCGTATTCGGCAGGCCATCCGGGGCACCACGTAGCAACTCCGTACATAGTTCTGGACTTCCCGCGAGACGCTCGCGGCTACGTGGAGCCATCCGTCGTCTACACCGAAAGCATCATCGGGCGTATGTTTTTCGAGGATGACGCCGATGTGAACCAGTTCCGTGCAGTACACGAGTCCCTCCGGGCTGCCGCCCTGGAGGAACAAGCGTCGAGGGACCTTCTCAGGAAGACAGCAAGGAGTTACGAACAGTGAACATCGACCTATCCGGCGCGCAGTGGTTCAAATCGAGCCGCAGCACCGGCCAAGAAGCATGTGTCGAAGTTGCGTGGCTCGAGGCAGGGTACGTCGGTGTTCGCGATTCGAAGAACCCAACCGGCCCGGCGCTGATCTTCGCGCCGGGCCAGTGGGATGTCTTTGCCTCCGGCATCCGTGACGGGAAGTTCGACCGATCGGCTTGAACTGGATTCCCGCCGCGAACAACAGCGGCCCCGCACCCGAGCAACGCATGGTCGGGCCAGGGCCGCTGACGGAGCTATCAGTTCACCTCCGCCGGGGTCGGGGCAGGTGTGTCGACCGACGCGCGTGAAACCTCCTTGCGGTGCAGCGCGTGGCTGCAAGCGACGACGGCGAGGGCGGCGAGGCCGAGAATCACGCCGATCCAGGCGACCGCCGGGTAGCCGAGGCCCGCGCTGATGGCCAGCCCGCCGATCCAGGGGCCTGCGGTGATGCCGACGTTGAACGAGGAGATGTTGGTGGCTCCCGCCAGGGTGGGCGCGTCGCCCGCGAGGGTGAAGACGCGGCTGTTCAGGGTCGGGTTGATGCCGAAACCGAAGGCGCCCAACAGGAACGACAGCAGTACGACGGGGACGGTGTGCTCCATCGTGAGGGCGAGTAGCGCCGAGGTGAGCACGCCGCCGGTAATGCCGACGTACAGGCTGGTCAGCGGGTGATTGTCGGCGGTGCGCCCACCGATGACGATGCCGAGGAACGCGCCGAGTCCGTAGATGCCGAGTACCGCCGGAATCCAGCCGTCCGCCATGCCGGTGGTGCGGGACAGCAGAGCGCCGAGGTAGGCGAAGGTGACCATCAGGGCGGCGATCGCGAGCGCGGTGGTGGCGTAGGAAAGCCAGAGCGCGGGGCGCATCATCGTGCGCAGTTCGGTGCTCAGGCGTAGCGGCGCGGCGGTCCGTCCGCCGGGGATCTTCGCCAGCACGCCGATCCCGGCCGCCGCCGACAGCAGCGCGACCGCCCAGAACGCCGCGCGCCAGCCGAGCTGTTGTCCGATCACGGTGCCCGCCGGAAGCCCGATGATGATGGCCAAAGTGAGCCCGCCCGCGACGATGCTCATCGCCTTGCCGCGCGCCGTGGCCGGGACGAGACCGATCGCCGTTGTCGCGGCAACCGCCCAGAACCCGGCGTAGACGAACGCGCCGACCACCCGCGTCGCGAACAGCACCCAGTACTCCGAGGTGAGCGCTCCGACGACATGAGTGCCGACGAACACCGCGAGGAAGGCGAGCAGTGCGGTGCGCCGCGACCAGCGCAGTGTCGCCACCGCCAGTACCGGCGCGCCCACCAGCATGCCCAGTGCGAAGCCCGAGATGAGCAGGCCCGCGCGCGGCACGGAGACGCCCAGGTCTGCGGCCATCTCGGTGAGCAGGCCCGCGAGCATCAGCTCCGAGGTGCCCTGGGCGAAGATCGACAGACCCAGGACGTAGATCGCCACGGGCATCGGTACCTCCTTATTTTGTACTGATCTATCCAAAATTAGGCGCGGCGAGGCCGTCGCCGAAGTCGACAAGTCTCAGAGGGCGTCGAGGGCGGTGGTCGCGATGGCGGTCAGTGTTCCGCGGTCCGCGCCGCCGCGTGCGGCCACCCGCATCCCTCCGATCGTGGCGATCACGAAGTGCGCCAAGGCGGTCGGTTGTTTGTCCGGCGCGATCTCACCGGCGCGCCTGGCCGTCTCGAACACGTCCGTCAGCACGGCGAGTCGTCGCTGGTAATCGGTGGCGAGAACGGCGGCCAGTTCGGGGTCGCGCGGGGCCAGTTCGATCGTCGAGTTGACCACGAGGCAGCCGAGCGGGTCCTCGTCCGGGGCCTCGACGATCTGCCACAGCAGGGCGCGGATCTTGCCGCGCACCCCAGTCTCGCTGTCGAGCAGTTCGAACGTCGCCGCGTTCTTGGCTGTCATGTATCGGCGCAGGGCGCGGCCGAACAGGTCCCGCTTGCTGGTGAAGGTGTTGTAGATGCTGCTGCGGCCAAGGCCGGTCGCGGCGCAGAGGTCTTCGGTGGAGGTCGCCTCGTATCCCGCGCGCCAGAACGCGTGCATCGCCGCGTCCACCGCGCGGTCCTCGTCGAAGGATCTGGGTCGTGGCATGGGTTTACGCTAGCACGGTTTTGAACAGATCGTTCCAATATACTTCGAAGGGCCTTCTGGCCAGCGTTGTTCCGGAGTCCAAGCGGCTGTTAAGCGTCCGATAGGCGGGCTCGCGGATAGTTCTGAGCGAGTCCACTCCAGGAAACGAGGATCATCATGCAAGCCATCCTGCGCACCCTGCGCCTGCTCGTACTCGGCGTCACGCTGTTCGTGCCCGCGTTCGCCGTCGCGACGGTCGGCGCGGGCGCCGCGAACGCGGGCGCGGTCGAGTTGATCGAGTTCGCGCCGGGAAGCGATCACGCGTCGGTCGGCGGAGCGGTCGTGCGCGGCGACGCCGACACCTACGTGCTCGAGGCGCGGGCGGGGCAGACCCTGACCACCGAACTCATCTCGGTCGAGGGCAACGCGCGGTTCAGCGCCACCGCCCCGGACGGACGCGTGCTGTGCGCCGAGGAGACCGGGAGCCGGATCACTCTGCCGCAGAACGGTTACTACACGATCTCGGTAGCGCCGAGCCGGGGCAACGCGACCTACACCTTGTCGGTGCGCATCGTCTGAGCCCTCAGGGCGACACCGCGACACCGAGCGTCTGGGCGACCAGGAAGCGGGGAGCGTGCTCCCCGTAGAACGACTCGGCGTCGCGGATCTCGAAACCGGCGTCTGTCACCAGGCCGCGAATGTCGCGGTTGAGGTGGCAGCCGCCGAACAGTCGTTTCTGGACCGGGTTCAGCCGGTTCTGCCACGCCCGCACCTTCTCGTCGGGCGCAAGCCCATGCTCGACGAAATGCAAGGTCCCGCCGGGGACGAGCACCCGGCGCACCTCGGTGAGCGCGGCGGCGATGTCGGGGATGGTGCACATCGTCCAGGTCGACAGCGCGCAGTCGAAGGCGTCGTCCGGGAAGGGCAGCGCCTGCCCGTCCAGCCCGGCCCGCTCGACCGGCACGGTGGCGGCGGCGACGCGTTCGCTCGCCAGCCGCCAGCCGAGATCGGCGGGCTCGACCGCGCGCACCGACGCGACCTTCGCCGGGTAGAACGGGACGTTCAGTCCCGAACCGAAGCCGAGTTCCACGACCTGTCCGTGCAGTCCGGCACACACCCGCTCGCGCAGCGGAGCCAATTCCCGCAATCCGCAGGACCGGTTGACGATCCGCGGCAGCACATGCTCGGCATAGGCACCCATGCCTTCACTCTGACAGGCATCGCCCATTGCGACCAGGGCTGCACGGCCCCAGCCCGACAGTTTTCCGCGCCTTTGCGGTCCTCTGCTCGACCCGGCCCCAGTGGCTGCACGGGACCGAGGGAAGCGGCTCCGGCCAGCCGGTCAGGAAGCCGGGACCGCAGGTGCCGCCGCGCCTGAGGCCGGTGACCGTATCGGGCGGACCGGGCGTGCCCGTGGGATGCTGGCGCGGTGACTGTGTTCGAAGTCTGGGCACCGCGGCCGGAGTCGGTGCGACTGGATCTGGAGGGTGTCGTCCATTCGATGACGCGGTCGCCGGATGGGTGGTGGCGCGCCGACGTGCCCGCCGCGAACGGCGCCAGGTACGGCTTCCTGCTCGACGACGATCCGACCGTGCTGCCCGATCCCCGCTCGCCGCGCCAGCCCGACGGCGTGCACGCCCGCTCGGCGCTGCACACCCTCGATCCGGCGGGGTGGACCGATGCGGCGTGGACCGGTCGGCCGCAGGCCGGGGCGGTCTACTACGAACTGCACATCGGGACCTTCACCCCGGAAGGCACCTTCGACGCCGCGATCGAACGGCTCGACCACCTGGTCGGGCTGGGCGTCACCGTGGTCGAAGTGATGCCGGTGAACGCCTTCGACGGCCCGCACAACTGGGGCTACGACGGCGTGCTCTGGTACGCGGTGCAGGAGAGCTACGGCGGGCCCGACGGCCTGCAACGATTCGTGAACGCCTGTCATGCCCGCGGGCTCGCGGTCTGCCTCGACGTCGTCTACAACCACCTCGGCCCGTCCGGGAACTACCTGCCGCGCTTCGCGCCCTACCTGACCGAGGGCCGCAACACCTGGGGGCAGAGCCTCAATCTCGACGGCCCGCAGTCCGATCACGTGCGCGGGTACGTCATCGACAACGCGGTGCGCTGGCTGCGCGATTTCCACATCGACGCGCTGCGCTTGGACGCGGTGCACGCCCTGGTCGACCGCACCGCCACCCACCTGCTGGCCGAACTCGCCGTCGCGACCGAGCGCCTGGCCACCCACGTGCGCAGGCCGCTGACGCTCATCGCGGAGAGCGATCTCAACGATCCGAAGCTGATCACCCCGCGCGCGGCGGGCGGCTACGGCCTGACCGCGCAGTGGAACGACGACCTGCACCACGCCGTGCACACCGCGGTCTCCGGTGAGCGGCAGGGCTATTACGCGGACTTCGGTTCCCTGCGCTGCCTGGCCCACACGTTGAAGCACGGGTTCTTCCACGCCGCAACGTATTCCAGTTTCCGTGGCCGCACGCACGGCCGCCCGATCGATCGCAGCCTGATCCCGGGCAGCGCGCTGCTGGCCTACACCTGCGATCACGACCAGATCGGCAACCGCGCGCTGGGCGAGCGCCCGAGCGCCTATCTCACCGACGGCCAGCTCGCGATCAAGGCCGCCCTGGTGCTGTGCGGACCGTTCACGCCGATGCTGTTCATGGGGGAGGAGTGGGGCGCCCGCACACCGTTCCAGTTCTTCACCTCGCACACCGACCCGGATGTCGCCGCCGCCACCGCATCCGGGCGCAAGAAGGAGTTCGCCCAGCACGGCTGGCCCGAGGGCGAGGTGCCCGACCCACAGGATGTGAAAACGTTCCTGCGCTCCAAACTCGATTGGACGGAAGCCGACGAGCCGGGCCACGCCCGGCTGCTGTCGTGCTATCGCGCGCTGCTCGCCCTGCGCCGCGATCGTGCGGAGCTCAGCGATCCCTGGTTGACCCACGTTTCGGTGGACTACGACGAGTCCGCGCGGTGGATCGTCGTTCGCCGGGGCACCCTGGCCCTGGTGTGCAACCTCGGCGAGGACCAGGTCGCGGTGCCGATCGCGGGCCTTCCGCTGCTGTCCTGGGAATCCCCGACGATCGGCCGTTCCGCCACAACCGTTCCCGGCCACTCGTTCACCCTGCTGGAGACGGCGCCGCCCGGCCCGCGCTGAGCGCGTGGAACCCCAGCTCGCGGCAGCCTTTCGGGCACTCGCCCGGTAACGGGCGTACAACTGTCCGAGACAGGTACTTTGCCGGAATCGTCCCATGCCATTACCGTGGAGAGATGAGCAACGTCGCTTCCGGGGACTTTGCGGTTCTTCCCCCGGGGATGGGTGGCAGCGCTGCCGCCGAATTCGCACCGTTCGTGCGCGCTTTCGCACGGGCGTTCGGCAATCGCCGGGGCGCGGGGGCGGCGTTCACGCTGCACCGGCACGGAGAGCCGTTGGTGGACATCTGGGTCGGCTCCGGCGGTGACGTTCCGTGGACCAGGGACACCGGCACGATCATCTTCTCGGCCACCAAGGGGATCGCGGCCACCGTCGTGCACCGCCTCGCCGACCGCGGGTTGCTCGATTACTCCGCTCCGGTCGCTGAATACTGGCCGGAGTTCGGCGTCAACGGCAAGCACAAGATCACCATTCGTCATCTGCTCACCCACCGGGCGGGACTGTCCGCGCTGGCCCCGATCGCCACTGGCGGCCTGGCCGACGTGCTGGACCACGAACTCATGGAACAGCGCCTGGCCGCGGCCAAGCCCGACCGCCTGCTCGGCGTTCCCACATACCACGCGCTCACCTTCGGCTGGCTGGTCGGAGGCTTGACGCGCGCGATCACCGGCACCGGCCTCAGCGAGCTGATCCGCACCGAGGTCGCCGAGCCGCTCGGCATCGAAGGGCTCCACCTGGGCAGGCCGCCCGCCGGTGCGCCGATCACCTACGCCCCGCTGGCGGGCACCCAGCTGAGTGCGCTCGGAAAGCCGCTCGGCGCAGCGGTTCTCGGCCGTAGCCACCGGATTCCCGGCGCGCTGGGGGCCGCCACCCGCTGCCTGTTCCTGCCCGGTCTGGAAGCCATCCTCGAGGGCGTCAGCCCGCCGATCCTGGACACCGAACTCGGTGCGGGCAACGGTGTGGCCACCGCGCCGGCACTGGCCACGATGTACGGCGCGCTCGCGGGCGACGGCACCGTGGCCGACCACAGGTACCTCGGCCGCCGCACCATGAAGGCGCTGCGCCGCGTCGAGACCTACCAGCCCGATCGCGCGCTGTTCTACCTGCCGATGATGTGGCGTCTGGGCTACCACTCGCTGCCGATGCCGGGCGCCCACGCCGGGTTCGGGCACATCGGCCTCGGCGGCTCCTTCGGCTGGGCCGAACCCCGGCTGGGCCTGTCGGTCGGCTTCGTGCACAACCGGCTCTCCGTCGCGCAGCTCAGCTACGACCAGTCGGCGGCGTTCTGGTTGCTGCCGCTCATGCTGAACTGCCTGCGTTCGTCCCGCCGCCGGATCCCGGCCGCGCAGACACCCAAGGCTGCGTGACGCGTCGGATTTCGGCTGCGCTGACGCCCAAGGCTGCGTGACGCGTCGGATTTCGGCCACGCAGACGCCCAAGGCCACGTGGCACGTCGGATCCCGGCTGTGAAAAGGCCCGAGCGTGGCATGTCGGATTGCGGTCGCGCGGAGGCCCGAGGCTGCGTGGCAGTCGGATGCTGGCCGCGCGCTGCGTGACGCGTCGGATTTCGGCTGGGCACACGCCCAAGGCTGCGTGACGCGTCGGATCCCGGCTGCGCGGAGGCCCGAGCGTGACATGTCGGATTGCGGTCGCGGCGGAGGCCTCAGGCTGCGTGGCAGTCGGATACCGGTCGGTCAGACGCCCGAGGCCGCCTGACCGCCGGAGTCGGGCTCAGGTCAGGTAGCGGTAGGCCGGTGAATCGGGCTCGAGGCGCTCGCACTGGATCGGGGAGTGATGCATCCGTTCCAGCAGCGGCGCCAGCCCGTCGGGGGCGCCCAGTTCGATGCCGACCAGCGCCGCGCCCGTCTCCCGGTTGTTGCGCTTGACGTACTCGAACAGCGTGATGTCGTCTTCCGGGCCGAGTACCTCGTTGAGGAAGCGGCGCAGCGCGCCGGGTTCCTGCGGGAAGTCCACCAGGAAGTAGTGCTTGAGCCCGCTGTGCACGAGCGAGCGCTCGATGATCTCGCCGTAGCGGGAGACGTCGTTGTTGCCGCCGGACACCAGGCACACCACCGTGGAGCCCGGCTCTACGGTGATCTCCGCCAGCGCCGTCGTGGTGAGCGCGCCCGCGGGCTCGGCGATGATGCCCTCGCTCTGGTACAGGTCGAGCATGGTCGTGCAGATCGCGCCCTCGTCGACCTGCATCATCTGGAAAGTGCCCGCGCCTCTGGGAGATTCGGTGGTGGTCAGCAGCGGCAGCGACGCGTGCGAGACCACGCGCCCGCCGAATCCGGACACCGCCGCGTACGGCACGGCGCCCACCCGGCGCACCGCGGCGCCGTCGACGAACGGATCGATCTCCGGCAGCGTGACCGGACCGCCCGCCACCAGAGCCGCGGTCATCGAGGCCGCGCCCGCGGGCTCCACGCCGAGGATGGCGGTGCGGGGGGATCGGGCGCGCAGGTAGGTGCCGATGCCCGCCAGGCAGCCGCCGCCGCCCACGGGCACGATCACCAGGTCAGGGGTGGTGGGGAGCTGTTCCAGGATCTCCGCGGCGATGGTGCCCTGACCAGCCGCGGTGCGGGTGTCGTCGAACGGTGGCACCATGGTCGCGCCGGTGCGCTCCACGTCGGCGGCGGCGGCCGCGGCGGCGGCGTCGTAGGTCTCGCCGACCGCGATGAGCTCGACGAACTCTCCGCCGTGCACCCGGATGCGGTCACGCTTCTGCTTCGGCGTCGTGGTCGGCACGTAGATGCGGCCCTTGATCCCCATCGCCTGGCAGGCGAACGCGACGCCCTGCGCGTGGTTGCCCGCGCTGGCCGCGACCACGCCGGCGGCGCGTTCCCGCTCGGTCAGCTGGACCACGAGGTTGTAGGCGCCGCGCAGCTTGTAGGAGCGGACCGCGCTGAGGTCTTCGCGCTTCAGATAGACGTTCGCCCCGGTCAGCTTGGACAGCCGCTCGCTGCGCTGCAGCGGGGTCGGATCAATGACGTCGGCAATTCGCTTGGCGGCAGCGTCGATCTCGTCCGCGGTGAGGGCGGGACGAGAAGCGGTCAGTGCGTCGAGGACATCAAGCGGATCGGACACCCCGAATATGCTGCCACCCGCCGCGGCGGCGAGCTGCGGCGGGTGGCGGTGACACGCGGGCTACCTGCGCAGAAGCTACTGCGGGGTGAGAACGAAGACGGGGATCTGACGATCGGTCTTGGTCTGGTAGTTCGCGTAATCCGGCCACACCTCGACCGCGCGCTCCCACCACTGCGCCTTCTCGTCGCCGAACACCTCGCGGGCGGTGTAGTCCTTGTTGACCGTGCCGTCGCGCAGTTCGACGTGGGGTTCGGCCTTGATGTTGTGGTACCAGACGGGATGCTTCGGCGCGCCGCCCAGCGAGGCGACCACGGCGTACTCGCCGTCGTGTTCCACCCGCATCAGCGGGGTCTTGCGCAGCTTGCCGGTCTTGGCCCCTTTAGTGGTGAGCAGGATGATCGGCACACCTTGCAAGGTCGCGCCCTCGGTGCCGCCGGAGTTCTCGTACTTCTCGGCCTGTTCGCGGGCCCAGTCGGATGTACTCGGTTCGTATTCACCTGTCAGTGGCATATCTGCGGCAACGCCGCGGCGATTACTTGTGTTCCCGGCGACAAAAAGTTCGCTGGCCCGAACTTCCAATTCCGACTACCCTGAGGGGATGGCGGTCGTTCACTCCTCGGCGCGCGGCACCACGATCGACATCGCGGGTAGCGCGTGGCCGGTATACAAGCTCGACGCACTGGTCGTCGGCTTGGTGACCTGCCTCGTCCTGGCCCTGATCACCGGATCGCTGCAACTCGCGGTACTCGTCGCGGCAGCGCTCGGCGCGGCGCGGTGGCTGATCGGCATGGCGGTCGCGGGTCTCGGCGAGGGGCCCGGCGGCACGCCGTAGCGCGCCCCGCATTAACGCTTCCCCGTCGCAGGCGATGAATTCGAGTAGTCGAATACGCGGGTTTCGGTGGGATGCCGGCGGGAGGATCAGCGCATGAAACGTCTGGTTGTGTGTTGCGACGGCACGTGGAAGGCCGAGTCGAGCAGCACGGTTTCGAACATAGTCAAGATCGCGCAGACGATCCGGTTCGATGCGCCCGGACCGGCGGGGGAGACGATCCAGCAGTGGGTCACCTACGTCTCCGGCCCAGGTGCCCGCGGATTCCTCAGCGATCGCCTGATGGGCGGCGCCTTCGGACTCGGACTCGAGGCGAACCTGTCGTCCGCCTACTGGCATCTGGCCTTGAACTGGGAGAAGGGCGACGAGATCTACATCTTCGGCTTCAGCCGCGGCGCCTTCACCGCCCGCAGCCTGGCCGGCCTGATCAACCGTGTCGGGATCATGACCCCCGAAGCGATGATCGAAGGCAAGTACCCGGATGCCCTGAACATCTATCGGCAGCGACCGCCCGCGCCGACGCGGGAGAACCCCGATCCGGCCGAGCCCGAGCAGTGGCAGGAATTCCGCCGGAAGCATTGCCACCGAGCGAAGATCGATTTCCTCGGCGTGTTCGACACCGTCGGCGCGCTCGGCGTCCCTGGCATCACCTCCCTGCGGCACCGCTTCCACGACGTCAAACTCTCCCGGCACGTGCACTGCGCCCGCCAGGCGCTGGCCATCGACGAGCGGCGGCGCAACTTCGAACCGGCCGTGTGGGAGGTGCCGGTCGAACCGACGGTGAAGTACCGGCGCGGCTTCGAGCGGGTCAAGCAGGTGTGGTTCCCCGGCGTGCACAGCGACATCGGTGGCGGCTACACCGAATGCGGCCTGTCCGACATCACGCTGCAGTGGATGGTCCGCGAGGCGGAGTCGGTCGGGCTGGCCTTCGACCGGGACCGGCTGGCGGCGCTGTCGAAGCGCTGCGACCACACCAACGGCGACCACATGCGGCTGCACGATTCCCTGAGCATCGGCTACCGCGTCCTGAACGTGGTTCGGACGCTGCGTAATCCGCGCAGTCACCGGTTCCACTGGGATTCCTGGCGCCGGATGTCCATGCCCACCGATCAGGGCGTGCGGTTGTCCGCGAGCGCGCAGGACGCGCTGGACTACCATCCGGCGAATCTGCGACGCTGGCGCGAAGAACTGGGCGGTGTGATCCCGGAAGCGGCTTTCGAGCAGATCCGCGGGGTGTTCTCCAAGAAACTCGAGCAGGCGGGCGCGCCCGTGCCCGAGCCGTCAGCGCACCAGCAGCGCGACCGGCAGCCTGGCGAACATCTTCTCCAGCCTGGCCCGGCCCTGGAATGTGTGGCCGGTCAGCCGGTCGGTCCAGCTGCCCGCGGGTAGGTCGAGGAACGTATCGCTCCAGCCGGTCTCGGCCAGGCTCACGCTGTGGCGGGTGGCGGCGACGATGACCTCGGGGGCCTCGCCCGCGCGGCCGCGGGCGTAGGACACCACCTTCGACGCGTGGTCGCCGGTGGCGAACAGCGGCCGGTACGTGCCGCCGACGAAGCATTCGGGACGTTCGCGGCGCAACCACAGCGCGTAGGCGACGATCCACATCTTCGCCGCGCCGGTGGTGTCCAGCGCGGGCGTGCCGGTGAGCGATTGCAGCATGCCCGCACGGGCGGCGAAGTCCACCGGCCTGCGGTTGTCCGGGTCGACGAGGGAGTCCTCCCACAGCTCGCAGCCCTGGTAGACGTCCGGGATGCCCGGCCCGCACAGCTGTAAGAGCTTCTGCGACAAGGCGTCCGACCAGGCGTGCGGGGCCAGTTCGTGCACCAGGTCGCCGAGTTCGGAGCCCACCGGGCCATCGATCACCGCGTCCAGCCACGCGTGCACCGCGGCCTCGAACTCGGCGTCCGGCTCCTCCCAGGAGGTCTTGCTGTTCGCCTCCCGCATCGCCTTCTCGGCGAACGCGTGCACACGCTCACGCAGGCCGGGCACCGATGCGGCCGGTCGCCCGTCCGCGGGCCACACCCCGAACATGTTCTGCAGCAGGAACAACGCCGTCGCACCGTCCGGCGCGGGGGCGGTCTCCAGCCAGGAGTCGACGTTGCGCGCCCAGGTCTCCGCGGCCTGGGACAGCACGCCGATGCGGGCGCGCACGTCCTCGCCGCGCTTGGTGTCGTGCGTGGACAGCGTCGTCAGAGTGGCGGGCCAGCGTTGCGCGCGCTGGCTGTTGGACAGGTGGAACTCGTTGAGCGAGTGGCCGAAGCGCGCCGGGTTGCCGCCGACCTCCTGCAACGAGACCAGCCGCGCGGCCTGATAGAACATGGTGTCCTCGACCGCCTTCGCGGTCACCGCGCCGCAGACCTGGCTGAAGCGCATCGCCGCGGCCCCGTCGGCGGCCAGCGCCGCGACCAGGACCGCCAGCGGCGCGGTGAGTTCGCTGTTGCGTTTCTCCACCTCGGCGATCACCGCGCCCGTCATCCCGGACAGCGGCGCGTAGTCGGCCCGGTAGACCGGCATGAACGCCAGCACCTCGATGGTGGCGTTGGTCAGCGCCATGGTGTCGAAACTCTCGGCGTTCGCGTCCTGTTTGATCGCGGCCACCAGCCGCCGGACCTCTGGCGTCAGAATGGTTTCCGCGACCGCGCGCTTGATCCGGTGTTCGGTCTCGCCGATCCAGGCCCGGTCGCTGCCGTGCCCGGCCACCCGGCGCGAGAGTTCGGTGAGCGCGTGCTCCCCGCGCGGATCGATCAGCACGCCGCCGAAGTCGGCCAGCGCCTCGTAGCCGGTGGTGCCATCGATGGGCAGCGTCGCGTCGAGCGGCTCGCGGTTGGCCAGGATCTTCTCCACCAGCAACAGCCGGTGCGGGCCGATCAGTCTGCGCAGCCGGGTGAGGTAACCGGCGGGATCGGCCAGACCGTCCGGATGGTCGACCCGCACGCCGTCGATCAGGTCGTGCTCGCACCACGCGGCGAGCTCGCGGTGGGTGAGCTCGAAGACCTCCGGGTTCTCCTGACGGATCGCGGCCAGGCTGCTCACCGCGAAGAAACGCCGGTAGGTGCACAGCCCGGCCTTCCAGCTCACCAACCGGTAGTGCTGTTTGTCGTGGATGCGCAGGGCGTTGTCGCCGTCGGTGCCGGGCGCGATCGGGAAACGCAGATCGTGCAGCGCGAGCATCGGCTCGGCGCCGGTGCGGTCCACGGTCAAGGCGGCCGGGTCGTTCTCGCTCTGCAACACCGGCAGCGCCAGCCTGCCGCCCGCGCCGTTGCCGGGGCTCCAGTCGATGTCGAAATACGGCGCGAACCGCGACTCCTGGCCGTTCCGCAGCACGTCCCACCACCAGGCGTTCTGTCGCGGATCGGCGACGCCGACGTGATTGGGCACCAGGTCGACGATCAGTCCCATGCCGCGGCTGCGCACCTCGTCGGCGAGTGCCTTGAGCCCCGTCGGCCCGCCGAGGGCGGCGGAGACCGTGGTCGGGTCGGTGACGTCGTAGCCGTGCGTCGAGCCGTGCGCCGCGGTCAGGATCGGCGACAGGTACAGGTGCGAGATGCCCAGCTGCTGAAGGTATTCCGCGATGGCGCGGGCCTCGGCGAAGGTCAATGCGTCCGGTCGCAGCTGTAGCCGGTAGGCGCTGCGGATCGTCGTCTGGCGGGCGGGCTTGCGTCGGAGGGACACCGGGTCGGTCACGTGCATCTCGGTGGGATCGGGTGCGTTCATCGGCATTCGGGTCAGGCGGCCTGGCGGAGGACGAGGAGACAGCGAGCTTCGACGGTGACGGCCGCGCCGCCGGCGTACCGGGCGTCGGTCATGCCGGTCGGGGTCGAGCAATCCAGTGCCACCGACCATTCCGCGCCGTCGCCGGTGCTCGGTAGCACGAAGTCGATAGCCGCGTCGTGGGCGTTGAAACACAACAGGAACGAGTCGTCGGTGATCCGCTCGCCCCGCGGGCCCGGCTCGGGGATCGCCTCGCCGTTGAGGTAGACCGCCAGCGACTTGCCGAATCCGCTGTCCCAGTCCGCCCCGGTCATCTCCTCGCCGGACGGGGTGAGCCAGGCGATGTCGCGGGCGTTGTCCGCCGAACGGACCGGGCCGCCCGCGAAGAAGCGGCGGCGCCGGAAGACGGGGTGCCGGGTGCGCAACGCGACCACCGCACGGGTGAACTCCAGCAGATCGGCGTTCTTCTCCCGCAGCGACCAGTCCATCCAGGCCAGCGGCGAGTCCTGGCAGTAGACGTTGTTGTTGCCGTGCTGGGTGCGGCCCATCTCGTCGCCGTGCGCCAGCATCGGCACACCCTGGCTGAGCATGAGCGTGGCCAGCAGGTTGCGGCTCTGCCGGTCGCGCAGGGCGAGGATGTCCTGGTCGTCGGTCGGGCCTTCGACACCGCAGTTCCAAGAGCGGTTCCAGCTCTCGCCGTCGCGGTTGTCCTCGCCGTTGGCCGCGTTGTGTTTCTCGTTGTAGGAGACCAGATCCCGCAGCGTGAACCCGTCGTGCGCGGTGACGAAGTTGATGCTCGCGCTCGGCCTGCGGCCGGTGGCCTCGTACAGGTC
Organism: Nocardia sp. NPDC059691; assembly: GCF_042733915.1. NCBI lineage: Bacteria > Bacillati > Actinomycetota > Actinomycetes > Mycobacteriales > Nocardiaceae > Nocardia > Nocardia sp. NPDC059691. The sequence goes on along the minus strand of NZ_JBHWFB010000020.1, from coordinate 121,354 downwards.
CGAGGAACCGGTGAGCCGAGAGGCGAACTCGCCCAGCGTCGCCGGTTCGCCGCGCCAGTAGTCCCGCACGGTGTCGCGGTACTTGCCGTTCCACTCCGTCCACAGGCCGGGGAAATTGCCCACCTGGTAGCCGCCCTCGCCGACGTCCCACGGTTCGGCGATGAGTTTGACCTGGCTCACCACCGGATCCTGCTGCACCAGGTCGAAGAACGTCGACAGCCGGTCCACGTCGTGCAGTTCCCGCGCCAGCGTCGCGGCCAGATCGAAGCGGAAGCCGTCGACGTGCATCTCCAGGATCCAGTAGCGCAGGGAGTCCATGATCAGCTGCAAGGTGTGCGGGTGGCGCACGTTGAGACTGTTTCCGGTGCCCGTGTAATCCATGTAGTGCGACGGATCGTCGTCGACCAAGCGGTAGTAGGCGGCATTGTCGATGCCGCGGAAGCAGATCGTGGGGCCGTTGTGGTTGCCCTCGGCGGTGTGGTTGTAGACGACGTCGAGGATCACCTCGATGCCCTCGGTGTGCAGTGCGCGCACCATCGCCTTGAACTCGGTGACCGCCGACCCGGCGCGATCCATCGTCGCGTACTCGCTGTGCGGCGCGAGGTAGCCGAAGCTGTTGTAGCCCCAGTAGTTCCGCAGTCCCTGATCCAGCAGCACGCGGTCCTGCAGGAACTGGTGCACCGGCATCAGTTCGATCGCGGTGACCCCCAACCCCTTCAGATGGTCGACGACCGCCGGGTGCGCGATGCCGGAATAGGTGCCGCGCAATTCTTCGGGCACCTCGGGATGCGTCATCGTCATGCCCTTGACGTGCGCCTCGTAGATCACCGTCTCGTGGTACGGCCGGTTGGGCGGCCGGTCGGCGCCCCAGTCGAAGTACGGGTTGATCACCACGCCGGTCATGGTGTGGCCGAGCGAGTCGAGCCCGTGGGTGTAGAGCGAGGGGTGATCGTCGAAGTCGCCGTCGAAAGCCTTGCCGTACGGATCGAGCAGCAACTTGCTCGGGTCGCAGCGCAGCCCCCGGTCGGGGTCGTATGGGCCGTGCACGCGGAATCCATAGCGCTGACCAGGGTCGATTCCGGGCAGGTAGGCATGCCAGACGTACCCGTCCACCTCGTCGAGCGCGATCCGGTTCTCGGCTCCGTCGGCGTCGATCAGGCAGAGTTCGACCGCGTCGGCAACTTCGGAGAACACCGAGAAATTGGTGCCTGCGCCGTCGTAGGTGGCCCCGAGGGGATAGGCGGTGCCGGGCCAGACACCCAGAGGTGCCGCGTCACCGGGCGCTGCGTCGGGCTGAGCCATGGCAACGACAGTAGCGTCAGCCGGGCGTCCAGCGGTGCGGGTGGTTGTGGGTGACTGGATCGAACGAGGTCGGAGGCATTTTTCGCGCCATCGGGGGATGGTGCGAGCACCGAGCACTGCCCGCTGTGGCAACGCCGCGCAGTCTCGCGGCACAGCACGGGCGAACGGACCCACCGCCGCGTCGGCCTTGCCCCGAGCGGGGCGCGGTGGTCGCGAGCTCATCCGTAGCGGCGGTCGCGATGACGCGAGCCCTCGCCGGACGCGTCCGAGGTGCTGCGGCACGCGGTGCGTCGATACGGGTCACTGACAGCGACAGGCCGTGTGGTGCTCGACATAGCGGAAGCACACGCGACCCGGCGCATCGTGCGGCGGCTCGTGAGCGGGCGCGCGGCTCACTTCGCGGACGTGAGCGACCGCCGCCAGGTCTGCCCGACCAGGTCGTGCCCCCAGCTGTGGTGCGGGCTCTGGTCGACGAGCTCGAATCCCGCGCGCTGGTAGACGCGCCGCGCGGCGGTGAGCACGTCGTTGGTCCACAGCACGATCTCCCGGTAGCCCGCCGCCGTGGCGAAGCGCAGGCATTCGTCCACCAGCGCCGAGCCGACGCCGAGACCGCGGACGGTCGGCTCGACCAGGAGCAACCGCAGGCGCGCGGTGGTGTCGTCCTCGCGAACGCAGAAGACGCTGCCCACCGGGCGGCCGTCGGATTCCGCGATCCAGGCGCGCTCGCGCTGCTCGTCGCGGGAAGTCAGGTAGTCGGCCACGATGCGCACGATCAGTTCCTCGTAGGTCGCGTCCCAGCCGTATTCGTTCGCGTAGAGCTCCGCATGACGCTGGATCACCCAGCCGTAATCACCGGAGCGCGGGCGTCGCAGCGAGAAAGCAGGTGCGTCGGCGGGCCGGTCCAAAATCTGCTGAATGGTTCGCATCGCCGTGATCAGGCGCGCGCGGGTCGCTTGCGGCTGCGCGTCGAGCAGCGCGCCCACTTCGTCGCTGGAGCGCTGATCGAGCGTCGCGAAGATCTCCCTGCCCCGGTCGGTCAGCCGGACCTCCTGGCGGCGGCCGTCGCTGCCGGAGCGGTTGCGCCGCACCAGGCCCGACTGTTCGAACCGGGCCAAAATGCGGCTGAGGTAGCCCGCGTCCAGGTCAAGCGCGTGTCGTAGCGCGACCACTTCGGTGGCGTCGGACGCGGCCAGCTCGAACAGTATCCGCGCCTCGGTGAGCGAGTAGCGGCTGTCGTGCAGTCCTTCGCGCAGCACGCCGATCACGCGCGTGTAGTGGCGGTTGAACTCGCGGACGGCGGCGATGTCGGCGGGGGCGGCAGCGGTCACGGCGGCTCCAATCTTTGACTTTGTCAAAGAATATTCCGCGGCGACGCCACCAGGTGGGGAAACTACAGAACTAGGCACGCCCTGGCGGCCCCGGCCAGCTCGGGTGCTAACTTGAACGGTGTTCAAGCCGCTCCGGGGCGACCCGGGCCGTGACGCGAGGATTCCTGTGGCACTGACCCCCGACCAGATCACCGCCCTCGACGCCGAGCACGTCTGGCATCCGTACGGCGGCTTCCCCGCGACGACCGAACCGCTGGTGGTGGCCGCCGCCGCGGGGACCAGGCTGACCCTGGCCGACGGACGCGAGCTGGTCGACGGCATGAGTTCCTGGTGGGCCGCCATCCACGGTTACCGGCACCCGCTGCTCGACGCCGCGTTGGTCGACCAGTCGCGGCGGATGAGTCATGTGATGTTCGGCGGGCTCACCCACGAGCCGGCGGCCCGGCTGGCCGAGCTGCTGGTCGAATCGACTCCGGCCGGGCTGGACAAGGTGTTCCTGTGCGACTCCGGCTCGGTGTCGGTCGAGGTCGCCGTGAAGATGTGCCTGCAGTACTGGCGTTCGCTGGGCAAGCCGGAGAAGCGGCGGCTGCTCACCTGGCGCGGCGGCTACCACGGCGACACCTTCACCCCGATGAGCGTGTGCGACCCCGAGGGCGGCATGCACTCGCTGTGGACCGACATCCTGGCGAATCAGCTGTTCGCGCCGGTGCCGCCGAGCGAGTACCACCCGGAATACACGGCGGAACTCGAGCGCATGATCGCCGCGCACGCGGGCGAACTCGCGGCGGTCATCGTGGAGCCGATCGTCCAAGGGGCGGGCGGGATGCGCTGGCATCATCCCGGCTATCTCGCCGACCTGCGCAGGTTGTGCGACGAGCACGGGGTGCTGCTCGTCTTCGACGAGATCGCGACCGGATTCGGCCGCACCGGAACGCTTTTCGCGGCCGACCTGGCCGGGGTGAGCCCGGATGTGATGTGCGTGGGCAAGGCGCTGACCGGCGGTTACCTCACCCTGGCCGCCGCGCTGTGCACCACGCGGATCGCCGAGACGATCAGCGCGGCGCACGGCGGGCTCATGCACGGCCCCACGTTCATGGGCAACCCGCTGGCCTGCGCGGTCGCCGTCGCGTCGATCGAGTTGCTGCGCTCGCGCGACTGGCGCGGCGAGGTGACCCGGATCGAAGCGGAGCTGGCTGCGGGGCTGGCCCCGGTGCGCGAGCTGCCGGGCGTGGTCGAGGCGCGTGTGCTCGGTGCGATCGGTGTGGTCGAGCTGGACCACCCGGTCGACATGCGCGCCGCGACCGACGCAGCGGTGGCGGCCGGAGTGTGGCTGCGTCCGTTCCGCAACCTCGTCTACACCATGCCGCCGTTCATCAGCACGTCCGGCGACATCGCCACGATCACCGCCGGCATGCGCGCCGCGGTCGCCGCGCAGATCGGTCGGTGACCGGTCAGGCGATCCAGGGCGGGACGATGGTGCCGTCGCTGTCCGGTGTGCCTGCCCGCGCCCCCGCGGGCGCGGTGACGATGGCGGTGAAGCCGTCGCCGGTGTGCACCTGTCGCAGCGTGTTCGGCGGGAGGATCACCGTATCCCCCTCGGCTGCGGTGAGTTCCGTGTCGTCGAGCGTGACGTGGAGTCGTCCGGCGAGGACGGTCCAGATCTGCTCGGCGTCGATGAAGTGCAGCGGTCCCGCGGTGTCGGCGGGCACCTCGACCCGCCACAACGCGAGTCCGGAGCCGCCCTGGGTGGGGGAGGCGAGCGTGGTCATGACACCTCCAGGGGTTTCGGTGCGGCGGGTGTCGGAGTGTCGGATGATGGTCATCTGGCTACCACCTCTAGAATAGACAATATGGTTGTCCATATAGTCAACGAGGTTGTCCATCATGTCAAGTGACAGGGGTGGCTATGAGCTGCCGCTGCGCATGCTGCTCGGCTTCCGGGCCGTGATCGACGAGGTGCACGCGGATCTGGCCGGGCACGGTCACGCCGAGTTGCGGCCGATGCACGGCTTCGTCTTCCAGGCGATCGGCCGCGCGGGCGGGCCGCACGGTTGCACGGCCGCCGACCTCGGGCGCGCGCTCGGTGTCTCGAAACAGGCCGCGGGCAAGCACATCGAGGCGCTGGAGCGGCTGGGCTACCTCCGCCGCGGGCACGATCCGTCCGACGCGCGGCGCAAGGTCTACACGCTCACCGAACGCGCCGAGGACGTGCTGACCCGATCGGCGCGAACGTTCGACCGGATCCACGATCGCTGGGCGGAACTGCTCGGCGCGGATCGGCTGGCCGAACTGGAGCGCGATCTGCGTTTACTGACGCCCGGCGAGGTGTTCCGGCTGGATACGCCGAACTGGTTCACCGGTCCGTGAGCCGATCGGACGAACCAGGGCGGCCGTCGGCGAGCTCGGGACGATCGCTGTCGGACAGCATCTCCCACACCCGGAAGATGCAGTGGTAGTCGTCCGACCAGCCGCGCACCATCAGTAGATAGGTGTCACCGTCGCGGAGCACGACGCGGCGACCGCGCAGCTTGGGATGCTCCGGGGTGTAGGTGGGCAGCACGCCGGCCAGTTTCGCCAGCGCCTGTGCGCGCGTGCCGACCACTTCCGTCAGGATTCGGGGTGACCAGCGCTTGTGATCGCCCGAGCCCGTTGTTTCCTCGACGACTATCGCCCACCGCGGCATCCGGCCGTGTACCTCCCCGGTGCAGCTTGTCACCGCGGGCCGGTGACACCACCAACGATGGGCTCAACGGTACCAGCGGACCTGCGGGAGAGTGCCCTGAACGGTGTTCAAGTATGCTTCGGAGCTGTGACTACCGATCCGTTGAGCTGGTTGGACGAACGCGCTTCCGCGCGCGTGGCCGCGGGACTGCGCCGCGAGCTGCGGCCGCGCGCCCCGCAGGCGCCGTCGATCGATCTCGCCTCCAACGACTATCTCGGCCTGGTGCGCCACCCCGAGGTGATCGAAGGCGCGATCGAGGCGGTGCGCCGCTGGGGTGCGGGGTCGACCGGGTCGCGGCTGGTCACCGGCACCACCACCGAGCACGAACTGCTGGAGACCGAGTTGGCCGAATTCGTCGGCGCCGAAGCGGGACTCGTGTTCGCCTCCGGATACGCGGCCAACCTCGGCGCGGTGACCGCGCTGGCCGGGCGCGGTTCGCTGGTGATCTCCGACGCGGGCAGCCACGCCTCGCTGGTGGACGCGTGCAGGCTCTCCCGCGCCAGGGTGGAGATCGCGCCGCATCGCGACGTCGCGGCCGTGGAGCGGCTGCTGTCGGAGCGCGTCGAGGAACGTGCGCTCGTGCTCACGGATTCGGTGTTCAGCGCCGACGGCGATCTCGCGCCGTTGACCGAACTGCACCGGGTGACCAGGGCCAACGGGGCGGTGCTCGTGGTGGACGAGGCACACGGCATCGGTGTGCGCGGGGCGGGCGGGCGCGGGTTGGCGCACGAGTCGGGCCTGGCGGGGGCGCCGGATCTGGTGATCACCGCGACCCTGTCGAAATCCCTTGCCGCGCAGGGCGGTGTGGTGCTGAGCAGTGGCCGGGTGCGCGCCCACCTGATCGACGCCGCGCGCACGTTCATCTTCGACACCGGTCTCGCGCCCGCCGCCGTCGGCGCCGCGCGGGCCGCGTTGCGGGTGCTGCGCGCCCAGCCGGAGCTGGCCGAGCGGGTGCTGGCCCGCGCCGCGGACATCGCCGGGATCGCCGGTGTGCCCGCGCCGCCTTCGGCGGTGGTGTCGGTCGTGCTCGGTCCGGCGCAAGTGGCCTTCGACGCCGCGCAGGCGTGCCGAGCGCACGGGCTGGACGTGGGCTGCTTCCGTCCGCCGACGGTTCCGGAAGGCACTTCGCGACTGCGCTTGACCGCGCGGGCGAATCTCACACCGGCCGAACTCGACTCCATCGCGACGGTGCTCGGCGAAGTGCTGGCGCAGGCGCGAGAGGCGGTGCCGGCATGACCGTCCTGCTGATCACCGGAACCTCCACCGATGTCGGCAAGACCGTCGTCACCGCGGCCGTCGCCGCCGCGGCGATGGCGAACGGCCGTTCGGTGGCGGTGTGCAAGCCGGGGCAGACCGGTGTCGCGGTGGGCGAACCCGGAGACCTCGCGGAGATCCAACGGTTGTCCGGCGTCACCCGCACGCTCGAACTCGCCCGCTACCCGGACCCGCTGGCGCCCGACACCGCCGCCCGCCGGGCCGGGCTGCCGGAGCTGACACTCGCCGAGACCGCCGCCGCCGTCGATTCCCTGACCGACGCCGACCTCGTCCTGGTCGAGGGGGCGGGCGGATTGCTGGTGCGCCTAGGCGATTTCACCCTGCTCGACCTCGCCCAGAAACTCGGCGCGCCCGTCCTGCTGGTGACCGCGGCCGGGCTGGGGACGCTCAACCACACCGAACTGACCACCCGCGCACTGCAATCGGCGGGTGTGCGGTGTCAGGGCCTGGTGATCGGCTCTTGGCCCGCCGAACCGGATCTCGCCGCCGAATGCAATCGCACCGACCTGCCGCGCGTCACCGGCGTCGACCTGGTGGGCTCGGTGCCGCAAGGCGCGGGCGGCTGGGAGCCCGCGCGATTCACCGCCGCCGCTCCGGGCTGGTTCGAGCCCGCCTGGTCGCCTTTCCGCTGATCGATGGCGTTTCCGCGACGCGAGTCTCCCCGAACCTGTCGGTGACCCCGCTGAGTGCGGACGCGCGACCCGTGTGCGGTGGCATCTGCGCGCGGAAGCGGTGCGGCAGTGGATGGTGCCAGACGGCAGGACCGGACACGTGCGCGAATTCGCTGCCCGGGGAGATCGGCGTGTTCCGAATCACGCTCGCTTGCGCGACGAGCCCACGGTAGCGGCAAGGCCACCGCGCACAGCATTTCGCGCGGCCCGCACGAGCACGTGGTGCAGATCATCGAATTCACGACCTGCGATCCGTCGGTGACGGCGAGCGCACTATCAGCTACCTTGCGTTATGCGGAGGTCGGCACCGACATACAGGAGGTACCCGACGGTCTGCCGAACTGAATCGCGCTCGACGACAACGAACTCGGCCGGCGGAACTCGCTGGGCAAACTCGCGGCCATGGCCGAGGCGGCACGCTGAACGATAGCGGGCTCATGGCGACCGCCCGCACCCGTGCCTACAGTGGGATGGATGTCGCCGATGGACGAGAGGCACCCGTCCACCGTCTCCGACTGGGACGACGCGCGACGCCGAACTCGGCTGCGGGACACGAGCCTGGGGCACGGGTGGAAGACGTTGCGCCGCACCAGGGTGACGCTGCTTCGGGTGGCCGCACTGCTGCTGGCCGGACTCGTGGTGTTCGCGCAGTACTGGAAGTACGACGTCGCGCCGGAACAGGCGCGACTGGCGCGCACCGAGCCCGCCATCCTGCCCGTCGCCCCGCCGGTGGACCCGCAGAACTGGGACACCGTCGTGGTGGATCTGGTCGGGCTCGGCGGGCTCGACGCCAGTGACACCGCCGCCGCGCTGCCCGCTCTGCGCAGGATGGGCATGGTGTGGGCGATCCGCTACGACAATCAAGGTATCGACACCAAGGTGATCGCCGACCTCGTCGTGCGCGCCGCCGAACTGTCGGGCCTGCGCAACATCGTGCTCGTCGGCCACAGCATGGGCGGCGTGATCGCACTGGAGGTCGCCGAGCACATCCACCGGGACAGCGACCGCAGACTGGTCGGGGTGATCCTGGACTGCACGCCGGTCGACCTGAACGCGGTCCGTCCGGAGAGTCGCGGGCGCGGTGAGGACATGTTGCGGTGGATGGGCTGGCTGCCCGGTGCGCGGGAAAGCCGCATGCTCCGGCTGGCCGTGGAGACCTACGCTCGCCGGGACCGTTTCGTCGACCGGGGAGACGGGCTGCCCGGCATCCGGTTCCGCCAACTGGGCCAGGTGCTGGCGGAAGTGATGCGGGAGAAGATCGTCTCTCGCGACGCGGCGAGCAACGGTCTGATCGAATCCCAGTTCACCGCCATCGTGGCCGGTGGCGCGACGGACGACCTGCGCGCCCTCGCCCAGCCCGTGGCAGACAAGCCACGGCCCGCCATCGTCTTCATCCGGCCGCGCGACGCGAGCGCCGACCGCGTGGTCGACGTCGAGTACTCCCATCGGGTGCTGATCGAGCGGTCCGGCGGAGTGGACGGCACGCTGCTGGTGGTGCTGGCGCGAAACACCGGGCACGCGAATCCGATGCAGCGGCCCCGGGAATACAACACGGTGATCGAGCAGCAGATTCTGCCGTTCGTGCAGCGCTACCAGCAGCAGGTCCGGTCGACGACGGTGGCAGCGCCGCCCCGCTGAGGGGTTCGAACCACGCTGAGACAAACCGTTTTCGCGCCGGTTTCGTCTTGTTCTAATTCGCCTTATGTTCCGACCAAGTACGTTCCGGTCCGGCCTCCGTGGCCGCGCGACCGCCGCATTGCTCGCCGTGGCGACCGTTGCGACCCTCGGACTCACCGGCTGCGCGAAGGACGACAAGCCGGTCGGTCCCACCGCCGACGGACCACTGCCGACCGAGGTTCCCGCAGGCACCACCCTCGTGGTCGCCGACCAGTCCGAGCGCCTGCAATCGGTGCTGCGCATCTCCGGCGAGCTCGACAAGCTTCCGTTCAAGGTGGAGTTCGCCAACTTCGTCGGCGGTCCCGCCATCCTGGAGGCGTTCCGGGCGGGCGCCGCCGACGTCGCCCAGGTCGGCGACGTCCCGCCGATCCACGCCTTGGTGGCCGGGCAGGACGTCCCGATCATCGCGTCCTACCAGACCAGCACCACCGCCCTGAAACTGGCGGTGGCGCCGGGCAAGTCGGTGACGAAGCTCGCGGACCTGAAGGGCAAGAAGATCGCCTACGCGGAGGGCACGGCACAGCAGGCCGCCGTGCTGCGCGCCATCGACAAGGCCGGGCTCACCACCTCCGACGTGCAGCTTGTCCGGCTGCAACTGGCCGAGTTCCTCGATGCCGTGCGCACCGGCCAGGTCGACGTCGCGCCGCTGATCGAGCCGAACGTCACCCGGTTCCTGCGCACGCCGGGCACCTCGCTGGTCCCCGACTCCGAGACCGTAGGTCTCTACGGCGGTCTCGCCTATCTGTACGCCCGCCGCGCGGTCGTGCGGGATCCGGCGAAGGCGGCCGCCACCCGGGCGCTGGTCGGCGCGTTCGTCCGCGCCTACCAGTGGGCCAACACCCACCCGGAGGACTGGGCGCGCCGCTACTACGTGGACAACCAGAAGGTGAGCGCCGACGACGCCAAACGCATCGTCGACTCGCTGGGCACCTACGTCTTCCCGCATCTGGACCAGCAGTTGGTCGACCGGCAGCAGGCCACCATCGACGCCATCGCCAAGGCGGGCGAACTGCCGAAGAAGGTGCAGGCGTCCAACGGCTTCGACCTGCGCTTCGACGCCGCGATCACGCAAGCGGTCACCGAGAGCGGCGCGTCGTTCGAACCGAAGGCACGCTGATGGCGACCCTCGACGCCGCGGTGCTGCGCCGCTTCGGCCTCGGCCGCTCCACGGCGGAACCGATACTGGCGAAACGCAAACCGACCCGGCCGCGCCTCGGCCCTGGCCGCCCCATCCCGTTCGGCATCGCGGTGGGACCGGCGTTGCTGATCGCCGCCTGGGTGGCCGGTTCGGCCACGGGCGCTTTGGATCCGGAGACCCTGCCCGCGCCGTGGACGGTCGCCGAGACCGCCGGTGACCTGCTCGCCGACGGCCGTTTACAGAGCAATCTGCTGACCTCGGTGCAGCGCGCCGTGATCGGGCTCGGGCTCGGTGTCGCGATCGGCCTGGTGCTGGCGCTGCTGGCCGGGCTGAGCCGGGTCGGTGAAGCGTTGGTGGACGGGCCGATCCAGATCAAGCGCGCCATTCCGACACTCGCGCTGATTCCGCTGTTCATCGTGTGGTTCGGCATCGGCGAGGAAATGAAGCTGGTGGTGATCACCACCAGCGTGGCGATCCCGATCTACCTGAATACGCACGCGCACCTGCGCAGCGTCGACGCCAGGTATGTGGAACTCGCCCAGACCGTCGGCCTGTCGCGGTGGGGATTCGTCCGCCGGATCGCGCTGCCGGGATCGCTGCCCGGCTTCTTCACCGGTCTGCGGCTGGCCGTCACCATCTCCTGGCTGGCGTTGGTCGTGGTGGAACAGGTCAACGCCACCAGCGGCATCGGTTACCTGATGACCCAGGCCCGCACCTACGGCCAGATCGACATCATCGTGGTCGGCCTGGTGATCTACGGCCTGCTCGGCCTGTTCGGCGACATCCTGGTGCGCGCGGTGGAAAGGAAGGCGCTGTCATGGCGGCAGACACTCGGGGACTGAACGTCGTCCGCGCCCGGCGGCTGCGCCGTGGCTTCGGCGACCGGGTGGTGCTGCGCGACATCGACATCGACATCGCGCGCGGCGAGTTCGTCGCGCTGCTCGGCCGCAGCGGTTCGGGCAAGAGCACGCTGCTGCGGGCGCTCGCCGAATTGGACTACGACGTGCCGGGTTCCGGCGAATTGAGCGTGCCCACCGAGCGTTCGGTGGTGTTCCAGGACTCCCGGTTGCTGCCCTGGGTGCGGGTGCTCGACAACGTGACCCTCGGTCTCGGCGGTACGGACGCCGCCGGTCGCGGTCGCGCGGCACTGGCCGAGGTCGGGCTGGCGGGCCGGGAGAAGGCCTGGCCCAAGGAGCTTTCCGGTGGCGAGCAACAGCGTGTCGCCTTGGCGCGTTCGCTGGTGCGCGAACCCGAACTGCTGCTGGCGGACGAACCTTTCGGCGCGCTGGACGCGCTGACCCGGATCAAGATGCACGCACTGCTGCAGGACCTGTGCGCCGAGCATCGGCCCGCAGTGCTGCTGGTCACCCACGATGTGGACGAGGCGGTGCTGCTGGCCGACCGTGTCCTGGTGCTCGACGACGGGCGCATCGCGGTGGACCAGCGCATCGACCTGGAACGCCCACGCCGCCACGGCGATCCCGCCTTCCTGCGGCACCGTTCCCTCCTGCTGGCCAGCCTGGGCGTCGACGTCGTCGACACGCCCACCGACGAGAAGAAAGCCTCATGACCGCACCGCGCCAACTCAGCCTCAACGCCTTCATCTACCCCTCCGGCCACCACGAGGCGGCATGGCGGCATCCGTGGAGCAGTCCCGAACGGATTTACGACGTCGCCTACTACCAGGAGATCGGACGCACCGCCGAAGCGGCGAAACTGGACGCGGTGTTCTTCGCCGACGGACCCGCCCTGCACAACAACGTGAAGCACAACGCGACCTCCGGCCTGGAACCGATCACCCTGCTCACCGCGATCGCCACCGCGACGACGCATCTCGGCCTCATCGCCACCGCGTCGACCACGTACTACGAGCCCTACAACCTGGCCAGGCTGTTCTCCACGCTGGACCACATCTCCCGCGGCCGGGCGGGCTGGAACATCGTCACCACCGGCACCGATCTCGCCGCGGCGAACTTCGGTCTGGACAAGCATCCCGACCACGCCGAACGGTACGCCCGTGCTCGGGAATTCGTCGACGCCGTGGTGGCGCTGTGGGACAGCTGGGAGGACGACGCCGTCGTCCTGGACCAGGCCTCCGGCGTGTACGCCGACCCGGAGAAGATCCACCAGATCGACTTCGCCGGCGAATACCTGCGGGTGCGTGGACCGTTCAACGCGCCGCGCACGCCGCAGGGCCACCCGGTGCTGGTGCAGGCGGGCGCGTCGAACGACGGGCGGGCGTTCGCGGGCAAGTACGCCGAGGCGATCTTCACCGCGCATCAGCGGCTCAGCGACGCCCAGGCGTTCTACGCCGACATCAAGGAGCGGGCCCGTGGCTTCGGCCGCGACCCCGAGCACATCAAGATCCTGCCGGGGATCAGCCCGTTCATCGCCGACACCGAGGCGGCGGCCAAGAAATTGGAGCAGGAGTTCAACGAGCTCACCGTGCCGGAATACGGCCTGGCCCAGTTGGAGGGCATCGTCGGGATCAGCCTGCGGCACCTGCCGCTGGACGAGCCGATCCCGGTCGATTTGTTCGACGCGGCGGGCGACGTGACCGACAACGGGAAGAGCCGCTTGCAGGTCGTGGCGGGCATTGTGCAGCGCGAACGGCCGACCGTGCGCGGCCTGCTGCACCGCCTCGCCGGTGCGCGCGGCCACCGGGTGTTCGCCGGAACCCCCGAGCAGGTCGCCGACACCATCGAGGAATGGTTCCGCAACGGCGCGGCCGACGGGTTCAACGTCATGCCGCCGTACTACCCGGGCGGACTGGAGATCTTCGCCGAGACGGTCGTGCCGATCCTGCAGGAACGCGGCCTGTTCCGCACCGAGTACACCGGCACCACCCTGCGCGACCACTTCGGCCTGCCCCGCCCCGACAGCCGTTTCGCCCCGCAGCCCGCGCTGGCCCGGTGAGCGGCGCCGACGAAAGCGACTGTCCGCCTGAGCGCCGGGCTGTCCGCCACAGGACCGCACCGGTGCATGCGATGGGTCGGCCCCGCGCGTTCGGTGTGGGGCCGGCCGACGCAGTGCCCCGCTCACGGGTCGGGCATTCGAAGTCGGTCGCGCACGCTATCGTGCGCGTCTTCGATCCACACGCTGTGCTGGTCGACGCGAACCAGCGAGTCGGGTTCCAGGGCAATGCGCGCCAGGTGCGCTCCGGGCGCTGGTGGTCGGCCGGTTCCGAGTCTCGTGCTGTCGAGTCGCGGGTTGCCTCCACCACGCCTACCGCGTGCCGTGAACCAGCTGCCTGCGGCCGCCCTCCGGTAGCGAGGTTCGCTGGAAATGGGGAATGGCAATCGGCGCGCGGTCTCGCCTCGGGCGGCGGCTTCGGGCTGGATGTGATCGGGCGGAGCGCGGCCTCGCGGCATCGATCGGCGATGCGATGAGCGAGCGGTCCGTGGTAGCGGGCGACATCGTCGGCGCGGTGCGGTTGCGGTCGCTGACCTGGACGGTGTTCGTGCCGATGGTGGTGTACGGCATCGGGTCCGGCGCGGCGGCGCCGATGTACGCGCTGCGCGCGCTCGACCTGGGCGCGTCGGCCGGGCTGGCGGGGATCATCGTCGCGTTGTCCGGGTTGGGCATGGTGCTCACCGACCTGCCCGCGGGGCGAGTCGTCGCGACCATCGGGGAACGTGGTGCGCTTGCGGTGGGTTCGGTGCTCGGTGCGATCGGCGTGCTCGCGGCGATCGTCGCGCCGAATGTCGGAGTGCTCGCGCTGGGCATGCTGCTGGGCGGCGCGGCGGGCGCGGTGTGGGGCCTGGCTCGCCAAACCTATCTGGTTGCCGTGGTGCCCCCGAACGACCTCGGCCGCGCGATGTCGACGCTGGCCGGTTCCATGCGGTTGGGGTTCTTCTGCGGACCGTTCCTCGGTGCGGCCGTGGTGCATTCGCTCGGTCCCAACGGCGCGTTGTGGTTGCAGTTGGTGACCACGGTGGTGTCCGGCGCGGCCATGGCGGCGATCCGATCGCCGGAGGGATCGGGCGAGGCGGGCGCGGGGCACGCGCTGACGGCGATCGTGGTCGAGCACCGCAGGACCCTCGGCACGCTCGGCCTGGCCGCGCTGCTGGTCGGGGCCGCGCGTGCGGCTCGGCTGGCGCTGCTTCCGTTGTGGGCCGCGCACATCGGACTGAGCGCGTCGACCACCAGTTTGGTGTTCGGCCTGGCGGGCGCGGTGGACGTGCTGATGTCGTATCCGGCGGGCGTGTGGCTGGACCGCTACGGCAGGCGGGCGACCGGCGTGCCGTCGATGGTCCTGTTCGCCGCCGGTTTCGGTGTGCTGCCGTGCACTTCCTCGGTGCTCGGGCTCGGTTGCGCCGCTGTGCTGCTCGGGCTGGCCAACGGCATGAGCAACGGGCTGATCATGACGGTCGGCGCTGATGTCGCGCCCGACGGGCAGCGGGCCGAGTTCCTCGGGGCCTGGCGGCTCACCCACGACATCGGCATGTTCGTCGGACCGGTGGCGGTCGGCGCGATCAGCGCCGTGACCGTGCTCGGCGGAGCGGCCATCGCGCTCGCGCTCACCGCCGCGGCGGGCGCCTACGCGATGCATCGCTGGTTTCCGGGCGTGGTCGGGGCGCCAGGGCGGCGGTCGGCCCGGACCGGGTAGGCGCTCGCACTCGCCGCCGTTGCGCGGGATTCGAGAATTTCCACTGGTGGCACGTGTCGCTAGGGTCTGGTCATCGGCGTGCGTCGGTATGGTGCTGCGGCATGTCCCTATCGTTCCTTCGGCGATCCGGCCTGGTCGCCGCCTCGATAAGTATGTGCGTCGCGGTCACGCTCGGGGTGGCCCCTGCGACAGCGGAAAGCCCGACGACCGGGCAATTGAGCGGGATCGAGCTGCTCGATCCCGCGTGGACTTTCCCCAAGGCCGCGGTGTCGCTCGGGATCGGTTACACCACGACCGATCAGCACGGCGCACCCGCGCAGGCATCCGGTGCGCTCTATCTGCCCCCGGGCCTGCCGCCGCAGGGAGGATGGCCGCTGGTGGTGTGGGCACACGGGACCGCGGGCATCGGCGATGCCTGCGCGCCGTCGCGCCGCCCGCAGTCCGAGCGGAACATCACCTATTTCGACCAGATACTGGAGAACGGGTACGCGGTACTGGCTCCCGACTACCAGGGCCTCGGCACCCGCGGGCAGTTCAGCTACTACAACACGAACGTCGAGGGCATGTCGATAATCGACGCGGTCGCGGCGATGCGCACGACTCCGATTCCGCTGTCGCGCAGATGGGTCTTGGTCGGTCAGTCGGAAGGAGCGCACGCGGTGATGAGCGCGGCCGGTCTGTATGCCGAGAAAGGCGGTTCCGCTACGGGGTTGAGCGGAGTGGTGGCCACCGGGCTGCGCACCGACCCGAGCAAGAGCCTCCCGGAGATGTTCCGGGCGGACTCGACCGGCTCCAAGAACCAGATCGCCTACGCCGCGTACTACCTGGCCTCGCTGGAGGAACTGAACCCCGGCAGCGTCACCCCGTACCTGTCCGATTTCGGCAAGGACTTCGTGGAAAGAGCGGCCCACGAATGCCTTTCGCATCTGGTCGAGCGCGCCGACGGCCGTCGACCGTCGGCGCTCGTCGCCGACCCCGACCGGCCGACGCCCACCTTCGCCGAAGACATCGCCGCCCTGACGGGATATCCGGAAGACCGGTTCACCAGCGATCTCCTGATCGGCTACGGCACCGCGGACATCGATGTGCCTCCCACCGACACCGAGAGCTACGGGAAAGAACTGCAAGAGCTGAACCCCGGAATACGAGTGACGGTCCAGCAGTACCCCGGCAAGGACCACAGCGGCGCGTTCCTGGCATCGCTTCCGGATGCGCTGGGATTCCTGAACACGCACCTGCGCTGACGCTCGGCGCGCACCCGCGAGGGAACAGTCGCTGTCGACTGCTTCGGAAACGGCCGCTACACCTACTGCGGAACCGTGATCGGGACGCCCCCGGCGTCAGCGGACGCGGGTGCCGAGCAAGTGCCGCACGCCCGCGACGAACAATTGCAGGCCGAAGTCGAAACGGGCGGTGGGGTCGGTGGTCTCCTCCAACGGCGAGGCGCCCTCGGGCAGGGCGCCCGCCGAGTCCATCTGCATCCTGGACTGCTCGTCCACGGTCTCGCCGAGGACGTAGTAGAGCAGCGTGAACGCCGCGAGTTCGGCCTCCTGGCGCGGCATGCCCGCGCGGATGGCGGCGCTCACCAGTCGTTCTCGCCCTTTGCTCGTGGTGAGCCGGGACGCGTAGGTCGCCGACACCAATTCGGCGCCGTCGCGATAGGCCAGCAGGCAGTCGCGCAGCCGGTGCGCCAGTTCGGTGATCTGCCCGGACCACTCCTCGGCCTCGATCGGGTCCTCCATGGGCGCGAGGATCTTGTCCGCGACCGCGCCGAGCAGCGCCTGCTTGTTCGGAAAGTGCCAATACAACGCGCCGGGCTGCACCTGGAGCGAGCCGGCCAACCTGCGCATGGTGAGGTCGGCCAGGCCGTATCGGTCCAGAATCGCGATGGCGCCGTCGACCACGTCCGCCCGGTGCAGCTGCACTCGATGCCCTTCCCGTCGTGCTTTGACTCACTCCTACCGCTACCCTAGCCTGAACACCGTTCAAGTTGCACGGCCACCTCGGCCGGACGAAGGGATTCGTGCAGTGACCCAGGCACCTGTAGACACCGAAATCTTGTCGATCGCCCGCGAGCAGGTGCTCGAGCGCGGGGTGGGGCTGACCCAGGAGCAGACCCTGGAGGTGCTACGGCTCGGTGACGACCGGCTGGAGGAGTTGCTCGCCCTGGCGCACGAGGTGCGCATGAAGTGGTGCGGCCCCGAGGTCGAGGTCGAGGGCATCATCAGCCTCAAGACCGGCGGTTGCCCGGAGGACTGCCACTTCTGCTCGCAGTCGGGCCTGTTCCAGTCGCCGGTGCGCGCCGCGTGGCTGGACATTCCCAGCCTGGTGGAAGCCGCCAAGCAGACCGCGAAGACCGGCGCCACCGAGTTCTGCATCGTGGCGGCCGTGCGCGGTCCCGACGAGCGCCTGATGGCCCAGGTGGCCGCCGGTGTCGAGGCGATCCGCAACGAGGTGGACATCCAGGTCGCCTGCTCGCTGGGCATGCTCACCCAGGAGCAGGTGGACCAGCTGGCCGCCATGGGTGTGCACCGCTACAACCACAACCTGGAGACCTCGCGGTCCTACTTCCCGAACGTGGTGACCACGCACACCTGGGAGGAGCGCTGGGACACCCTGCGCATGGTCCGCGAAGCGGGCATGGAGGTCTGCTGCGGCGGCATCCTCGGCATGGGCGAGACGCTGGAGCAACGCGCCGAGTTCGCCGCGAACCTGGCCCAACTCGAGCCCGACGAGGTGCCGCTGAACTTCCTCAACCCGCGTCCGGGCACGCCCTTCGGCGACCTGGAGGTGCTGCCCGCGTCCGACGCGCTGCGCGCCGTGGCCGCGTTCCGGCTCGCGCTGCCGCGCACCATGCTGCGCTTCGCGGGCGGCCGGGAGATCACCCTCGGTGATCTCGGCGCCAAGCAGGGCATCCTGGGCGGCATCAACGCCGTCATCGTCGGCAACTACCTGACCACCCTCGGCCGCCCGGCCGAACAGGACCTGGACCTGCTCGGCGAGCTGAAGATGCCGATCAAGGCGCTCAACGAAACGCTCTGACCGGCTCGGTTGCGACGAAGAGGCAAGCGAGCATGAGTACTGTCATGGACATGGACGAGCGCTACAACCCGTTCACCGGCAAGCGAATCGTGCCGGGCCTCGACGACGCGATCCCGGCCGCCGCCGCGCTGGGCCTGGAGCCGCCGCGCTTCTGCGAACAGTGCGGACGCCGCATGATCGTGCAGGTGAGCCCGGACGGCTGGTGGGCCAAGTGCTCCAGGCACGGCGTCGTCGACTCGGCCGAACTGGAACGCCGCTAGTGGCGTCGCCGTTGCGGGGTGAGGTGCGGGCGGCGGCTGTGGTCGCCGTCGCCGTGGTGGTGGTGAGCGCGCTCGCCGGTGTCGGCTGGGGCCTGCTCGCGCCGACCGAGCGGCTGCTCGTGGTCGAGCCGGGTCGCGGTGTCGGACTGACCGGGGAGAGCGCGCATCAGTTCGACGCGCTGGCGTTGTTCGTCCTCGCGGGGGCGGTGCTCGGCTTGCTGTGCGCACTGGCCGTGTGGCGCTGGCGCTCGGCGCGTGGGCCGCTGTTGCAGCTGGGCCTGCTGATCGGTTCCGGCCTGGGCGCGGTGGTGATGGCCGGTGTGGGGGAGCAGGTCGCCGAGTGGTCGCATCCGCGCCCGCACGACCCGCCGGTGGGCCAGATCGTCACCTTGCCGATCGAACTCGGCAGCGACCTCGCGCTGATCGTGCAGCCGCTGATCGCGTCGTTCGTCATGCTGTTCCTCGCGGCGCTGAGTACCTCGGAGGATCTCGGCAGTGGCCGCCGCGCCGCCCGGAAGGAGGAGGAAGCCTCCTACGACGGCCATGGCGCCTTCATGCCCTATGGTGACGCTGCGAGCAGCGCAGAGCTGCCCTATGGTGGCTACCAGCCTGCCTCAGAGGGATATTCGCTGCCCGAATATCGCCAGCGCCGCTGACGCGTCGTCCGGCACGTCGCCGCGACGGGGAAGGCTTTCCGAACCACTTCGGGGTCGGGAACTCGTAGCGTGCTGGGAAGGAATTGGGACGTGGCCTTCGTGGGTGGCGGTCCGGTCGTCGAAGAGCTCGACGCCAAGTTCTGGCGGGTGACCGAACCGCTCGTCTATCGCGGTGCGAGTGAGGAATTCGTGGTCCCAGCTGGTTTCCGGACGGACTTCGCCTCGGTGCCGCGCCCGTTGATCTGGCTGATTCCCCGTTACGGCAGCTATACCCGTGCCGCCATCCTGCACGACTACCTGCTGAGCACGAACACGGTCGGCGTGGCCGACGCCGACGGCATCTTCCGCCGATGCCTGCACGAACTCGGAGTCTCCCTGCCACGCCGCTGGATGATGTGGGCGGCCGTGCGCGCGGCGCACCGGTTACGCGGCGCGAGTGCGGGCGACGTCGCCCGGTTCGTCGTCGTCGCGGTCCCTTCGGTGTTCTTCCTCGCCGTTCCCGCGACCGTGGTGACGGTGTTCCTCCTGCTGTTCTGGTTGGTGGAGTTGGCCTTCTGGGCCGGGTCGCGCCTAACGCAGCGGACCGAAGCTCCGCCGCCTGGTCCGCAGATGAAGACCGCCTGACCGACCTGGGGTCTCGGTGCGAACTTCGTGCGCGCTGGGCGAGCCTCGCGCCGGCGAGCCCGGCCGGGTCGCCGGATCCGCGCGGGCAACCCGCCACCGGCGCGGACGAGTTCTCGGCTGCCGCAGCGGCGCACGAGTTACGGTGCCGATATGAGCGACGGATCGCCCAGGCTCCCCACCCTCGTCGTCGTCAGTGGCCCGCCGGGGTCAGGCAAGACGACGCTCGCGCACGCTCTCGCCCGGGCGATCGGCTGCCCAGCCATCTGCCGGGACGAGATCAAGGAGGGCATGGTCCACGCGACGGAGAACTACGCCCCGAGCCGCTCGAACGAGCTGAACCTCCGCACGCTGCCGGTGTTCTTCCAGACGCTGGAACTGCTCCTGCGGGCCGGTGTCACGGTGGTGGCCGAAGCCGCCTTCCAAGACCGGCTGTGGCGTCCCGGCCTCACGCCGCTGCGCGCTCACGCCCAGCTCCGCATCGTGCACTGCACGATCGATCCAGCTCTCGCGACACAGCGAATCCACCAGCGCCACCGTTCGAATCCGCTCCGCCGCGCCCACGACGATCCAGACCACCCCGCACCCGCCGCCTTCCAGCGCATCTCCCTCGACGCGCCGACACTCGAGGTCGACACCACCTCCGCCTACCGCCCCGACATCCCGGCGATCGTCGCCTTCCTCGACGCCTCCTCATGATCAACGGCCCATGACGGAGGGGCCTTCTCGCGAAATGCCGCAACCATGTGCCGCTGATCTTGAAAAACCCGTTGGAGCCGACGTGGGCGCGAGGATATGGTGGGCGGCCGGAGTGGCCGAGGGTTGTCGGAAAGGGGCTGGGGTGGTGAAGACCGCGCACGCGGTGGAGGACGGGGCGGCTTCTGCGCGGGGCGAACGGGCCGATCTGGCGGCGTGGCGGCGGCGGGATGCGCTGCGGCGCGGTAATGCGGCGCGGCCCATTCCGAGCAAACGGCAGTACCGTCGCCGGGACAAGCATCGCAAGACTGCGGCAGAAGGCTGAGCAATGCCTGACCGCCGCTTCTGCGGCCGGCATCTGGCCTACCCGCCGAGATCGCCGGCTTTCCGGCCGGTTACGAAGGGCCGGGTGGGCGCAGCGCCGCGAATTCGTCTGTCACGCGCAGGCCGGAGTCGGTGAAGCGGTACACCGCGGCGGGGCGGCCGCCCGCGCGGCCGGGGGCGGCGGTGGCTCCGGTGGGGGTGATCACCTTGCGGCGGGAGAGAACTCGCTGAAGGTTCGTAGTGTCCACGTCGTAACCGAGTGCAGCGCAATAGATTTCGCGCAGGGTCGACATGGTGAACCGGTCCGGCGCGAGGGCGAAGGCGATGTTGGTGTAGGACAGTTTCGCCGCCAGCCGAGTGCGGGCGTGGTCGACCACCGTGCGGTGGTCGAAGGACATGTCCGGCAGCGCCGACACCGGGTGCCAGGCGGTGTCCGGGGGCAGCTGCGGGTCGGCGGTCAGCGGGACGAGTCCGAGGTAGGCCGAGGCGATGCGGCGCGGCTTCGGCACCCGATCGGGAGCGCTGAACACGGAGAGCTGTTCCAGATGACTCAGCTCGCGCACGTCGACCTTCTCGGCGAGCTGGCGGCGCGCGGAGGCGTCGAGGTCCTCGTCGTCGCCGAGGCGTCCGCCGGGGAGCGACCAGGTGCCCTTCTGCGGGTCGAGTGCGCGTTCCCACAACAACACCGCGAGTTCGGCCCGCTGGTCGGGCGGGCACCGTAGCAGCATGCCTTCTGCCCGGTCGGCGAGGGCGTGACCTGCGGCGATGTCCCGGGGAAAGCGACGAACCTGGAACACCGCGGTGAGCGATTCGTGGATGGTGCTACTATGGGCCACGTTTTCGATTATAAGTCGAAAACCTGGTTTGGTGCGAATCGGCGGTGTAGCCGACCGCACGAGGAAGGGAGCCATCCATGGCGACGACGGGTGCGAAACTGGCGCCCCCGCTGATGGGGCAGGTGTTCGACGGACCCTCCGGGTTCGCGGGTGTCGAGGCGACGCCGGAGTGGGCGCAGGAAGTCAAGCGTCTGGCCAGGGAGCGCAACGCGACGATCCTGGCGCACAACTATCAGCTGCCGGAGATCCAGGACGTGGCCCACCACGTCGGCGACTCGCTGGCGCTGTCGCGGATCGCGGCCGAGGCGCCCGAGGACACCATCGTGTTCTGCGGCGTGCACTTCATGGCCGAGACCGCCAAGATCCTGAGCCCGGCGAAGACCGTGCTCATCCCCGATCAGCGTGCGGGATGTTCGCTCGCGGATTCGATCAGCGCCGACGAACTGCGCGCCTGGAAGGCCGAGCACCCGAACGCGGTGGTGGTGTCCTACGTGAACACCACGGCCGAGGTGAAGGCGCTCACCGACATCTGCTGCACCTCCTCCAACGCGGTGGACGTGGTCGCCTCGATCGACCCGGACCGCGAGGTGCTGTTCCTGCCGGACCAGTTCCTCGGCGCGCACGTCAAGCGGGTCACCGGCCGCGCGAACATGCACATCTGGGCGGGCGAGTGCCACGTGCACGCGGGCATCAACGGCGACGAGCTCACCGAGCAGGCGCGTACCCACCCGGACGCGGAACTGTTCGTGCACCCCGAATGCGGGTGCGCCACCTCGGCGCTGTACCTCGCGGGCGAGGGCGCGTTCCCGGCCGATCGGGTGCACATCCTGTCCACCGGAGGCATGATCGACGCGGCCAAGGCGGCGAAGTCGAATCAGGTGCTCGTGGCCACCGAGGTCGGCATGCTGCACCAGCTGCGCAAGGCCGCCCCCGGCATCGACTTCCAGGCCGTGAACGACCGGGCGTCGTGCAAGTACATGAAGATGATCACTCCGGCGGCCCTGCTGCGCTGCCTGGTCGAGGGCCGTGACGAGGTCCACGTCGATCCGGAAACCGCCGCGCTGGGCCGCAACTCGGTGCAGCGGATGATCGCGATCGGCAATCCCGGCGGCGGTGAATGAGTCCGACCGCTGCCCTCGCGGCGGCGGGTCGCTCTCCGGCGCAACGCGCTGACCACAGCGCCCGCGCCGCAGAACGTTCGCGGATCGGAAGACAGAGAGGCGCGGGGCGATGACAACCCGGGTTTCCATCGACTGGGAGGCCGAGGCCGATCTGGTCGTGATCGGCGGTGGCGTCGCGGGACTGACCGCGGCGCGCACCGCGTCACTGCGCGGGCTGCGGGTGCTCACGCTCAGCAAGGGCGGGCCGACGGATACGTCCACCCAGTACGCCCAGGGCGGCATCGCCGTCGTGGCGCCGCACGGTGACTCGGTCGAGTCACACGTGCACGACACGGTGGAGGCGGGCGTCGGCCTGTGCGACGTGGACGCCGTGCGCTCCATCGTCGAGGGCGGGCAGGACGCGGTGGCCGCGCTGACCGACCTGGGCGCGGTGTTCGACCTCGGCCGCGACGGCCAGATCTCGCGGACCCGTGAGGGCGGGCACAGCACCCGCCGGATCATCCACGCCGGGGGCGACGCCACCGGCGCCGAGGTGCAGCGGGCGCTGAACGAAGCCGGCTTGCCGGTGCTGTTCGGCGCGGCCGTCGGCGAGATCGTCACGGGGCCGAACGGTGTGCGAGGCGTGGTCGCGCTGTCGGACCGGGGTTTCGGTGTCGTGCACGCGCCCGCTGTGTTGCTGGCCACCGGCGGGCTCGGCCAGTTGTACGCGCTGAGCACCAATCCGCCGGGCGCCACCGCCGACGGCATCGCGCTCGGGCTGTGGGCCGGTGCCGCCGTCGCCGACCTCGAATTCGTGCAGTTCCACCCGACGGTGCTGTACACCCCGGGAGGTATCGGGCGCAGGCCGCTGATCAGCGAAGCGGTGCGCGGCGAAGGCGCGACATTGGTCGACACCGAAGGCAACCCGGTGACCGAGGGGGTGCATCCACGGGGCGATCTCGCCCCTCGCGATGTCGTCTCCCGCGCCATCGCCGCGCGCATGCGGGCGCTGGGCACCGAGCACGTCTATCTCGACGCCCGCTCGATCGACGGTTTCCCGCAGCGGTTTCCGACGATCACCGCCTCGTGCCTGGCGGCGGGCATCGATCCGCGCACCGACCTCATCCCGGTCGCGCCTGCCGCGCATTACCAGTGCGGGGGAGTCGTCACCGACACTCACGGCCGTACCGGAGTGCCCGGCCTGTACGCGGCCGGAGAGGTCGCGCGCACCGGACTGCACGGGGCGAACCGGTTGGCGTCCAACAGTCTGCTGGAGGGGCTGGTGGTCGGCGAGCGTGCCGGAGCCGCCGCCGCCGAGCGGCTCGGTGAGCGAGCCCGGGTGAGCGAGATCCCCACTCGCGTAGCCGAATACGTCGACCGCGACGTGGTGCAGCACCTGATGACCACGCACGCCTCGGTGGTCCGCGACCGCGCCGGACTCGCGGAAGCGCTCAAGCGACTCGACGACGTGGTCACCAACCGCGACACGCTCGCCGCCGCCACCCACCCGATCGCCGGAATCGAGGACGCCGCACTCACTCTCGCGGCCCGCGCGCTGCTGCTGGCCGCGCTCGCCCGCACCGAGAGCCGCGGCTGTCACACCCGGTCCGATCACCCGGACGCATTGCCCGAACTCCGCCACAGCCTCCCGATCCGGCTCAACGGCGACGGCGTCCCCGAGTACGCCCCCATTCCCTGACCACACGCACCGAGCGCGGCATCCGGTGGACCGCGAGAACCCCGCTCGGTCAGAGAGGAACGCTTCGATGGCTCTGGACGACGCCCTGGATCGCGACGAGGTGCTGCGCGTCATCCGCGCCGCGCTGGACGAGGACCTGCGCTACGGCCCGGACGTCACGACGACGGCCACCGTGCCCGCGGACGCGGTGATCAAGGCATCGGTGGTGTCGCGGGAACCGGGAACCGTGGCCGGGCTGGACGCCGGGCTGCTGGTGCTCGACGAGGTGATCGGCGCGGACGCCTACGAGATCACCGACCGCGTCGCCGACGGCACCCGGGTGTCGCCCGGACAGTCCGTGCTGACCTTGATCGCGCCCACCCGTGGGCTGCTCACCGCGGAGCGCACCATGCTCAACCTGGTGTGCCATCTGTCCGGCATCGCGACGGCGACGGCCGCCTGGGTGGACGCCGTCGCGGGCACCCGCTGCCGCATCCGGGACAGCCGCAAGACGCTGCCCGGACTGCGCGCGCTGCAGAAGTACGCCGTGCGGGTCGGCGGCGGCGTCAACCACCGGATGGGTCTCGGCGACGCCGCCCTGATCAAGGACAACCACGTGGTCGCCGCGGGGTCGGTGGTCGAGGCGCTGCGCGCGGTCCGCGCCGCAGCCCCCGATATCGCCTGCGAGGTCGAGGTCGACAGCCTCGAACAGCTCGACGCCGTGCTCGCCGAGAACGTGGAACTGGTACTGCTGGACAATTTCCCGCTCTGGCAGACCCAGGCGGCAGTGCAGCGCCGCAACGCCGCGTCACCGCGGACGAAACTGGAGTCCTCCGGCGGCCTGAGCCTGGACGTCGCCGCCGACTACGCCCGCACCGGCGTCGACTACCTCGCCGTCGGCGCGCTCACCCACTCGGTCCGCGTCCTCGACCTCGGGCTGGACATGTAGGTACCGCCCGAACGCACAAGCCGCGCAGGTGGCTCGGTCGGGCTCGGCGAATGCGCGAATCTCCATGTCGCCCGAGCTACCCGGCGGTGCGTGCCGGGGCGCTCGGTCAGGCGGTGAGTTCCCGTTCCAGCGGCGTCCGGAAACGGGGAATGGCGCGCACGTCGCCGTACCATTCGGCGACTCGCTGCGCCTGCGCGGCGATCATCGCCTCGGCGTCGGTCCCCACGTCTTCGAGCAGGCGGTAGACGATCTCGCCGTCACCGCGCTGCGCCCAGCCGCCCACGATGCGCCCGTCCCACCAGACGGTGGGCCCGATGTTCCCGTTGCGGTCGAACAGGTTCGGCGCGTGGGGGCCGAGGAACCATTCTCGAGCCTGCCAGCCCATGGGCGTCGGATCGAGCGCGGGAAGCAATGCCGCCCATGGCTCCGGGGCGGCGACCGGCTCCACGTCGTCGGCCAGTAGTACGCCCGTCATGCCGTCGAGGTCGACCTCGATCAGCTCGAGCGCCCCGAGCGCCGCGCGCACCTCGCCCAGCGTCCACCCGGTCCACCACTTGATGTCGGACACCGGCGCGGGGCCGAACGCGCGCAACCAGCGGCGGACCAGCTCGGCGCGGGCTTCGGCGGCGGGCATCACGGGGACGGGGTCCGGCAACCACGATTCGATCGGCGCCCAGGTGTACTGGCTGCTGGTCCAGCTGCCGTTCGGCCGTCCGCGCACGATGCGGCCTTCGCAGCCGAGCGTCACCAGTACCCAGGTGGTGATGTTCGTCGGCTTCGAATACGGCTTGTCCGGCGCGGTGTTCACCTGGGTGCGCAAGCGGGGGACGTCCTTGCTCAGCTGCGCGCCGGTCGCCGCGCCGCGATCGAGCAGCGCCTTGTGCGTCTCGGTCTCGACTTCGGCCCACCAGCGCCGCACATCGCCGTCCCCGATGCCCGCCTGTTCCAGGTACTTGCCGTAGGTGCGCCGCTGTTTGTGCGCCAGCGCGTCCGCGCACGAACCCTGCAGGATCGCGACCAGCTCCACCGGCACGACGAACATGGTGCGGCGCATGGCCAGCATCCGCAGCAGCGAACGGTCGTCGTAGAGCGCCTGTTCGACATCCGCGGGCGCCAGCCCCTCGGCGCGGGCCGCGACGGAGAGGAAGACAGTCGCCGGATCGGTCGCGTGCAGGGCGACCAGCGAGCGGGCGATCTCCGCGACCTGTCCGGCCCGCTCCGGGGTGGCCAGCCGGTGTCGCACCGCCAGCCGGGCGCGCCGCTCGGCGACATCAATCGAACGCATAGGCGAATCGTAGCGTTCGCGCCGTCGGGTCAGAGGCCGAAGCGCTCCGGAGCCGGGCGCAGCGTCCGGCAGGCGTCGCGGACGGCCTCGGTCGCCGCAGGGCCGCACGCGCCCGCCTCGCCGCCGATCAGGATGCCGGTGCGGACGACCGCGTCCGCCTCGGCCTGCTTGTGCATCGCTTTGGCGATCTGCCGCAGCACGTGCGCGCAGCCGAGGACCGGATCGTTCGCCAGCCGATGGCAGTTGTCCTCGAACAAGGCGCGCAAGTCGTGGACCGGGAAGTTGCGCAGCACCGGATCCGCCGCGACCAGTTCGGCGACGGCGCCGCGGTCCGCCGCCGACGTCGCGTCGTCGGCCACGGCGACCAGCGCGCGCAGGACCACGGCGGCGTCGCGAAAGGACGCGCCGCGCAATTCGTTCCGCTCGGCGAGCAGTTGTTCGCGCCAGGTCCGGGCGGTCTCGGGCGCGCTGATCATGGCTGACTCCATGAGAAGGCGTCCGAACGCGCGGACCCGTGCCATCCGGACTCGGAATGAATACCGGGACCGTAACAGGGCTCGGGCGTCGGGTCCTGCCCCCAAAGTTCTGGATCAGTCGGCGGGCTCCCAGGCGCGGACCAGGTCGAGCAAGCCGGGAAAGCGCGCCTCGAGATCGTCGACGCGGACCTGGCTGCGGCGTTCAAGTCCGTAGCGCCGCTGCCGGGTGACGCCCGCCTCGCGCAAGACCCGGAAGTGGTGCGTCAACGTGGATTTGGGGCGATCGATGCCGAACCAGGAGCACGACCGGTCGGTGTCGGGGGAGTCCAGTAGCAACCGGCGGACCATGGTCAGGCGCAGCGGGTCGCTCAGCGCGGCCAGCACGTGATCCAGTCGCAGGTCGGCGCGGTCCGGCTCGGGCAGCACGGAGGTGGCATCGGCGGTGTCGGTGGCCGCTGGCATCGCGTTCTCCTCGAATTTCGGACGGCTTGTACGACTTCTATCGTACTATGCGCTAAGTTCGATTACTGTCGTACCAGTACGAGAAATTTCGAACCAAGGAGTGGTGATGGGATCGACGGTGACGGTGCCACGTACGGAAGCACCACGGACGGGCGGACGTTCGGTGTGGGCGGCGGCGTGGCCGGTGTTCGCGGTGTTCGTGTTGTCGAACGCGCCGACCCCGCTGTACGTGGTGTGGCAGCGGGCGATCGGCTTCTCCGCCGGGACGCTGACCGCGGTGTTCGCCTGCTACATCGCCGGATTGCTGGGTGCGCTGCTGGTCGCGGGCGTGGTGTCGGACCGGGTGGGTCGCAAACCGGTGCTGCTGCCCGCGGTGGCGGCGGCGGTGGCGGCCTGTGTGTTGTTCGCGGTCGCGCAGTCGGTCCCGCTGCTGGCCCTGGCGCGGCTGCTGACCGGTCTGGCGGTCGGCGCGACGGTGTCGGCGGGAATGGCGGCGGTCACCGATGTGGGCGGGTCCGACCGCAAACGGGTCGCCGCGCTGGCCGCGTCCACGGCGATGGTGCTCGGAGCCGGGAGCGGGCCATTGCTGGCAGGCATCCTGTCCGAAGCGCTGCCCGGCCCGACGGTGACGGTCTTCCTGGTCGAGATCGCCGTGCTCACTACGGCTTTCGCGGTAGTAGCCCGGTTGCCTCTGCCCGCCGGTGCCGGCGGGCGCGGACCGTGGATCCGGATCCCGTCGGTCGTAAGGGAAGGCCGCACCGCGGTGCTGCTGGGGATCGCGGTGTTCGGACCGGGCATCACCGCGACGTCGTTCGTCCTGTCGCTGGGGCCGTCGGTGCTGGCACATCTGCTCGGTGTCGCCGACCGGGTGCTCGCCGGTGCGGTGGCGTTCGCGATGTTCCTGGCCGCGACCGGAGTCCAGTTCGCGGCCAGGCGGTTCGGTGTGGGCGTCATCCTGCTCGGCGGCACGATCGCGACCATGACGAGCATGGCCGCGCTGGTGCTCTCACTGGTCGCGACCTCGCTTCCGCTGTTCGTGACGGCGGCCGTGCTCGCCGGTGCCGGTCAGGGGCTCGGCCAGTTCGGCGGACTGACGGCGATCAGCGCGAGCGTGCCGGGCGAGCGGCTGGCCGAGGCCAACGCCGCGCAGAACGTCGGGGGGTATCTCCCCGCCGCGGTGCTACCGCTGGCCGCCGGGTTTCTCGGCGACGCTTATGGATTGAGCGCAGGTGTGATCGCGTTCGGCGTGGTGGTCGGCCTCGCGGCCGCAGCGGGCGGACTACTCGTCGTGGCGCGCCTGCGTCGCGATGCCGCGCTGACGGCGTGACATCATCCGGGGATGCGATGGGCATCTCTCGTATCGTGCTGCGCGTTGGCCGGTGCGCTCCTGACGACAGTTCTTGTGGCGCCGAGGGTTTCGGCGGATGGGGACTGCGCCGGGGATGTGGCGGTGCGCAGTGTTTCGCTGACCGTGGACGGGGAGGAGGCGACCGGCCGGGTATACGAGCCCTATCGGTGCGCCGAGGGCGACGCGACCGCGCAGGCGCTCGTGGTCGCGGTGCACGGGCACGACGGGTCGTCGGCCGATTTCGCGGGCTACCTCGAGTCGATCGCCCGGCGCACCGCGACGCCGATCCTGTCGATGGATCTGCGCTCGGCGCAGAGCATGTGGCGCACCGGAGAATGGAATCTGTGGGCAGGGTGGCGCGACATCGTCGCCGCGACCACGTGGTACAGGGATACCCATCGCTCGATCACCCGCACGGTGCTGTGGGGCTGGAGCCAGGGCGGCATCACCAGTGGTCTCGCGGTGGCGCACGGCCCGCGCGGGATGTTCGACTACTGGGTCGACAATTACGGTCCCGCCGACGATTTCACGATGTGGTTGGGCGCCGGGTCCGTGGATCCGGCGCTGCCCGCGCAGATCGAGCGCGACGCGGGTGGTTGCCCGCCCGGCACCTGCCCGCTCGCCTACGCCGAACGCTCGCCCGCGCTGCTGGCGACCCGGATGGACGTGCGGCGGGCGTTTCTCGTGCACGGCACCGCCGACGACGTGGTGCCGTATGCCACCAGCGTCGAGATGCGCGCGGGGCTGCTCGCCGCGGGCCGACCCACCTCGATGTACACCGTCGTGACCGGGCGCGATCTGAACGGGCGGGTGGTTCCCGGCGACCACAGCGTCGGACCGGCCTTCTTCGAGGGCGGTTGCGTCGTCGAGCGCCTGCTGCTCGGCGCGGAGCCGGTCGACGGCCCGGATCGCGACTACCTCGTGGACGTCGCGCACGACGTCGTCACCGCACCGGCCGCCCCGCCGGGCGCGAAGTGCGCGGCGTGAGGGAACACGATCGCCGTTGCGCGCAGTTGACCGAGAAGAACCGACGACGAAGTGAGGACGCGATGAGCAAACCCGCCGACCCGGCTTACCACTGGAACGGAGCGGATCTCGATCTGGACGCCTACCTGGCCCGGATCGGGTTCGACGGCGAGCGCGCCCCCACCGTCCGGACGCTGCACGAGCTGGTGCGGGCGCACACCACCGCGATCCCGTTCGAGAACCTGGAGATCATCCTGGGCCGGTCGATCCCCCTGGATCTGGCGACCTTGCAGGACAAACTCGTGCGGCGCCGCCGCGGCGGTTACTGCTACGAGAACGTCGGACTGTTCGCGGCCGCGCTGGAACGGCTCGGATTCGGTGTCACCGGCCTCAGCGGTCGCGTGAGCATGGGCGCGGGCACGGCCCTGCGGCCGGCCACCCATGCCTTGCTGCGCGTGACGACCGCCGACGACGACCGCGTCTGGCTGTGCGACGTCGGCTTCGGCGCCGGACCGCTGGTGCCGTTCGAGTTGTCCGCGGGCGAATTCACCGGCGGCGACTGGCAGTTCCGTCTGGAGAGCGGGCGCGGCGAGCTGGATTCCGACCTGTGGGTACTGCACCAATTCGGCCGGGACGGGTGGATCGACCGGTACAGTTTCACCTTGAATCCGCAGTACGGCATCGACTACGCCGTCGGCAACCATTTCGTGTCGACCTCGCCGCGTTCCCCGTTCACCACCCGGCCGTTCGTGCAGCGTTTCCACCCGGAGGTCCACCACGTGCTGGACGGCACCACGCTCGTCACCGAGTACCCCGACGGCACCAGCAACACAAGGGAACTGGAGCCGACCGAGCTGCCCAAGGTCCTCGCGGAGGTGTTCGACATCGACCTCACCGAGGCCGATGCCGCCGCACTCGCGAATACTCCGTGGATACGCGACTGACCCCGCGAGCGGGCTGTTGACGGACGATGTCCGGCTGCGCCCATTATGGTCGTCGGGTGCGTACCAACCGGAAAGCCCTTGTCCTGTTCGCCGCACCGCTGCTCGTGGTCGCCGCCTGCTCGTCCGGGCCGGACCAGCCCGACACCGTGGCAGGGCAGTTCGCCGAGGCGTTGAACCGCGACGATATCGCCGCCGCGGCCGCGCTCACCGACAATCCGGCCGAGGCCGCCGACACCCTCGGCGCGCTGTACGACGGCCTGGGCAAGGACGTGCGCTTCGACGTCCGCTCGGTCGACGACAACCGCTTCGCCCTGGCCGCCACCTGGAAGCTGGGCGCGGACGGCAAGTCGGAGTGGACCTACAGCACCAACGGCGCCGCGCACGACGACGGGAACGGATGGCGGGTGAAGTGGGATCCCGCCACGGTCGCCCCCGGGCTCGCGGCGGGGCCGTTGAGCTACGGCAGGGTCTATCCGCAACCGGCCCGCATACTCGATGCCGCGGGGGGCGAGCTGATGACTGAGCAGACCGTCACGCTGGTCAATGTCGGACCCGGAGCCGACCTCCCCGCGGTCGCGGATCTGCTCGGCCCTCTCGCGCTGGGTCTCACGGCCGGGTCGGTGCAGACCGAACTGGCGGCGGCGCAAGGAAAACCGATCACCGCGATCACCTTGCGCGAGAGCGATCTCGCCCCGATCCGAGACCGCCTGGCCGCGCTGCCCGGTGTCACCCTCGCGCCGCAGACCCGCCTGCTGACGACCGACAAGGCGTTGGCCGCCCCGACCCTGTCCGGACTGGCCGAGTTGTGGCAGCAGTCCGCCGACGCGCACGCCGGGTGGGCCGTGCGCGCCCAGACGCCGCAGGGCACCGAGCGGGTCGCGGGAACGGATCCCACGCCCACCGCCGACATCGCGACCACGCTCGATCTCGGCTTGCAGCGCGCGGCCGAGGCGGCGCTCGCCCCGATCGCGCAGCCCGCGGCGATCGTCGCCCTGCGTCCGTCGACCGGCGAGGTCGTCGCGATCGCGCAGAACGCCCCCGCCGACGCGCAGGGCCCGATCGCGCTGACCGGGCTCTACCCGCCGGGTTCGACGTTCAAGACGGTCACCGTCTCCGCCGCGTTGCAGGCGGGGACGGTCACACCCGACACCGTGCTGCCCTGCCCCGGCACCGCCGACATCGAGGGTCGCCGCATCCCCAACGACAACAATTTCGATCTCGGCGCGGTTCCGCTGCACACCGCGTTCGCCCGCTCGTGCAACACCACGATGGGCGCCCTCGCCGTGCGATTGCCCGCCGACGCGCTGACGAAAGCGGCCACACAACTCGGCCTCGGCATCGATTACGTCACACCGGGCCTGACCACGGTCACGGGGAAGGTGCCCGCGGCCGATACCTCCGCGTTACGTGTGGAGTCGGCGATCGGTCAAGGGCAGGTGACAGCGTCGCCGTTCGGCATGGCTCTGGTCGCCGCGTCCATCGCTCGCGGCTCGGTGCCCGCGCCCACCCTGGTCGGGGGCAAGCCGGGCACCCCGGACCGCACCTCGGACGCCCTGCCGCCGCAGGTCGACGACCAGCTGAAAGCCATGATGCGCGAGACCGTCACCGGTGGCACCGCGACCCAATTGCGCGACATTCCCGGCCTGCTCGGCAAAACGGGCACCGCGGAGTACATCGATGACGCCCACGCCCACGGCTGGTTCGTCGGCATCGACGGCGACCTGGCCTTTTCCGTGTTCATCAGCGACGCGGGCAGTTCGGCTCCCGCGGTGGACGCGGCGGGCCGGATGCTGCGTGCCCGCGGTTAGTCCCTTTCGGGCGATTCGAGGCAGTGTGAAGGCCCGGCTGACGCGTGCGAGCATTCCTACGCCCGCTACACTCATCCCCGGACCGCGTGAGTAATCAATATGCGGGATGTCACGATTTCGAGAAGGTTCGGAGTAGGCGCCATCGATACCGGTCAGTTGATCGCGGAGCATTACCGCCTGGTCGAGCGGATTGGTAGCGGCGGCACGGGCGTGGTCTGGCGTGCCGTCGACGAACGCCTCCAGCGCTCCGTGGCCGTCAAGCAGATCCACATCCAGCCGAGCCTGCCCGAGGCCGAACGCGACGTGGTACGCCAGCGCGCGATCCGGGAGGCCCGCAACGCCGCCCGCTTCCAGCATCCGAACGCGATCGTCGTGTTCGACATCACCGAGCACGAGGGCGACCCCTGCCTGGTGATGGAGTACTTGAAGTCCAAGAGCCTGGCCGCGGTGATCGCCGCGCAGGGCACCTTGCCGCTGACCCAGGTCGCGCGGATCGGCGAGCAGGTCGCCTCGGCGCTGATCGCCGCGCATCAGGCGGGCATCGTGCACCGTGACGTGAAACCGGGCAACATCCTGCTCGACGATCACGGCACGGTGAAGATCACCGACTTCGGCATCTCCCGCGCCACCGGCGACGTCACCCTCACCGAGACCGGGCTGATCTGCGGCACCGCCGCCTACCTCGCGCCCGAGGTCGCCCGTGGCTCCGATCCGAGTCCCGCCTCCGATGTGTTCGCGCTGGGCGCCACGCTGTTCCACGCGCTCGAGGGCGAACCGCCCTACGGTGCGGGCTCCAATCCGCTCGCGGTGCTCTACGCGGCCGCGAACGGTCAACTGAGCGAACCGCGCAACGCGGGCCCCGCCACGGACTTCCTGCTCGACCTGCTCAGCCCCGAGCCGCGCGAGCGTCCGAGCATGCGGGCGGCGCGCGAGCACCTCGCCGCGTTCGCCGACGCGGGTCCGGCCCCGGTGGCCGCCGGATTCGTGCCCGCCAGCGAGGCGTTCGCCCGGCCGAGGGCGGGTCAGCCCGAATCGGCGACCCGCGAGCTGCGGCCTTCGGCGATGGCGTCGACGCCTTACACGCCGACCGAGCGCCAGCCGCGCTCCCGTCCGGTCCCCCCGCCGCCACCCGCCCACCCGGACACCGCGACGCACCCCCGCACCATGGCCCAGCCGCGGCCGCAGTCCCGGCAGGGCTCGGGCGGCAAACGGCGCGCGATCTTGATCGGCGCACTGATCGGCGCGGTCGCCGTCGTCGGGGCCATCGTGGTGAACATGATGAGTTCGTCGGGTTCGGGCACCAGCACGGCCCAGGGCAGCACGTCTTCCGTGGTCGCGTCGACGCGCCCGGGCGCGAACACGACGTCGGCCGCCGCCTCGGTCGGGGAGACGAAGAGCGTCGGCAAGGCCGACTCGCGGCAGTCCATCGATCTAGTGGTGAACTTCTACAACAATCTGACGTACTCGAGCTTCTCCGCTGCTTGGAAACAGCTGACCCCCGCTGCCCAGCAGGTATACGGCAGCCAGCAAGCCTTCGAGGACTATTGGACGCAGAATCGGGTGTCGACGTTCAACACCGTCGACACCGGCGGCGGTTCGGGCGTCAACGCGGACGGTTCGGTGGACGTCAACGTGGCCAGCGTGTCCTACGGGAGCCGGAACAAGTCGGTGACGCTCCGGTTGATCAATCCCGGAAACGGGTCCGTGCTCATCGACAGCGACACCCGCTGACGCGTGAGCCTGGCCCACCCCCGCGATAGATCGAGAGCGGTGCCGGACTCGGCGCGCCGCGAGAACACCCCCGCCGCCCGGACCTGCGCACATGGGTCCACTGCCGCCCCGCCGCCCGGACCACGCGGATAACGGCTGGCGTCGGCCCATTAGGCTGGTAACGGCAACTTTCCTGTTGCGGAATCAGCTGGAGACAAGGACCGACACCACATGACAACCCGCATCGAGCTCGCCCGCGTCGATCTGCGCGGTCGTACTCCCTCCGTCGCCGAGCTGCGCGCCGCGCTGCCGCGCGGGGGAGTCGACGTGGACTCGGTGCTGCATCAGGTGCGCCCGGTGGTCGAGGCGATCCGTGATCACGGTGTGTCGGCGGCGCTGGAGTTCAGCGAGCGCTTCGACGGGGTCATCCCGGCGACGGTGCGGGTGCCCGCGGCCGAGCTGGAAGCCGCGCTGGAGCGGCTGGATCCGGCGGTCCGCGCCGCGCTGGAGGAATCCATCGCCAGGGCGCGCAAGGTGCACGCCGACCAGCGGCGCGCCGACAAGACCACCGAGGTGGTGCCGGGCGGCACCGTCACCGAGCGCTGGGTGCCCGTCGAGCGGGTCGGCCTGTATGTGCCGGGCGGGAACGCCGTCTACCCGTCCAGCGTCGTGATGAACGTGGTGCCCGCGCAGACCGCGGGCGTCGGCTCGCTGGTGGTGGCCTCGCCGCCGCAGGCCCAGTTCGGCGGGCTGCCGCACCCCACCATCCTGGCCGCCGCGCAACTGCTCGGCGTCGACGAGGTGTGGGCGGTCGGCGGCGCCCAGGGCGTCGCGCTGCTGTCCTACGGCGGCGTCGACACCGACGGCGCGCAGCTGGAACCGGTCGATCTGATCACCGGGCCGGGCAACATCTACGTCACCGCTGCCAAGCGGCTGTGCCGCGGTTTGGTCGGCATCGACGCCGAGGCGGGGCCCACCGAGATCGCCATCCTCGCCGACGCGACCGCCGATCCGGTGCACGTCGCCGCCGACCTGATCAGCCAGGCCGAGCACGATGTCCTCGCCGCGAGCGTGCTGGTCACCGACAGCGCGCACCTGGCCGACGCGGTGGACGCCGCGCTCACCACGCAACTGGCCGTGGTCAAGCACGCCCACCGGGTGACCGAGGCGCTGCGCGGCAAGCAGTCCGGCACCGTCCTGGTCGACGACATCGAGCAGGGCCTGCGCGTGGTGAACGCCTACGCCGCCGAGCACCTGGAGATCCAGACCGCCGACGCGCCCGCGGTCGCGGCCAGGGTGCGCAGCGCGGGCGCGGTGTTCGTCGGCGCGTACGCGCCGGTCAGCCTCGGTGACTACTGCGCGGGCTCCAACCACGTGCTGCCCACCGCGGGCTGCGCGCGGCACTCCTCCGGCCTGAGCGTGCAGACCTTCCTGCGCGGCATCCACGTCGTGGAGTACACCGAAGCGGCGCTGAAGGACGTCGCAGGCCACGTGGTAGCGCTGGCGAACGCCGAGGACCTGCCCGCACACGGCCAGGCCGTGCAGGCGCGTTTCGAGGCCCTGTCGTGACGCGCGCGGTGAACGCGCCCGGCGCGGACCTGACCCTGGAAGATCTGCCGCTGCGGGAGAACCTGCGTGGCAAGAAGCCCTACGGCGCACCGCAATTGACGGTCCCCGTGCAGTTGAACACGAACGAGAACCCGCATCCGCCGAGCCGGGCGCTGATCGACGATGTCGCCGAATCGATCCGGGCGGCCGCCGCGGACCTGCACCGCTATCCGGACCGCGACGCCGTCGCGCTGCGCACCGACCTGGCGCGGTATCTGACCGCGCAGACCGGTGTCGCGGTGCAGTCCGGCAACGTCTGGGCGGCCAACGGCTCCAACGAGATCCTGCAGCAGCTGCTGCAGGCCTTCGGCGGACCGGGCCGCAGCGCACTGGGTTTCGTGCCCTCTTACTCGATGCACCCGATCATCTCCGAGGGCATCGACACCGAGTGGATCGAGGCCAAGCGCAACGCCGACTTCTCCCTCGACATCGAGCACGCGCTGGCCGCCATCGCCGAGCGCAGGCCGGACGTCGTGTTCGTGACCAGCCCGAACAATCCCACCGGGCACAGCATTCCGCAGGACGACCTCGCGCGCATCCTCGCGGCCGCCCCCGGCATCGTGGTGGTCGACGAGGCCTACGGCGAATTCTCCGCGCAGCCGAGCGCCATCGGGCTGATCGACCGTTTCCCCGCGAAGCTCGTGGTGACCAGGACGATGAGCAAGGCCTTCGCGTTCGCCGGTGGGCGTCTGGGCTATCTGGTCGCCGCACCCGCGGTGATCGACGCGATGCTGTTGGTGCGGCTGCCCTACCACCTGTCGGTGGTCACCCAGGCCGCCGCGCGCGCCGCCCTGCGGCACGCCGAGGAGACCCTCGGCAGCGTCGCCGAACTGGCCGCGCAGCGCGACCGGGTGGCGGCGGCGCTGCGAGAGCTCGGCTACGACGTGATCCCCAGCGACGCCAACTTCTTGCTGTTCGGCCGCTTCACCGACGCGGCGCGCAGCTGGCAGCGCTACCTCGATCACGGCGTGCTGATCCGTGACGTCGGCCTGCCCGGCTACCTGCGCACCACGATCGGCCTAGCCGCCGAGAACGACGAACTGTTGCGGGTCAGCGGACTGCTGGCGGGCACCGACCTGGCACCGCGATGAACCGGCGCCGGACATCCCTAGGCGACAATTCGATTGGACGTGAGCATGAGTAGGACCGCCCGGGTGGAGCGGGTCACCAAGGAATCCAGCATCGTGGTCGAGCTGGATCTCGACGGCACCGGCAAGACCGAGATCGCCACCGGCGTCCCCTTCTACGACCACATGCTGACCGCGCTCGGCGCGCACGCGAGCTTCGACCTGACCGTGCGCGCGGAGGGCGACATCGAGATCGAGGCGCATCACACGGTCGAGGACACCGCGATCGTGTTCGGTCAGGCACTGGGCAAGGCGCTGGGCGACAAGGCGGGCATCCGCCGGTTCGGCGACGCCTACATCCCGATGGACGAGACGCTGGCGCACGCCGCGGTCGACGTGTCCGGCCGCCCCTACTGCGTGCACACCGGGGAGCCGGATCACCTGCTGCACACGGTGATTCCCGGTTCCGGGCCCGGCGCGCCGTACTCCACGGTGCTCAACCGCCACGTCTTCGAGTCGATCGCGCTGAACGCGCGCATCGCGCTGCACGTGCGGGTGCTCTACGGCCGCGACCAGCACCACGTCACCGAGGCCGAGTTCAAGGCGGTGGCGCGTGCGCTGCGCACCGCGGTGGAACTCGATCCCCGGGTGAGCGGGATTCCGTCGACGAAGGGAACCCTGTGAGCGGCAAGTCCGTGGCCCTGCTCGACTACGGCTCCGGAAACCTGCACTCCGCCGAACGGGCGCTGGCGAGGGCGGGCGCGCGGGTGGAGGTGACCGCCGACCCCGAAGCGGTGCTGGCGGCCGACGGCCTGGTCGTGCCCGGCGTCGGAGCGTTCGCCGCGTGCATGGCGGGACTGCGCGGGGTGCGGGGCGAGCGCCTGATCGGTCAGCGGCTGGCCGGCGGGCGGCCGGTGCTCGGCATCTGCGTCGGCATGCAGATCCTGTTCGAGCGCGGCGTCGAGTTCGGCGAGGAGACCGACGGGTGCGCCGAATGGCCCGGCACGGTCGAACGGCTGTCCGCGCCGGTGCTGCCGCACATGGGGTGGAACACCGTCTCCGCCCCGTCCGACAGCGTGCTGTTCGCGGGCCTCGACGCCGACACCCGGTTCTACTTCGTGCACTCCTACGCCGCCCAGACGTGGGATCTGCCGCCCAGCGAGCACTTCGCCGCACCCAAGCTGACCTGGGCCGAGCACGGAGTGCCGTTCCTGGCGGCGGTGGAGAACGGTGCGCTGTCGGCGACCCAGTTCCACCCGGAGAAGTCCGGTGACGCGGGTGCACACCTGCTGCGCAACTGGGTGAACGCGCTGTAGGCCGGTCCCGCGCACGGAGCGCGCGAGACCAGCCGTCCGGTCAGTGCTTCCTGACCTTGCTGACCAGCCAGCGCCCGTCGACCCGGTCCACCGTCACGGTCATCGACATGCGGCTGGTCTGCGGGAGACCGTCGGTCTCGTCGCTGGTCACCGTCCGTACCACGTCGACGTCCACCTCGGCCCGGTTGTCGTCACCCGAGACGATGCGGCAATCGGCCGAGTTGGCCTCGGCGCGGATGTGCGCGGCCTCCGCGCTCGACTGGATGTTGGCGCGGAAGTTCTCGAACTCGGTCCGGAATTCCCCGGTGCTGAGGTCGAGCATCCGCCGCGCGTGGTCGCCGAACCGCGCGTAGTCGTAGGTCGCTGCGGCGGAACCGAATTCGCATCCCGCCAGCCGCGCCTCCTCGGGCGGGGCGGCGGTGGCGGCGGGAGCGGCGACGAAGGCCGCGGAGCAGGCAGCTGCCGAAAGAGACAGGGCGGCAGCGATTTTGGATCGTGACATGCACTTCCTCGGTGCGAAATGGAAGCGGCGACCGGGGGTGATCGCCGAGCGGAGACGATACCGCCCGCGCCACCGGGGATCGCGGCGATCTCGCGGCGGATCACGACATCCCGGCTCCCCTGAAACCATCGAGCGATTCGCGAGCGCCGTCCCCGGCGGGGACCTCACGCTCGGCGCAGCGCCGACCCTGTGCCCTGATCGCGGGCACGGTGTCGCCCGCGCCACCGGACCGGGCGGCAGTAGCTCGGCGCTATTCCTGACCGCGGGCCTCGATCCTGTTCGACCGCCGGAGCACGCCCACGCTCACCGAGATCGAACGGACGGCGAAGGGAGTTCCAGGTCGACCGGGGTGCGCGGATCGCGGCGGCCGTGGTGACGGCGGTGCTCGCCGCTACGGCCCGGAACCGCTCCCGCGTGTTCGACGGGCCCTGATCACGGGCGCGTGCCGGTGGACCAGATCGGGGTCGTTTGCACCCGGGACAGACGCCACCCTTCGCCGGTGCGGACCGCGTCGAAACGGTAGACCTCGCCGAGGGTGTAGACCGGCTGCGGAGGTGTGCCGTCGGAGGCGGCGAGCGCGAAGGTGGCGATCAGGTTGGCCCGGACGTCCGCCGTGTCGCCGCGCAGGTCTATCAGCACATTGCCGATGACGTGCTGGATGCGCAGATGTTCGCCGTGGTTGCGGCTCGCCTGGGCGATCAGCGCGTCGCGGCCCTCGGCCGTGCCGCCGGGTGTCTTCGCGGTCGCGTCGGGGGTGTAGATCGTCCGCAGGTCGTCGAATCGTCCCTCGTCCAGGGCGCGACCGAGCCGGTCGACCAAGGCGGTGATCTGCCCGCGGTCCAGCAGTTCGCGCACCTCCGCCGTCGGCGTCGCGGTGGCCGAGGCGCAGGCGGCGGTGAGTGCGGCCAGCGGGAGGGTCAGCAGGGGGAGGGTGAGCCGGACTTTGCGCATCGAACGCACCTTTCAGAATAACGTTGGCGACTCCAACATTGGCTCCGCCAACTTAACAGATTGTGGGCGCAGCCAACAAATTTTGGGGCAGTGGCCGCGTGGACGTCGCGCAGGTGAAGGTTCGCGGGGTACCCGCCAGGCTGGGGCGCGCACCGGCGGCCACCGGCTCACGTCGATCGGCCCGAATCCGTGATCGAGCTCCCATCCGCCCAGGCCCTGCACTCGGACGCGGCCGGGTAACCACTAGGCTGCTCTCGTGAGTCTTGTGCTGCTACCCGCCGTCGATGTCGCTAACGGAGAGGCCGTGCGCCTCGTGCAAGGAGAAGCCGGGAGCGAAACCAGCTACGGCTCGCCTCGTGAGGCGGCGCTGGCCTGGCAGGAAGCCGGCGCGGAATGGGTGCACCTGGTCGACCTGGACGCGGCCTTCGGGCGCGGCTCGAACCGGGAACTGCTCGCTGGCGTCGTCGGCGAACTCGACGTCAAGGTGGAACTGTCCGGAGGCATCCGCGACGACGAGAGCCTGGAAGCGGCCCTGAGCACCGGTTGCGCCCGGGTCAACCTCGGTACCGCCGCGTTGGAGGACCCGGTCTGGTGCGCGAAGGCCATCGCCCGCCACGGCGAGCGCATCGCCGTCGGCCTCGACGTGCGCATCGTCGACGGCGAACACCGATTGCGCGGACGCGGCTGGGTGAGCGACGGCGGCGACCTGTGGGAGGTGCTCGAGCGCCTGGAGCGCGACGGCTGCTCGCGCTACGTGGTGACCGACGTGACCAAGGACGGCACGCTCACCGGCCCGAACCTGGACCTGCTGCGCGAGGTCTGCGCGGCCACCGACGCCCCGGTGATCGCCTCCGGCGGCGTCTCCACCATCGCGGACCTGGTCGCGATCGCCGAACTGGTGCCGGAAGGCGTCGAGGGGTCGATCGTCGGCAAGGCGCTCTACGCGGGCCGGTTCACCCTGCCCGAGGCGCTGGCCGCGGTGAGATGACCCAGGAGCTGTCGGCACTGCTCGCGGAGGCGAGCGAGATCCTGGACTCGGTCCGCCCGCGGTTCATCGAGGGCATCGGCGCGCCGAGCGCGGTCGCCAAGGGCCGCAACGACTTCGCCACCGAGCTGGACCTGGAACTGGAACGCACCGTCTCCGCCGAACTGCGCAGGCGCACCGGCATCGAGGTGCACGGTGAGGAGTTCGGCGGACCGCAACTCACCTCGGGCACCGCATGGGTGCTCGACCCGATCGACGGCACCTTCAACTACTCGTCCGGGCATCCGCTCTCCGGCATGTTGCTCGCGCTGGTTCGCGACGGCGAGCCGGTGCTCGGGCTGACCTGGCTGCCGCTGCTCGACCGCCGCTACGCCGCCATGACCGGAGGCCCAGTGCTGCTGGACGGGCGACCGCTGCCGCCGCTGCCGCGGGGCAAACTGGCCGAGGCGATGATCGGTTTCGGCGCGTTCAACGTCGACTCGCACGGCCGCATCCCCGGCCAGTTCCGCTTCGACCTGCTCGGCCCGCTGAGCAGGCTGTCCTCCCGGGTGCGCATGCACGGCTCGACCGGCATCGATCTGGCGTTCACCGCCTCGGGCGTGCTCGGCGGCGCGATCGTGTTCGGGCACCATCCCTGGGACAACGCGGCGGGCGTCGCGCTGGTGCGCGCGGCGGGCGGAGTGGTCACCGACCTGGTGGGCGAGCCGTGGACCATCGCCTCCGGCTCCGTGCTCGCGGCCGCGCCCGGCGTGCACGAAGAACTGCTCGACATGATCTGCACGGTCGCCGATCCGGCGGCCGCGGAGAAAGGGTGAGGCAATGACGTTGGCCGTACGGGTGATCCCGTGTCTGGACGTCGACGCGGGACGCGTGGTGAAGGGCGTCAACTTCGAGAACCTGCGGGACGCGGGTGATCCCGTCGAACTGGCCGCGCTCTACGACGCGCAGGGCGCCGACGAGCTGACCTTCCTCGACGTGACCGCCTCCACCGGCGACCGCGGCACCATGATCGACGTGGTGACCCGCACCGCCGAGCAGATCTTCATCCCGCTCACCGTGGGCGGCGGGGTGCGCACGGTCGAGGACGTGGACCGCCTGCTGCGCGCGGGCGCGGACAAGGTCTCGGTGAACACCGCCGCGATCGCGCGGCCGGAGGTGCTGCGCGAGATGTCCGAGCGATTCGGTTCCCAGTGCATCGTGCTTTCGGTGGACGCGCGCACCGTGCCGCAGGGGCAACCCGACACCCCCTCCGGGTGGGAGGTGACCACCCACGGCGGCAAACGCGGTACCGGCATCGACGCCGTCGAATGGGCCGTGCGCGGCGCCGAACTCGGTGTCGGCGAGATCCTGCTCAATTCCATGGACGCCGATGGCACCAAGGCCGGTTTCGACCTGTCGATGATCCGTGCCGTGCGGGCGGCGGTCACCGTCCCGGTGATCGCCAGCGGCGGCGCCGGCGCGGTCGAGCACTTCGCCCCTGCGGTGCACGCGGGCGCCGACGCGGTGCTCGCGGCCAGCGTGTTCCACTTCGGCGATCTGACCATCGGCCAGGTCAAGGATTCGATGCGGGCGGAGAAGATCGTCATCCGGTAGCGACTGGCGGAAATTCGCCGACCAGGAAGGCAGGTCGAAGCGGCGCGGTTGCATCGGGCATGACCATCGGAATCGCGCTGTCGCCGTTCGCCCTCGACGCCCCCGGCAACGCCGTGGACCCGGCCGTGTCGCTGGGTGAGTCGGCGCTCGCCGCCGGAGTGTCGTCCGTGTGGTTCGGCCAGACGCTCAGCTACGACGCCATCGCGCTGGCCGGGATCGTCGGCCGCGCCGTGCCGGGACTCACGGTCGGCACGTCCGCGGTGCCGATCACGGCGCGTCATCCGCTGCTGATCTCCAGCCAGGCGCAGACCGCGCAGGCGGCCACCGGCGGCCGGTTCACCCTCGGGCTCGGTCTGGGCGCGAAATTCCTCGCCGACCCGGTCTTCGGCGGATCCTTCGACCGGCCGATCACCCGGCTGCGCGAGTTCCTCACCGCGCTGCGCACCGTGTTGCACACCGGCACGGTGGATTTCCACGGTGAGACGCTCACCGCCGCCACGCCGCTGCCCGCCGCGGTGGCCGGCGCACACCCGCCGGTGCCGATCCTGGTGGCCGCCATGGGCCCGCAGGCCGTGCGCGTCACGGGTGAACTGGCCGACGGCACCCTGCCCTTCCTGGTCGGCCCGAAGGCGCTGGCCGAGCACATCGTCGCACCGCTCACCGCCGCGGCCGAGCGGGCCGGGCGGCCCGCACCCCGGATCACCGTCCTGGTGCCCGGCGTGATCACCGCCGACCTCGATGCCGCCCGTGCGGCCGCCGCTGCCCAGACGACGTTCTACGACGACATCCCCTCCTATGCGCGGGTGATCGAGCTGTCCGGTGCCTCGCGGGCGGCGGAACTCGTGGTGATCGGCGACGAGGACCTGATCGCGGCCCGCGTCGCGGAGTACTTCGCGGCGGGCGCGACGGAGGTCGTGTTCTCGCAGACCGATCTGACCACCCCGGAGGACCAGCGGCGCACCTGGGCGGTGCTCGGCGAACTCCAGCGCTCCCAGGTGGGCTGATCGTGCACTCCGGGCGCGCTCGGTCGCGGGCGCCCCTGTTATAACGGTGCTATGAGTCTCGACCCCGCCATCGCCGCCCGTCTCAAGCGCAACGACGCCGGATTGGTCTCGGCCGTCGCGCAGGAACGCGCCACCGGTGACGTGCTGATGGTCGCGTGGATGGACGACGAGGCGCTGGCGCGCACGCTGGAAACCCGTAAGGCCACGTACTATTCGCGTTCCCGTCGGCAGTACTGGGTCAAGGGGGAGACTTCCGGCCACACCCAATACGTGCACGAAGTACGACTCGACTGCGACGGCGACACGATCCTGCTGATCGTCGACCAAGAAGGCGCGGCCTGCCACACCGGCACGCACACCTGCTTCGACTCGGACGTGCTCCTGGCCGCGCGATCCTGAACCGGGGATG
The DNA here is from genome assembly GCF_042733915.1 of Nocardia sp. NPDC059691. Taxonomy (NCBI): domain Bacteria; kingdom Bacillati; phylum Actinomycetota; class Actinomycetes; order Mycobacteriales; family Nocardiaceae; genus Nocardia; species Nocardia sp. NPDC059691. The sequence continues at coordinate 78,036 of NZ_JBHWFB010000020.1, read as the reverse complement.
CCCCGAATGGGCGCTGTCGGACGTCGTTCGTCCTCCGCCCGCGCATGGCCGCAGTGAAGGCGAAGGTACGTTCAGGAGCCGTTCGGTTGCTGGTCGTCCCGGCTCGCGGGCGTGAGTTCGCCGAGCCGGTCGAGTGCGTCGGCCAGCCGCTCGGCCAGCAGTTCGCCGAGTTCGGCGACCTGTGCCTTCTGCGCCTCGTCCAAGCCGTCGAAGACCAAGTGCCGCACGGCTTCCAGATATCCCGGTGCGGCCTCGACGACCTTCAGGTACCCGTCGTCGGTGAGTACCGCGTGCACGCCGCGCCGCCCCGCCGTCGCCGAACGCTGTGCCCAGCCCATGCGCTCCAATTTGGACACCACATGCGACAACCGCGATAGCGATGCATTTGCCTTGTGGGCAAGCTCACTCATCTGCAGGCGATGGCCCGGTTCCTCCGACAGCAGCGTCAGTACCCAGTACTCGAAATGCGTCACGCCGGACTCGCGCTGCAGCTGGGTGTCCAGGGCTCCTGGCAGCCGCGTCATCAGCGCCACGATCGCACGCCACGCGCGTTGTTCGACCGGGTCGAGCCACTTCGTCACTGTGTGCCTTCTTTCAAGCCAAGTGACGTGGTTTTGTTCGTTGTCCTAGTGATTGTCGAAAATCTTGTGCACAGTCACCCGCGACATTGAGTTTGCCACGACTTCGCTCGACCGTCATAAAGATGCCGCATGACGTGAGTTCACTCACACGTGGCGCGGCGGCGTGTCCTCGGCCTTCGGTTTCGGCGGGTGGGTGCGCCGCCACCTGCGCAGCAGCAACAGCGCCACGGCGACGAGGAACAACAGCGTCGCGATGACGGCGCCCGTGAGCGCGGCGCCACGGAAGGCGGGCGCGTCGACATCCAAGATCCGCTGACCCGCGTGGGCGGCACTGCTGCTGCCCAGCACGATGGTCAGCGTCATCAGGTTGGGGATGGCGCACAGGATCGCGACCACCGCGGCTGCTCCGGCCAGGAACCTGCCTGCCTTACGCCGCCACACCAGCACGGCGAACAGCAGCAGGAAAAGCGTGACGACGGTGCAGAATCCGCCGTAGAACAGCCCCCAGCCGATGCCCTTGGCGAAGCTTCCGTGCACCATCGACCCGACCCGCTGCGCCCACCAGCGCGGGACGAACGCGGACAGGACGAAGTACGAGACGACCAGCACCGCGAGAATCGCCGCGCCGACGATGATCCGCGTGCGCCAGACGGCTGCCGCGGGTTTGCGCTCGCCCGGCTGCACGTCGGTCGAAGTCATGCGTCCAGCCTAGGCCGCGCCGTCATCGGGAAGCGGTCACGGCGCGCGCTCTGTGCGTACCTCCGCCTTCGCTGCGGCCGCGCGCTCTTTACGTACCTCCGGCCTTCGCTGTCTGTGGCCATGCGAAGGGCTTGCCCGGCAGCGCTCGTCTACCGGTTGCGCAGGTAGTTCAGCGCTTCGTCGGCGTGGACGGCTGCGCGCAGCTCGCCGGTGATGATTTTGCGGATGGTGCGGTCGGTGTCGATGACGAACGTTTGCCGCTTCACCGGTGCGAGTTTGCCCAGCAGCCCGCGCTTGACGCCGAACTTCGCGGCGACGGCGCCGTCGGCGTCGGAGAGCAACGGGTAGCCGAGGCGCTGTTTCTCGGCGAACCCGGCCTGGGTGTCCACGTTGTCGGTGCTGATGCCGACACAGGTGGCGCCGAGTGCGGCGAATTCGGCGGAGAGGTCGCGGAAGTGACAGGCCTCGGCCGTGCAGACGGGCGTGTTCGCCGCGGGATAGAAGAACAGGACCAGAGGGCCGTCCGCCAGCAGCGCGTCGAGCGCGCGGGGAGTGCCGGATTGATCGGGAAGCTCGAAATCAGGGGCGAGCTGTCCTTGCTGCATACCCGGGAACACTACCGCGCGGTCGGTCGAATCGGGTATTTCGTGCGCGCCGGACCTGGTGCTCGTGCCCGCCGTGCGCTGTCCGCGATCCGATCGCGGCGCCGGTCATCGGGCACGAGCCGAGGGGCAGGGCGGCTACGCGCCGATGAGCGCCGCCACCTCAGGGTTCTTGATCGCCATCACATCGAGGATGCCGTGGGCCCGCAGGAACGGCCTCAGCTCTTTGATGCGGTCGCTGTGGACGGCGTATTCGTCGGGGAAGCGGTTCTTGTCGAGGGACTCCAGTGCTTTGACGTAGGTGACGAAGGACGCGAGCGCGTTGGCCGGGGCGCTTTGCTGGTAGGCCGGATGACTCGTGCCCCCGGTGCGCGGGGCGTGCAGGCGCGGGACGCTGTGGTTCGGGATGTGCCGAGAACCCTCGGGCGCTACCGATTGCGAGGGGTACATCAGTTGTCTCCTCTCGAGATGGATACCGCATGCGACGTGGAACGCCGCGAGTGTAGTGAGCCTCGCCACACCTTCGGCGACCGCGTGGGAACCGGACGGTCGACCTGATTTGTCGGGTTTGTCGCGCCGGGTCGCCGCGTCGGCGGCACCGCTCAATCGCCGGTCGGTCCGGCCTGGGATGATGAGTACATGGCAGGCGCGTCCACTCCCACCACCACGACCCGCGAGCAGTTCCATCAGCTGGCCGCGGAGCACCGGGTGGTCCCGGTCACCCGAAAGGTACTGGCGGACTCGGAGACTCCGCTGTCGGCCTACCGCAAACTCGCGGCCGACCGGGCGGGCACCTTCCTGTTCGAGTCCGCGGAGAACGGCCGGTCGTGGTCGCGCTGGTCGTTCATCGGCGCGGGCAGCCCCTCGGCGCTGACCGTCGTGGACGGCGAGGCGGCCTGGCTGGGCAATGTCCCGGCCGACGCGCCCTCCGGCGGCGATCCGCTGGTCGCGCTGCGCGAGACGCTGGAGCTGCTGCGCACCGAGCGGCTGCCCGGGCTGCCGCCGCTGACCGGCGGCATGGTCGGCTACCTCGGCTACGACGCGGTGCGCCGGATCGAGCGGCTGCCCGCCCTGGCGCTGGACGACCTGCGACTGCCGGAGATGGTGCTGCTGCTCGCCACCGATCTGGCCGCGTTCGACCACCACGAGGGCGCGATCACGCTGATCGCCAACGCGGTGAACTGGAACGGCACCGCCGAGCGCGTCGACGAGGCCTACGACGACGCGGTGGCCCGGCTGGACCGGATGACCGCCGCGCTCGGCGCGCCCGCCGACTCCACCGTGTCGGTGTTCGACCGGCCCGAGCCGCGATACCGGCGCAGGCGCACCACCGAGGAGTTCGGCGCGGGCGTGCGCCGCCTGGTCAAGGAGATCGAGGCGGGCGAAGCGTTCCAGGTGGTGCTGTCCCAGCGTTTCGAGATGGACTACGACGGCGCGCCGATCGATCTGTACCGGATGCTGCGCGCGTCGAATCCGAGCCCCTACATGTACCTGCTGCACATCCCCGACGGCGCTGGCGGCACCGCGTTCTCCATCGTCGGCTCCAGTCCGGAATCGCTGGTGACCGTGAAAGACGGTGTGGCGACGACACATCCGATCGCGGGCACCCGCTGGCGCGGCGGCACCGAGGAGGAGGACCTGCTGCTGGAGAAGGGCCTGCTCGCCGACGAGAAGGAGAACGCCGAGCACCTCATGCTCGTCGACCTCGGCCGCAACGACCTCGGCCGGGTGTGCGAGCCGGGCACCGTGCGGGTCACCGAGTACCGGCACATCGAGCGCTACAGCCATGTCATGCACCTCGTGTCGACGGTGTCGGGCCGGTTGGCGCCCGGACGGATCGCGCTGGACGCGGTGCGGGCGTGCTTCCCGGCGGGCACCCTGTCCGGCGCTCCCAAGGTGCGCGCGATGGAACTGATCGAGGAACTCGAGCCGACCCGGCGCGGCGTCTACGGCGGCGTCGTCGGGTACCTGGACTTCGCCGGTGACGCCGACACCGCCATCGCCATCCGCACCGCGCTGCTGAAGGACGGCACGGCCTACGTGCAGGCGGGCGCGGGCATCGTCGCGGACTCCGACCCGGAGTACGAGGACGTGGAGTCCCGCAACAAGGCGATGGCGGTGCTCAAGGCGATCGCGGCGGCCGGAACGGTGCGGGCCTACGGCACGGAACCCGGCGCGGCGGACGGCGGCACGCGATGACGGCTGCCCATCCCGGAGACGAGCCGGACCGAGCGCGAGAACCGACCCCGGACACCGCGGGGCCACAAGCCGTTCCAGCGGGCGACGGCTCGGCCGGATCGGCGAGCGCGGAAGGCCATTCGCGCCGCAACTACCCCGTCGCTCCAGTGGCGTTGCTCGCCCTCGCCGCCGCCGCGCTGTGGGCGTCGTCCCGGATGACCTGGGTGACGGTCACCTCGTCGGACGGTCTGACCCAGCCCCGCACCGATCATCTGAACGGCGGCGTGTGGTTCGGCGCGCTGACACCGCTGGCGCTGGTCCTGCTCGCCTCGATCGCGGCCGTGCTGGCCACCAAGGGCTGGTTGCGTCGCGTGGTCGGCGTGCTGATCGCGTTGGTCGCCGCGGTGGCCGCGGTACCCGCGTTCGCGTTGCTGACCGATTCCGGCAAGACCGCCGAGCGGGCCGCGAAGCTCGCGGAGCTCCCGGCGCGCGCGCAGGTCGAGACGGCGACCACCTCGGCGTTCCCCGCCGTGCTCGCGCTGCTCGGCGCGGTCGCCGCGTTCGGCGCGGGCGCTCTGCTGGCCCGCATGCCCGCCGAGACGGCGCGGCTGTCCGGCAAGTACGACAACCCGGTCTTCCGGCGCGCCGCCGCCACGGCGGAGGTCACGCAGCGGCGCGCGCAGTCCCCGGACGACCGGTCGGCACCTCAGCTGTCCGAGCGCGTGCTGTGGGACGCGCTGGACGCGGGCACCGACCCGACCGACGAACCGCAGGCCGGGCAGGCGTCCCCAGAAGATTCCGACCCCGGCGAGGCGGGCCGACGTGGCCGCTGAGCTGTCTCCGCGCGGCGGGTGTGGCGGGTGCCACCTTGCGCGGAGCCCTTCCGCATGGTTCAACCCCAGCCCCGGCGCGAACGCGCCCGGTAGGTCCATTTATTCTTTGACAGCATCGGTGAGACAGCGCCTGGGGGGATTCTCAGGTAGCAAGTCCGTCTCCCCAGAAAGGATTCGAGCCAGATGACGGTACTCGACTCGATTCTCGACGGGGTCCGCGCGGATGTGGCCGCTCGGGAAGCCCTGCTGGACTTCCAGGCGGTCAAGGCGGCCGCCGCGGCGGCTCCCGCGCCGCTGGACGCCCGCGCGGCGCTGCTCGAGGACGGCATCGGCGTGATCGCCGAGGTCAAGCGAGCAAGTCCGTCCAAGGGCGAGCTGGCGGACATCCCGGACCCGGCGAGTCTGGCCAAGGCCTACGAGGACGGTGGCGCGCGGATCATCAGCGTGCTCACCGAGGGCCGCCGCTTCAACGGGTCGCTGGACGACCTGGACGCGGTCCGCGCCACGGTGAGCATCCCGATCCTGCGCAAGGACTTCGTCGTCGGCCCGTACCAGATCCACGAGGCGCGCGCGCACGGCGCGGACGTCATCCTGCTGATCGTCGCGGCGCTGGAACAGGACGTGCTGTCCTCCCTGATCGACCGCACCGAGTCGCTGGGCATGACCGCGCTGGTCGAGGTGCACACCGAGGAGGAGGCCGACCGCGCGCTGGAGGCGGGCGCGTCGGTGATCGGCGTCAACGCCCGCAACCTCAAGACACTCGAGGTCGACCGCGACGTGTTCGCGCGGATCGCGCCCGGATTGCCCACCGAGGTCATCCGGATCGCCGAGTCCGGCATCCGCGGCACCGCCGACCTGCTGGCCTACGCGGGCGCAGGCGCGGACGCCGTGCTCGTCGGCGAGGGGCTGGTGACCAGTGGCGACCCCCGCGCGGCGGTCTCCGAGCTGGTGACCGCGGGCACCCACCCGTCCTGCCCGAAGCCGGCACGGCGGGGTCGGTGACCGGCGTGGCGGCGGTACCTCAGGCCAGCGACGGCGTCGCCCAGCGCAGCGGCCACGAGCCCGACGTGGGCGGGCACTTCGGCGTCTACGGCGGCAGGCACGTGCCGGAAGCGCTGATGGCCGTCATCGAGGAGGTCACCGCCGAGTACGAGAAGTCCCGGCTCGACGACTCCTTCCTCAACGAACTCGATCGGCTGCAGCGCGACTACACCGGCCGCCCGTCGCCGGTGTTCGAGTGCAAGCGGCTGTCCGAGCAGGCGGGCGGCGCCCGCATCCTGCTCAAGCGCGAAGATCTCAACCACACCGGCTCGCACAAGATCAACAATGTGCTCGGCCAGGCGCTGCTCGCCAAGCGGATGGGCAAGACCAGGGTGATCGCGGAGACCGGCGCGGGCCAGCACGGCGTCGCCACGGCGACCGCCTGCGCGCTGCTCGGCCTGGACTGCGTCGTCTACATGGGCGCGGTCGACACCGCGCGCCAAGCGCTCAACGTGGCCAGGATGCGCCTGCTCGGCGCCGAGGTGATCTCGGTGACCTCCGGTTCGCAGACGCTCAAGGACGCCATCAACGAGGCGCTGCGCGACTGGGTGACCAACGCCGACGACACCTACTACTGCTTCGGCACCGCCGCGGGCCCGCACCCGTTCCCGATGCTGGTGCGCGATTTCCAGCGCATCATCGGCCTGGAGGCCCGCGCCCAGGTGCAATCCACCACCGGCCGGTTGCCCGACGCGGTCGTCGCCTGCGTCGGCGGCGGATCCAACGCCATCGGTATCTTCCACGCGTTCCTCGACGACCCCGAGGTCCGGCTGATCGGTTACGAAGCGGCCGGTGACGGCGTCGACACCGGCAGGCACGCGGCCACGTTCACCGGCGGGACGCCGGGAGCGTTCCAGGGCGCTTACTCGTACCTGCTGCAGGACGAGGACGGGCAGACCATCGAGTCGCATTCGATCTCGGCGGGCCTGGACTATCCGGGCGTCGGACCCGAGCACGCCTACCTCAAGGACGTCGGCCGCGCCGAATACCGGCCGATCACCGACACCGAGGCGATGGACGCCCTGCTGCTGCTCAGTCGCAAGGAGGGCATCATCCCCGCGATCGAGTCGGCGCACGCGGTGGCAGGCGCCCTGCAACTGGGCAAGGAACTCGGCGAGGGCGCGATCATCCTGGTGAACCTCTCCGGCCGGGGCGACAAGGACATGGACACGGCAGCGCGGTGGTTCGGGCTGTTCGACGAGCCGAAGGAGGAGGGCCGGTGAGCCAGCAGTCCCGCTTGGCGAACACCTTCGCCGCTTGCCGAGCCGAGGGCCGCGCGGCACTGATCGGCTACCTGCCCGCGGGCTACCCCGACCTGGCCGGTTCGATCGAGGTCGTGCGCGCGATGATCGAAGCCGGATGCGACATCGTCGAGGTCGGCGTCGCCTACTCCGATCCCGTGATGGACGGCCCGACCATCCAGGCCGCCGCCGAACAGGCGCTGCGCGGCGGTGTGCGGGTGCGCGACGTATTCGCGGTGGTCGAGGCGATCACCGAAGCCGGGGGCAAGGCCGTCGTGATGAGCTACTGGAATCCCGTGCTCCAGTACGGCGTGGATCGCTTCGCGCGGGATCTGGCCGCGGCGGGCGGCGCGGGCATCATCACCCCGAACCTGATTCCGGAAGAGGCCGACGACTGGTTCATCGCCTCGTCCACGCACAACCTGGACCGCATCTTCCTGGTCGCGCCGTCCTCCACCGAGGAACGCCTGGTGAAGACGCTCGAGGCCAGTCGCGGCTTCGTCTACGCGGCCTCGACCATGGGCGTGACCGGCGCGCGGGACGTGGTGTCCTCGGCCGCACCCGCCCTGTGCGCGCGGATCCGGGCCCACTCCGATATCCCGATCGGCGTAGGCCTCGGCGTCCGCTCGGGCGAGCAGGCCGCCGAGATCGCGTCCTACTCCGACGGCGTCATCGTCGGCTCGGCGCTGGTGAGCGCGGCGGGCCGAGGGCTGGACGCGGTGCGAGCACTCACCGCGGAGCTGGCCGAAGGCGTGCGGTCGGCGACCGTCGCGTCCTAGCAACCGGTCGGAGTCCAGCGCACGGTTCCGAAGCGCGTCCGACGGGCTCCGACTTCCGGACTCCGGACCCGGTAGCCGCCGAATCGCCATGATCGGGCTCGGCACGGGCCTGCTCTGGGCGTCTTCGGCGAACCCCGACGCGGCGAGGGCGGTGCGGTGGTGGCGGGCCGGTCGAGCATCTCCGCTACGGTGGCCCCGTGACGTTACGAGTCCTCGCAGACAGTGTCCTGGCCGACGGCGGCGTCAGCGGCGCCGTGCTGGCCTACCTCCCCAGCCCCGCGCGCGGCGTCTGGCAGCTCGGTCCGTTCCCGCTGCGGGCGTATGCCCTGTGCATCATCCTCGGCATCATCGTCGCGATCTGGTGGGGCGAACGGCGCTGGCGCGCTCGCGGCGGCCAGCCCGGCGCGATCCTGGACGTCGCGATGTTCGCGGTGCCGTTCGGCCTGGTCGGCGGCAGGCTCTACCACGTGGCCACCGACTGGCAGAAATACTTCGGCGCGGGCGGGCACCCGGTCGACGCGCTGAAGATCTACCAAGGCGGGCTCGGCATCTGGGGTGCGGTGCTGCTGGGCGGCATCGGAGCGTGGATCGGCTGCCGGGTATACAAGATCCCGTTGCCCGCTCTGGGTGACGCGGTCGCGCCGCCGATCCTGCTGGCGCAGGCCATCGGCAGGCTCGGCAACTACTTCAACCAAGAGCTCTACGGGCGCGAGACCGACCTGCCGTGGGGCCTGGAGATCTACCGGCGGGTGGGCGACGACGGTCAGCTCGACATGATGAACGGCGCCTCCACCGGCGTGGTCGAAAAGATCGTGCACCCCACCTTCCTGTACGAGCTGCTGTGGAACCTGCTGGTCGTCGTGCTGCTGGTGTACGTGGACCGACGTTTCCGGATCGGTCACGGACGCCTGTTCGCCCTGTACGTCGCCGGCTACTGCTTCGGACGGTTCTTCGTCGAACTGATGCGCGCCGACGAGGCGACGAAGATCGCGGGCATCCGGATCAACTCGTTCACCTCCGCCCTCGTGTTCCTGGCCGCGATCGCCTACTTCGTGTTCGCCACCAAGGGACGCGAGACGCCCGAGCAGTTGCAACCCGGCGCGAGCCCCCGGCCCTGGCCGTGGCAGCTCCGCGCGCTGCGTGCCGCCGCAGCGGCGCCGACCGAGAAGTCCTCGGGTACCGGCGAATTCGAGAAGGCCGGGTCCACCGCCGACGCAGCCGACACCGGGACGTCCGCTGCCGAGCTGGGCGGACATCCCGATGGCTCCGAAAACGGTTCGGCGAAAACGAATTCCGGCACGGCCGCGTCGGACAAGGGCTGATCGCCGCCGGTCGCCGCGACGGCCCGATCCGTCGCGGGCGGCCTCGACTCTCCTCCGCGGCAACGATCGGGCGATCCGCCGCGATAACCACTGGTAGCGCCGAACGCTCCGGAGGCGACAACCCGGTCGTTCCCGGTGACAATGACTCGTGATCGTCACGAGCCGCGGTTCGGCGATCCAGTGAGGCCGGGGGCCGACAAGAGGGTGCCCGCACTAATGAGGAGGACATGAGTGACCGACCCTTACCAGCAGAATCCGGGCGCCGGGGGCCCGCAGTACGGTCCGCCGGGCACCGGCCCTGATCTGACCAAGCCGCTGGAGGAACAGAGCCAGCCGCAGTACAGCCCGCCGTCGGACCCTTACGGCCAGCAGCCCCAGTACGGCCAGCCCGTCGGAGCCTACGGCCAGCAGCCCGGTGGCTACCCGGCCGCGCCGTACCCGGTCGGCCCGCAGGGCTACAACCCGAACGACCCGGAGGCGCCCTGGGGCCGCGACCCGTTCGGTGTTCCGCTGTCGGACAAGCAGAAGCTGGTCGCGGGCCTGCTGCAGATCTTCCTCGGCAGTTTCGGTGTCGGCCGTTTCTACCTCGGGTACACCGGCCTCGGCATCGCCCAACTGGTGGTCACGATCCTGACCTGTGGTCTCGGCGGCATCTGGGGTCTCATCGACGGCGTCATGATCTTGGTCGGCAAGGTTCCCGATTCGCAGGGCCGTCCGCTGCGCGACTGACCGCCGCGGTATCGACTGTGCCGGGAGGTGGGGATACCCGCCTCCCGGTCGTTCGGGCGAAATCAATGAGCACAACCTTTTCGAGCGTGGTGATCGCGATACTGTCGCGCGCACGGGTCCGGGCGTAGCATGACCGGACTCGCGTGCCGTGTGTGGAGTTCCACGCACCGAAGAGAGGATTTCCGTGCGTCGCAAGCTGTTCGCCGCCGCCATGCTCGCCATCGTCGCCGCCACCGGACTGAGCGGGTGCGGTGACAGCGACCCGAACGTGCTGAAGGTCGGCACCGAGGGCACCTACTCCCCGTTCAGTTTCCAGGGCTCCGACGGCAAGCTCACCGGCTACGACGTCGAGGTGATCCAGGCGGTCGGTGCCAAGCTCGGCAAGAAGGTCGAGTTCGTGCAGACTCCGTGGGACGCCATCTTCGCGGGCCTGGAATCCAAGCGCTTCGACCTGGTGGCCAACCAGGTGACCGTGAACGACGAGCGCACGGTCAAGTACGCGCTGTCGGCGCCCTACACCACATCGGCGGGCGTGATCGTCACCCGCGCCGACAACAACGCCGTCACCGGCCTCGCCGATCTCAACGGGAAGACCTGCGCGCAGTCGGCCACCAGCAACTGGAGCAAGGTCGCCACCGACGCGGGTGCGAAGGTCGAGGCCGTCGAAGGTTTCGTGCAGGCCATCCAGCTGCTGAAGAACGGCCGCGTGGACGCCACCGTCAACGACAACCTGGCAGTCGCCGAATACACCAAGAAGACCGGCGACACCAGCGTGAAGATCGCGGGCCGGACCGGATCGGTGAGCAAGCAGGCGTTCGCCGCGCGCAAGGGCGACGCGCTGATCACCGACGTGGACAACGCGCTGAACCAGCTGCGCGCCGACGGCACCTTGGCGAAGATCTCCGAGAAGTATTTCGGGACAGACGTCAGCCAGTAGCCGACATCGTTCATGGACGCCGCCACCCGGGACCTCATCTGGCACAACCTGTGGCCGATGCTGCAGGCCACCGTCACCAAGACCCTTCCGCTCACCGCCATCAGCTTCGCCATCGGCCTTGCGCTCGCGTTGTTCGTCGCGCTGGCCAGGATGTCGCCGGTGCGGCCGTTGTCGGCGGCGGCCCGCTTCTACATCTCCCTGATTCGCGGCACACCGCTGCTGGTGCAGCTGTTCATCGTGTTCTACGCGCTGCCGCAGTTCGACATCGTGATAGACCCCTTTCCCGCCGCGGTGATCGCGTTCAGCCTCAATGTCGGCGGGTACGCGGCCGAGGTGGTGCGCGCCGCCATCCTGAGCGTCGCCACGGGGCAATGGGAGGCGGCGCAGGCGCTCGGCATGTCGTACCCGATGATGCTGCGGCTGGTCATCCTGCCGCAGGCTGCGCGCATCGCCGTGCCGCCGCTGTCGAACACCTTGATCTCCTTGGTGAAGGACACCTCACTGGCCTCCACCATCCTGGTGACCGAACTGCTGCGCGTCGCCCAGCTCGCCGCCGCCCCCACTTTCGACTTCTTCGCGCTCTACGGAGTCGCGGCGCTGTACTACTGGGTGATCTGCCTGATCCTCGGGTTCGGGCAGACCCGGCTGGAAACGAGGTTGGCCCGTCATGTCGCTCGCTGAATATCCGTTTGTACCTGCTATGGAGCTGTCGTTCATTTTTTTCACCAAGGATTCACCATGGCCACGGCGGGACCTGCCCACCGAGCGGGACTAGGCTCTACCCGTGATGCGACGGACGAAGATTGTGTGCACGCTCGGACCGGCCACTGCCACCGAGGACCGTATCCGCGAACTCGTCGAGAGCGGCATGGACGTGGCTCGGCTGAACTTCAGCCATGGCGAGCACGCCGACCATGCCGAGAACTACAAGAAGGTGCGCCAGGCCTCCGACCACCTCGGCCGGGCGGTCGGCATTCTCGCCGACCTGCAGGGTCCCAAGATCCGCCTCGGCCGCTTCCTGGAAGGCAAGACCGTCTGGGCGACCGGTGAAGAGGTCCGCATCACCGTCGACGACATCGACGGGACCCACGACCGCGTGTCCACCACCTACAAGGAACTCGCGCAGGACGCCAAGCCCGGCGATCGCCTGCTGGTCGACGACGGCAAGGTCGGCCTCATCGTCACCCGCGTCGATGGCAACGACGTGGTCTGCCGGGTCACCGAGGGTGGGCCGGTCTCCAACAACAAGGGCGTCTCGCTGCCGGGCATGGACGTGTCGGTCCCCGCGCTCTCGGAGAAGGACATCGAGGACCTGGAATTCGCGCTGAAGCTCGGCGTGGACTTCATCGCGCTGTCGTTCGTGCGGTCCCCGTCCGATGTCGAGCTCGTGCACGACGTGATGGACCGGGTGGGCCGCCGGGTGCCGGTGATCGGCAAGCTGGAGAAGCCGGAGGCGATCGACAACCTGGAGGCCGTCGTCCTGGCCTTCGACGCGGTCATGGTCGCGCGCGGCGACCTCGGTGTCGAGCTGCCCCTGGAGCAGGTTCCGATCGTGCAGAAGCGCGCCATCCAGATGGCCCGCGAGAATGCCAAGCCGGTCATCGTCGCCACGCAGATGCTGGAATCGATGATCGAGAACTCCCGCCCCACCCGCGCCGAGGCCTCCGACGTCGCGAACGCGGTGCTCGACGGCGCCGACGCGGTGATGCTGTCGGGCGAGACCTCGGTGGGCAAGTACCCGATCGAGACGGTGCGCACGATGGCGCGCATCGTGCACGCGGTGGAGACCGAGTCGACCCGGGTGCCGCCGCTGACCCACGTGCCGCGCACCAAGCGCGGCGTGATCTCCTACGCCGCCCGCGACATCGGCGAGCGGCTCAACGCCAAGGCGCTGGTCGCGTTCACCCAGTCGGGCGACACGGTGCGCCGCCTGGCCCGCCTGCACACCCCGCTGCCGCTGCTGGCGTTCACGCCGCTGCCCGAGGTCCGCAGCCAGCTGGCGCTCACCTGGGGCACCGAGACCTTCATCGTGCCGACCGTGAGCAGCACCGACGCGATGATCCACCAGGTGGATGTAGCACTTCTGTCGATGGACCGATACCAGAAGGGTGACCTGGTGGTCATCGTCGCCGGGTCGCCGCCCGGTACCGTCGGTTCCACCAACCTGATCCACGTTCACCGAATCGGTGAGGAGGACCATTAGTGAGTGCTTCCCTGAGCAGCCCCGTCGACGTCGCGGACGGCACGCAGCGTTCCGACCTGGATGTGCTGCTTGCCCTGCTCGATCTCGAGCAGATGGACGAGGACGTGTTCGTCGGCCAGCACCCGGAGAAGGTGTGGAGCCGTACCTTCGGCGGTCAGCTCGTCTCGCAGGCGATCATCGCCGCGGGCCGCACGGTCGGCGACCGGCCGGTGCACGCGGTCAACGCGCACTTCGTGCGCGGCGGCGATGTGAAGAAGCCGATCGAGTACCGGGTGGACCGTCATCGCGACGGCCGGGCGTTCGCCAACCGCACGGTCACCGCCAGCCAGGACGGCCAGGAGCTGTTCGTCATGCTCGCCGCGTTCCAGGACTGGGGCAGGGGACTCGAGCACGCGCATGCCCAGCCGGAGGTGCCGGACCCGGAGACGCTGCCGCGGGTCGAGGAGAGCTTCGAAGGCTTGGAGGACAAGCTGGAGATGTTCGTCAAGGCGCCGCATCCGATCGACATGCGCTACACCAACGATCCGGCGTGGATCCTGAAGGGCACGGGGGAGCGGCTCAACCACAACCGGGTGTGGATGCGCGCGGACGGCAGGCTGCCCGACGATCCGCTGATCCATGTGGCGACGCTGGGCTACTCGTCCGACACCACGGTGCTGGACTCGATCATCACCACCCACGGGCTGTCGTGGGGTCTGGACCGCATCGTCGCGGCCACGGTCAACCACTCGATCTGGTTCCACCGCCCGTTCCGTTTCGACGAGTGGGCGCTGTACTGCACCGAATCGCCGGTGGCCGCGGGCTCCCGTGGCCTGGCGACCGGCCGCTTCTACTCCCGCAGCGGCGATCTGCTGGCCACCACGGTGCAAGAGGGACTCATCCGCCACTTCCCCTCGCGGCGCTGAGGTCCGGAGTTACAGCAGTTCGAGATCGCGATCGATGTCGAGATCGACGTCGGTGCGTTGCGACGCGCGGATCGAGACCGGGATATCCGATCCCGGCTCGGTTCGCGCCAGCCCTGAGATGCGCTGCAGCAGTTGGCGTTCCAGTGCGGCCATATGGTCGTCGGTCAGCTGGTCGGGTGCGCCGACCAGACTGAGCGCGATCTCGTAGGTGCCGCGACGGTCCGAGCGGTCGCCGGGCGGATCCGCGGGGCAGCGGCTCTCGAGAGCCGCGTGGGCCGGGTCGTCGGCGTCGACCGGCAGGGTGAAGCGCCAGGCGAACACGTCCCGGTCGGTGAGATGGTCGTCGACCACCTCGCGCACGGTGTCGACGACGCGTTCGAGAGTTTCCGGTGTCACATAAACATGGAGCGAAACATCCGAAATGCGTTTCGGCATGTCTGATTCCTGTCCTGTGTCGAACCAGCAACGGCGGAGAGTGTTGTCCGGCGGGAGTTTAGTGCGTCCGACGCGGAAATGAACACAGCCCGTTGATAACAGGTTCGATACGCGACGGCTGCGTGCGCTGTCGCGTGCGGTTTTCGCCCGCGGTCACCGGGTGCGTTGGGCGGCGAGGAATGTCGCCAGCGGCGCCGGTGCGCCGCCGGGGCGGATCACCAGTCCACGGCGCTCGTCGTGCGGCCAGCGCGGCTGCTCGTGCGGGGCGAGCGCGAGCAGCAGCGGCACCATCGCCTCGGCGATGCGGTCGCCGACCTCGCAGAACGCCTGGGGGGACAGCCCGACCGGGTCGGCGATGTTCTCCCGGCCGACCAGCGACAGATCGTTGCGGGCCCGGTGCAATTCGGCGACCGTGCGCGCGCCGGTGACGTGCGCGATGCGATGGGCCTCCAGCAGCGTGAAGGTGCGCGCTCCGGCGCCGAAGGCCAGGTCGACCACCTGGTCGCGGATCTGCTCGGTCATCGTGAGCACCAGGTCGGCCTTGTCGACCAGCTCCGGCTTCAGGCGACGTGCCCGGAAGTTGCTCGCGTCGGCGCCGAGCCCGGTGATGGTCTGCGCGGCCAGTGGCTCGACGGGAAATCCCACCAGCGCACGGGTTCCCGCGCTTTCGGCGGTGAGGTAGGGGAGATCGTGTTCGACCGCGAGGGCGCGCGTGAGCCGCTCGGCGATCACCGAACGGCAAACGTTGCCGTTGCAGACGAACAAGACGTGCATACCGATAACGATAAACGGCGCAGAGGCTATCAGAAGGTCATGAGTCGTTAGTCCCACATGTGGGAACAACATATTCATCTGCTCGTAGCGCGCCGTACACGAAGTACGCCGCTTCCGGCCTCTGGCCTGCGACGTACGTCACTCCGAGGAGTGGTGCTGTTCGATTCTCCTTCTTGCTGTACCCCGGCGCGCAGGCATTCAAACGCTGCATTGTGATTGCTTCGTGATATGACAGCGCGCGCAGGCTACTCGGATTCGCTGCCGTAGTAAACGTTTTCGCTCACCACGGGCTCGACCCCGGCCGGTCTGCCCTGGACTCGACCGCGAGTGGAGAAGCGCTGACCGCGCGAAGCGACCACGGGCGCGAACCGCGCGAGTCCTGTCGCGGGGTCCATGTCGTCGTACATGGCATCGATGCCGCCACGAGCGAAGTACGCCTCGTGCCAGAAGCCGGTACCGCCGGAGTCGCGCAGGAACTCCCGCCACCAGTCCCGATGTGGCGCCGTCCGGGTCCAGGCTTCGAGGCTCTCGAGATCACGCCAGTACTGCCGTGCGCCCCAATGCGGCGGGAACAGCGCCCACACGAGATCTTCGTGCAGCAGCAACCCGTCCGGACGATCCTTGTGCGAGCGATAGAGTTTCGGCCCCAGCCCGAGCAGCCGTAGCATCCCCCGAGGCCGCCGCACCCGCATGCCGATATAGATGACCACCAGATCCGGATACTCCGACAGATCCACGGTGGTCCTGTTCACTCGCATTGCATACCTCCGCTGGCCCCGGATGTCGAATGCCGCTACAGGGACAACGATTCGGCACTCGGATCGGTTCGATGAGGACGCATGCTCGCCATCCGCGATATCGCCCCGGCCGTCGAGTACCCATCGCCATCCGCTGGTACACGGTTGGCTGCGACAGTGGCCGGGGCGTATCGATCACGGCTTCGGCGGGTGTCGGCGGTAGCCATCGCAGTGACCGGTCGGCGTCAGAGTTCCAGTAGCCGGGCGATGGTTCCCCCGAGGACACTTTCCCGCACTTCGCCCGAAGCGGTGACGCGTTCCACCGTGGCGCGGGCCAGGAAGGGGTCGCCGTAGGGAGCGTCCGAGCCGAACAGAGTGCGGTCGGGAATCTCGTCGATCGCGAGCCGAACAGCGAATATGACGTTGGCGGTGGACAGTTCGAGGTACATGTTCGGAATTTCACGGACCAATTCGATGGCCGACAGCCAGTTGAGCCCGCCCATCTGGCTGATGATCAGTGGCACGGTCGAATGCCGACGTGCGAGGTCCGCCAGAGTTCTCAAGTCCCGGGCCGTGGTCGGGGCGAATCCATGGACCACCACCGGAAGGCCCCCGTGGTCGGCGGCGGCTCGCAGGACCGGTTCGATCCGCGCCGCGTTGTCGGGCTGTGGTGTCAGTTCGCCGATGCCGCGCAGGCCTCGGCCGACCACCTCGTGGCACACGTACTCGGCGATCTCCGACGCGGGCAGATCGAGCCGCACCGTGCCGAAGCCGATGAAACGATCGGGATATGCCGCGAGCGCCGCGTCGAGTTCCTGCCACGCCAGGCGGTAGCTGTCGGCGTCTTTCCCACGCCCGTCGAGGGCGGCGGTCAAAGCGCTCATCTCGTTTCGGAGCGACACGAGATCGGTCGCCCGTTCCGGATGTGGACGTGTGGCGAACAGCACCGCCCGGTCTACTCCCGCTTCGTCCATGAGTTCGATATGAGTCCGCACCGGGTCGTGAACATGGCTGTGCGCGTCGATGATCAAGGGATGCCTCCCGTGGCGTTCGAGGAATAGGGCCGCGGGTGCAGTGTTGAAGGTTGACGCAGTGCAAGGTCAAGAGATCGGGAGTGACGTCGCATGTTGATCGGAGAATTGGCCGAACGCACCGGCGCCAGCGAACGTCAGCTGCGCTACTACGAACACGCCGGCTTGCTCACACCGCAGCGGCAGGCCAACGGCTACCGCGACTACGACCGCACCGCGGAACAGACCGTCCGACAGATCCGGGCCTTACTGGCCGCGGGCCTGTCGACGCGCTTGGTTCGACAAGTGCTGCCCTGCGCTCTGGACGAGGGCTCTCTGCGTCCTTGCCCCGGCGTGCTGGACAAGCTACGCACTCAGCTGGTCCGGCTCGATCACCGTGCGACCGACCTGGCGCAGGCCCGGGAAACCCTTCGCGAGGTGATCAGAACCGCCGAAGACGCCGAAGCACGGCAACCACGACCGAAGCTGCGGCAGCCGACGGTGCCGGACGTTTAGGCGGAGGCGTGGCCGTGGCATCACGTGGTGTGGCACCGCGCTTGCGCTCGGCGGGGGCCGCGTGACGGGATCAGGGAGCGGCAATCGCGGAGATTGCGTTCCACCTTGGTGCCGAGTGTGGGACTCGAACCCACACGTCCTTTCGGACAACGGTTTTTGAGACCGTCGCGTCTGCCAGTTCCGCCAACTCGGCGCACCGGGTGGAACTATAGCGGGTCGGGTGGCGTGGACGGAAATGGGTTGGCCCGAACGGCGCGGAGGCGCGGTTTGCGCAGGGTATATGCGTTCTATGCCGAAGTGAAAGGTACTCTTTACATCACTCGACAGCCCGAAGGATGGCCGGAGCTCGCCCCGTGCGAGCGCGGCTTTCCTTTGGTTGGGTCGGGTACAGGGCATCGGAACCAGAGGGGTCTACCTATGAGCACAGCAGCTGGGGGCGCCGGCACCAAGAAGGACGCCGGGGCGAAGCGGGTCGTCGTCGCCGAGGACGAGGCGCTCATTCGCATGGATCTGGTCGAGATGCTGACCGAAGAGGGCTATCAGGTGGTCGGCGAGGCGGGTGACGGCCAGCAGGCGGTGGACCTCGCCGTCGAGCACCGGCCCGATCTGGTCATCATGGACGTGAAGATGCCGCGCCGTGACGGGATCGACGCGGCGGCGGAGATCGCGTCGAAACGCGTTGCCCCGGTGGTCATCCTGACCGCGTTCAGCCAGCGCGATCTGGTGGAGCGGGCCCGTGACGCGGGTGCGATGGCCTACCTGGTGAAGCCGTTCACGAAATCGGATCTGGTGCCCGCCATCGAATTGGCCGCCAGTCGCTTCCACGAGATCACCGCGCTGGAGAGCGAGGTCGCGAATCTCGCCGAGCGACTCGAGACGCGCAAACTGGTGGAGCGTGCCAAGGGTGTGCTGATGCAGACGCAGGGCCTTTCGGAGCCGCAGGCGTTCAAGTGGATTCAGCGCACCGCAATGGACCGCCGCACGACGATGAAGGCGGTCGCCGAGGTAGTGCTGGAGAACCTGACACCGAAGTGACGGCGCCGTTCGCGGGAAAATTTACGCGAACGAAACGTAGTCGTGAACAAGAATTCGAAACGATGTCGCGCGCATGATCCGAATGTGATGCGGAACTAACGTACCGACGCTATGTTCTGACCGGGCTGAAGTGAGTCGGCCTCCTCGGCGATCCCGGGGGAGCACAGAACTTAGATGAGGTGAAACGTGCTTAGTTCGACATGGCGCAGTCGCTCGACGCGAGCTGTTCTGGCCGTCGGCGCCGCCGCCGCGCTGGTGCTGACGGGTTGTAGCGACAAATCCACCAGCAGCGGTTCGGATTCCTCGGGTACCAGCGGGGCGGGCGGCCTCTCCATCCAGCCGGTTCTGCAGGTCGACCAGCAAGGCAAGGAAGTGCCGAAGGCCGACGCGGCAACAGCGGCCGATCCCGCGGGCGACGGCAAAGCGACCTGCGCGCCGGGCACGGCCATCGCGATGGCGGGCGCGCTGACCGGCCCCGACGCCGCGCTCGGCATCAACATCGTCAACGGCGTCAAGCTGGCCCTGGACAAGCACAACAAGGCCAACCCCGGCTGCAAGATCGAGCTCAAGCAGTTCGACACCGAGGGCGACCCGCAGAAGGCCACCCAGGTGATCCCGCAGATCGTCAACGACCGCTCGATCATCGGCCTGGTCGGTCCCGCCTTCTCCGGTGAGACGAAGGCGACCGGCAAGATCCTCAGCGACGCGGGCCTGGTGTCGGTCACCTCCTCGGCGACCAACGCGACGCTGACCCAGAACGGCTGGACCACCTTCTTCCGCGGTCTGGCCAACGACGACGTGCAGGGTCCCTCGGTGGCGAAGTACCTGGTCAACAGTGCCGGCTACAAGAAGGTCTGCGTCATCCAGGACAACACCGACTACGGCACCGGCCTGGCGAAGTCCATCACCGAAGGCCTCGGCGCCGCCGCCGACCCGGCGTGCGCGGCCAGCATCAAGAAGGGCGACAAGGACTTCTCCGCGACGGTCACCAAGGTGGCGGCGGCGAATCCGGACGCCATCTTCTACTCCGGCTACTACTCCGAGGCCGCGCCGCTGGCCCAGCAGTTGAAGTCCGGTGGCGTGAAGGCGGTCTTCGTCTCCGCCGACGGCACCAACGACCCGCAGTTCGTCGCCCAGGCGGGCAGCGCGGCCAAGGGTGCGAAGCTGTCGTGCCCGTGCGGTCCCGCCCCGGAGAAGTTCGCCAAGGACTACGAGGCGCTCAACGGTCAGGCGCCGGGCGTCTACTCGGTCGAGGCCTACGACCTCACCACGATCCTGGCCAAGGGCATCGACGGCGGGAAGGTCACCCGCCCGGACCTGCTCGACTATGTGCGGACGTACGACGGTGCCGGCCTCGCGCGTCAGTACAAGTGGAACCCGAACGGTGAACTGTCGAACGCGCTGATCTGGGTGTACGAGGTCAAGTAGCCCCGGATCCCGGGCGCACGGCACGTACGGGGATTCGGGCGAATCCCCGTACGTGCCGTTGTTCGGTGGGCGAATGGATGAGGGCAGAAATAAATGAAACAAACGGCATTGGCCGCCGGGGTACAACTCGCGGCCGGCTCGGTCGACTTCAACTACGAGGGGCTGATCGATAATTTCTGGCGGCTGACCGTCGACGGCGTGACCTATGGCGCCATCTATGCCTTGGTCGCCGTGGGCTACACCTTGGTGTACGGCGTATTGCGGCTGATCAATTTCGCCCATTCGGAAATTTTCATGCTCGGGTTGTTCGGCCAGTTGATCGGATTGATGATCTTCGGATTCACGGCAGGCCCCGACGCCTACACCCAGGGCGTGGCGCTCACGGTCGTGTACCTGGGCTTGGCGATGGTGGTGGGCATGCTCGTATCCGGCGGCGCGGCCGTCGGATTGGAACGGGTGGCCTATCGTCCGCTGCGCAAGCGCGGCGCCAAACCGCTGGCCTTCCTGATCACCGCGATCGGCATGTCGTTCGTCCTGCAGGAACTGGTGCATTTCGTGCTGCCGAAGATCCGCCCCGATCTCGGCGGCACCAACGCGCAGCAGGCCATCCGGCTCGTCGAGCCCACCGTGCAGTTCAGTTTCGGCGGCGCGGATGTCACCAACATCATGCTGCTCATCGTGATCGCGGCCGTGGCGCTGGCGATCGTCACCGAAGTCCTGATCAACCGGACCAAGTTCGGGCGCGGTATCCGCGCCGTGGCGCAGGATCCCGACACCGCGACGTTGATGGGCGTTTCGCGGGAGCGGGTCATCATGCTGACCTTCCTCATCGGCGGTGTGCTCGCGGGCGCGGCGGCGATGCTGTACACGCTGAAGATCCCGAACGGGATCATCTACTCCGGTGGATTCATCCTCGGTATCAAGGCGTTCAGCGCCGCGGTGCTCGGCGGCATCGGCAATCTGCGCGGCGCGCTGCTGGGCGGTCTGGTGCTCGGCGTGGTGGAGCAGTACGGCCAGATGCTGTTCGGCACCGAGTGGCGTGACGTGGTCGCGTTCGTGGTGCTCGTTCTGGTGCTGATGGTTCGCCCGACGGGCATCCTCGGCGAGAGTCTCGGAAGGGCGCGCGCATGACCGACACGACTACGACGGCGTCCACGCCGGACCCCGGGCGCCGCGGCCTCGGGGACGCGATCCGGACCTGGTGGGACGGCTTGAGCAGGCCCGCGCAGTGGGGCGTCGGCGTCCCGATCCTGCTCCTGCTCGCCTTGCTCCCGCTGTTCCCGCCGCCGCTGCTGAACACCCCTTCCTACAATTTCGGCCTGGTGATGGCGCAGGTCGCGATGTACGCGCTGCTGGCCATCGGCCTCAATGTCGTGGTCGGGCAGGCGGGCCTGCTCGATCTCGGCTACGTCGGCTTCTACGCGGTCGGCGCCTACACCGTCGGCCTGCTCACCAGCCCCAACAGCCCGTGGAACCAGACCGACGGCGGCTGGCTCGATCCGAAATGGGCGTGGCTGGCGTGCCTGCCGATCGCGGTCGCGGTGACCGCGGTGTCCGGTCTGATCCTCGGTTCGCCGACGCTGCGCCTGCGCGGCGACTACCTGGCGATCGTGACGCTTGGTTTCGGTGAGATCGTCCGGTTGCTCGCGGAGAACCTCACCGAGATCACCAACGGCAGCCTCGGCCTGTCGGGTGTCGCGTATCCGCACGTCGGCGAGTCCGCGAGCAGACCGGAAGGCGTGTTCTCCGGCGGCAACAGCGGCAACCCGGACAGCGCCGACCTGCTCGACCGCGCCGGCTACGGCACCTATTGGTACTGGCTCGGCATGGTGCTGGTGGTGATCGTGCTGCTGGTGGTCGGGAACCTGGAGCGCAGCCGCGTCGGCCGCGCTTGGGTCGCCATCCGCGAGGACGAGGACGCGGCCGAGATCATGGGCGTGCCGACGTTCAAGTTCAAGCTGTGGGCGTTCATGATCGGCGCCGCGGTGGGCGGCATGTCCGGCGCGATCTACGCCGGACAGGTGCAGTTCATCAATCCCACCGGGTTCAACATCATCAACTCGATGCTGTTCCTGTGCGCGGTGGTCATCGGCGGGCAGGGCAACAAGCTCGGGGTGATCTTCGGCGCGTTCGTGATCGCCTATCTGCCCGCAAGGTTGCAGTCGGTGAACCTGGTGAGCAACGAGTCGACCGGGTACGTCCTGCTGGCGATCGATGTCGCGGTGTTCGTCGCGCTGATCGTCGCGTGGCGGCTGTGGTCGGGCCGGCTGAGCGTGTGGCCGCGGCGCGGCGTGATCACCGCGATGGTGGTGACCGGCGTGCTGGCATTGCTGCTGCTCGGCAGTGTGCTGCTGTTCCGCAAGGGCGGCGCGCAGTCGCTGGGCGACCTCAAATATCTGTACTTCGGCATCGCGTTGGTGGTGATGATGATTCTGCGTCCGCAGGGTCTGTTCCCGGTGCGGCAGAAGCTGCTCACCTACGGCAGGCAGGTGTACCAGGCCGTGCGCAGACCGGCCCCCGTCGAGCCGATCGGAGCGGGCCGATGACCGGGCCGGGTGCGGGCGACGCGCTGTTCGACAACGAGGACATGGCCGCGGGCTACGCGGCCGAGCCACAGGCCGAGTCCGCGGGCACGGTCGACGTCACCCAGGTGATCCCGGAACTCGCCGACGCGGAGACCGTCGCGGAAGTGGTGGCCCCGCGCCGCGAGATCGAGACCGCGGTGGGTGCGCCGCTGCTGCGGACCGAGGGCCTCACGGTGCAGTTCGGCGGGCTCACCGCGCTGGACCAGGTGAGCTTCGAGATCCGCCGCGGCGAGATCCTCGGTCTCATCGGACCCAACGGGGCGGGCAAGACCACGTGCTTCAACGCGATCACCGGCGTCTACCAACCCGCCTCCGGACTGGTGTACTTCGACGGCAAACCGCTGACCAAGACCAAGCGCAATGCGATCACTCGCCTCGGCATCGCCCGCACGTTCCAGAACGTGCGCCTGTTCGGTGAGATGACCGCGCTGGAGAACGTCGTGGTCGGCACCGACGCGCGGCACAAGACCTCGGTGCCGGGCGCGGTGTTCCGGACGCCGCGGCATCGGCGCGAGGAACGTGACGCCATCGAGCGCGGGATGGCGCTGCTGGAGTTCGTCGGGATCGCTCCGCGCGCGGTGGAGAAGGCGCGCAACCTGTCCTACGGCGACCAGCGTCGCCTGGAGATCGCCCGCGCGCTGGCCACCGAGCCGAAGCTGCTGTGCCTGGACGAGCCGGCGGCCGGGTTCAATCCGAGCGAGAAGTCCGCGCTCATGGACCTGATCCGCAAGATCCGCGACGACGGGTTCACCGTGCTGCTCATCGAGCACGACATGCGGCTGGTGATGGGCGTGACCGACCGGATCGTGGTGCTGGAGTTCGGCCGCAAGATCGCCGACGGGCTCCCCGGGGACATCAAGGACGACCCCGCCGTGATCGCCGCGTATCTCGGCGTGCCGGACGCCGAAGCGGTCGAAACCAGCTCCGCCACAGGCGAAGACGGCGCGTCCGGGGATGTCGCGCCGTCCGGGCCCGAGCCGGATGCGGTGCCGCTCGCCAAGGCGGCGGCCACCGAGCCGGTGGCGGAGACGGCACGCGAGACCGCAGCGGGCACACCGCTGCTCGAAGTCGAGGGCATGGTCGTCAACTACGGCAGGATCCAAGCGCTGCACGGGATCTCGTTGACCGTCGCGGAGGGCGAGCTGGTCACCCTGCTCGGCGCCAACGGCGCGGGCAAGACGACCACGATGCGCGCGATGTCGGGACTGCTGCCGTTGACGCGTGGCCGGATCCTGTTCGAGGGTCGCGACATCACCCAGATGAAGGCGCACGAGCGGGTGCTGCACGGGTTGATCCAAGCGCCGGAGGGCCGGGGCGTCTTCCCCGGCATGACGGTGCAGGAGAACCTCGACATGGGTTGCTACGGAAGAGGTTTCAAGCAGAAGGCCGAGTACGACCGGACCTTGGAGTGGGTGTTCGAGCTCTTTCCCCGGTTGCTGGAGCGGCGCAAGCAGGTCGGCGGCACGCTCTCCGGCGGTGAGCAGCAGATGCTGGCCATCGCCCGCGCGCTGATGGCGCGGCCGCGGCTACTGCTGCTCGACGAACCGTCGATGGGCTTGGCGCCCATGGTGATCCAGCAGATCTTCCGGATCATCGGCGAGATCAACCAGCAGGGCACCACGGTGCTGCTGGTGGAGCAGAACGCGCAGCAGGCGCTGGCCCGCAGCGACCGCGCCTACATCATGGAGACCGGTGAGGTCACCAAGACCGGCCGCGGCGCGGAATTGCTCACCGATCCCGCGGTGAAATCGGCGTATCTCGGCGTGGGCTAGGCGTGGGCTAGGCGTACCTCGGCCTTCGCTGGGGCGGCTTCGCCTGGCTCGCCGCAGACTCCGGTGCCGCGCGGCCTGGCTCGAGGCATGATCGTGACCATGGATGGTCACGACGAGCTGATGAGCTTGGCCGAGCGGTACTGGGACAGCGTCCTCGAGGCGGCGCCGAGCGAGGCGACCCTGCTCGGCGACCGCCGCTTCGACGATCGGATCGAGGATCTGTCCGTCGACGCCGAACAGCGGTTGCTGTCGACCTGGCGAGATCTGCTGCGCGCGGTCGACGCGCTCGACGCCGAGGGGTTGAGCCAGGGCGACCGCATCACCCGCAGCTTGCTGCGCACCGAATTGAACGGTGCGGTCGAGCATCTGGAGTGGCGGCCGCTGGAACTGGCCTCCGACCAGATGAACGGCGTGCACGCGGGCGTGCTGATGGTGGCGCCGCAGACGAACGCGCCGCGGCCGGAGCACGCGCTGGCGCTGGTACGCCGCTACCGCCAGTTCGGGGACATGCTCGGCCAGGCCGTGGAGCGGTTCCGCGCGGGACTGGCCGCGGGCCGCACGCCCGCCCGGATCGCCATCGAGCGCTCGCTCAATCAGCTGGACGGCTACCTGGATTCCGACGTGGCCGCCGATCCGTTCGTCACCTTCGCCGGTCCGGAGGGCTGGGACGGCGAGGCCGCATGGCGCTCGGAATTGACCGAGGTGACGCGGGATGTCATCCGGCCTGCGTTCCAGGTCTACCGCGACGCGCTGTACGACGAACTGCTGCCCGCCGCGCGTCCCGACGACCAGCCGGGCCTGTGCTGGCTCGGCGCCGACGGCGAGGACATCTACCGGCGGCTGCTGCGCCACCACACCACGCTGCCCGATCTCGGCGCCGACGAGATCCACGAACTCGGCCTCGCCGAGCTGGCGAAGCTGCGCGAGGAATACGCGACGGTGGGCGCGCGCCTGTTCGGCACCGGCGATCTCGGTGCGATCTTCGGTCGGCTGCGCGACGATCCCGCGCTGCGCTACGACGACGCCGAGCAGATCATGTTCGACGCCCGCCGCGCCCTGGCCGTGGCGACCGCCGAAATGGGGAACTGGTTCGGGCGCCTGCCGAAGGAGTCCTGCGACATCGTCCCGGTGCCGGAGTTCCTGGCCGCGGATTCGCCTGCGGCGTATTACTTCCCGCCGGCCGCCGACGGGTCCAGGCCGGGCACGTACTTCGTCAACCAGCACCATCCCACCGGCCGTGGGCGCTTCGAGACCGCGTCGGTGGCCTACCACGAGGCGATCCCCGGTCATCATCTGCAACTCACCATCGCCAACGAACTCGACCACCTGCCGCGTTTCCAGCGCCAGTCCTTCGCCAACACCGCCTTCGTCGAGGGCTGGGCGCTCTACACCGAGCGGCTTGCCGACGAGATGGGTTTGTACGAGGACGATCTCGGCCGCCTGGGCATGCTGGCGGGCGATTCCTGGCGCTCCTGCCGGTTGGTGGTCGACACCGGCCTGCACGCGAAAGGCTGGAGCAGGCAGCAGGCGATCGACTTCATGGTGGCCAACGCGCCGGTCGGGCTGGCCGAGATCACCGTGGAGGTGGACCGCTACATCGCGATGCCGGGGCAGGCGGTCGGCTACAAGATCGGGCAGCTGGAAATCCTGCGCCAGCGGGTGGCGGCCACCGAGCGGCTCGGCGCGGACTTCGACATCAAGGCCTTCCACGACGTGGTGCTCGGCTCCGGATCGGTGAGTCTGCCGGTGCTGCGGGAACTGGCGGGCACACTCTGACGGCGCGGGGCGCGACCGGTACTCGCGCCCCGCGGACCGGGATCCGGTCCCGGCGGCTCCGGCTGCCGGGTGTCGGCGTATCGCCTTGTCGGTGCCGGTCCCTAGACTCTGGGGCGTGAGTTCACCCACGACCGCTCCGCGTCCTGCCCCCGCGTCCGGCTCCGGCGATCCCGGCTCGGGAGACCGGCCGACGCTGCTGTTGCTGGACGGGCATTCGATCGCCTATCGCGCGTTCTTCGCGCTACCGGCGGAGAATTTCAAGACGGTCACCGGGCAGACCACCAACGCGGTCTACGGCTTCACCGCGATGCTGATCAACCTCCTGCGCGACGAGAAGCCGACGCACGTGGCCGCGGCGTTCGACGTATCGCGCCAGACCTTCCGCGCCGAGGCGTATCCGGAGTACAAAGCCAACCGCACCACCACGCCGGACGAGTTCCGCGGGCAGGTGGAACTCACCAAGGACGTATTGGGCGCGCTGGGCATTCCGGTGATGGCGATCGAGGGCTTCGAGGCCGACGACATCATCGCCACGCTCACCACGCAGGCGACGGCAGCGGGTTTCCGCGTGCTCATCGTCACCGGCGACCGGGACTCCATCCAGTTGGTGAACGAGAACGTCACGGTGCTGTACCCGCGCAAGGGCGTGTCCGACCTCACCCGGTTCACCCCTGACGAAGTGCTGGCCAAATACGGCCTCACGCCCAACCAGTACCCCGACTACGCGGCGCTGCGCGGCGATCCGAGTGACAACCTGCCCGGCATTCCCGGCGTGGGGGAGAAGACCGCGGCCAAGTGGATCCGCGAGTACGGCGACCTGAACACCCTGGTCGAGAAGGTCGACCAGGTGAAAGGCAAGGTCGGCGACGCGCTGCGGGCCAATCTGAGCAGCGTGGTGCTCAACCGGCAGCTCACCGAGCTGATGCGGGAGGTGCCGCTGCCGTACACCCCGGATCAGCTGGCGCAGGGGCCGTGGGATCGCGAGAAGATCCATCAGCTGTTCGACGATCTCGAGTTCCGCGTGCTGCGCGACCGGCTGTTCGAGACCCTGGCTCCGCCGGAGCCGGAGGCGGAGGCCGGTTTCGAGATCAGCGGCGGCGCGCTGGAGATCGGCGCGGTCGCGGACTGGCTCGCCGAGCACGCGAAAGCCGGTGTGCGCCACGGTGTCTCGATCCTCGGCACCGGCTCCCCGGCCGGCGGCGACGTTCGTGCGCTCGCCATCGCCGCGGGTGACGGCGAGAGCGGCTACATCGACGTCACGGTGCTCACCCCCGAGGACGAGGCGGCGCTGGGCGCCTGGCTGGCCGACCCGGCCGTGCCGAAGGCGCTGCACGAGGCCAAGGCCGCCCTGCACGCCCTGCGCGGCCGCGGCTGGGCACTGGGCGGGCTGACCAGCGACACCGCGCTGGCGGCGTATCTGGTCCGCCCGGGCCAGCGCACGTTCAACCTCGACGACCTGTCACTGCGTTACCTGCACCGCGAGTTGCGCGCCGAGACCGGCGAGACCGCGCAGCTGTCGCTGCTCGACGACGAGGACGCCGTCGACGCCGAGCTCGCGCGGGCGCAGATGCTGCGCGCGCGTGCCGTCGCCGACCTGGCCGACGCGCTCGACGGGGAACTGGCCCAGATCGAGTCCACCCCGCTGCTGGCGGACATGGAGCTGCCGCTGCTGGGTGTGCTGTCCACCTTGGAGGAAGCGGGCATCGCGGTGGACACCGACCAGTTGGCGACGCTGCAGCGGCAGTTCGCCGACCGGGTGGCCGAGGCGGCCGAGGCGGCCTACGAGGTGATCGGCAAGCAGATCAACCTGGGCTCGCCCAAGCAGTTGCAGGTGGTGTTGTTCGACGAGCTGGACATGCCGAAGACCAAGCGCACCAAGACCGGCTACACCACCGACGCGGACGCGCTGGAATCGCTCTACGAGAAGACCCAGCACCCCTTCCTGGAGCATCTGCTCACGCACCGCGACGCCACGCGCTTGAAGGTCACCGTCGACGGCCTGCTCAAGTGCGTCGCCGAGGACGGTCGCATCCACACCACGTTCAACCAGACGATCGCGGCCACCGGGCGGCTGTCCTCCACCGAACCGAACTTGCAGAACATCCCGATCCGCACCGATACCGGCAGGCAGATCCGCGACACCTTCGTGGTCGGCTCCGGGTACCAGTCGCTGATGACCGCCGACTACAGCCAGATCGAGATGCGGATCATGGCGCACCTGTCCGGGGACGAGGGCCTGATCGAGGCGTTCAACTCGGGGGAGGACCTGCACAGCTTCGTGGCGTCGAAGGCCTTCGACATCCCGATCTCCGAGGTGAGCCCGGAACTGCGCCGCCGGATCAAGGCGATGTCCTACGGCCTGGCCTACGGGTTGAGCTCCTACGGTCTGTCCGCGCAGCTGAAGATCAGCACCACCGAGGCGAAGGAGCAGATGGAGGTCTACTTCGCCCGCTTCGGCCGCATCCGCGACTATCTGTACGAGGTGGTGGAGCAGGCACGCAAGGTCGGCTACACCGAGACGCTGTTCGGCCGCCGCCGGTACCTGCCCGATCTGGATTCCAGCAACCGGCAGCGCCGGGAGGCCGCCGAACGGATGGCGCTCAACGCCCCCATCCAGGGCACCGCGGCCGACATCATCAAGGTGGCGATGATCAACGTGCACCGGGCGATGCGCGAGGCGGGTTTGCGCTCCAGGATGCTGTTGCAGATCCACGACGAACTGCTGTTCGAGGTCGCCGAGGGGGAACGGGAGACGCTCGAGGCGCTGGCGCGTGAGCAGATGTCCGCCGCGATCGCCCTCTCGGTGCCGCTGGAGGTCTCCGTCGGCGTCGGCCGCAGCTGGGATTCCGCCGCGCACTGACCGGCGCGGGCACACCGCACCGACATGCCGGGCCCCACCGCACGGGCCCGGCATCTGGCATCCCGAGAGCTATCATCGGGCCACCGCGCGCAAGTAAACGAATCACGGTGAACAGGACCCATGTCCCGTGCCGCGCGGCCACCTACCGTGGGGCTGGTCACACATAGGGATTCACGCATACCGAGCGCAGGGGATGGCCCATGACTGTCACCGATGAGTACCTGGAGAACAACGCGGCGTACGCGAGCACCTTCCGAGGCCCGCTGCCGCTGCCGCCCGCGAAGGGCGTGGCCGTGGTCGCGTGTATGGACGCGCGGCTCAATGTCTACGGCGCGCTCGGCCTCGCCGAGGGCGAGGCGCACGTCATCCGCAACGCGGGCGGCGTCGTCACAGCCGACGAGATCCGCTCGCTGGCCATCAGCCAGCGGCTGCTGGGGACCAGGGAGATCATCCTGATCCACCACACCGACTGCGGCATGCTCACCTTCACCGACGACGACTTCAAGGCGAGCATCCAGGAGGAGACCGGCATCAAGCCCGAGTGGTCGCCGGAGGCTTTCTCGGACCTGGAAACCGATGTGCGCCAATCGATCGCGCGCATCGTCGCCAGCCCGTTCGTGCCGCACAAGGACTCCATCCGCGGCTTCGTCTTCGACGTCGCCACTGGAAAGCTGAACGAGGTTCTGCCCCGATAGGGACGAATTTCACACTGCGCCAGTGGGATCCGGGTGAAGTCACCCGGATCCCACTGCGTTGTGGCGTATTTCACGAGGGCTGTCGCACGATCAGGCGCGCCGATCCGGCGCCGAGATCCACCTCGTCGCGGGGTGGCGCGCCGTCGGATGCGTCCTCCCGATGCATCAGCGTCGTCATCCGCTGCTCGAACTCGTGGTGCTTGCCGCCTTGGAAAACCGCCGTGACCTGTTCGAACCCCGCCGCCGCGACCGGAAGCCCCGACCGCTTGCGAGTCCAGGGCAGCGCGCGGCCGCCGGTGAGTTTGTTCCAGGCGACTTCGGCGAAGGCGAACAGGATGAGCAGGACGGCCAGACCGGGAATGGTCATCGCCACGAGGAGACCCATGTCACCGACGCTACCCTCGCCCTGGCCGCACCGCGCTGAACTGCACGTTTGATACTCGCCAGTAGACAATTCGGGCATCGAATGTGGTTGCTATTGCGCCGCGATGTCCCTATCCTCGATGCCGTGCCGAAACCCGCCGACCGCCGCAGCGCAGCGCTCCATGTCGCAGACCGCGACAGCGCTTTGCTTTCGGCGTCGCTCATCGGGCCCTCCGTGGCAACGCAGGCTACCGCCTCCGTGTCCGAGGATCGCGCCGAGCTACTTCCGCTCACCGCGATGGTGGCGTCGCTTCCCCGAGTTCTCGTAGTAGCCCGCCGTAGCGGGGTCTGATTCGGGCCGGCCCCCTCGCTGCGGGCATTTCCACTTGTTAGTGCTGGTCCCCTCTGTCAACTGAGCCACGACATTCTTCGGGAAGACCTACTTTCAATGACCATCCTGACTCTTGATACAGACATGTTCCAGGCCGCCGCGCCCAAGGGCCTACGGGCGGAAGCCACCGGGCTGACCTCGGCGGAGTTCCACAGCCGTTACTGCGCGCACGGCGGTCCGATCCGGCTCGGCGAGTGGTCGCCCGCGGGCGCCAGGACCGCGGAGTTCACCGCCACGCTGGAGTTCGCCGGGCATCTGCGGACCGTCGTCGCCACCGGCAGCCCCGTCGCGGCGATGACCTCGGCCCTCTACGAGGAGGGCTACCCCGTCGAGATCCTGCAATTCCACCAGCGGCGCACCGCCGAGGGCACCGCCACCTTCGTGCAGTGCGAATGCAACGGCAGGCGCGGCTGGGGCGCGGCGATCGCCGACGACGGCGCCGAGTCGACGGTCCGCGCCATGATCGCGGGCGTCAACCTGCTCGGCGTGTCCTGACATCGGGTTATTCGGCCTCGGGGCGGTGGCCTGCCGCCCCGAGGCCCGCACCCGGGCCCTGACGTGCGACAGGGCCCGGACACGGACTGCCGCTTTCGCGTGTCCGTCCCCGGGCCCGAGTGAATTCCGTTGTGGCGCAGTGTCGCACCGCGCCACGCGAACTACTGTTCGGCCTTCTGCTGCTCGGCGAGCTGCTTGCGCACCTCGTCCATGTCCAGCGCCTTGACCTGGGTCACCAGGTCCTCGAGCGCCGCGGGCGGCAGCGCGCCGGGCTGCGCGAACACCAGCACGCCCTCCCGGAAAGCCATGATGGTCGGGATGGAGCGGATGTTGGCAGCCGCCGCGAGGCCCTGCTCGGATT
Source organism: Nocardia sp. NPDC059691 (assembly GCF_042733915.1). Classification (NCBI taxonomy): domain Bacteria; kingdom Bacillati; phylum Actinomycetota; class Actinomycetes; order Mycobacteriales; family Nocardiaceae; genus Nocardia; species Nocardia sp. NPDC059691. Next base: position 46,753 of record NZ_JBHWFB010000020.1, on the reverse strand, counting down.
CGGTGTCGACCTTTCCGTGCACCACGTCGGGGTGCTTGGTGGAGGAGGCCTCGAAAGTCGGTGCGAAACTCTTGCACGGGCCGCACCAATCGGCCCAGAAATCGACGAGTACCACGTCGTTTCCGGTGACTACCTCATCGAAATTGTGCTGGGTCAGCGTCTGGGTGGCCATGACGTCCTCTCGTTTCGGTGTGCCTGCTACAACGCGGGCTGCCTCGGTTATCTTCCACGACGGATCCGGCCGACCGGCCACTCGCGCCGCTGATCCCCGTCCCATCGACGGATACCCAGCACCGTCGCGGGGAAATCCCGGTCCCGCGCGACGGCGTGAATGGCCTCGCCGAGTTGTTGCGGGGGCACCCGCCTGGCGAGGGTGATGTGCGGGGTCCACGCGTCCGGATGCAGGTTGGCCGGAACGCCGGGGCACGGGGAGATCGTGTGGAAGATCCGTCGGTGCAGGGCGAGCAGCGCCTCGGACGGGACCACCATCCGCACCAGGATGGGGCGGCGGGCGCCGAAGACCACCAGCCCGCCGAGCCGCAGGGGGATCGGCGCGAACGCCTGCTCGTCCAGCGCCTGCTCGATGCGCGGCCAGATCTGCCTGGCCACCCCGGCGGTGATGTGCGGGCGGTTGGACTCGTCGGTGCGCGCGGCGAGGCTCGGCACGCCTGCTTCCGCCAGCAGTTGCCACTGGCGGCGGATCTCCGTGTCGGCGGCCTCGTCGAGGAGTAGTTCGACCGACTGCACCATGGTCTCCCGAAGGTAGCCGCAACCGGCGTGTCCGCGGGCCGGTTCCGGCGGCCGGGCGCGCCGGCGGGAGGATGTCCCGGTGAACGACGTGAAGCGACCCCGGGCGCACCGGGCACTGCGACTCGGCCTGATCGACGGCGACGGCATCGGCCCCGAGGTGGTGCGATCCGCCAGGCAGGTCGTCGACGAGGCGCTGTCCGCGGCGGGCGCCGCCCCGGTCGAGTGGGTGCCGCTGGCCATGGGACACCAGGCCATCGCCGAGTTCGGCACTCCGCTGCCCGAGCAGACGCTCGAGCAGCTGGCCGCTGTGGACGCGTGGATTCTCGGCCCGCACGACAACGCGTCCTATCCGGCCGAACATCGCGTCGCGCCGGGCGGGGTGATCCGCAAGCATTTCGACCTCTACGCCAACATCCGTCCCGCGCGGGCCTTCGAGGGTGTGCACGCGGCGGCCCCGGATATCGACCTGGTGATCGTGCGGGAGAACAGCGAGGGGTTCTATGCCGACCGCAACATGTTCGCCGGGTCGGGGGAATTCCGGCCGACGCCGGACATCGCGATGTCGGTCGGACTGGTGACCCGGGCCGCCTGCGAGCGGATCGCGCATCAGGCGTTCCGGCTGGCCGCGACCCGGCGCAAACGGGTGACGATCGTGCACAAGGCCAACGTCCTGCCCCTGACCATGGGCCTGTTCCGCGACGTCTGCCGTGCTGTCGGCCAGGACTACCCGGGAATCGAGGTCGACGAGGAACACGTCGACGCGGCGGCCGCGCACCTGGTCCGCGCCGCCTCCGACTACGACGTCCTGGTCACCGAGAACCTGTTCGGCGACATCCTGTCCGACCTGGCCGGTGAGTTGAGCGGATCGCTCGGACTGGCCGCGTCGCTCAACTGTTCGGCCACCACGGCCATGGCGCAGGCGGTGCACGGCGCGGCCCCGTCGCTGGCCGGGCACAACCGGGCGAACCCGGTGGCGCTGCAACTGTCGGCGGCGATGCTCTTGCGCTGGCTGGCGACCCGGGACGCCGAGATGGCCCTGGCGCGGGCGGGCGAGCGGATCGAACGCGCCGTCGCCGCGACCTTCGGGGCGGGCATCGCCACCGCCGACCTCGGCGGACTGGCATCCACCAGCGAATTCACCGAGCAGGTTTGCGCCAGGGTGCATCGCAGGTAGCGGTCAGCGAAATTTGCGCGGCCCGGCCAGTTCTCGCAACCGCGCCCAGTTCAGCGTCGGTGGCGGCACCCGCGTGCCCGGCCGGGTCCGCGGCACCCGCACCCGCAGCGCGCCGGGCAGGATCGCGCAGCGCACCGGCGTTTCGAGGCGGAGGGATTCGCCGTCCACACCGACCGGGATCTCGGCCCGGTCCGCGTCGACGACCACCTCGGTGGCGGTGAGCCGCACCAGACCGCGATCGTGCGCCCGCCGCAGCAGGCCCACCGCTTGGCGCGTGCTCGCCACCGTGACCGTCACCACGCCGAGCAGGCCCGCGTCCAAGCGGGCGCGGCGGCCGAGGCCCGCGAGATCGCCGGTGGCGTAAGGGCCGTTGCTGACCAGGACCGCCTGGGGCCCGTCCACGGACACGTTGCCGATGCGCGCTCGCAATCCGGTGTCGGAGCCACGTCCGAGCAGGTCGGGTAGCAGGCGCAACACGGTCCCGGTCTTGTCGTCGCGATACTGCGGACTCCGCACCACCTCCGCGTAGACGCCGAAGGATGCGTTGTTGACGAACGTGCGCCCGTTGACGGTGCCGAGGTCGACCAGGATCTCGACACCGTCGCGCAGCGCAGCCAAGCCCGCGGCCGGGTTCGTCGTATCCAGTCCGAGATCCCGCGCGAAATGGTTTCGCGTACCGGCGCCGATCACCACGAACGGTAGCCGGTGTTCCGCGGCGACCGCCGCTACCGAGGCCTGGGTCCCGTCGCCACCGGCCACGCCGAGGAGGTCGGCGCCGCGCCGCACCGCTCGCCGGGCTAGCGCGGCGACATCGATCGGATGCGGCCCGGCCAGCAGCGCCACTTCGGCCCCGAGTTCCCTGGCCCTGCGTGGCAGATCGAACTCGAGCACCTTGCCGCCACCGGAGCGGGGATTCATCACCAGGAACGGGTGTCGTGCCGGGGCGGCGGGGAACTCGGGTAGGCGCGACTGCCCGCCGTCGTTCCGCAATGCCCGCCGTGCGAACGCCACGGCCGCCGCGACCAGCGCGCCGGAGACCAGCACCACCCACAGTTGCCGCTCCCGCACGAACAGAAGCACCACCACGATCGGCGACGAGATCGCCAGGGCCGCCGAAACGACCCGCAGCACGCCACGGTTGATCAAAAACCAGTAGGTCCCGGCGACGCTCAGCGCGACACCGCCCGTCCCGGCGATCAGCAGAGTGAGCAGACCGAGCAGCCCCGCCACCGCGAGCGGCAGCACGGCCGCGGCGATCGCGGCGGCGAATGCCGCCCTGGCCCACCATTGCCGAGCGATCGGGGGCCGCGCCGAGCCCGCGTCGGCTTCCGGCATCACGCACCGGCCCCGGCCGGGGTCTTGTCCTCCGGCTCGGGCTCGGCCTGCCAGGCGCGAGCGGGACGAATCAACAGCTCCAGCAGGAGCAGCGCCAGCAGCGCGCCCAGGACGATCCACACCACCACGAGACCGGTGGGGTAGCGCCAGAACACCAGCAGCAGCGCGGCGATGCCGATGATCGCGCAGCGCAGCGCGGTGCGCGCCCGGAAAGCCCAGGTCTCCACGGGGTTCGGCGGACGCGAACGCCGCAGGCCCTGTACCGCGTCCATGCCGCGCCCGAATCCACGGCGCACCGCGATGGCCGAGGCCGAGCCGCCGGTGAGGTAAGCGCCCAGCGCGATGACCAGGCCGAGCACGGCGACCCCGCGCAGCGCGGTCCGCAACGGCACCATCACCGTGTCGGTGATGACGGTGGCCGCGTCCGGTGACAGCACGTCGGGCGGAATCTCGTCCAGATACAGCGCCCGGGCGACCATCAGCGCGATCGCCAGGATCAGCATGCCCACCGCCAGCGCGAGACCCACGAAGGCCAGGGCGCGGCGGCGACGGCCGACGGGTGCCGCGGCGATCGCGGCCACAGCGGCCGCGATCGTCACCCACGGCAGCACTGCCGAAGCTTTGTCGAGATTGTCGACCGCCCGTTGCGCCCGTACCAGTTCCGGCGACCGGAACAACACGAACTGTTTGTCGACCGCGGGGATCTTCTCGGCGAACGTGAATCCGCGATCGATCAGCCGCGCCTTGACGTTCTCGATCACGGTGCGCAGCGAGAGGCTCACCGTGCCGTTCTCGTCGACGGTCACCGACTGCGGGCCGACGTGGCCGGTCAGCACCCCCACCAACGCGGTGTGGGCGGCGCGGTTGGCTTGCACCCACAGATCCTCGAACTGGTCGCTGCGCACGAACGACAGCACGGTGTCGTTGACGAAGCCGCGGGCCTGCTGCGTGATCACCGGCGCCAGACCCTCGACCGCCCGGTCCACCCGAGGCCGGTTCGCGGTCGCCGGAACGGCGTCGGTCAGCGCGGCCAGGGCGTCCGCGGTCAGGCCCTCGATGTCGACGCGAGCGAAGATCTCGTCGGTGACCGTGTCGGCCACCTCCGTCTGCAGCGCCGGATCCGATCCCAGCGGAGCCACCGTGCTCAGGTACCGGTCGGTGTCGAGGATCTCGCCGCGCACGAAGCGCGCCAGTACCGTGGTGATCGCCAGGACGGCGACCAGCACCGTCAATATCACCACCGCGGTCCACCGCCACGCATGCCGCGGTGGCCGCGACACCCGCGGCGGCGCGCCGCGCGCCTCCGTCCGCAGCGCGGCGACCTCGGCGCGCAGGCGCACGAGCTCGGCGCGTTCGTCCGCGCTCAGCCGACTTTCGGGTGCATTGTCACTCGCGTTGGAATCCATGGGTTCCTCACTCCAGGAACGGATTCGGGCTGCGGGACGCGACCGGCAGCGGCGCTGCTCAGGCCGTCGCCGAGCCGGAGGGCGGCGCTCCGGGGCCAGCGGCGGAACCCGGCCCCTGGAACGTGGTCTCCGGGTTCCACGTCGTGACGGCCCAGATCACCACCACGTCCAGCGCGATGATCAGGATGGACCAACCCGGGTAGTACGGCAGCCACAGGAAGTTGGCGATGATCGACAGCGCCGCGATGACGATCGCCGACACCCGCGCCCAGGTCGCGCCGGTCATCAACGCGATGCCGACGACGATCATCACCACGCCGAGCACGATGTGCGTCCATCCCCAGGCGGTGAAGTCGAATTTGAAGGTGTACTGCTGACCCTGGACGAACAACTCGTCATCGGCCACCGCCGAGATTCCTTGGAACAGCTGAAGGAACCCGACGGTGGTCAGTATGATCGCGGCCGCAATCGATGTGCCCGCGGCGATGCCTTGCCGGACGCGGTGGTTTTCCTGGCCCACAGGCGTGTGTTGCGACATTTGCGGTTCCCTTTCGCGACGATTTCGTATCGGCATGGGATGTGCGCATGCACGCCATGTCGGGACGGGCTTCGAACCTGAGGGTCCGGGCCGGGCTGAAGGTTTCGCGACCGGGTAGCGGTCGGCGGCGTACGCTATGACTGAGATTAGCATCGGGATGGCAGCCGAGTTCGAAGTTGTCATTTCTCGGATCCGGGATGCCGGTGCGTATTCCGGGAGACCTGTGGGAGGCCGATCGGCACGGCGGCCCGATTCGAACGAATTTCGTCATTTCGCAACGGAAAAGAGGCTTGCGGTGACCGGTACCGATATCGACGCGATAGGCCCTATTGACTATCTCGTTATCGAATTTCCCCCGGATCGACCCCCGGACGGTTCGGCGCTGCCCATGCTGGCCGACCTCGTCGAGCGCGGCATAGTCCGGGTCCTCGATCTGGCGTTCGTCCGCAAGGACACCGACGGTTCCCTCACCGGAATCGACATCGCCGACATGGGACTCGAAGGGGACTTCGACATCACCCTGTTCGCGGAGGCGGGCTCGGGCCTGCTCGACGAAGCCGACCGCAGGGAAGCCGGGGCGGCGCTCGAACCGGGATGTTCGGCCGCGATCCTGGTCTACGAGAACAGGTGGGCGGCGCCTTTCGCCTCCGCGTTGCGCCGCAACGGCGCTCAGCTCGTGGCCTCCGGGCGCATCCCGGTGCAAAGCCTTTTGTCGTCGTTGGATGCCCTCGAGGCACAGAGTCGATAGGAGACCGTCATGCCAGGTTTGCTTCGCGGAGTCGCCCGCACCGCCGTCGTCGCGGGCACCGCGACCGCCGTCTCCAATCGGGTCTCCCGACGTCAGGGGGAACGCTGGGCGGCGCAGGAACAGTCGCAGTACGACCCGTACGCGCAACAGCAGTACACGCAGCAGCAGTATGCGCCGCAACCCGCCGCGCCGCAGCCCGCGCCCGCACCGCCGAGTGGCGGCGGTGCGGGCATGGACCGGATCACCGCGTTGAAGGAACTCGCCGAACTCAAGGCTCAGGGCGTACTCACGGAACCCGAATTCGAGGCCGAGAAGGCCCGCATCCTCGCTTCCTGAGCGCGAGACCGGCGCTGGTCACCGACCCGCAGGCCGGGTGGGCGCCCCGCTAGGTTGCGGCGTCGGCGCCGCGCCCGCTTGCGGCGCCGCACCGGGCTGCTGTCCTGCCAGTGCCTGGGCCTTGAGTTGCTCGAATTCGGCCACGGTGATCGCGCCGGAGTCGAGGAGGGCTTTGGCGTCGGCGATGCTCTCCGCGGGAGACCTGCCCGCCACCTCCCGGATGTACTGGTCGGTGGCTTGTTTCGCTTCTGCCTGGGCATGTTGGGCGCGCAGGGCCATGCCCCGGCCCCGGACGACGAGGTAGACCAATGCCGCGAGGTAAGGGAACACCACCAAGGCGATCACCCACACGGCTTTGGCGATGCCCGAGACGGAGTGATCCCGGAACAGATCGACCAGAATCTGGAACAGCACGATCAGGTATGCCACGAAAGCGAATACGAGGATCGTGTACCACACGTAGTCCCAGAACGAATCCATGATGTGAACCTCCTCTGACGAGCCCGCGGCGTATTCGAAATCCGCGGCTCACCATGTCCTGGATCGGACCGTCGGACGGCCCGGTGGCCGGAAAACAAACCTTTCTCTGTGCGCTTGCCGGGCTCTGCCTGCCGTATATCTCTTTGTTCGGTAGGCCGGCCCGCATCGGTGCTCGGGGCGGGCGTCGTGCGAAGCGTCCGAAAGAGGGAACGTTTCACCGCCGCCGTGTCGCTCGAATATTCGAGGGCACATCGATTTTCGAGTGTCCGGACAGTCGTTCGGTTCATCCGTCGATCCGGAGAAACTCGTCCGGCCCGAAAAGACCGGCAAATAATCATCGGCGCTGGCGGAGGCGTCGTCAAGATTGCCGGGGAATTCGGCGCCGGTGCCGCAACGGCGTCGTCGCGCGGACGGAGCCGGTGTCCGATGGGCCGCGTGCGCGGATGTGAGCGCCGTGTCCACCGCCACGCTCCGGACAGCACGCGTGGGAAGAGCCGCGGCGGACGGCGGCGGAACCGGGCCGACGCAGAGCCCGAGCCGACGTCGTTCATTCGATCCGCGGAGCGGCACCCGGCGGAGTAGGGTCTCCCCGCCGGCGCCCCGGCACGGGGCGCGCGAGCAGATCGTGTTGCTGTTGCATTACTGTCCAGCGCGGAGCGGCCCGGTCGCTTAAATTGCCAAACGGGTGATGACGCCCGGGTAGCGTGGAGCCAAAATGTGGAGGGCTGCTGTGTCTGATCGTTCGTTTCTCGGCAGGCGCGCCCTGCGAGCCGCCACGGGCGCGCTCGCTGCGGGCGCACTGGTGCTGACCGGATGTACCACCAACACCGAGGACACCGGACCCTCGGTGGCCAAGGTGCAGGTGGACAAGGTCGACGAGATCGCCGCACAACTCCCCGACAAGATCAAGCAATCCGGCCGGCTCGTCGTCGGCGTGAACATCCCCTACCAGCCGAACGAGTACAAGGACGCCAGTGGCCGGATCGTCGGCTTCGACGTGGACCTGATGGACGCGATCGCCTCCGTGCTAGGCGTCAAGGCCGAGTACCTCGAGTCGGCCTTCGAGAAGATCATCCCCTCGATCCAGGCGGGCACCTACGACGTGGGCATGTCGTCGATCACCGACTCCAAGGAACGTGAGCAGCAGGTCGACTTCACCACCTACTTCAACGCGGGCATCCAGTGGGCCCAGCAGAAGGGCAAGCCGGTCGATCCGGAGAACGCCTGCGGCAAGAAGGTCGCCGTGCAGGCCACCACCGTGGAGCACACCGACGAGGTGCCCGCCAAGAGCGCCAAGTGCGTCGCCGCGGGCAAACCCGCCATCGATATCAAGTCGTTCGACGAGCAGAGCGCCGCGACCAACGCGCTGGTGCTCGGTCAGGTCGACGCCATGTCGGCCGATTCGCCGGTGACGGCGTACGCGATCAAGCAGAGCGGCGGCAAGATCGAGAACGCGGGGCCGGTGTTCGACTCCGCGCCCTACGGCTGGGCGGTGCCCAAGGGCGCGCCGCTGGCCGCCGTGCTGCAGAAGGCGGTCCAGCACCTGATCGACACGGGCAAATACGCCGAGATCACGAAGAACTGGGGCGTGCAGGAAGGCGCGATCACGAAGTCCGTCGTCAACGGCGCCGTGAGCTGATCGATGACGGACAACGACACTCGGCCGGCGCCCGGCGATCCCGGGCCCGGCGGAGCGGATTCGACGCGGGAGCCGGAGCCGATCAAAGCGGTTCCGCTGCGCAGGCCGGGGCGCTGGATAGCGGCGGCGGTCATCCTCGTCCTGGTGGGGTTGTTCGTCTACGGCGCCGCCACGAACCCGGCCTATCGCTGGGATACCTATGGGAAGTACCTGTTCGACACCAGGATCACGGCAGGCGCGATCGTCACGCTGGAACTCACCGTGTGCGCGATGGCGATCGCGGTCGTGCTCGGAACGGTGCTGGCCGTGATGCGGCTGTCGCCGAACCCGGTATTGCGCAGCTCGGCATGGGTGTACCTCTGGATCTTCCGTGGCACCCCGGTGTTCGTGCAGCTGGTGTTCTGGGGGCTGGTCCCCTCGCTGTACAGCCGGATCCAGCTCGGCGTTCCGTTCGGGCCGGAGTTCTTCCACCTCGACGTGCAGCAACTGCAGGCCGCGTTCGCCTTCGCCGTCCTCGGCCTCGGGCTCAACGAAGCGGCGTACATGGCCGAGATCGTGCGGGCCGGGATCAATTCCGTCGGTGAAGGGCAGCGGGAAGCGTCGTTCGCGCTCGGCATGTCCTGGAGCCAGACCATGCGCCGCACGGTGCTGCCGCAGGCCATGCGCGTGATCATCCCGCCGACCGGCAACGAGCTCATCGGCATGCTGAAGACCACCTCGCTGGTCACCGGCATCCCGCTGAGCACCGATCTGTTCGGCCGGGCGCGGGACATCTACGGCGTGAACTTCCAGCCCATTCCGCTGCTATTGGTCGCCGCCACCTGGTATCTGGCGATCACGAGTGTGCTCATGGTCGGGCAGTACTACTTGGAGCGCTACTACTCGCGCGGCGTCTCCCGCACGCTGACCACCAAGCAGCTGCAGGAGCTGGCCGACGCCCAGCAGGGGGAGAAGGCCAAATGAGCGTGCAGGTCGAGAAGACCACGGCCCCTCCGATGGTCCTGGCGGACCGGGTCTGCAAGAACTTCGGCGCACTGCAGGTGCTCAAGGGCGTCTCCCTCGAGGTGGGCCGCGGTGAAGTGCTGTGCCTGATCGGGCCGTCCGGCTCGGGTAAGTCCACCTTCCTGCGTTGCATCAATCACCTGGAGCAGGTGAACGCGGGGAGGCTGTACGTCGACGGCGAGATCGTGGGCTACCGGGAGAAGAACGACAAGCTCTACGAGATGCACCCGCGTGATGCGGCAAAGCAGCGCCGCGAGATCGGCATGGTGTTCCAGCATTTCAATCTGTTCCCGCACCGGACGGCGCTGGACAACATCATCGAGGCGCCCACCCAGGTCAAGAAGGTGCGTAAAGCGGAGGCGGTGACCAGGGCGCGTGAGCTGCTGGACCGGGTCGGGCTGGCGGACAAGGCGAACGCCTACCCGGCGCAGCTGTCCGGCGGGCAGCAGCAGCGCGTCGCGATCGCCCGTGCCCTGGCCATGGACCCCAAGCTCATGCTGTTCGACGAGCCGACCTCGGCGCTGGATCCGGAGCTGGTCGGTGAGGTCCTCACCGTCATGCGGGAACTGGCACGCTCGGGCATGACGATGGTCGTGGTGACCCATGAGATGGGATTCGCCCGCGAGGTCGCCGACCAGCTGGCGTTCATGGACGGCGGCGTGGTCGTCGAGTCGGGGCCGCCCAGACAATTGCTGGCGGATCCGCAGCACGACCGCACCAAGGCGTTCCTCTCGCGACTGCTCTGAGGGGGTTACGTCCCGGCGCGCAACGCGATGCGCAGCTGTCCGAGCAGCACCTTGGCTGCCGGACTCGCGGGACGGTCGGTGCGCCAGGCCAGTGCGAGGCGCCCGCGCGGTTCCGGTTCGACGATCCGGACGGTCCGCACCCCGAAGGCCGCGGCCTCCTCGGTGCTGAGCGCGGGCACGACCGCGACACCGAGACCGCGCGCGGCTAACCGCAGCAGCAGCGCGGGCGCCGCCGCCTCGTAGGCGATCGCGGGCTCGAATCCCGCCGCGGCGCATGCCCGCTCGAAGACGCCGCGGATTCCGGTGCCGGGGGTGAGGCAGATCAGCGGACGATCCCGCAGCGCGGTCAGCGGGATCTCCGCACCGTAGTCGAGGTCCGCCACCGCGACGGCGGCGACGACCGCGGTCTCCAGCACCACTTCGATGCCGATGCCCGGTTCGAGGTCCGCGCCGGTCATCCCGATCAAAGCGATGTCGAGCTCACCCCGGCCGAGGGCGGCGAGCATCCGCTCGGAGGTGTCCTCGGTGAGGCTGATGCCGACCTCGGGGTGGTCCCCGTGGAATTCGGCGAGCACGGCGGCGACGTCGAACTCCTCGACCGCCGCTCCCGAGATCAGGCCGACCCGGACCTGACCCCGCAGCAACCCGCTGAACTCGTCCACCGTATGGGTGATCCGTTCGGCGGCGGCCAGCGCCGCCTGCGCGTGCCGCAGAACGGCGGCGCCCACTTCGGTCAGGGTCACCGTACGCCCGCCACGGTCGAGCAGCGGTTGGCCGAGTTCGCGCTCCAGCTGCCGGATCTGGGCGCTCAGGCCGGGTTGGGCCAGATGCAGCCGAGCCGCCGCGCGGGTGAAGCTCGCTTCCTGGGCGACCGTGACGAAGTACCGTAGCTGACGCAGCTCCATAACAGATCATTATAGGAACTAGAAGAACTATCTGTTTTACTTCTTCACCCTGGCCGGGCAGGGTCGAAGCCATGGGAAACAACGCCGCACAGATCGAAGAGAACAGCGACATCTTCACCGGCCCGGTCTTCCGTCCTGGCGACGAGGGTTACGACGCGGAGATCGCCGGGTTCCAGACCGCCTACACCCATCGGCCCGCGCTGATCGTGGGCGCGGTGCACACCGAGGACGCGCGCGCGGCCGTGGAGTACGCCGCGCGCCACGATCTGCCGATCGCCGTGCAGGCCACCGGCCACGGACTGTCGGTCGCCGCGGACGGCGGTGTGCTGATCAGCACCCGGCGCATGACCGATATCCGGATCGATCCGGTGCGCCGGACCGCGCATGTCCGCGCGGGAGTGCGGGCGGGCGCGCTGGTGGACGCGGCGGCTGAGCACGGACTGGCGCCGCTGAACGGTTCGTCGCCGTCGGTGGGCGTGGTCGGCTATCTGCTCGGCGGCGGCGTCGGTCTGCTCGCGCGCCGGTTCGGGTACGCGGCCGAGCACGTGCGATCGATCGAGTTGGTCACCGCCGACGGCCGGGTGCGCACGCTGACGCCGGACGACGAGTTGTTCGGCGCCGTACTCGGCAGCGGGGGCAACTTCGGCGTCGTGACCGCGCTGGAAGTCGGCCTGGTCCCGGTCGCCACGGTGTACGGCGGGCAGTTGGTGTTCGACACGCCGCTGGTCGAGCGGGCGCTGGACGCGTGGCGACGATGGACCGCGACCGTGCCGGAGGACCTGACCTCGACGGTCACCATGCTCGCCTTCCCGGATATCCCCCAGGTGCCCGCGCCGCTGCGCGGACGGTATGTCGCCTCCGTCCGGATCGCTTACAACGGGCCCGCGGAAGAAGGGGAACGGCTGGTCGCGCCGCTGCGGGCGGTGGGGGAACGGCTGAAGGACGATCTGCGCGAAATGCCGTACCCGGAGTCGCACACCATTCACAGCGACCCTGATCATCCACACGCCTATGCCGCTACCAACGCGCTACTCGGCGAATTCACCGAGGAGACGGCCGCTGCCCTCCTCGCCGCCGCGGGCCCGGATTCCGGGGCGGGCGCGGTCGTCGACGTCCGTCATCTCGGCGGGGCACTGGCCCGCCCGAGCGATACCGGCATCGCCGTGGATCATCGCGAGGCCGCGTATGTCGTGCGAATCATCACCGGCCCCGAGAATGCCGCGACTCGCGCCGCGATCCGCGCCGCGCTGACGCGGTGGACGCTCGGGCACAGCCTCAATTTCCTCTACGGCGCGGGCGCCGAAGCGGACGAGGCGCAGACCCGCGCGGGTTATCGGCCCGACACCTACGCCCGGCTGGCCGCGCTCAAGGCCGAGCACGATCCGCGCAATCTGTTCCGCTTCAACCGCAATATCCGGCCGGAAGCCAGCTGATCCCACCGCCGCCGCGCCCTGGTGCGGCGCGGCGGCATCATGCTATCTTCGTGATATCACTCTGATATTGGGAGGATGTCATGCAGTTTCGATCCGCGTTCCACGTCGACGGCTTTCTGGTGCTGCTCGGGTGGTTCGTGCTCACGGTTTTGTTCGGCGGCGGCGCGGCGCTCGGTTTCGCCGTGGGCGCCAGGGACGGCAACGGCTTCGCGGTGGCCGGTGCGGTGGCGGCGGTCGTCGTGGTCGTAGTCCTGCTGCTGCTCGCGACCGGGCTGACCGTGGTGAACCCGAACGAGGCCAAAGTGGTGCAGTTCTTCGGCCGCTACGTCGGCTCGGTGAGCGAGCCCGGCTTCTATTCCGTGCTCCCGCTGACCGACCGCAAGAGCATCTCGCTGCGCGTGCGGAACTTCGAGACCCAGAAGCTCAAGGTCAACGACGCCGACGGCAACCCGGTGGAGATCGCCGCGGTGGTCGTCTACCGGGTGGTGGACAGCTTCAAGGCGGCCTTCGCCGTCGACGACTACGAGGAGTACGTCGAGACCCAGTCCGAGGCGGCCGTCCGGCACCTGGCCACGACGCACCCGTATGACGCGCACGAGGCCGACCGCACCAGCCTGCGCGACGGAGCGGAGGTGGCCGGGGAACTGACCGTCGAACTGCGTGAGCGCACCGAAATGGCGGGTATCGAGGTGCTGGAGGCGCGGATCACCCACCTCGCCTACGCGCCCGAGATCGCCCAGGCCATGCTGGTCCGCCAGCAGGCCGCCCAGGTGGTCGCCGCGCGGACCCGGATCGTCGAGGGCGCGGTCGGCATGGTCGGCCTGGCGCTGGAGCGGCTCGCTCAGGAGGGCATGGTGGAACTGGACGAGGAGCGCAAGGCGGCGATGGTGTCGAACCTGCTCGTCGTGTTGTGCGGTGACCGTCCCACCCAGCCCGTCGTCAACGCCGGTTCGCTCTACTCCTGAGGCGGGCTGCCCATGGCCGAGCGCAAGAAACTGCTGCTACGCCTGGACCCGGCCGTCCACGACGCCATCGCGAAGTGGGCGGCCGACGACCTGCGCAGCATCAACGCCCAGATCGAGTACGCGCTGCGCCTGGCGCTGGAGCAGGCCGGACGCAAACCGAAGTCGCAGTGACACGACCTCGATACCGATCAGAGATGGTGCCCCGGCCCGAGGGCGCGAAGACTTGCAAGGTGTCAGCAAATGTCCGGCCATCGGAACCGAAAGGGGAAATGATGACCACGGTCGTGCACATCGATGACACCGTCCGCGATTACGAGACGTGGAAGCCCGCCTTCGACGGTCTGGTGCAGTACTACACCGAGGCGGGAGCCCGCAACTGCCGGGTGGCGCGGTTCACGCACAACCCCAACCGGGTGCTCATTGAGCTGGACTTCGACACCATGGCGGAGGCCGAAGCCTTCCGGGACGGTCTGCACAAGCTGATCGACCTGCCGCGGACGCAGATGCTACTGGTCAGCCACGAGGTCTCCATCCTCGAGCTGGTCGATGACCGCCGCCTCACGGCCCGGGCTTCCTCGTGACGAAGATGGCCGTACCGGGGAACAGCTCACCGCGCAGCGGGCTCCACTGCCCCCATTCGCGGTCGAGCCATTCCGGCCATTCCGGTTCGACGATGTCCTCCAGCGCCAGGCCCGCCGCGACGATCTCCCTGACCCGGTCGCCGATGGTCCTGTGGTGCTCGACGTAGGTGGGCACGTCGTCGCCGTCGACCTCGACGTAAGGGGTGCGGTCGAAGTACGGGATGGTGGCGGTCAGGCCCGCCGGGCCGGGATCGTCCGGGAAGATCCAGCGCATCGGGTGGTTCACCGAGAACACCCAGCGCCCACCGGGGCGCAGCACCCGCGCGACCTCGCGCATCACCTGCGCCGAATCGGCGACGAACGGCACCGCGCCGAACGCCGAGCAGGCCAGATCGAACGACGCGTCCGCGAACGGAAGGGCCTCGGCGTCCGCCTGCACCAGCGGCACTCGCGGGCCGCCGCGCGCCATCACCGCGAGGCCCCGCTCGAGCATCCCGCGCGACAGGTCGAGCCCGACGGGGCGCGCGCCCTGCCCCGCCAGCCAGCGCGAGCACGGAGCGGAGCCGCAGCCGATCTCCAGCACCGCTTTGCCGGTGACGTCGCCGAGGAATCTCATGTCGCCTTCGTGCAGGCCCTCCGGGCACCACACGAACTCGCCGCCGGGGGAGTCCACGCCGAGGAACTCCGCGTGCGTCTCGTGGTACTGCGCGGCGTCGGCGTCCCACCATCGCCTGCTGGCCAGTCTGCTGGCCGCCGATCCGATCCGGGTCCGCACCGTGCCCGTCGTTCCGAGCAGTGCGTTTGCTTGCGCATGGCGATCTTCCGACACGCCGATCAGACTATCGGCGTGGCGACCCGACCGGTTTGCCCGCCCGGACCGAGGTCGCGTACGCTGAACGCGCGAGTGTCTTCCGTACAGCCGTACCGAAGTTCAACCCGTGCTGAGTTTCACGCGCGTCGCGTGCGGTACGTTCCTAGTGTCCGTCTTCACACCTCGCGGTGAGATCGCAGCGTACCGAAAGTTCCAATGTCCGCAACCGACCACAATCCGTCCGGAGCAAACCGACATATGCCCACCACCGTCACCTCGCCGCAGGTAGCCGTCAACGACATCGGCTCCGCCGAGGATTTCCTCGCCGCCATCGACGCCACGATCAAGTACTTCAACGACGGCGACATCGTCGAAGGAACCATCGTCAAGGTCGATCGCGACGAGGTCCTGCTCGACATCGGTTACAAGACCGAAGGCGTCATCCCCTCTCGTGAACTCTCCATCAAGCACGACGTCGACCCCAACGAGGTCGTTTCCGTGGGCGATGAGGTCGAGGCCCTTGTTCTCACCAAGGAGGACAAGGAAGGCCGCCTGATCCTGTCGAAGAAGCGGGCGCAGTACGAGCGTGCGTGGGGCACCATCGAGGAGCTCAAGGAGAAGGACGAGGCCGTCAAGGGCACCGTCATCGAGGTCGTCAAGGGCGGCCTGATCCTCGACATCGGCCTGCGCGGCTTCCTGCCCGCGTCGCTGGTCGAGATGCGGCGCGTCCGCGATCTCCAGCCGTACGTCGGCAAGGAGATCGAGGCCAAGATCATCGAGCTGGACAAGAACCGCAACAACGTCGTGCTCTCCCGCCGCGCCTGGCTGGAGCAGACCCAGTCCGAGGTGCGCAGCGAGTTCCTGCACCAGCTGCAGAAGGGCCAGGTCCGCAAGGGTGTGGTCTCCTCGATCGTCAACTTCGGCGCCTTCGTCGACCTGGGCGGCGTGGACGGTCTGGTGCACGTCTCCGAGCTGTCCTGGAAGCACATCGACCACCCGTCCGAGGTCGTCGAGGTCGGCAACGAGGTCACCGTCGAGGTGCTCGACGTCGATCTGGACCGCGAGCGCGTCTCGCTGTCGCTCAAGGCGACCCAGGAAGACCCGTGGCGTCAGTTCGCCCGCACCCACGCGATCGGCCAGATCGTGCCGGGCAAGGTCACCAAGCTCGTTCCGTTCGGCGCGTTCGTCCGCGTCGAGGAGGGCATCGAGGGCCTGGTGCACATCTCCGAGCTGGCCGAGCGCCACGTGGAGGTGCCGGACCAGGTCGTGGCCGTCGGCGACGACGCGATGGTCAAGGTCATCGACATCGACCTGGAGCGTCGCCGGATCTCGCTGAGCCTCAAGCAGGCCAACGAGGACTACCACGCCGAGTTCGACCCGTCGAAGTACGGCATGGCCGACAGCTACGACGAGCAGGGCAACTACATCTTCCCCGAGGGCTTCGACCCCGACACCAACGAGTGGCTCGAGGGCTTCGACAAGCAGCGCGAGGAGTGGGAGGGCCGCTACGCCGAGGCGGAGCGTCGCCACAAGATGCACACCGCGCAGATGGAGAAGATGGCGGCCGACGCCGCGGCCGAGGCCGCGAACGGCGGCGGCGCGTCGAACTACTCCTCCGAGAGCGGTTCGCAGTCCTCCGCGGGCCAGGCCGAGCCCGCCGGCGGTTCACTGGCCAGCGACGCCCAGCTGGCGGCTCTGCGTGAGAAGCTGTCCGGCAATGCCTGATCGGCAATAGCCTGAACGACTGTGCCCCAACCGGGATTCGGTTGGGGCACAGTCGTTTTTCGGTGCGCTTTTCAGTCGTTCTCGTGCCGTGAGGCTTTCGTCGTGCCGCGTTGCACTCGTGGCGCGTGAGCGGGCGGCCGTAGCGCCTCGTGTGGCGCCACCATCTGGGCCGTGGTGAGCGCGACGACCTGAATCTGCTCGAGCCGCAACCCGAGCGAGGCCAGCCGGGCGATGACGCCCAGCCGATGTTCCGGCAAGCCGGGGCGAATCACCAGCGGTTCCGGCTCCGGTCGACGCAGAACGTAGGCTCGACGTTCGGCGTCGAACCGCACGGGGACACCGTCCCGGATCGCCCGGTAAGCGGGTCAGATCCAGTGTGCTGTGCCGGATCGGGTCGATCAGCAGCGACTCGACGAATTGCTCCGCCTGCCGCAGGAACGGCTCTTGGTCCGACGGGTCCAGATGCTCGATCCGCTGGGCCACGCGGTACCGGTAATCCTCTGCGGCGGGGCGCAGCAGGGCGCGGTGCCGCTCGATCTCCGCCGCGAAGGCCACGAGCTCTTCGTGGTCCACGGCGAGACGGTCGGGCGTCGAAGCAAGGACGTCGGGCATGGTGACCCCTATCTCTCGGGTTGCGGATTACTTTGTGTGGCAACCTGATCGACGTCCGACATCCCTTATTGTGCCGGAGGGGTCCGACAGAAACCGTGCGCGGCGCCTGGCTGTTCGCCCGTAGGCTCCGGATTGTTCGGCAGGCGACTCCCGCCTCAGTAGCCCACGGTGAAGCGGCGCTGAACGAAACGCGGCTGCTCGGCCTCGTCGATGAGGGCGACCGCCACGTCTTCGGCGGAGAGGTCTCCGCCGCCGACCAAGAGTTGATCGCCGCCGATCCGGAAGCGGCCGGTGCGCTCGCCCGGAGCGATCCGCCCCGAGGAGGGGCTCAGGTAGGTCCAATTGCGGTTGGACAGCCGATAGATGTTCAACGCGTCGCGCAATGCGCGCACCACCCGCGCGTAGTCCGCGGGAACGTCGAGCACTTCGGTGAGGGTGCGAGTGAAATCGTCTCCGGTGTCCAGTAACTGGATGCCGGGCGCGACTTCCAGGCTGCCCGCCCCGCCCACCGCGATCAGCCGGACGCGCGGCTGCCGGTCGAGCGCGGCGACCATCGCCCGCGCGCCCGCCACGAAGTCGTCCGCTCTGGCGATGGTGTCGGCGATGCCGTGCCCGGCGTTCACCGCGCTCACGACGACGTCGAGCCCGGCTATGGCCTCGGCGATGCTGTCGGTATCCAGCCAGTCGGCCACCGCCCACGTCGCGCTCCCCCCGCGGGTCGGGACACGCGCCGCGTCGCGAGTGAACGCGGTGACCCGGTGCCCCCGCCGCAGCGCTTCGGTGACCACGCGCGACCCGATGACGCCGGTCGCCCCGAAAACTCCGATGTCCACCATTCTCCTTAGCAATGTTCATTTACTACACGCCGTTCAGTAACAACACGGCAGATAGTACCCAAACGCTGTAGGGTGTCAACCGTGGCCGAGATCGTGAGAAGTCGCCGGGAGCGCCTGCGCGCCCAGACGCTGGAGGACATCACGACGATCGCGATGCGGCTGCTCGCCGAGGGCGGTCCGGACGCGATCTCGCTGCGCGCCATCGCTCGCGAAATGGGCATGACGGCGGGCGCGATCTACGGCTACTTCGCCACCCGCGACGACCTGATCTCCACCCTCATCTCGGACGTCTACACCGCCTTGGTCGACCGGCTGGAAGCGGCGCGCGACGCCGTTCCTGCGGCGGATCCGGCCGGACGCATCATGGCCTGGGCCGAGGCCGTGCGCGCCTGGGCAATCGAACGGCCCGCCGAATTCCGGCTCATCTACGGCGATCCGGTGCCCGGTTATCGGCCGCCGCCGGGCGGACCCGCCGGCGCGGCCGAATTACGCGCCTGCACCGGCCTGGTCGGTCTCGCGGCCGCCGCGTGGCCACGGGCCGCGGCTACCCAGTCCGCGGGTGACTGCACGTGGTCCGACTTCGACGCGAGCTTGGTCGACCATGTCCGGTCCGACTTCCCGGATCTACCTCCCGACGCGCTCGCCCTCGCCCTGCGTCTGTGGGGCCGGATGCACGGCCCGATCGCACTGGAGGTGTACGGCCACCTGCGTCCACAGTCGCAGGACCCGGGGAAACTGTTCCGCGCCGAGATGCGCGACCTGGTTCGTTCGCTCGGCTTCTAGCCCGTAGGGTTCGGCGGCGGTTCCGCAGCGGCGTCGCGGAGCTCGGACGATCTAGCGTGCCGGTCGTGTTCCCTCGTGCGATCCCGGTTCGGCGGGGCCGTGCGCGATGTCGTGAAAGGCGTTGCGCAGCAAGGCAATGATGCGCTGCGGCGGCGCGTCGCGCAGACCATCGAGTTCGAGCAGATGACGGCCGATCACCACGCCGATGGTGAGGGCTCCCAGCAATCCGGCGCGCAGGTCCGCCTCGTCGTCGCGCAACTGCCCGGCCGCTTCCCGCTGTCGCGCGGTCATGGCCGCGCGTACCTCGTCGGCGGCGTCCGGGTGGGTGAGCATCGAGCGGATCGCCGCCAGCGTGTTGACCGGCTGGTCGGCGAGCTTGATGGCGAGCGCGTCGAGCAGGAGCTCGGCGACCTGCTCCGGCGTCCCGGTGATCGGGTGGTCGTCGGCGAAGACCGCGACCCGCGCGAACAAATTCTCTTTCGATCCGAAATAGCGCATCACCAGGCTCGGATCGGTGTCCGCCTCCGTCGCGACGGCCCGGATGGTCGTCCGGTCGTAGCCGATCTCCGCGAACAACCGGCCCGCCGCCGCCAGGATCCGTTCCTCGGTGTTGCGGCGCTGCTGGGCTCGGGTGGGAGTCGCATCCATGAATTCAGTCTACGTGCGTTGACTCAAAGGCCGCGCAGGGGTAGCTTTCGGTCTACAACTGTTGACCGAATTGGAGAGTGAGGTGGTAGCGATGTGGTCCACTGTCGCCCTGGCCCTCGGTGCCGGGATCCTGGGAGTGAACGCCGTTCCGCATTTCGTGAAAGGGATGATGGGGGAGGAGTTCCCGAACGTCACGGGTAACGCGCCCGTGCGCAACTCCGTGGCCGGATTCCTCGGACTGCTGCTGACGGCGCTGCTGGTGTACTGGGCCGACTTGGCGAGTCATCCATGGGTCGGTGCGGTGAGCATCGGCATCGGAGGCCTGAGCATGGCGGTCTTCCACGGTCTGGGTGGGGCTTACCGCCTCAATACCGCACTCGGGCTGCCGAATCCGCCTCGGCAGATGCACGCGGGTACGACTGCCTGATCCCGCGTTCCGGGCTGGTGCGGCTTCGGCGAGGCATCCGATGAGGTGTCTCGCCGTCGCCGGTCCATGAATTCAGCGAGCCGGTGCCGGAGCGGTGCCGGCTTTCGCTGTGATGCCGAGTGCCGCGAGGATCGCCGCCACCGCGAGAATCGCCGAGCTGATTTCGAATGCGAGCCGGAATCCCTGGGTGAGTGCGGATTCGGTGGAGATCCCGGACTCGAGCAACGCGGTGCTGCGGCTGATCGCGACGGTGCTGAGCACGCCGAGCCCGAACGCGCCGCCTAGCTGTTGCGTCGTCGTCACCAGTCCGGAGGCCAGTCCGGTGATGTCCTCGTGGGTTTCACCGACCGCCGCGATGGTGATCGACACGAACGCCAAGCCCATTCCGAACCCGGCGGCCAGCATGCCCGGCAACAGCTCGAGATAGCCTCCCGTGGGTGACAGCCGCGACAGTGCGAGCATGCCGAGACCGCAGGCGACCATCGCGGTGGTCAGAACCCAGCGGACGCCCAAACGTGGAGTGAGGGCCGCCGAAGTCGCGAAGCCCGCGATCACCAACGCGCAGAACGGCAGCCAGGCCGCTCCGGTTCGGGCCGGGCTGTAGTGCATGACCTGCTGCAGGTGGAGGGTGAGGAAGAACAACATCGACAGGATCGCCGAGCAGAACAGGACGTTGGCCGCGTTGGCGACCGCCCGATCCCGATCGCGGAAGAACGACAAGGGAATCAGGGGGGACGCGTGGCGCCGTTCGCGAACGAGGAACGCGAGCAGCAGCGCGAGACCCGCACCCAGCCGGAACGCCGTCGCGGCGAAGGATGCTCGGCCGCTGTCGATCAGCCCGTAGTCGAACGCCGCGACCGCCGCGGTGATCAGGGCTGCGCCGAGCCCGTCGATGCGCGGCCGCACGGCCTCGCTCCGGGTTCCCGTCTCGACCAGTCGTGGGATGGCGACCAGGGCGATCAGCGCCACCGGCACGTTGATGAAGAAGCACCATCGCCAGCTCGCGTACTGAGTGATGACGCCGGAAAGCACCACGCCGAGCGTGGCAGCCAAGCCGCCGAGGCCGGCCCAGATGCCCAAGGCGCGACTTCGTGCCCGTGGGTCGGTGAACAATCCCGCGACGATGCTCAGCGCGGCCGGACTGGCGAGAGCGCCGCCGATGCCCTGACCCGCGCGGCTCGCCACCACCATCAAGCCGTTCTGCGCGAGGCCGGTGGTCAGTGACGCGACCGCGAACACGGTGACGCCCACCAGGAAGACGCGCTTGCCGCCGAACAGGTCGGCGCAACGTCCGCCGAAGATCAGGAACCCGCCGAACAGCAGGAGGTAGGCGTTGACGATCCAGGTCAGGTCGCTTTCGGACATGTGCAGCGAGCGCTGGATGGTGGGCAGTGCGACGTTGACCACGGTGTCGTCGAGATTCAGCATCATCTGCACCGAGCACAACAGCGTCAACGCCAGATAGCCGGACCTCAGGCCGGGGCGCGGTGCGATCGTCGAAGTAGTCATGGTTCCTTCATTGGTGGTGTACCACTATTACCGAGCTATGGTGACATCCGATTTAATGGTGGTCAACCACTAATTAGTGTGCCGCGGGTAGGCTGTGTCGGTGAGCGAACCGCAAGAGGTGCCGAGCATGGCGGAGTTGGTCGACGTGCTGCAGCGCGCGGTCGGGCTGGTGCGTGCGCATTTCGCCGCTGCCACAGCGCGTTTGGGCGTGACCCCGGCGCAGGCCAAGGCACTGGGGCGACTGGATACGCCCCTGACGCCGAAGGATCTCTCCCGTCAGTTGGGTGCCGACCTGTCGAATACCGCGACCATGGTGGACCGCTTGGAGGCGCTGGGCTTGGTGCGCAAGGAGGTGCACCCCACCGATCGCCGCGCGCGCCTGCTGACTCTCACCGAGCGGGGAGAGGAGCTCCGGAGAACTCTCGATCGAGAGGTGTTCGACAACGTGCCCGCACTGGCCGTGCTCGACGAACCGGAGCGCAGGCAACTGTACGGGCTGCTGCGCCGCGTGACGTCGGGCTGAGCGCCGCGAGAGACCCGGTAGCCCGGCTCGCTGCGGATGGTTTGCCAGGAGACGCACCACATCGAGAATCCGAACGGCGTCCGGCTGCTGGTGAAAGGCAATATCCCGCTGGCGATAATGCCGGGAATTCGGTCGTCGGCGCTTTTGGGACCGTTCGGTGGGTCGTGTTGCGCGAGAAGCGGTGGAAACGGCGGCGGTTTCGGAGATGTTTTTCTCTCGTTCCGGTGACGGTCACGAATCGAAACCGAGTGCATGCCGTGGCGGCGCACGGCTTCGTCACCGAATCGGAGGAGAACCTTCGTAATTATTTACGATGTCACACGGGCATCCGGGCCGCTCGGAGTTCGCGCTCGGGGAAGCACGGCTTATTCGGGGACGGTCGGCGCGGAGTTCGCCGGAAGCGAGTTCACTGACGCCGCCCGCGATCGATCTTGCATCTGTACTTACATTCTGTCCGGCCGATGTCGTGCGCCGAGAACCGCGCTCACCGTTGGCACGCAAAACAGTGGCCCAGCCTTGGCGAGAGGCTGGGCCACTTCGAGCTCGGGTTCAGCTTGCGGTAGCAGGTACCCACCGGACCGCGGGTGCGGCCGGACGGTTCCGCATGGCAGCGAAACTGTGCCGCGCGGGACTGATGAACGCGGTGAACCAAGAGCGACGGTGCTCCGCGAGCGCCGCCGCGACAGCGGGGATCTGAATGCAGTGCACTCGCCCCGCCATGCCCAGGCGGTGGCGACCCGCCCGGTTGATTCTGGTGCCCAATGGTGTTCCTTTGCTTCGCTGGTGTCGGCCTGGATCGCCACGGCGAAGATTAGCGGAACGAAACTGATCGGCAGAGTATTTTGCCCGAGTAATTGCCTCGGCGTGTCGGAAAGTCGTCGCGGCCGAACCGTAAACATCCGGAATTGTTGCGAATCGGTCTCGGCGCTGTCACGGATCGGGCAAATGGCTTCCCGGGCGGTGGAATACGCGACCGCATCGGGTATTCGGCCGGATCGCCCGTCGACGGGCCTGGCCTACGAGGCGGACCGTCGCCGACGCGTTCGGGGCAGCACAGGCCCCTGCCAGGCCCGGATGCAAGACTGGTCGAATGTTACGAATCGGCCTCACCGGAGGCATGGGAGCGGGGAAGTCGACGGTGGCTCGCGCACTGGCCGACCTCGGCGCGGTGGTCATCGATTCCGACCTCATCGCCAGGGAGGTGGTCGAGCCGGGCACCGAGGGACTCGCCGCGCTGGTGGAGGCGTTCGGCGCAGGCATCCTCGCCGCGGACGGCAGTCTCGACCGGCCCGCCCTGGCCGCCGCGGCGTTCGGTGACGACGCGGCGCGCGCGAGACTGAATTCGATCGTGCACCCGCTCGTTGGAAAACGTACCGCGGAATTGATCGCGGCCGCACCCGCGGACGCCGTTGTGGTGCAGGATATTCCGCTTTTGGTGGAAAACGGCCTGGCGCCGTTGATGAATCTCGTGCTCATCGTCGACGTCGACGCGGAAACGCGAATTCGCCGTTTGGTGGAATTCCGTGGTGTCGCCGAATCCGATGCGCGTGCGCGTATTTCGGCGCAGGCCACCGACGAGCAGCGTCGAGCCGTTGCCGATGTATTGCTGGACAACAGTGGCGCGCCGGGTGAGGTCGAGGCGGAGGTACGCGCGCTGTGGGCGGAGCGCCTGGTGCCCTTCGAGCGCAACCTGCGCGCCGGGACGCCTGCGCGACGCGGTGACATCCGGCTGGTGCCCGCCGATCCGGCCTGGCCCGCGCAGGCGCAGCGGCTGATCGCCAGGCTGTGGGTGGCCTGCGGCAGCGCCGCCTCCCGGATCGACCACGTCGGTTCCACGTCCGTGCCGGGCCTGCCCGCCAAGGACGTCATCGATCTGCAGATCACGGTCGCCGACCTGGCCGCCGCCGACGGCCTGCGCGATGCCATCGCCGCCGCGGGATTCCCGGCGCGGCCGGAGAGTACCCAGGACAATCCCAAGCCGACGCCGCAGGACCCGGCGGGCGTCGACACCGCGCTGTGGAGCAAGCGCTTCCACCAGAGCGCCGACCCCGGCCGGTTGGCCAACGTGCACGTGCGCGTCGAGGGTTCGCCGGGGCAGCAGTACGCGCTGCTGCTGCGGGATTGGCTGCGTGCCGACGCCGGGGCTCGCGCGGAGTATCTCGCCGTCAAGCGTGAGGGTGAAGCCAAGGCGGCAGGGCTGACGGGCGCGGAGGCCACCGCCGCCTACCTCGACGTCAAAGAGCCCTGGTTCGACGCCGCGTATCCGCGGGCGCTTGCTTGGCGGGAGTCGTCGGCGCCTTAGCCGCTCCGGCCCCGGCCGTCCGCCGCGTCGATCGGGTCGCGTGTGCGCAGGTCCGGGACTACAGCCAGGTCAAGGTGATGTCCATGGTCTCCAGCCAGCCCTCGAAGGTGTGACCGTTCGCGGCGATGCCGTCGATGGCGGCGGTGGCGTGCTGCACCGCCGCCTCGGCGTCGGCGAGGCTGATCAGGCCCGCGGCGTGCGCGGCGATCAGCTCGTCGACGTCGAGCAGCTGCGTCTCGCGTGCGGAGCGCACGACGATGTCGAGGTAGTGATCGACGGACTTCCACTTCTTCGGGGCGACCGGTGTGAATTCACCGATGTCGAGGTAATAGTCCTGGTCGCGCCGATGCGCGGGCAGGTAGTGGAAGATGGTCGCGCGCAGGTGCAGCTTCGGCAGCAACCAGGACTCGATGTAGTGGAACTGCGGGTGATCCGAGGTGCGCGCCATGTACAGGCCCCACGGCTCGACGTGGTACTTCTCGACCGGGCGCACGAAGCCTTTCGGATCCGTGTTCGTCAGGTCCGCGAGGTTGAAGTACTCGACTTTGGGCCGGTGCACGTCGACGATGGGTGCCTGCGTCATGCATCAAGAATCTACCGCCGTTCCCGGCGCGTCGAGCCGGAGGCAGTAATCCGCGGGCTACATCCAGGTGAGGGTGATGCCGTGGGTGGCGAGCCAGCCCTCCACGCGGTGATCGTGCGCGGCCAGCCCGTCCAGCACGGCCGTGGCCCGCTCGAACGCCCGGTGCGCCTGCGCCGTCTCGACCAGTCCCGCGGCATGCGCGGCGAGCAGTTCGTCGACGCCGAGCAGTTCGGCGGTGCCGCCGCGGCGCACGGCGATGGACAAGTACTGGTCCACCGCTTTCCAGCGTTTCTGGCCGACCCGGCTGAACTCGCCGACGTCGAGGCGGTAGACCGGTTCCCGGTGGTGCGCCGGGTTGGTCCGCGCCAGCGTCGCGCGCAACGAGAGTCCCGGCAGCAACCAGGATTCGAGGTAGTGCGAATCCGGTCCGCCGACCCGGCGGGCCATGTACAGGCCCCACGGCTCGACGTGGAAGCGGTCGACCGGGCGGACGAAGCCCTTGGCGTCGGTGTTGCTGAGTTCGGCCAGATTGAAGAACTCCACCCGCGGCCGGTGCGGCGCCGGTCTGACCGGAGCGATCGGCCCTGGTGGGGCGGCCATGACCGCGCCGGCGACGGAGGGAACCACCGCGCGGATGTCTCTGGCGACGTACCCGGCGATGCCGGTCACAGCCGGCACGGCGACGAGCAATGGAATCAGACCGCTCATGGCTTTCGTCCTTCACCAAGTCCGAACAACCAGATCAGGTTACACCTGGGTCGGGGTGCTCGCGCGGTTCGCGATAAGGTGTTCTCTCACACGAAATCTGTTGCCGCAACGGACATTTCGGACATGTAACCGTTCGCGCCGAGCGAGGGTGCGTGGGCTGTGAGGATGCGGTCGAGCGCAGGCCGCACGGCGAACTCCCTGCCGCCGAGGATGATAGGAGCGGGCTCGCACCGATTCATCGAAAGTCGTTGAAATCGTTCGCTTTCGGTGTACCCACCGCGCGGTGTCGCTTATCCCCTTCTTCTCGATGGCCGACAGGCGGCTTCGATCGCATCCGTGCGCATCAGTGGCACGCGAGCTCGTGAACTTCCGGCGAACGACCGGTCGGCGACCGCTTCCGGTGTGATCGGTTTCACAGCGTCGAAGCGTGGGGTGTCACCCGGCTCGTGACCGTCCGTTGTCCACGGGAACCTGTCGGTGGGTGGGCCTAGGCTGGTGAGCATGGCATTCGCAACCGAGATTCCGGCGGAGGGCTTCGAGGGCAGGGCCGCCGAGCAGCCGCTCGCGCACTCGGAGTTCCGCCCGGTCGGCGAGATCGAGCGCGTCGGCGGCCGGTTCGAGGTGGTCAGCGAGCACCAGCCCGCGGGCGACCAGCCTGCCGCGATCGCCGAACTGGAGCGCAGGATCACCGCGGGGGAACGCGACGTGGTGCTGCTCGGCGCCACCGGTACGGGCAAGTCGGCCACCACGGCCTGGCTGATCGAGCGGTTGCAGCGGCCGACGCTGGTGATGGCGCCGAACAAGACGCTCGCCGCCCAGCTGGCCAACGAACTGCGCGAGATGCTGCCGAACAACGCCGTCGAGTACTTCGTCTCCTACTACGACTACTACCAACCCGAGGCGTACATCGCGCAGACCGACACCTACATCGAGAAGGACAGCTCGATCAACGACGACGTCGAGCGGCTGCGCCATTCGGCGACCTCGAGCCTGTTGTCCCGGCGCGATGTGGTGGTGGTCGCCTCGGTGTCGTGCATCTACGGCCTCGGCACGCCCCAGTCGTATCTCGACCGGTCGGTGCAGCTACAGGTCGGCACCGAGATCGATCGGGACGCGCTGCTGCGGCTGCTGGTCGACGTGCAGTACACCCGCAACGACATGGCGTTCACCCGCGGCTCGTTCCGGGTGCGCGGCGACACCGTGGAGATCATCCCGTCCTACGAGGAACTCGCCGTTCGCATCGAGTTCTTCGGCGACGAGATCGAGGCGCTGTACTACCTGCACCCGCTCACCGGCGACGTCGTCCGTCAGGTCGACATGCTGCGGATCTTCCCCGCCACCCACTACGTGGCGGGCCCGGAGCGGATGGAGCGCGCGGTGCACGATATCGAGGCCGAGCTGGAGGACCGGCTCGCCGAGCTGGAACGTCAGGGCAAGCTGCTCGAGGCGCAACGGCTGCGCATGCGCACCCAATACGACCTGGAGATGATCCGGCAGGTCGGCTTCTGCTCCGGCATCGAGAACTACTCCCGCCACATCGACGGCCGGCCGGCCGGTTCGGCGCCCGCGACGCTGCTGGATTACTTCCCGGAGGACTTCCTGCTCGTCATCGACGAGTCGCACAACACCGTCCCGCAGATCGGCGGTATGTACGAGGGCGACATGTCCCGCAAGCGCAACCTGGTGGAATACGGCTTCCGGTTGCCGTCCGCGGTGGACAACCGGCCGCTGACCTGGGAGGAATTCGCCGATCGGATCGGGCAGACGGTGTATCTGTCGGCGACTCCCGGTCCGTACGAACTCGGGCAGACCGGTGGCGAGGTGGTCGAGCAGGTCATCCGGCCGACCGGCCTGGTCGATCCGCAGGTCGTGGTGAAGCCGACGAAGGGGCAGATCGACGATCTGATCCACGAGATCAGGCAGCGCACCGAGCGCGACGAACGGGTCCTGGTCACCACGCTCACGAAGAAGATGGCCGAGGACCTCACCGACTACCTGCTCGGGCTGGGGGTCCGGGTGCGCTATCTGCACTCCGAGATCGACACCTTGCGCCGCGTCGAGCTGCTGCGGCAACTGCGGCTCGGCGAATACGACGTGCTGGTGGGCATCAACCTGCTGCGCGAGGGCCTCGACCTGCCCGAGGTGTCGCTGGTGGCGATCCTCGACGCGGACAAGGAAGGATTCCTCCGCAGCACGACCGCGCTGATCCAGACGATCGGGCGCGCGGCGCGCAACGTCTCCGGCGAAGTGCACATGTACGCGGACAAGATCACCGACTCGATGCAGTTCGCCATCGACGAGACCGAACGCCGCCGCGCGAAACAGATCGCCTACAACGAGGAAATGGGCATCGATCCGAAGCCGCTGCGCAAGAAGATCGCCGACATCCTCGATCAGGTGTACCGCGAGGCCGACGAGACCGAGGTGGAGGTCGGCGGTTCCGGACGCAACGCCAGCCGGGGCAGACGCGCGCAAGGCGAGCCGGGGCGGGCGGTGAGCGCGGGCGTGTACGAGGGCCGCGACGTCAAGTCGATGCCGCGCGCCGAACTGGCCGATCTCGTGAAGGAACTCACCGCACAGATGATGAACGCGGCTCGGGAGTTGCAGTTCGAACTCGCCGGGCGGTTACGCGACGAGATCGCGGATCTGAAGAAGGAATTGCGCGGCATGGACGCCGCCGGGTTGAGTTGATCCGGGGCGCAGCGGCGCTGCCTCCGCGGTCCGTTCCCGGAACGACCGCGGAGGCAGCCGAGCCGTCAGGCCTGGGTGGCCATCCATTCGTTCACCCGGCGCTCGGCCTCTTCGCGCGAGACGTCCTCGACCTTGGTGAGCACCACCCAGCGGTGCCCGAAGGGATCGATCACCACGCCGAACCGGTCGCCGGTCACGAAGGTCTGCGGCTCCTCGACCTTGCGGGCGCCGTGTTCGACGGCGCGCCGCACCACGGCGTCGACATCGGGGCAGTAGTGCACGATCGAGGTGTGCACCCACTCGCCGTTCGGCGCCAGCACGCCGTTGTCCGGGATGGGCAGCCCCATCTGCAGGGTCGAGTCGCCGATCTTCAGTTCGGCGTGCGCGGGCTGCCCGTCGGGCATGTCGTTGCGAGTGACGACCTCGGCCTCGAAGACGGCGGTGTAGAAATCGATCGCTTTGTTGCCGTCGCCGACCGCGAGGAAACAGGTGATCGAGTGGTAGCCATCGGCAATGGGATTCACTGTGTTCGTCATGACCACTACTTTCGCCGGTCCGGGCCCCCGGGTCTTGTAAGAAAGCGACACCGTGCCGCGTAGCGCCGAATCATCCGCCGCCGAGCCGCCGCAGCCCCGCAATCCCCTCGCGCCCGAGGACACGAAGGGCATTCTGCATCCGGACGAGCAGGCGAAGCATCGCTCTCTGGTTCGCTTGCCGCCGGGTCCCGCGGTCGACCGCTACATCGAGTGGTACTGGGCGGTGAGCTGGGATCTGCGGGGCAGGCCGCCGTACCGGGCGGAGGTCCTGTCCTATCCGAGCGTGAACGTCACCTTCGAGCGATCCGAAACGCGCACCGGCGGATTCGTCAACGGCGTGACCACCACGAAATTCATCCGCGAACTCAGCGGGCTCGGGGAGACGTTCGGCATCCGCTTCCGTGCGGGCGGATTCGGCGCGTTCACCGGCCTGGATGTCGGCTCGTTCCGCGATCGCGCCGTGCCACTCGCCGACGTGCTGCCCGACGCCGCGAGCTTGACCGAACGCGTGCTGGACGCGCCGACTGTCGAGCGGCGTCGCCACATCGTCGAGGAATACCTCGCCGACCACCCCGCGGTCGAGGACCCGACCTATCGGTCGGTGCTGCGCATCATCGACGCCATGGCCACCGACCAGGAGCTCACCAGGGTCGATCAGATCGCCGAGCGGTTCGATGTGCCCGCCCGCACGCTGCAGCGCATGTTCCGCCGCTACGTCGGCGCGGGGCCGAAATGGGTGCTGCGGCGCTATCGATTGCAGGACGGCGCCGATCTGCTCGCGAAAGGCCGTACCGAGGATCTCGCCGCGTTGGCCGCGGAACTGGGTTATTTCGACCAGGCCCATTTCTCGCGTGAGTTCACCGCGGAAGTGGGTATGGCACCCCTGGAATACGCCAAGAATTCCCTACGTCTCCGGAACGAGGTCACCGCCAAGGTCATCCCGGCGAGGGCTTAGTTGCCGGACAGCCGACGAGGAGCTGGACATGGATGTCGTGGTGTTGATCGGACGAGTGTTGTTCGCGCTGCTGTTCCTGGCCTCCGCCCTCGGGCATTTCACTCAGACCGAGGCGATGGCGGGGTACGCGCGGAGCAAGGGCGTCCCGATGGCGAAGGCCGCAGTGTTCGGCTCGGGGGCGCTGTTCCTGCTGGGCGGCCTCAGCGTGCTGTTGGGCATCTGGGCCGACCTCGGTTCGCTGCTGTTGGTAGTCGCGCTGCTGCCGACGGCGGCCGTGATGCACCGGTTCTGGCAGGAGTCCGATCCGCAGACCAGACAGGGCGAGATGATCCATTTCAACAAGGACGTCGCCCTGGCGGGCGCCGCCCTGATGCTGTTCGCGTTCTTCGCGCACGTCGACGAACTCGGATTGACCATCACCGGTCCGCTTTTCGACCTCTAGTCCGCGCTCCCCGCGCTAATATTGCGCGTCCTTTTCACCGCAGGAAGAAGAAGCCATGGACATCATCGGAGCGATTCTCGGCATATTCTGGGCAAACTATCGGCAGTGGCCGTAGCCGCACGGCAGTCCGGGCCCGATCGGTCCGTTCCCGGCACGTGATCAACGTGCGGTGCGGACCGATCTTCGTGTGACGGACCTGGCTCTGTGATGAATATCCCAGGCCCGCAACGGTGTTGAAGGCCGTTGTGGCACATCACAAGTTTAGTTCTCCGAAATTGCGTCTGCCCTGGTTGGTCCGGCCCTTCCGGTATTCCCTGGCGAATACGCGGCGGGAATGGCCGGACGGCCCCGGTGTGATGTCTTGCGATTTCTGAAATTTCCGCACCGATTGCCGCTATGGTCGACCCCAGTCGCCGCGCCGGCGCGCCGTCGAACCAGAGGCGAACCCGTGCGCAGCACCCGACACACCGCATAGTTGGAGGAGAAATGACCGCCTACCGGACCATTGTCGTCGGTACCGATGGCTCGGACTCGTCGTATGTCGCCGTCGAGAAGGCAGGGGCGCTGGCCGGTGTGTCCGGCGCGACCCTGGTCGTGGCCTGCGCGTACTACCCGACCGACGACCGCGATGTCGCCGCCGCGGCCGACGTGCTCAAGGAGGAGGCTTACCAGGTACGCGGTTCCGCGCCGACCAATGAGATCCTGCGCGTCGCCAGGGACAAGGCGATCGCGGCGGGTGCGGCCGACATCGTCGAGCGCGCCATCGTCGGCGAGCCGGTGGAATCGCTGCTGGCGCTGGTCAAGGAGGTCGACGCCGATCTGCTGGTCGTCGGTAACCGGGGCCTGAACACCTTGGCCGGACGGCTGCTCGGCTCGGTGCCCTCCGATGTGGCGCGCAAATCGCGCTCCGACGTCCTGATCGTGCACACCGTGCGCTGAGTCCCCCCTCGGCCGAAAGGCTCCGTGCCCACCGCGAACAGCGTTGTGGCACGGAGCCTTTCGTCTTCCGGTGCGTCGGTGATCAGCGCAGCCGGTCGAGCACGGCGGGCAGGTCCGCGCTGTGCACCACGCCGAGCCGCTGGGTGGCGCGGGTCAGCGCGACGTACAGATCGTTGAGGCCACGCGGCGATTCGTCGAGGATGTCCCGCGGTTCCACCAGGTAGACCGCGTCGAACTCCAAGCCCTTCACCTCGTGCACGGTCAGCACGCGCACCGATTCGCCCGCGAGGTCGGCCAGCGGTGCCACCAGCGCCTGCGGCGCGATCACCGCCGTGGTCCCCGGCCCCGTCTCGGTGGCGACCAGCCGGGCGACCTCCGCGTGCACGTCGCCGGGCTCGACCCGGTACGCGCGCGGCGCGACGCCGGTCTCGCGGACCGAGCGCGGCGCGGTCGCCGTCGGATCGATGGCGGCGAGGACGTCGGCGGCTACGTCCATGATCTCCGCGGGGGTGCGGTAGTTGACGGTGAGTTCGGTCAGCTTCCACCGGGCCGCGACGTAGGGCTCCAGCATCCGCTGCCACGACGACGTGCCCGCCGGGTCGCCGGTCTGCGCGACGTCGCCGACCACCGTCACCCACCGGTTCGGGATGCGCCGCATCACCATGCGCCAGGCCATCTCCGACAGCTCCTGCGCCTCGTCCACGATCACGTGGCCGTAGGTCCAGGTGCGGTCGCCCGCAGCGCGCTCCGCGGTCGTCTGGCGGGTGCGGAAGTCCTGGCGTTCGGCCAGCTGGCCGGCATCGATCAGGTCGTAGGCCATCAGAATCTCGGGATCGAGGTCGTCCTCCAGATCCTGGGGCGCGGAGCCGGTGAGGATGTCGAGGGCGTCCTGCGCCTCGGCGAGCTGGGCGCGCCAGCGGCGGCGGGCGCGTTCGCGTTCCTCGGTGTCGTCCACGCCGAGCAGTTCGGCCAGCTCGTCCAGCAGCGGTGCGTCCGCCGGACTGAACCGCCCGTCGTCCGGCCGGAGCAGTTCGGCGCGGTCGGCCGGGTCCAGCGAGCTGGCGGCCCGGTCCAGTCGCTTCGGGTCGGCGAGCAGGTCGGCCAGGACATCCTGCGGGGACAGGATCGGCCACAGTTTCGCGATCGCCGCCTGGATCTGCGGGTCGGCGCGCATCTCGTCGCGGATCTCGGTGAGATCGGCCGAGCTGAGCAGACTGGGCCCACCGGAGAGGTCGGCGCCCATGGTCGCGGCGAGCTGATCGGTCAGCGCATCGATCACCGAGGCGGCGAAGATGGGCCGCGCCAGGTTGTGCGGGCGGCGCGAGGAACGGGCGCGGCCACGGGCCTTCGTGGCGATCTTGCGATCCAGCGTGACCGGATAGCCGTCGAAGCCCAACCGGATCGGTTCGGCGGGCACTTCCTGGCGGTCGCGCACGGCCTGCTTGAGCACCTCGAGTATCGTCAGCGCCCCCTTGATCTCGCCCGCGCGCAACGAGTCCTCGCGCGCGGCCCGGACGCCGGGGTACAGATCGCCGATGGTGGACAGCAGCACGCCGGTTTCGCCGAGCGAGGGCAGCACCTGCCCGATGTAATCGAGGAAGGTGGCGTTCGGCCCGATGATCAGCACGCCGCTCTTGGCCAGCTGCTGCCGGTAGGTGTAGAGCAGATACGCCGCCCGGTGCAGCGCGACCGCCGTCTTGCCGGTGCCGGGCCCGCCCTGCACCACGAGCACGCTCTTGTGCTCGGAGCGGATGATCGCGTCCTGCTCGTGCTGGATCGTCTCGACGATGTCGTTCATGTGGCCGGTGCGCGCGGCGTTGAGCGCGGACAGCAGCGCGCTCTCGCTGCCGACACCGCCGTCCGCGGCCGTGACGCCGGCCCGGCGCGCGGCCGTCAGATCGAGGTACTCGTCGTTGATCGCGGTGACCTTGCGGTTGCGCGAGCGGATGTGCCTGCGCCGGGTCACCCCGTCCGGCGCCGCGGTGGTGGCCAGGTAGAACGGCCGCGCCAGCGGGGCGCGCCAGTCCAGCAGCAGGCTCTCGTAGTCGTCCTTCTCGTCGAGAATGCCGAGCCTGCCGATGTAGCGGTACTCCTCCTGTTCACCGTCGAGGTCGATGCGGCCGAAACACAGGCCGTGCTCGGCGGCGTCGTATTTCGCCAGGTCCTCGGTGTAGAGCTGACTGAAGGACTCCCGTTCGCTGCGGGCCTGCGGCGTGCCGCCGGTCTCCAGCAGCACGGTGCGCAGGCGATTGCGCGCGTAGTCGCGCATCTCGTCGAGCCGCTCGTACAGCACCGACAGGTAGGCCTGCTCCTGATCGGTTTCGCGGGTCCGCTCGGGCGCGCCGCCGCCTGCGGCACGGTCCTGAGTGAGGTCGGGCAAACTGAACTCCTTGTCACCGCGAACAGGCGCGAGCACGCCGCCGGGATCGGGCAGGTGCACGCACGGAAAACAGAGTTGTCGAGTCTACTGGGGTTGCGACGGGCTCGCCGTAACCGCAGGTGAGGACCCCGGCGCCGGGGCGGGGGCGAGGTCGGCGGGCGGTGTGAGCTGCACCGGCGTGAAATGCTCGACCACCGGGAACGGGTCGTAGAAGTGGTGTAGCAGGTCCTTCCAGCGCTGATATTCCGGCGAGCCGCGGAATCCGACGACGTGATCATCGAGCCGGTCCCATTCCACCCGGAGCAGGTAGCTGCCCGGCGACTCGACACCGCGCGACAGCGACAGCGCCCGGAAGCCGGGCATGCTCGCGATGATCGGCCGTGCCGCGGCGAAGGCGGCTTCGAAATCGGCGGCGAGTTCGGGGTGAACCGGCAGAAGTGCGTGTTCGATGATCATGGCGAGCTCGTCAGGACGCGTGGGTGCTGTTGGGTCTGCGGCCTTTGGTGACGGTGCCTTCCCGCCGTCCAGGCGGCTTCGCGCGGTACATCGCCAAGTCCGCGTCGTGCAGCACCGCCTCCGGGCTGCGCCGGTCGCCCACCCCCAGTTCGGTGACGCCGATCGAGGCGTTCACCTCGATCCGGTGCCCGCGCGCGATGATCGGCTCGGCCATGGTCGAGCGCAGCCTGCTCACCAACGCGTCGATGTCGACGCGGCGGGTGCGGCCGGACAGCAGCACCAGGAATTCGTCGCCGCCGAGCCTGCCGACGATGTCGTCGCCGCGCAGGGCGCGCTGCAGGCGCTGGGCGACGATCTGCAGCACGGTGTCGCCGATGGCGTGCCCCAGCGTGTCGTTGATCGTCTTGAACCCGTCAAGATCGATGAACAGCACGGTGGACACCGGCAGCAGTTCCTCGGTGCTGGCCAGCGCGGCGGCCAGCTGGGACAGGATCAGCGAGCGATTGGCCAGCCCGGTCAGCGAGTCGTGCGTGGCCTGATACTCCAATTGCCTTCTGCTGGCGCGGAATTCGGTGATGTCGGCGAAGGAGGACACCGCCGACGAGCGCGGATCGCCTGGATTGAGCAGGCGGCTGCTGCCCGACAGCCAGCGCCGCTGGCCGTCCACCCGGTCGACGCCGAAGACATAGCCGGTGATCGTCTCGCCCGTGGCCAGCGTGCGCGCCACCGGATGGCGGCTCGGCGGCAGCGGCTGGGCGTTCGCGTCCAGCAGCACCAGCGGCAACGACTGGATGGTGCGCCCGATGACCATGCCGTCGGGCCCCTCGGTACCGAAGATGCGCTTGGCCGCCGGGTTCATCGACTCGATCCGGCCCTCCGGATCGATCACCACGACGCCCTCCTCCAACTGGGACACGACCGTGGTGAAGTAGTGCTCGGCCCTGCGCTGCGCGGCCTCGGCGTGGCGCTGGGCGGTGAGGTCGTGGATGACCACCTGATAGGCGAGGTGATCGTGCCACGCGGTCAGCACGGACACCGTCTCCACGGGCACGGTGCCGCCGTCCACCCGCATCAAGGTCATCTCGGTGGGAATCGAGGCCGCGCCCGCGGTGGTGAGGGTGCTGATCCGGTCGAGCATCGAGGGGACGGAGGCGGGGTGGACGAAGTCGGTCAGCGGGCGGCCGATGATCTCCTCGGCGTCCTCCGCGGCGAGCAACCGGACGGTGGCCGGGTTGACGTAGACGACCCGGCCACGCTCGTGCACACAGATCCCGTCCGGGGTGTGCTCGACCAGGGAGCGGTAGCGCGCAGCCAGCTGTTCGGCGGCGTCGACCGCCGCGGCCAGCTTGTCGTCACCCACTCGAACCCCCGATCATCGACCCCATTATGGCCATTGGAACACGGGATTATTCTGGTATCGACGTGGACAAGATCACATCCTCCACGCTATTGCTTCGATCACAGTACTGGCACGTTCTCGGGCCGGATCCGGCGATCATGGCAGAAACCGGTTTCTGCGTCGAGGCGGGGCAGACGGTTCGGCCCGCCCTGGGAGCCGGTGAAGGAGCGATACATGCCGGGTGCCGACCCGAACGCCGCTACGCGGTTCCGCACCGATCCGCGGGGGCCTCGAGACAACATGACCATCGCCGGGATCGGCGCGATCACCGGGTACGGATGGGGACGTGAACAGCTGTGGGACGGCTTGCTCAGCGGCAAGTCGGCGGCGGCTCTGCAACCGGGCTACGGCCCCGGTCGCGACGACGACGCGTGGGTCGCGCTCGTCCCTGACGGCGGGGACCCCGAGGTGAGCACGAGCCGGTACGGGCGGGCCGTGCACGAGGCGGCGCGGGAGGCCGTCGCCGACGCACGCGACCGGGGCTGGCGGCCAGGCCGCACCGTCGGCCTGCTGCACGCCATCGTGCTCGGCGACGTGGTGAACTGGCGCGACTTCTACCTCGTCGACGGCGGCCGCCGCCGGTCGAGGGACTACCTGCGGCTGTTGCCGTCCACGCCGGTCTCGATGCTGATGCAGGAATTCGGCTTCCACGGCCCGGCGATGAACATCTCCGCCGCGTGCAGTTCCGCCAACGTCGGGCTCGTCACCGCTAAGCTCTGGCTGGACGCGGGCATGGCCGACGACGTGGTCTTCGTGGCGACCGACCTGTCCGCAACCCCGGACATGCTGGACAGTTTCGTGCGGCTCGGCGCCGCGGTCGCCGACGCCGAACCGCTGGACGCCTGCCGTCCCTTCCAGGAGGGCAGTCGCGGGTTCAGCATGGGCGAGGCCTCGGTGGCGTTCGTGCTGACCCGTTCGGTGGATCGGCCCTATGCGGCGGTGCTCGGCGGCGCCATGTCCAACGACGCCTATCACGTGGTCTCGGTCGACCCGACGCACGAGCAGATCCTCGACTGCGCTCGCGGCGCGCTCGCCGCCGCGCACGTCACCGCCGCCGACGTGCGCTATTTCAACGCGCACGGCACCGGGACCCGGCAGTGTGACGTGGCCGAGCACCATCTGCTCGCGGACGTGTTCGCCGACCGCCCGCACATCTACGCGGTGAAACCGCTTGCGGGCCACTGCCAGGGCGCCGCGGCCGCCGTCGAGGTCGCGGCCGCCGCGCTGGGCTACGACCGGGGCATCGTGCCCGCGGCCCCGATCGTCGCGCCTGCGCATCCACGGCTGCTTGACGGCCCCACACCGTTCGAAGGCGGCATCACCGTGAAGCTCTCCCTCGGTATGGGTGGCAACAACTCCGTCGTGGTGCTCGGCGCCGCGTGATCGTGGCCGCCATGCGAGGTGCGGCGCGGGCACTCGCCCCGGGCCGAGCCTGAATTCCGCCTGCGCCAGTCTTTTTCGCTCGATGGGGACTTTCGGCCCTGTTCGCGGCATCCCCCGCGGTGCTGGCATGGGGTGGGACGAATCGATCCGGAAGGCGGGGCAATGCAGATGGTCTCATCGGGGCTGCGATTCGCGTCGGACCAGTGGACGACGGCCGCGGGGCCGGAAGTGGCGGTGACCACGCGTGGGGAGGTCTCGGCCATGGACGTGACACGGGCGGTGCGCGCCATCACCCGGGTTCTGCGCAGGCATCATCTCGACGGGCCCGCCCGGGTGCGTCTCGGCGCGCCGCCCGATCCGGAGGCGCCGACGGTGGTCCAGGTCGACGTCCACCACCGGGATGTGGTCACCCGGGTGCAGGTCACCGGTCCGCGCGGGTTCGCGGTGACCTTCGCCGCCGAGCGGCTCGACCGCCGACTGGCCCGCTCGGCCGCGGGCGAGACGCGGACCTGGCCCGATCCGGCCCGCCCTCCGCTGGCCCGCGCGGGTGCGCCGCGTCCGATCGTGCGCCGCAAGCGGTGCGTTCTGTCCGTCTGCACGCCCGCCGAGGCGGTCGCGGTGCTGGACGCCATGGACTACGACGCCCACCTGTTCATCGACGCCGAGACCGGTGCGGACGCGGTGGTGCACTGGACGGAGTCGGGCGTGCGACTCGTCCGCCAGTGGGCGACGTATCCGCCGATCCGGTCGACGGAGCTGGTGCGCGGCACCCCGCCGATCGTGGCCGACGCGGCTCCCGCCGTCTGTCTGGACCCGGCCGAGGCCGCGAACATCCTGTGCCACAAGGGATTGCCGTTCCTGTTCTGTACCGATCCTGGTAGCGGGCGTGGCGGGTTGCTGTACCGGCGCCACGACGGCGACCTTGCGATCGTGCTGCCCGCCTGACTCTCAGGCCAGCGGCGCGGACCAGTGCACCCTGGTGCCGCCGCTGTCGGTCCGCTGCACCGTGCAGTGACCGTCGGACATGCTCGCACGCTGCGCGAGGTTGGCCAGACCGCTCGGTGTCACCTGCGCGGGCATCCCCGCGCCGTTGTCCTCGACGAGCACGGTCAGTTCGTCGCCGACGGTGATCTCGACGGCGAGCCGGTTCCCGCCGGAATGGCGCACCGCGTTGCTGACCGATTCGCGCACCACGGCTTCCGCGTGGTCGGCGAGTTCGTCGCCGACCACGGACAGCGGCCCGGAGAACCGCACACTGGTCCGGAACGCGCCGTCGGCGGTCTGCTGGCGGATGGCGTCCTCGAGCCGACGGCGCAGTGGGTCGCCGCCGTGCAGGTCGAAGATGGACGTACGGATCTCCTGCACGACCTCCTGCAGACCGTCCATCTCCACCGAAAGTCGTTGCCGCACCACGGGATCCTCGGTGCGGGCCGCGGTGGCCCGCAACCCGAGCCCGACCGCGAACAGTCGCTGGACCACATGGTCGTGCAGGTCGCGTGCGATGCGGTCGCGGTCGGCGAGCACGTCGAGTTCGCGCATTCTGCGCTGGGTCTGGGCCAGTTGCATGGCCAGCGCCGCCTGATCGGTGAACGCGGCGGTCAGGTCCACCAGTTCGCCGGGGTACGGGGGACACCCGGGTGGCCGCACCACGATCAGCACACCGAGCGCGAGGTCCGCGGTCTGCAGTGGCAGCACCAGCGCGGGGCCCGCCGCGCCGACCTCGGCCCCGAGATCGACCGATTCGGCGTCGGCTAACCGCACCGGCGCGCGGCGAGTGAACGCCGTGCCGGTGGCGGTATCCGCGATGCGCACCCGCTCCGGGCCCCCTCCAGGGCCGAACCATTGCGCCACAACGAGTTCGGTGGCTTCATCGGGCGGCGTCCCGGGCGCCACCACGGCCAGCAGCGCCTGCTGCGAACCGGTCAGCGCGCGGGCGCGCGCCACCACCTGCGCGAGCACGAGATCCGGCGCCGTGCCCGCGAGGAACTCGGTCGCGATGTCGCGCGTCGCCTCGATCCACGCCTGCCTGGTCCGCGCGGATTCGTACAGCTTCGCGTTCTCGATGGCGATACCCGACGCGGCGGCCATGGCGAGCACGATGGCCTCGTCGTCCTCGGTGAACGACTGTCCCCCGGCCTTTTCGGTGAGGTAGAGATTGCCGAAGATCTCCTCGCCGACCCGCACCGGGACGCCGAGGAAACTGCCCATCGGCGGATGGCCGGGCGGAAAGCCCGCAGCGGCCGGATGTTCCGACAGATCGTCCAGCCGGATCGGGTGCGGGTGCGCCGGCAGCAAGCCCAGTACGCCGTGTCCCTCGGGGGAGCGGCCGATGTGGGCGGCCGTCGCGTCGTCGACGCCGTGGAAGATGAACTCGACCAGCCGGTCGTCGTGGCCGCGGATGCCGAGCGCGCCGTAGCGGGCCGCGACCGAGCGGGTGGCGGTTCGCAGCAGGGCGCGCAGGGTGTCGAGCACCGTTGACGGGAGATGCTGGGTCAGGATCGTCATGGATGAGTGGGGGAGGCCGGTGGGGGGCGCACAGCGGGCTCAGTTTAGTCGGGGACCGGTGCGCGCGGGGCGCAGTTGTGCGGAGTGGTGACCGGTCTCGCCGGAGACATCCGCGCCGCGCTTCTGTGGGTGTCCGTGGGTGCTCGCACCGTGCTGACCAGTTCGTTCGCCGCGCGTGCTCGAGGTTTTCCATCCCACCACCGCGGAGTGATCTCGCGCACCGCGCATCCGTTGGGGGCGTCGTCGGCCGCCCTGCGTCGGGCTGCCTGCCGTAACTGCGTCGACCAGGGGAATGCCGAATGACGTCGCGCTGTTGACCAGTGGTGCCGGGAGGGCGATGCTACGGAGGCGTCCTGGCCCGTTTCCCGGCTCATCCGCAACGTCCGGCCACAGGGGTCCCGCCATTCGCCCAGGTGACGGCCGGTCCGCGAAACTTGTCGGTGCCCATGCCTAGCATGGCGGCCGGGGGTATGTCTGGACGCCGAACACGAAGGAGAAGGGACGGCCGTGGCGGAACGCCTCACTGTGCGCGGAGCTCGGGAGCACAACCTCAAGGGTGTCGATCTCGACCTGCCCCGCGACAGCCTCATCGTGTTCACCGGTCTGTCCGGCTCCGGCAAGTCGAGCCTGGCCTTCGACACGATCTTCGCGGAGGGGCAGCGGCGCTACGTCGAGTCGCTGTCGGCGTACGCGCGGCAGTTCCTCGGTCAGATGGACAAGCCCGATGTCGACTTCATCGAAGGCCTCTCGCCCGCGGTGTCCATCGACCAGAAGTCGACCAACCGCAACCCGCGCTCGACCGTGGGCACCATTACCGAGGTCTACGACTATCTGCGGCTGCTGTACGCGCGAGCAGGCACGCCGCACTGCCCCGTCTGCGGCGAGCTGATCGCAAAGCAGACGCCGCAACAGATCGTCGACCAGGTGCTGGCCATGGAGGAGGGCATTCGATTCCAGGTGCTCGCGCCGGTGGTGCGCACCCGCAAGGGCGAGTTCGTCGACCTGTTCGACCAGCTCAACACCCAGGGCTACTCTCGCGTGCGGGTGGACGGCGTGGTGTATCCGCTCACCGATCCGCCGAAGCTGAAGAAGCAGGAGAAGCACGACGTCGAGGTCGTCGTCGACCGCTTGGCGGTGAAGCCGAGTTCCAAGCAGCGTCTGACGGATTCCATCGAGACCGCGCTGCGCCTGGCCGACGGCATCGTGGTGCTCGACTTCGTCGATCGCGACGAGCACGCGCACGACCGGGAGCGCCGCTTCTCCGAGCGCCTCGCCTGCCCGAACGGCCACCCGCTCGACATCGAGGACCTGGAGCCCCGCTCCTTCTCGTTCAACTCGCCCTACGGCGCCTGCCCGGACTGCACCGGCCTCGGCATCCGCAAGGAGGTCGACCCGGAACTGGTGGTGCCCGACCCGGCGCTGAGCCTGAACGACGGCGCCATCGCGCCGTGGTCGCGCGGCCAGACCGCCGAGTACTTCACCCGGCTGCTCTCGGGCCTCGCCGATTCCATCGGCTTCTCCATGGACACCCCGTGGCAGGATCTGCCGCCCAAGGCGCGCAAGGCCGTGCTGGAGGGCAGCGCCGACCAGGTGCACGTCTCCTACACCAACCGCTACGGCCGCAAGCGCTCGTACTACGCGGACTTCGAGGGCGTGATGCCGTTCCTGCAGCGGCGCATGGAGAACACC
The DNA here is from genome assembly GCF_042733915.1 of Nocardia sp. NPDC059691. Taxonomy (NCBI): domain Bacteria; kingdom Bacillati; phylum Actinomycetota; class Actinomycetes; order Mycobacteriales; family Nocardiaceae; genus Nocardia; species Nocardia sp. NPDC059691. The sequence goes on along the minus strand of NZ_JBHWFB010000020.1, from coordinate 5,873 downwards.
GAGTCCGAGCAGATGAAAGAGCACTACGACGGGTACATGCGCGACATCCCGTGCCCGGTGTGCAACGGCGCCAGGCTGCGCCCGGAGATCCTCGCCGTCACCATCGCCGCGAACGGCGACAAGAAGTCCATCGCCGACGTCAGCGATCTGTCCATCGGCGAGTGCTCGGCGTTCCTGAACTCGCTCACCCTGGGCGAGCGCGAGGCGGCGATCGCGGGGCAGGTGCTCAAGGAGGTGCAGGCGCGGCTGGGCTTCCTGCTCGATGTCGGCCTGGAGTACCTCACGCTGTCCCGCGCGGCCGCCACCCTCTCCGGCGGTGAGGCGCAGCGCATCCGGCTCGCCACCCAGATCGGCTCCGGCCTGGTCGGTGTGCTGTACGTACTCGACGAGCCGTCCATCGGCCTGCACCAGCGGGACAACCGCAGGCTCATCGAAACCCTCACGCGGCTGCGCAATCTGGGCAACACGTTGATCGTGGTCGAGCACGACGAGGACACCATCCGCGCGTCGGACTGGGTGGTCGACATCGGCCCGTTCGCCGGCGAGCACGGCGGCACGGTGGTGCACAGCGGGCCCTACGAAGAGTTGCTCACCGATCCGAACTCGCTCACCGGGGCATATCTGTCGGGCCGGGAACGCATCGACGTGCCGCTGGTGCGCCGCCCGGTCACCAAGAAGCGGCAGCTCACCGTGGTCGGGGCGAGCGAGCACAACCTGAAGGGCATCGACGTCGCCTTCCCGCTCGGTGTGCTCACCTCGGTGACGGGCGTCTCCGGGTCGGGCAAGTCGACCTTGGTGAACGACATCCTGGCCACGGTGCTGGCGAACCGGCTCAACGGCGCCCGGCAGGTGCCGGGCAGGCACACCCGAGTCAACGGGCTCGACCACCTGGACAAGCTGGTGCAGGTGGACCAATCGCCGATCGGCCGGACGCCACGGTCCAACCCGGCCACCTACACCGGCGTCTTCGACAAGATCCGCACGCTGTTCGCGGCCACCACCGAGGCGAAGGTGCGCGGATACCAGCCGGGCCGGTTCTCCTTCAACGTCAAGGGCGGTCGCTGCGAGGCCTGCTCCGGCGACGGCACGCTGAAGATCGAGATGAACTTCCTGCCGGACGTCTACGTCCCCTGCGAGGTGTGCCACGGCGCCCGCTACAACCGGGAAACCCTCGAGGTGCACTACAAGGGCAAGACCATCGCCGAGGTGCTGGACATGTCCATCGAGGAAGCCGCCGAGTTCTTCGAACCGGTCACCTCGATCCACCGCTACCTCAAGACCCTGGTGGACGTCGGGCTCGGCTACGTACGTCTCGGCCAGAGCGCTCCCACCCTCTCCGGTGGTGAGGCCCAGCGGGTGAAACTCGCCGCCGAGTTGCAGAAGCGGTCCACCGGCCGCACGGTGTACATCCTCGACGAGCCGACCACGGGCCTGCACTTCGAGGACATCCGCAAGCTGCTGAACGTCATCAACGGCCTGGTGGACAAGGGCAACACGGTGATCGTCATCGAGCACAACCTGGACGTCATCAAGACCTCCGACTGGGTGATCGACATGGGTCCCGAGGGCGGCTCCGGCGGCGGCACCGTGGTGGCGGAGGGTACGCCGGAGGAGGTCGCGGGCGTCGCGCACAGCTACACCGGTCAGTTCCTGAAGGAAGTGCTGGACCAGCCACCCGCGCCGCAGAGCGTCGCGAAGAAGGCTCCGGCGAAGAAGACCGCGGGCAAGGCCACCAAGCGTCCGGCGAAGAAGGCCGCGGCGGTCGGCTGACCTCTCGTCCGAAGCGGGCGCGGTCCGGGTGCGCCGGGCCGCGCCGCCGTTCGTTCAGCGGTTGGCGATGGCGTGGATCAGTTCGGTGAGTTCCTTCGGCTTGGACCACATCGGCCAATGTCCCGTGGGCAGGTCGACGTACTCGGCGTCGATGCGTGCCAGTTCGGCGAAGAGGGGAGTTTCACCGTTGTCGCGCAGCTTCTCGACCACGTCGGCGGTCATGCTGCTGCAGATCACGGTGGCCGGGACCGACAGGCGGGCGTCCGAATCGCTCAACCGGAGCGGGGCGGCCGCGACGGACGTGGGCTCCGACACGGCACGCTCCCGAAAGCGCGCCAAGGCGGCCTCGTCCAGGCCCGCCAGGCTGTTGCCCGCGGCCTCCAGTTCCGGCCATTCCGGCAGAATCCATTCGCGCACGGCGACGTCGAGCGCGGAGTTGATGACGAAACCGTTCGGCAGCGGCGCGCTGTCGACGTAGATCGCCCGGCGGAACAGCTCGGGCGCGCGGTCGATGGCGAGATAGGCGGGCGCCGCCCCGCCGGAATGCGCGACGAGCACGACGGTCTCGCCCTCGGGCACCGCATCGACGATGGCTTGCGCCTGGGATTCCAGGGTGGCCGACAACCGGTCCGGGTCGGCTTCATCCAAGCCGGGCAGTGTGAGCGCCACCACCTCGTTGCCACGCCGCCGCAGATCGGGTGCGACCTCGTCCCACGCCCATGCACCGAGCCAGAATCCGGGAGCGAGAAGAATCCGAGTAGCCATGGGCTCACTGTGCCCCACCCGTTGGTAAATTTCCTAAACATCGTTGTACCCAACGGTATTCGCGCACAATTCCGTCGGTGCTTCGGAATTCTCTGCTCGACCGGGCGGAATGCTGAGAATGGATGGGGGCGGGCACGTCACCGATGGACGACCTGCTCCTGACCGGCCGCGGCCTGTCGATTGTTCAGCGCGGTACGGTGTTCGGCGTCTTCCAATGCCAGGCTCGGGAACCGCGCGAGCTCAGTAGACCGGACCGGTGTATTTCTCGCCCGGGCCTTTGCCCGGCTCGTCGGGATGCGCGGAGGACTCGCGGAAGGCGCGTTGCAGGGACTGCAACCCCTCGCGCATCGGTCCCGCGTGCGGACCCAGGTACTCCACCGAGGCCGTCACGAGTCCGGCCAGCGCGGTGATCACGCGGCGCGCCTCGTCCAGGTCACGCCGCGGGCTGGTCTCGGGGTCCTCGTCCGCCAGCCCGAGCTTCTCGGCCGCCGAACTCATCAGCATCACGGCGGCGCGGCTGATCACCTCGACCGCGGGGATGTCGGCCAGTTCGCGTACGGAGGCGTCGAGCTCGTCAGTCATGCCTTCAGGCTAGCGACGCCGCCCGGAGCATCCGGAGGTGGCCGATCTCGGTGATGTCGGCGAGGTGGATCCCGGCGAGTGACCAGGTCAGGTCGAACTGCCATCGCAGCAGGTCGCGGGGTGGTGTGGGCACCGGGGGAGCGTGGCATGCCGGACGCGGCCGGGCAATGATTCGCGGCCGATTCGGCGATAGCCGAACGGAATGTTAGACTTTCCGCTGACGACCGCCCCGGGCTGCCCCGGGGCTGATAAGTGGAGCCCGACTCCCACCGTTGCCGACGAGTCATCGTACGGTCCAGCGGTCCGGTCACTCACCCGCGAGGGTGGGTTTCTCGTGCCGGGGTTCTCATGGAGAACCCTGCCGCGCGAGAGTCGACCCGAGTTCGCTCGTGGTTGGTGATCGGTCGACATCGGGCCCCGTGCGCGGAATACCGCACCGGGGCCTTCGTGTTGAACAGGGGTTGCAGTTATTGCGCGCGGTCGTCTGACGACACCGCTTGACCTAGGAGGCCCCATCAGCACTGAGACCCGCATCAACGATCGCATCCGTGTTCCCGAGGTCCGGCTCATCGGACCGGGCGGCGAGCAGGTTGGGATCGTGCGTGTTGAAGATGCACTACGCGTCGCCCTCGAAGCCGACCTCGATCTGGTCGAGGTGGCACCGGATGCCCGTCCGCCGGTCTGCAAGATCATGGACTACGGCAAGTTCAAGTACGAGACGGCGCAGAAGGCGCGCGAGTCTCGGAAGAACCAGCAGCAGACGGTGATCAAGGAGCAGAAGCTCCGCCCGAAGATCGACGACCACGACTACGAGACCAAGAAGCGCAACGTCGTGCGCTTCCTCGAGGCCGGGTCCAAGGTCAAGGTGACGATCATGTTCCGGGGACGCGAGCAGTCCCGCCCCGAACTCGGTTTCCGGCTGCTGCAGCGGCTGGCGTCCGACGTCGCCGATCTCGGTTTCGTGGAAACCTCGGCCAAGCAGGACGGTCGCAACATGACCATGGTCCTCGCCCCCCACAAGGGCGCGAAGACCCGGGTGAAGGCGCAGCAGGAGTCGGCTTCGCGCCCGGCGCCCAGCGCCGCCCCGGCCGGTCAGCCCGCCCCGGAGCAGGCCGAGACGGCCGGCCCGCAGTAACACCGATCAGAACACCCGGCGGTCCGCCCCGACCGCCGGGACGACAGATAGAGGAATCCATGCCGAAGATGAAGACGCACAGCGGCGCCTCGAAGCGATTCAAGGTGACCGGCAAAGGCAAGCTGCTGCGCCAGCAGGCGAACCGTCGCCACCTGTTCGAGCACAAGCCCAGCCGCCGGACTCGTCGTCTGGACGGTGTGGAAGTCGTCGCCTCCGCCGACGTCCGTCGCGTGAAGAAGCTGCTCGGTCTCTGATCGCGCCCGCGCGCAGACCGGCACGCACTCGCGACCGGAGTTACCTCCGTCGCCACCCCGACCCATTTCCGGGCGCCGCCCCGCGCCCCCAGATCGAACAGGACTGACCAGTGGCACGCGTCAAAAGGGCCGTCAACGCTCAGAAGAAGCGCCGTTCCATCCTCGAGGCCTCCAAGGGCTACCGCGGCCAGCGCTCGCGGCTGTACCGCAAGGCCAAGGAGCAGCAGCTGCACTCGCTCACCTACGCCTACCGGGACCGCCGGGCGCGCAAGGGTGACTTCCGCAAGCTGTGGATCGCGCGCATCAACGCCGCCGCGCGGATCAACGACATCACCTACAACCGCTTCATCCAGGGCCTGAAGGCCGCCGGTGTGGAGGTGGACCGCAAGATCCTCGCCGAGCTCGCGGTGTCGGACGCCGAGGCGTTCGCCGGTCTCGTCGCGGTCGCCAAGGCCGCCCTGCCGCAGGATGTCAACGCGCCGGCCGCCTGAGTCGCGTTCGTTGACACCCGGACGACTTTCGGAACGACCCGTGGAAGCGCTCAGTGAGCGCAATCCGCGGGTCGTTTCCGCTGTCAAGCTGCAACGCGGAGCGCAGCGCCGCAAAGCGGGCCGATTCCTCGCCGAAGGAGCCAATGCCGTCGCCGCGGCCCTGGAGACCGCCCGCGTCCACGAGCTGTTCTATTCGCAGGCGGCCGCCGAACGCGACCACGCGCTGATCGCGGGGGCGTCCGCCGCGGGCGTCCGCACCACGCTGGTCAGCGACCGCGCGGCGGAGCATCTCGCGGAAACGGTCACGGCGCCGGGCTTGGTGGCGGTCTGCGATCTGCTCGACGTGCCCCTGGCCACGATCCTCGACGCCGGACCCCGGATGCTCGCCGTCCCGGTCGAGATGGCCGAGCCGGGAAACGCAGGCACGGTCATCCGAGTCGCCGATGCGGTCGGCGCCGACGGCGTGGTGCTGGCGGGCGACACGGTCGACCCGCACAACGGCAAATGCGTACGAGCCAGCGCGGGCAGCATCTTCCATGTGCCGATCGCCCGGCACCGCGATGTCGCCGAGACGCTGGATGCGATCGCCGCGGCGGGCATCACGATCCTCGCTACGGCGGCGAACGGCGAGGTCGACCTCGACGACGCCGACGAATTGTTCACCGAACCGGTGGCCTGGCTGTTCGGCAACGAGGCGCACGGCCTCGACCCGGCCGTCGCACGCCGCGCCGACCACCGCGTCCGCATTCCCATTCGCGGCCGCGCCGAGAGCCTGAATCTGGCGACGGCCGCCGCGATCTGCCTGTACGCGAACTCGCGCGTGCGGTATTAGATCTCCAGCGCCTGCGGCGCTGGGTGTTCGCGGCCCCCTTGTGG
>NZ_JBHWFB010000019.1:0-154012 GCF_042733915.1 Nocardia sp. NPDC059691 | reverse complement strand
TCCGATGCGCGTGCGGACCCCACGCGGCCGGATCCAGCGACACTCCATTCGCACTCGACAACCGCACACTGTCGCGGAACGCCCCCACCACATCCCCATGCCGCGACAACGCCCAAAACCCCAGACCCGGGTTGTGGTACAGCGGCGCTTCTTCCCGCAACCGCCGATACACCGGATACGGATCGTCGTGAAACCCGTAGTCATACGGGTCGAACACCAGCGGCCCCACCACAGCCGTCATCGCCCACACTCCCAAACCGATAACACGTTCCGCAACGCGGCACCGCATGGCGGCCCAAACGAAGACAGATAGCTGGACATGTGTCTGGACACTACCACCGCGTACTCGATCTCGACAATCATCCGATCAGAGCCCACTTCTCCGCTTGGGAGCGAAACACCGACGGGAGTCGATACAGGTCGGATCACCTGACGCCCAGATCTCGGCGAGAATGGCAGAGTTAGAACCTGTTATTGCCACCGATCACGTTCCAAGACTATATTCCGTACACGTGTCCAGACAGTATCGGAGTAATCCATGAGCAGCCTTCTGCCCGCCGACGGGTCCCGCCTGCTGATCGGCGGCAAGCTGGTCGAGGGCGCCGACGGTGTCTTCGCGACGGTGAACCCCGCAACCGAGGAGGTCCTCGGCCTCGCCGCCGACGCGAACGCGGCCGACCTCGACGCGGCCGTCGACGCCGCGCGCACCGCGTTCGACGAGACGGACTGGTCGCGCGATCACGCCTTCCGGGCGCGCTGTCTCGCGCAGTTGCGCACCGCGCTGGAATCCCATGTCGAGGAACTGCGCGAGATCACGATCGCCGAGGTCGGCGCACCGCGGATGCTCACGAGCGGCCCGCAACTGGAAGGCCCGGTCGCCGACCTCGGTTACGCGGCCGGGCTCCCCGAGACCTACGCCTGGGAAATCGATCTGGGCGTGGCCGCGCCCATGGGCATCAAGACACGCCGAGTACTGCGCCGCGAACCGATCGGTGTGGTCGGGGCGATCACGCCCTGGAACTTCCCGCACCAGATCAACTTCGCCAAACTCGGCCCGGCGCTCGCCGCGGGGAACACCGTCGTGCTCAAACCCGCGCCGGACACCCCGTGGTGCGCGGCGGCGGTCGGCGCCATCATCGCCGAGGAGACCGACATCCCGGCCGGTGTGGTGAACATCGTGACCTCCGCGGACCACACGCTCGGCGCCCGGCTCACCGCGGATCCGCGCGTCGACATGATCAGCTTCACCGGGTCGACGGCCACCGGCCGCGCCGTGATGACCGGCGCCGCGACGACATTGAAGAAGGCGTTCCTCGAACTGGGCGGCAAGTCGGCGTTCATCGTGCTCGACGACGCCGACATCGCGGCGGCCTGCTCGGTGGCGGCGTTCTCGGTGTGCGTGCATGCGGGACAGGGGTGTGCGCTGTCCACCCGGCTGCTGGTGCCACGCGCCGCCTACGACCGAGCGATCCAGGCGGCCGCGGCCACGCTCGGCGGGATCGAGCCGGGCGATCCCGCCGACCCGCGCACGGTCTGCGGGCCGCTGATCTCCGAGCGGCAGCGCGCCAGGGTCGAACGCTACCTCGACATCGCGCGCGCCGAAGGCGGCCGGATCGTGGTGGGCGGCGGGCGGCCGGACCGGGAGCGCGGCTTCTTCGTCGAACCGACGTTGATCGCGGACGTCCCCAACAGCTCGACCGTCGCCCGCGAGGAGATCTTCGGCCCGGTGCTGGTGATCATCCCGCACGACGGCGACGAGGACGCCGTCCGCATCGCCAACGACTCCCCCTACGGCCTGTCCGGTTCGGTGTGGGGCAACGACCCCGAACGCATCCGGCGCGTCACCGAAGGAGTGCGCACCGGGACGCTGAGCGTCAACGGCGGCATCTGGTACTCCGCCGACGTCCCCTTCGGCGGCTACAAGCAATCCGGCCTCGGCCGCGAGATGGGCATCGCCGGTTTCGAGGAGTACCTCGAGACGAAAGTCATCGCCACCGCGGCCTGACCGTCGCGGGACAACACAGAGGAGCTGAAGTCCATGGCCCGTTTCACGGGAAGATCCGCCATCGTCACCGGCGCCGCGCAGGGCATCGGCGCCGCCTACGCGCAGGCGCTGGCCGCCGAAGGCGCGAACGTCGTCGTCGCCGACAAGAACGCCGAAGGCGGCGCGGCGGTGGTCGAGAAGATCGTCGCCGACGGCGGCACCGCCGTGTTCGGGCAGGTCGACGTGTCCGATCCCGAATCCGCTACCGCGCTCGCCGATTTCACCGTCGCCGAATTCGGCGCCATCGACCATCTGGTGAACAACGCCGCCATCTACGGCGAGATGAAGCTGAACCTGCTGCTGACCGTGCCGTGGGACTACTACAAGAAGTTCATGAGCGTGAACATGGACGGCGCGCTCGTCATGACCCGCGCCGTCTGGCCGCACATGTCCGAACGCCGCAGCGGATCGATCGTCAACCAGTCCTCCACCGCCGCGTGGCTGTATTCCAGCTTCTACGGGCTGGCCAAAACCGGCGTCAACGGCCTGACCCAGCAATTGGCCTTCGAGCTGGGCGGATCGAACATCCGCGTCAACGCCATCGCGCCGGGTCCGATCGATACCGACGCCACCAGGTCGGTCACCCCGGACGTGATCGTCGACGACATCGTCAAACGCCTGCCGCTCAAGCGGATGGGCACTCCGCAGGATCTCGTCGGCGCCTGCCTGTACCTGCTGTCGGACGAGGCGAGCTGGGTCACCGGGCAGATCTTCAACGTCGACGGCGGACAGATCGTGCGATCATGAGCGCCCGCATCGGATTCCTCGGCCTCGGCAACATGGGTGCGCCGATGGCCGAGCGCCTGCTGGAGTGGCCGGGCGGGCTGACGGTGTGCGATATGCGGCCCGAGGCGGTCGAGCCGTTCCTCGCGGCTGGAGCGGAGGCTGTCGCCTCGGCGGCCGAGCTGGCCCGACAGGCCACCGTCATCTCGATCACCGTGGTGAACGACGCCCAGGTGCGCGAGGTGATCACCGGACCGGAGGGCCTGCTGCGGACCGCAGCACCGGGCACCGTGGTCGCCGTGCACTCAACGATCAGCGACCGCACCGCCGAGGAACTCGGCGCGGTCTGCGGCGAGCGCGGCGTCGAACTGGTGGACGCGCCGATCAGCGGCGGCGCACCCGGCGCGACCCGCGGCGCGCTCGCGGTCATGGTCGGCGGCAGCGTGGCGGCGTTCGAGCAGGTGCGCGAACCGTTCGGCTGCTTCGCCGACCTGATCGTGCACGCCGGGCCGGTCGGCGCGGGCACGCGCATGAAGTTGGCGCGCAACCTCTTGCACTTCGTCTCCTTCACCGCGGCCACCGAGGCGCAACGGCTGGCCGAGGCGGCCGGTCTCGACCTCACCGCGCTCGGCAAGGTGGTACGGCACTCCGACGCGGTCACCGGAGGGCCCGGCGCCATCATGCTGCGCGACACCACCGCCCCGATCCAGGACGGCGACTTCTGGTTGCCGATCCTGCGGCACGTGCGCGACCTCGGGGAGAAGGACCTCGGTCTCGCCCTGGAGTTGGGCGAACGGCTCGGCACCACGCTGCCGCTGGCCGAACTCGCACTCGACCGGCTCGGCCCCGGCCTCGGCGTCGGGACCGGCACCTCCGTATCGGAAAGGCAATCCTCATGAGCGACAACGGTTCCGGCGACTCCGCGCGGCAGCGTGGGCTGGCCAAGATGGCCGAGGTCTACGGCACGGAATTCCAGGAGTACCCCGGCGCCCACTTCGCCGTCACCGCCGACCACCTCTTCGCCGACATCTGGTCGCGGCCCGGGCTCACCATCCGCGACCGCAGGCTGCTGCTGCTCGGCGCGCTGGCGGCGCAGGGCGCGATCGACACCGCCGGCATCCAGATCGGGGCCGCGCTGCGCAACGGCGAACTCACCGAAGACCAGCTGCACGAGATCGCGGTGTTCCTGTGCCACTACGTAGGTTGGCCGAACGGCACCAAACTCGACATCCTGGTGGGCACGATTGTGGCGCAGCAGAAGAAGGCCGCCCGCGCGCAGTCCGCGCCCGCCGAGCAGTGAAGGATCCGTTGATTATGTCCGACGCCACCACCATCCGCCCCCTGCGCGCCAGCCGAGTCGAGAACTGGGACCACCGCGCCGACGTCGTCATCGCCGGATACGGCATCGCGGGCGTCTGCGCCGCCATCGAGGCCGCCCGCGCAGGCGCGGACGTGCTGGTCCTGGAGCGCACCGGCGGCTGGGGTGGCGCCGCCGCCCTGGCGGGCGGATTCATCTACCTCGGCGGCGGCACACCGCTGCAACAGGCCCTCGGTTTCGAGGACACCCCCGAGAACATGGAGACCTTCCTGCTCGCGGCGCTGGGGCCCGGCGTGGACAAGGCGAAGATCGCCGACTACACCCGCGGCAGCGTCGAGCACTTCAACTGGCTGGTGTCCTGCGGCGTGCCGTTCCGCGAGGCGTTCTGGGGCGAGCCGGGGTGGGAGCCGCCGCACGACGAGGGGCTGATGTACTCCGGCGGCGAGAACGCCGCGCCCTTCAACGCGATCGCTGGACCCGCTCCGCGCGGCCATGTTCCGCAGATGGCCGACAAGCGCACCGGGGAGAAGGGCGGCGGCTACATGCTCATGAAACCGCTGGCCGACACCGCGGAAGCGCTGGGCGTGCGCGCGGAGTACGACATGCGGATCGCGCGGCTGATCGTCGACGACGACGATCGCGTGGTCGGCGTGCTCGCCCGCCGCTACGGCAAGCCGGTCGCCATCCGTGCCGAACGCGGCGTCGTGCTGGCCACCGGCAGCTTCGCCTATCACAAGGAGATGATCGAAGGCTACGCGCCACGACTGATCGGCAGGCCCGCCGCGGCGATCGAGGAACACGACGGCATCGGCATCCGGCTGGCGCAGGCGCTCGGCGCGCAGCTGGCGCACATGGACGCGACCGAGGTGGCCTTCTTCGGTGACCCGCAGTTGCTGGCGCGCGGCATCCTGGTCAACGGGCGCGGCCAGCGCTACATCCAGGAGGACACCTATCCCGGCCGGATCGGCCAGGCGACGCTGATCCAGCAGGACAACCAGGCGTACCTGGTGATCGACGAGGCGTCCTACGAGGAGGCGCTGACCACCGAGACCTCGACGCCGTTCTTCCGCCAGCCCCCGACCTGGGTGGCGGAAACCATCGCCGAGCTGGAAGCCGAGATGGGCCTGCCCGGCCAGGCGTTGCAGGCCACGGTGGAGTGCTACAACCTGCACGCCGCCAACGGCGAGGACCCGTTGCTGGGAAAGAAGCCGGAATGGCTGCGCCCGCTGCGCGGATCGGTGGCGGCGTTCGACATGCGCGGTTTCACGGCTGGTTTCACCCTCGGCGGACTGCGTACCGACCTCGATTCCCGGGTGCTGCACGTCTCCGGGGAGCCGATCCAGGGGCTGTTCGCGGCGGGCCGGTGCACCTCCGGCCTGTGCGCGGGCGGTTACGTCAGCGGCGCGTCGCTGGGCGACGGCAGCTTCTACGGCCGCCGGGCCGGTATCGCGGCGGCCAAGAACTGAACCGTTCCAATCCGCCTAGTAGGATCCAGACACATGTCCGAACCCGATTCCGTCATTCTCGAGGCGACTCGCCGCAGGCTCTCCGGCAAACAGGCCGACACCGTCGACAAGCTGACCCGCTCAGCGGTGGAAGTGCTTGCGCGCGAAGGGTTCGCGGGCATGACCATCCGGATGGTCGCCGCGGCTGCCGGGGTCGGGACGGCCACGGCGTACACCTACTTCTCGTCGAAGGAGCATCTGGTCGCCGAGATCTTCTGGCGGCGGCTGGTCGCCTCGCCGTCGCCGGTCAGCGAGGACCCGGACCCGACCGTCCGGGTGGTTGCCGAACTGCGGAACATCGCGATGCTGGTGGCCGACGAGCAGGAGCTCTCCGGCGCGGTCACCAGCGCGCTGCTCGGGCGTGATCCCGACGTCGAGCATCTGCGCGGACGCATCGGCGCCGAGATCCGCAAGCGCATCATCCGCGCCCTCGGTCCGGACCCGGACCCCGACGTGGTCGAGTCGCTGGAATTGCTCTACGCGGGCGCGCTGGTGCGCGCGGGCATGGGCTACGGGTCGTACTCCGAGATCGCCGACCGGATCGAGGCCTCCGCGCTGTTGATCCTGCGGTAGCGCGGACAATGCCGGACGACTTCGAGCCGGTTACCCGAAACCGGGCCGCACGGCGCGTGCTTGCTCGTATCTTTGCCGTAGTCGGTGCAGATCGGAGTGGGAAAAGTGCAATCTGGTGAGCTTTCCGCGGACTACGTCGTCGTCGGTTCGGGATCGGCGGGCGCGGTGGTGGCCAATCGGCTCAGCGCCGATCCGGGCACCACGGTGGCGCTGCTCGAGGCGGGCCCGCCGGACAAGAACAAATTCGCCCACATCCCCGCCGGGTTCGCGAAACTGTTCCGCTCCGAGGTGGACTGGGACTACCTCACGCAGCCGCAGCCGGAGCTGAAGAACCGCGAGATCTACTGGCCGCGCGGCAAGATGTTCGGCGGCTCGTCGTCGATGAACGCCATGATGTGGGTGCGCGGCTTCCGCGCCGACTACGACGAGTGGGCGCTGCTGGCGGGCGCGGAGTGGGGCTTCGCGGCGGCCGTCGAACAGTTCCGGCGCATCGAACGCGTAGAAAACGCCCAGTATCCCGACGAGGGCACCGAAGGTCCGCTGCACGTCTCCCGCCAGCGCAGCCCGCGCGGCCTCACCGCCGCCTACCTCGCCGCGGTCCAGGAGGCGGGCTACCAGGTGGAGCCGCCCAACCGGCCGCAGCCGGACGGGTTCACCGAGACCATGGTCACCCAGCGCGGGGGCCGTCGGTGGAGTACCGCGGACGCTTATCTGCGGCCCGCCTTGCGTCGTCCGAACCTCACGATCCGCAGCGAAGCGCTCGCCACCCGGGTGCTGTTCGACGGCACGCGCGCCGTCGGCGTCGAGTACCGCCAGGGCGGTGTCGCGCACACGGTGACCGCGCGGCGCGAGGTCGTGCTGTGCGGCGGCGCGATCAACAGCCCGCAACTGCTGATGCTCTCCGGTATCGGCGACCGCGACGAACTGGCCCGCCACGGCATCGAGGTGCGTCACCACGCGCCGGAGGTGGGCGCGAATCTGCAGGACCACCTGGTCGCGGGCATCGGCTACGGCGTCGCGGAGGATTCGCTGTTCGACGCGGAGAAGCCGCGCCAACTGCTGGACTACTTCATCCGGCATCGTGGCATGCTCACCTCGAACGTCGGCGAGGCGTACGGGTTCATCCGCAGTAGGACGGATCTGGAGTTCCCCGACCTGGAGCTGGTCTTCGCGCCCGCGCCGTTCTACTACGAGGGACTGCAGGACCCGACCGAACACGGCGTGATCCTGGCGACGGTGCTGCTGCGCCCGCAGAGCCGAGGCCGGATCGCCTTGTCCGACGCGGACCCGTCCGCCAAGCCCCTGATCGATCCGCGCTACCTGTCCGACTCCGGGGGCGCGGACCGCGCCGCCATCATGGCCGGGCTGCGCGTGTGCGCCGCCATCGCCGCGGAGCCGTCGATGAAAGCGGTCCTCGGCCCGCTGATCTACCCGCCGCAGGCGCCGGCGGAACCGGAAGCCGTGCTCGAGCTGGCGCTCAACTCCTACGCGCACACGCTCTACCACCCGGTCGGCACCTGCCGCATGGGCACCGACACCGCCAGCGTCGTCACCCCCCGGCTGGAAGTGCGTGGCGTACAAGGGCTTCGAGTAGCCGACGCCTCGGTGATGCCGCTCATCATCCGCGGGCACACGCACGCACCGGCGGTGTTCATCGGCGAGCAGGCGGCTTCGTTCATCCTCGCCGGGTAGGGGGTCTTCTCGCCTACGACGCGACGAACAGTCCGAGCGAGGCGGCGGCCAGCAGGAGATACGGCAGCGGGTATCCGATGTGTGTGTAGTGCCGCGCCCGAACCACGGTCAGCACCGCGCCCACGAAGTAGAGCACCAACCCGGCCGCCGCGGCCGCACCGATCGGCGGAAACGCCGGACCGGCCAGCAGTCCGGCCCCGCCGAGCGCCTTGACCACGGCCAGGGGCGTGAGCCACGAATCCGGGATTCCGTAGGCGCGCATGTTCGTCCGCACCCACTCGGCGCGGACCACATCGATACCGGCCGCGAGCAAGGCGGCCGCGGCCGCGAGCACCGTGGCGACGACGTAGGCGATGTCCATGTCAATACCCTTTCCTCAGGTGCCGCGCCCGGCCCGGACGACGGTCACCTGTGAGCTGTCGAATCCGTCATCCCGATGACGGACCACAGAGCGGAAAGGTGACCGATGCCCACCGAAGACGGCTTGGCGCGGGAATTCGAGGTGCAGCGCGACCATCTGCACGCGGTCGCTTACCGCATGCTCGGCTCACCGAGCGAGGCCGACGACGCGGTGCAGGAGACCTGGTTGCGGCTGGCCCGCCACGACGTCGAGGACGTGCGCAACCTCCCGGGCTGGCTCACCACCGTCGTGTCCCGGATCTGCCTGGACATGCTGCGTGGCAGGGCGGCGCGGCGCGAGGAACCGCTCGACCACCCGCCGCGGCTCGACAGCGGCGCCGAGGAGAACGAGCCGGAGCGCGAGGCGGTCCTGATCGAGTCGGTCGGCCGGGCGTTGCTGGTGGTGCTGGACCGGCTCGGCCCCGACGAGCGGGTCGCGTTCGTCCTGCACGACCTGTTCGCGGTGCCGTTCGACGAGATCGGGCCGATCGTCGGCCGCACCGCGCCGACCGCCAAGAAGCTGGCCAGCCGAGCCAGGCAGCGCGTGCGGGGCGTGGATGTCACGGCGGGCCCGGAGCTCGCCGCGCAGCGGCATGTCGTCGAGGCGTTCCTGCGCGCGGCGCGCAGCGGCGATCTCGACAGGCTGTTGTCCGTCCTGGCGCCCGACGTGGTCCGGACGGCCGACGCCGCCGCGCTCCCCGCCGGAGTGGCCACGACCGTGCGCGGCGCGGGGTCGGTCGCCGCGGAAACCGTGCTGCTGCAGAGGCGTTCGCAGGTGGCGGCGCTCGCGCTGGTGGAAGGTCACCCGGGTATCGTCGTCGCCCCGCGCGGCAGGCTGCTGCTGGCGCTCACCGTCACGGTGCACGGCGACCGGGTGGCCGGATACCGGGTGACCGCCGATCCGTCCCGGCTACGCGGGCTCCCGATCAGCCTGTTGCCCTGCTGATTTCGATCCGCCTCGTTTCAGCGCACCGGCCGCATCCGGCTCGGCGCGCTCCGCCGCTCGGCGCCGCCGGAATTCTCGCGGCGTCTCGCCGAAACGGGCCTTGAACGCCGCGGAGAACCACGCCGGGGTGAATCCGGCGCGAATCGCCAACTCGCGGATGGGATCCTCCCGGGTGGGATCGTCCAGCAGATCGCGCGCGGCGCGCAGGGCCTCCTCCCGCCGCACGTCGCGATAGGTGGTGCCGACCTGCTGCAGCACCGAGCGCAATTGCCGGGGCGACCAGCCCAGCGCGTGCGCCACCGCGGGCAGGCGGACGTCGTCCCGGCCGACGTTGGCGCGCACGTACTGCCGGATCTGCGCGACGACTTGAGCGTGATGACCGCGCTGCGGATGGGTTTCGCCGAGCGAGATCAGGCTCAGCAATTCGGCGATCCGGTCACAAACCGCGTTGAACTCGTGGTCGGAGAGGTTCGACTGCTCGGCGTGGGTGCTGCGGATCATGGCCTGGGTGATCCGGCCGAGTCCGGAGTTCAGGTCGATCGTCATGCCGCGTTCGGCGAGCGGTCCCGCGCGATGATCGAGTTCGGCCCGGGGCAGCTGGATGGCGAAGGCGGACAAGAGCGGGATATGGATCTGGCACAGGTCGTCGAGTGCGGTCACCGCGGCCTGATCCGCCCGCGCCCGCGTCTCCTCGCCGCGATAGCGCACCGAGTACACGCCCCGTTCGGGGATGACCACCCAATAGAAGTCGTCGCACGGACCGTGGCGGATGTTGGTCCGGGTGCGATAGGAGGTACTCGTTCCGCGCTGCTCCCAGCGCAACAACCGGTAGGCGGTCGATTCCTGCACCGTCATGCCCGAGTACCACCGTTCGGGATCGCCGTACCGGTAGTCCATCGGAACGAAACCGTTGGCGATCGCTGTCCACGATTGGGCGTCGTTGGCGGTCACGCCGTAGCACTTCATGGTGAGAACCTATCGCCGCTGGATCCACCGCATATCGTAGTGCCGGCCAGAACGATACGGCTGCCGCGCGAACCTCGCGACGCTGGGAAGTCCGCGCCGCAGCGGACGGCTCGGCCGCCGATTGCGTCGGCGCGCCGCGCGTTACGTACTCAGCGCACGGGCACCCGGGCGAATCCGAGCGGCGGCGTCGGCGCGGGCCCGGTGCGCAAGACGGACCGGAAATCGGGCAGCACCGGCAGGACGTCGGCATTCCGGGCGGCATAACACCGCACGGCGGGAAGCGCACGGGCCACCTCGGCGCGCTCCACCGGCTCGTGGTCGATGAAGCCGATGGTGTCGAGTCCGAGGCCGAGCGTGCGCGCGATTCGGACGATCGCCGAAGATTTGGGGCCCCAGCCGATCTCGACGGCCGAGAACATCTCGTAGACGCCGTGCCGGTACAGCTTGTCCAGCGTCCACTCACGCTCGCCGCGACTGGCCACGGCATGCCAGATCCCCCGTTCGCTGAGCACGCGCAGGGTGCGCAGCGCGGCGGGCCGCAACGCGCCGACGGTCGCGTCGCACACGGCACCGTCCCACAAGGTGTTGTCCACTTCCCAGACAAGACATCTCAGAGCCGGTGTCATCGCCCTGCCCCTATCGTTGCGTCATCACTGCCTTTCCGCCGTGGCGTGCGCGACAGATGGGCACTGCACACCATCCAGGACACGACACGTGCCGGACAAGACCCTGGTTACATGGCCATGACCGGCGCGGGTGATCCTACCGGCATGTCGGCCGCGCCTCGCGGCAACGACCGAACTGGCTGCGCTCCGCACCCGGCGACGAGCCGGTGGGCCGAGCCGGAAATGGGCAGGTGGTCACCGGAAATCGGTCGCACGTCCAGCTGCTGTGACCGCTCACAACTCCCTGCCGGACGGTCTCACTCGCTCTCACAGAACCCGTCGATCGGGTCCGCGAAAGAGATCAACAGATTAGTGTGAATGCGCTGCACAGCAATCGTGGGCGGAAGGGAGTCGCCAATGTCCGTCGACAGTTCGGCCCGGCCGAGCCTGACCCTGTCGGGAAAGCCGATGTCGTCGCCACTGAAAGACGTTCGCGGGCTATCGCGTCAGATGGTCGGCCACTTCGTCGAGAACGTCATCCCGTGCGGAACCCTACCGGGTGACGCCATCGCAGGCGACGTCACCACCATCACCCGGGTCTGCCTGGAGCTGGCGGTGAGCATGCTCGACGGAAAGGACCTTCCGGAGAAACTCCAGCGGCTCGGCGACGCCGCCGCGGGATGGGCGCGGGAGGGAGTACCGATCGACACCATCCACCACTCGATCCACGAAGGCTTCAAGATGGGCCTGGAGCTGGTGGTGTCCGACGCGACGATGAAGGACTACGACGACCTCGTCGACGGCGCCAAGATGGTGGTCGAGATGCTCGACATGATCAACTCGGCGGTCTCCATGGCCTACGTCCGCGAGCTGCGCGCGGTGGTCAGCGAGCACCACACCGCCGTGCACACGCTGACCTCCGCGTTGCTCGGCGGGCACAGCACCTCCACCATGGCGCGCGAATGCGGCATCGCCATCGCCTCCTCGTACGCCGTTCTGGCCGTGGCGATTCCGCCGCACCGCGAGGAACGCAATCCGATGGTCGACGGCAAGGTCGTCGCCCGCAGGAAACTGCGGCGGGTCCAGGCCGAGCTGGCAACGCGCTGCGGCGAGGCCGCGCTGTCGCTGCTGAGCGTGGACGGTGGCACGGTGCTCATCCCGTCGGGCCACTTGAACAACGAGCAGCTCGACGCCCTGGTCACCCAGCTGTCGCACGCCGCGCAGGTGGGCGTCACCGCGACCATGGTCGAGGCCACCCCCGAGAAGATTCCCACCGCCGCCGACCAGGCGCACGAACTGCTCGACATGGTGCAGCGATTGCAGGCGGTCGCCGGACTGTACCGCTTCGACGAGCTGGCGCTGGAATATCAGCTGACCAGACCCGGGCCCGGCCGCGAGTACCTCGGCTCGCTGCTGGATCCGCTGGACGCGCACCCGGAACTGCTGGAGACGCTGCAACGGCACATCGCCAACAACCTCAACCGGCAGCGCACGGCTCGCGTGCTGCACGTGCACACCAACACCGTCGACTACCGGCTCAAACGGATCGGACAGCTCACCGGATTCGACCCGTCGCAGCCGTCGGGTCTGTGGTATTTGCGCTCGGCACTCGTCGCCCGCACGTATCGCACGACCTGACCGCTCGACGCGTTCACGGGTTCGTCGCCGTCCGCGGCCGGCGGCGGACCGCGACGACCCCGCGTGGATCACTCGCCCGCCGCCCGTTCCCATGCGCGGGAACGACCAGGCGCTGGTCATTGTGGTGTCACAGATCGACGATTACCGTGAGCCACGAGTTACGAAGGCCGGTGGCGGCACAGCCGGGTCGTCGCAACCAGAGGCATCAGGAGGTTGCGATGACATGGGTGGGCGCGTCGGCGGGAGAAATCGCGGCGGGAGTCCGGAGCCGGGAGGTATCCCCGCTGGAGGTGGCCGACGAGCACTTTGCCCGCATCGCGGCACTGGATACACGGATCAACGCCTTCCGCATCGTGCGCCACGAGCAGGTGCGCCGCGAAGCCCGCGCCCTGGCCACCCGTAGCGATCTCGCCGACCTCCCGCTCGCCGGAGTTCCGGTGGCCGTGAAGGACAATCTCGACCTCGCCGGGTGCGTGACCGGCCACGGTTCGCGCGCGGCGCGGCAGACCGCGGCCGAGTCCGACAGTGAGCTGGTCCGCAGGTTGCGTGCCGCGGGCGCGCTGCTGATCGGCAAGACCAATGTGCCCGAGCTGTGTCAGTGGCCGGTCACCGAGAGCGTCGCGCACGGCATCACCCGCAACCCGTGGCTGCTCACGCACACTCCGGGCGGATCCACCGGCGGCGGCGCCGCGGCGGTCGCCGCTGGAATGACCGCGCTCGCAATCGGTTCCGACGGCGGCGGTTCGATCCGCATCCCGTCGTCCTGTTGCGGGCTCGTCGGCCTGAAGCCAGGCGACGGCGTGATCGCGCGGCCTCCCGAACTCGGCTCCAATTGGCTCGGCCTGTCGACGTTCGGACCGCTGGCCACCACGGTGTCCGACGCGGCCTTGCTGCTGGCGGTGCTCACGGCCGACGACCGCTACCTGGCACCGGCCGCACCCCAGCGGACCCTGCGAATCGGCATGACCGCTCGGCCACCGGTTCTCGGAGCCTCCGTCGACCCGCAGGTGCGCACTGCCATGCTGGCGGCGGCCGAAGCGCTGCGTGCGGCGGGCCACACCGTCACCGAGGTGGCTCCGCCGTGGCGACCACAGGACGCGCTCGGTTTCCTCGCCCGCTACTTCGCCGGCGTCGCCGAGGACACCACCGACCTGAGCGCGGACCTTTTGGAACCGCTGACCCGCAAGGTGGCCCGGGCCGGACGCGTGATCGGCCGGATGCGTCGTGTACCCGACGCTCCCCCGGCACGGCAGTCCGAACGATTCGCCGCGTGGTTCACCGAGCACGATCTTCTGCTCACGCCCACCCTGGCGACCCCGCCGGTTCCGGTCGGAACCTTCGCCGGGAAGGGATTTCCGGGCACCCTGCTCGACGTATCCCGCTTCATTCCCTTCACGCCGCCGTTCAACACGGTCCGTTACCCGGCGATCTCCGTTCCCGCCGGGCAGTCCGACACCGGACTGCCCATCGGTGTGCAGCTCGCCGCGGCGCCCGGCGGCGAAACCACGTTGCTGGCGGTCGCCGCACAGCTGGAGCAGATCCGTCCCTGGCAGCGGCACGCTCCGCTTGCCGACGCGTCGATCCCGTAGCGGACCGTCACCGCCGCTCGGCGTCGGCACCGCGGTCCCCGAAAAGGATCGCCGCCAGCCGTTTTCCACTGACCGGACCCGGACGGCGCGCTCTCGCCAGCGCGCGGGCATCTCCGCGTACATATGCCGTTAATGCCGTGTTTACGATGTTCCGGTGCTTGTGAACGACGTGCGAGGGAGCTTGACCCCACCGGGCGAGCGAGTGGGTATCGAAGAGCTCCGAGAGCGTCGGTTCCGGCCGATGGTCGTGTGGTGCGGTATCGCGGCCATCGTGGTCGCGCTGATCGGCGGCGAACTCATGGCCGCGCACATCGGGGCGCTGGGCCCGCTGACCAGCCTGCTGCGGGATTACGCCGGAACGCCGAAGTCGGCGACCACACCGTGGGCGGGATTCCTGCTGGCCTTGGTCGGGATCACGGCGCGCGCACGCTTGGGCGCCGTCGCCGCGGCGATCGGCGTCGACCTGGTGTTCGTCCTGATCAGGACGGCCGAGGGGCGTCCGTTCACGGTCGGCAACGGCCCGACCATCGTGCTCACCGCACTGGCGGTGCTCGCGTTCGTGCGGTGGGACGGACAACGACGCCGCACGGCGTTGCGCACCATCGCCTTCGGCGCGCTGCTGATCGCGGCGACGAAGATCAGTGAGATCTGGCTGGACATCACCGCGTGGGCCTGCCCGACAGTCCTCGATCCGTATGTACAAGTCGCCGATCGCGCCCTCGGCAGCCCGTCCTGGCTGGTCGGGCACGCGCTCGAGGTGGCGGGACCGCTGGCGACGGGTGTGG
The DNA here is from genome assembly GCF_042733915.1 of Nocardia sp. NPDC059691. NCBI lineage: Bacteria > Bacillati > Actinomycetota > Actinomycetes > Mycobacteriales > Nocardiaceae > Nocardia > Nocardia sp. NPDC059691. The sequence goes on along the minus strand of NZ_JBHWFB010000019.1, from coordinate 139,229 downwards.
TGCGCTGGGTGTACTTCGAGCTTCCGCTGGCGGCAGTCCTGGTCGCGGCCTGGCAGTTACGCGGCGTGACGACCAGCGCGTGGCCACGGCACTACCTGGTGCGCACGTTCCTGACCCTCGGCCTCGTCGGGCCGATCTGGTACGTCGTCTTCCCGGTGGTTGGGCCGGTGCTCGCCTACGGACCGCAGGGGCTCGGCTTCGAGATCGCCGACGTCTGGCCGAATGTCGTTCCGGCCGTGCCGTCCTCGATGGACGCGCTGCGCTTCGACGGCATCACGCCGCGCAACTGCATGCCGTCGCTGCACACCGCCTGGGCGCTGTCGCTGTTCATCCACTCCCGGCGCGGCCCGCTGTGGTTGCGCTGGGGCGGGGCGTTCTGGCTGGTGTGCACGCTTGTCGCGACGCTCGGCCTGGGCGCGCACTACGGCATCGACCTGGTCGTTGGCGCGGCGTTGTGCCTGACGGTGGAATCCGTGCTGCGCGAGCCGGATCGGGGCTGGGATCACCAGCGCGTCCGGATCGTGGCCATGGGTGTCGGCGTCTGCACCGGCATGCTGCTGTGCATCCGCTTCTTCGCCGTGCCGATGGCAACGCACCCGCTACCGTCCGGCATCGTGATCCTCGGCGCGCTCGGCGCGCTGGCGATCCTGTTCTACCTGACGTGGTTCGGTACGTCGTCGGCGGAATCGAGCAGCCCGGCCCCGGCGGTGGATCAGCCCGCCGATCGTCGGACAGACGCGTCGCGGTGATCTGTGTGCCCTCGGCTTCCACGTCGACGCCGCCGCGACGATCATCGTCCCGGAGGGAAGGTCACGTGAAGCGCAGAGGATTGCGCTTCGGTGGCCCGGCGAAGGGGGTCACATCCCGGCGGAGCTGAGGGGCCGCGCGGTCGGTGACGAGCGCGTACCACCGTCCTTTCGCGCTCCGGTGATCAGCGATCGGCCTCAGGGCGGCCGACACGGCCGTGCGCGGCCAGGGTCGAGGCCAGCGCCGCCCGATCCAGTTTGCCCCGCGGCGTACGCGGCAGCCGGTCCACGACCAGAATCCGCACCGGCATACTCGGACTCGGCAAGGTCGCGCGCAGCCGCCGCCAGATCTCGTCGGCTTCCGGTGCGCCCGCGCCGAGCACGATCGCCGCCGCGGGCGCTTCCCCCATGCGCGCGTCGGGTACGCCGATGCAGGCGGCCTCGGCGACACCCGGTATCGCCGTGAGCGCCGCTTCGACGGCGGCGGGTTCCACGTTGAGGCCCGCCCGGATCAACATCTCGCTGTCCCGGCCGAACAGCCGTAGGCGGTTGCCGATCACCTCGCCCCGGTCGCCCACCGTCATCCAGCCGTCGACAGGGCCGCCTGCCACGCCGTCCGCGGTGAGGTAGCCGTCGAACAGCATGTCGCTGCGCACATACACCAGGCCGTCGCGGACGCACGCCTCGACACCGGAGAACAGTTCGCCCGCCGACTTCTCGTCGGCACTGCCGAGCCCACGGTCGTAGGACACGAAACTCAGCTCGGACGCACCGTAGAAGTGCACGAGCGAGGCGTTCGGCAGGACCTCCCGCAACGCTCGCCGTCCCCCCAGCGGCCACCGGGCCGCCGAGGACAGCACCTCCCGGACGCCGCCGACCTGGCCGATTCCCGCCCGCACCACGTCCCACGCGATCGTCGGCACCGAATACAGCTGGGTCGCACCGTCGTTCAGTGCGTCGACCACCGGTCGCAGGTCCACCGTCGCGCCGCGAGTCAAGGCGTGCAACGCGCCGTAGAGGAAATGCGTGTGGTCCAGCACGCCGGGCACCGAGACCCGGTCTCCGGCGCCGATGTCGAAGGTGGCATCGGAGCGATCCAGCGTGGCGGCCCACGACCGCTGATCGCGCACGAAGAGCTTCGGCTCACCGGTGGTGCCGGAGGTGATGCCCACCAACAGTTCGGCCTCCGGTCGCGCCCCGGCCGCCGGAGCATCGGATGCCAACGCGGCGGCGGTCCGTACGACGCCGTCGAATCCCAGCCGCCGCAACCGCCGGTGCTGGTGCGGCGCCGCGACGACGGCTCCCGGCTCGGCCAGCGCGAGGACACGGCCGAACTGATCGGGCAGTAGATGGCGGTGCAGCAGGACGACGCTCACCCCGGCGTGCATCGCCGCGGTCACCGTCACCAGGGATTCGACATCGGACGTGGGCAGCACGGCCACCCGGCGCATGCCGTCGAGCCCGGCGGCGGTGCGCAGGACCTTCGACCAGAACCGCTCGTAGTCGACCACCTCGCGTCCCGAGACCACGGCGGTCGCCGCGGGATTCGCCGCGGCCTGCCGAGCGATCCGCGCGGCGAGCAGTTCAGTCATCGTCCACTCCCCTGGCGGCGAGGGCGTCGCCCATCGCGTCGGCCGTCCGCAGCGCGCGCACCAGCACCGGCGTGACCAGCGCCGTCATCGACCATTCCAGGCCGCGAGCGCGCCGGGCCTCGGCGACGTCGTGCACGATCCCCGCCAGCAGCGGGACACACCGGATGGCCAGCGCCAGCAGCAGGCCGATCCGCTCGGGATCGACACCCACCCGCCGCAGCGGTCCGAGCCACCGGGTCACGGCATCGAGCAGGTCGCTCACCCGGGTGGTGAGGGTGAACAGCGCCGCGAGCGCCACCGAGACCACCAGCAAGCCGCACACCACCGCGGCCCGCGCGGGCGAGGTGATCAGCACCTGGAAAACCGCGATAATCAACAGCATCCACACCAGCGGACGCAGTTGGGCCACAGCGACCCGCCACGGAATCCCGGCTACCGCGAACAGTCCCGCCACCACCGCACCGGTGGCCAGCACCTGCGGTGGAGTGCGCACGAACACCGTGGTCGCCACGATCGACGCCAGCAGCACCACCAGCTTCACCCCGGCGGGTATCCGGTGCAGTGGCGAATCGCCCGGACGGTACAGGCCGATCATTCGACCGACGCCCGGTATGCCGCGAGGGCGTCGCCGGGCGTTCCGTCGAACACCACCGCCCCGTCGTCGATCACGATGACGCGTTCGAAGCTCTCCAGCAGCGACAGCTGATGCGTCACGACGATCACCTGCTGATCCACCGCGTCCAGCGCGTCGGCGACGACCCTGGCGTTGCGCAGGTCCAGCAGAGTGGTCGGCTCGTCGGCGACGATCACCTCCGGTCGCCGGATCAGGACCGCGCCGAGGGCGAGCAGCTGTTTCTGGCCGCCGGACAACAAGTGGGCGGGGTGCTCGGCGTGACCGGCGAGCCCGAATCGTTCCAGGATCTCCCGCACGCGCGCCGCGATCTCCTGCTTGCTCAGCCCGGTCCGCCGCAGTGAGAAGGCGAGATCTTCGGCGACCGTGGGCATGACGATCTGGGTGTCGGGATCGGTGAAGACGAACCCCACCTTCCGTCGCACCTGCGCGCCCTTGCGGGCCGCGTCGACACCGTCCACCGTGACCGTGCCGGAACTCGGCGTCAGCAGGCCGTTGATCATGCGCGCCAGCGTCGACTTGCCGGAACCGTTCGACCCGATGACGCCCACGCGGCGCTCGGTGATCCGCAGGTCGATGTCGCGCAGCACCTTTCGCTCACCGAAGCGGTGACTCACCGAGTCGAAGACGATCTCGCTCACGACACTCGCTCCACCAGGACCGCGATCCCCTGCCCGCCGCCGATGGCGCAAGCCGCGAGACCCAGCGCCGGGCCGTCCGCACGCAGCATCTGACTCGCCAGGCGCACCAGCAGGATGGCCCCGGACGCTCCCCACGGGTGCCCCATCGCGATGGCGCCGCCCTGCGGGCAGATCGTGGACTCGTCCAGGCCCAGTTCGTCGGCGACCGCAAGGACCACCGACGCGAAGGCTTCGGTGATCTCGACGACGCCGAGGTCCGCTACACCGAAACCGGTCCGACGCAGCAGTTTTCGGATCGCGGGTACCGGACCGAGGCCCGGGTACGCCGGGTCTGATCCGGCGACCGCGCAGCCGAGGATCCGCAGAGCGGGCAGCCCGGCTGCCATCGCCTCGGTGGTGACCGCCATGGCCGCCGCCCCGTCGGAGATGCCGCAGGAATTGCCCGCGGTGGCGGTGCCGTCGACGCCGAAGCTGGGACGCAGGCGCGCGAGCCGGGCCGCGGTCATTCCCGCCCGGATGCGTTCGTCCCGGTGCACGCCGCCGACCGGCACGACCTCCGCGGTGAAGTCGGCGGCCGCGGCGAGCGTGTGCGAGCGGGCCGCGTAGGCGTCCTGCCGCTCCCGGCTGATGCCGCGCGCTCGCGCGAGATCGTCGGCGGCCGCACCCATGTCCGGATCGGGAAAACCCGGTGGCGCGAAGGGGGCGCGGGTGTATCGCACCGGCTCGGCGTCCGCCACGGGCGGCCAGAACCGCCACGGGGCGGTGCTGGCCGATTCGACCCCGCCGGCCAGGAGAAGTTCGTCCGCGCCGCTGCGCACCCGCGACGCCGCCTGCATCACCGCGTCGAGGCCCGAACCGCACTGCCGATCGACGGTGACGCCCGGAACATGCACGCCCAGCCCAGCACGCAAGGCGGCGACCCGGGCGGGATCACCGCCGGGCCCGAGGCAGTTACCGAGAACCACGTCGTCCACGTCGGCGTCGATGCCCGCGCGGCGCAGTGATGTCAGCACCTCGCGCAGCACGGGAGCGGCCAGGTCGGTGGTGGTCAGATCGGACAATCCGTGGCCCGCGTTGCCGATCGGAGTGCGGCGCGGCGCTACCAGGACGGGAACCGGGCTCATGCCAGCAAGTCTTTCAGTTCGCCCCTGGCCACCTTCCCTGCGGCGGTGCGCGGCAATGCGGGCAGCGGCACCCACCGGCGCGGCATCGCCTCCTTCGCCAGCACGCGGCGTGCTCGCGACCGCACCTCGTCGAGCCCGGCGCGTCCGTCCAACTGCACCGCGGCCGTGACGGTTTCCCCGAACACCGCGTGCGGCGAGCCGATCACCGCCACCGCGGCGACGCCGTCGAGCGCTTCGAGAACGCGCTCCACCTCTTCGGCGACCACCACGGTGCCGCCGACGTTGATCGCGCAGTCGCCCCGGCCCAGCACGGTCAGCTCACGGTCGTCGCCCAGTTCGGCGAGGTCACCGACGCCGAACCAATCGGGCGCGCCGAGCACGCGGTAGGGCGATCGGACGTAGAGCAGTCCGTCGCGCACCTCGGCCTCGACCCCGTCGAGCAGCCGCATCGGCTCGGGAACACGGCGCGCCGCCACCAGCGAGACCTCCGAAGACCCGTAGTACTCGACGACATCCACGCGGCCGGCCGCCGCCAGCGCACCGTCGTCGAGCGCGATGCCCGCGACGATCGCGGTGCGCAGGCGCGGGCAGGCGGCCACCACCTCACGCAGTACGGCGGGCACCGCGTGCACCACGGTGGCTCGCGACCGGTCGTCGGTGACGCACGCGCCGCGCCACAACGCGTGCAACGCACCGAACAGATGCATGGTCGCGTGCAACGGACCGGTGATCAGTACGCGGTCGGACGCCCGAACACCGGTGATCGCGGTGAACGCGGGGAAGCTGTCGTACCAGGAGGCTGCCGTGCGCGCCAGCGGCCGGGGACGGCCGGTCGAGCCGGAGGTAGCCACCAGCAGGAACGCCCCAGCCGGGATGCCGGTACGGTGCGGGCGCGCGGCGGGATTCTCGACGAAGACCGGGATGCCGCGCCGGGCCGCGGCGCAGACGCGGATCAGCGCGTCCGGAACCGGCAGGGCCGAGGCGTCGTAGACGTGCTCGTCCGGGTTGTCGGCGATCCACCGCTCGATCGCACGGTCGAGTTCGCGGTAGGTGAAGCGGCGGCCACCGAAGTCGACGGCAGGCGCGTCGGCCGCGCCGCCGAGTTCGGGACTAGGCACGGATCACACCGGGATAGGCGCGGTGCACTCCCTTGGCCACCACGGTCGCGACGACGACTTTGAGCAGGTCGCCGGGAATGAACGCGAAGTTGGTGGTGACGGCGGCCCGCACGCCGAGATCGGTGCGCAGCAGCAGGCCAACGGTGCCGAACGAATAGATGATCAGCAGACCGCCGACGGCGTTGATCAGCAGACCGAGCACGACCGGGTATTTCGGCAGGATGCGGGCAGTGCCCAGCCCGATGAACAGCGCCGCGGGAATCCAGCCGATCAGGTACCCGGCGCTGGGACCGGCCAGCGCCGTCAGACCGGTACGGCCGCCGGACAGCAGCGGCAGGCCGATCATCGTGAGCGCCAGGAAAACCAGAACCGCCGCCGTTCCCTTGCGCGCCCCGAGCACCGCACCGGCCAGGATCACGCCGAGGGTTTGCACCGTGATCGGCACACCGCTGAACCCGACGGTGATGGCGCCCGGCAGGCCCAGCGCCGCGATCAGCGCCGCGAAGACGGCGATCTGCGCCATATCCCGCGCGGAAACACCGGCCCTCGGCTCCCGAGAGTTCTCGACACCCTCCACGACAACCCTCCGCCTAGAACTTGAACGACGTTCAAGGTAGCAAACCGAGTACGGCGGCGCGCACCGAGCTCGGTGTGATCTGTCCTCCGATCGTCGGACAGATTTTTCGTGCCCGCGCGGCCAGACTCATCCGATACCGGGAAGCCGGGCCCGCAGCCGCTTCCCGGCGAGGACAGCAACTCGTTCCGGAGGCATCGACACGATGGACGAGATCGGCGCGCACCTGCCGCGGCCGGATCGGGAACTGACCGCCGTCGTTCGCGTCGAGGCGTTGCCCGTGCTCGCTCTGCTGCGATTCCACGACGGCGACCACGACACCGCCGAGCGCCGGTTACGCGCCGCGCTGGACACCTGTCACAGACTGGCCTCGGAATACGGCCACCGCTATCTCACCGGTAAGCAGCTGCACTTCGCGGTGAACATCGCGCGGTGCACAACCGCCCGCGGTGACCTCGACGGAGCCGCCGCGTTGCTGGAGCGGGTGGCAGCGGTAGCGAAGGGAACCCGCGCCCGACGCGGTGATCGCCGATCTGATCCGCCGCGAATACGCGCGGCTGCCCGCTGGTGCGTCCGAATTCCACTGATCCCAGGAGTACAGCATGACCCCGGTTGCCCCGACCCTGCCCGCTTTCGCCCCGATCGGCGTGGTGCGCTGCGGCGCGCCGACGATCGATGACGTTCCCTCCGAGGGGCTTCCGTCCCGGGTGGTGCTGGACGAACGGTATCTGGCCGCGCTGGACGGAATCGAGCCGGGTGATCACCTCTACGTGCTCGCGGTATTCCATCTGGCCGATCCCGAGGTGCTGACGGGCAGCCCGGGCACGCGCCACGCGCAGGGCGCCTTCTCGATCCGGTCGTCGTGCCGGCCCAACCTGTTGGGCATGACCCTGAGCCGGGTGCTCGACATCCGAGGCACCGAAATCTCTTTCGAGTGGCTGGATTTCGTGGACAACTCACCGGTGCTCGACATCAAGAGGTACAACTGGCGCTGGGAGTGCGTGCCGTCCACGCGGCGGCTGGATCGCCGGTTCGTCGAACGGCAGCTCGACCACCGGACACTGGCCGCCGTGCTGGCCCGCCCCGCCTACAATTTCCACGGCGAGCGCTGCGCTCGCGTCGGCCAAACCGGCGCGCTGGCGGCCACTTTGGTGCAGAACCACGACTTGTGGCTGGGAAATCCCGCGCTCCGGGTCCATATCCGGGCCGACGGCCATCTCGTGGACTGTGTGCAAGGCCTCACCGGCGCGACCTTCGGCAACGGCCGGCTGGGCGTGACACTGTCGGACACCGACGAACCGGTCGTCGAATTCGTGGAACCCACACGCAGACTTTCCGCACGCAGGACCGGCTCGGAGTGGGCCATCACGCAGTACCCGCAATAACATATCCGGCGCCGATCGGCAGTCGGGCGAACGAACGACATTCGGCCGAATGAATTCTCCGGACACGCGGGCGACACGCCATTTCCGCGGCAGGCCGTCCAGGCGATCGACGGCGCGACCGTGTCCGGCTCGGTACTGTTTTTCCGGTATTTCCTGACTCGAAATCTGAACGGGAGCGCGACCATGTCCGAAACTCTGCTCGGTGATATCAAATCCGACCGCGTCACATTGAATCTCCTGTTCGACTCGGCGGAATTCTGCTGCGCACCCGGCGAAGAACCCGCGCACACGGTGCGGATCGGCGCACCCACCGTTCAGGACAATCGCATGTGCGCGCAGTGCGTCGGGGAATGCAAGGTGTTCTGATGTCCGACGGCCGGTTCAAGATCGCCGAGGAGGTGTTCGTCGTCGATGTCGACGACGGCCACCTGCTCTACGCGCCGTTCGAGGGGGTCATCAGCCGCCTGGCACCGCAGACGGCCGCCGAACTCCGCTCTGGGCAGAGCTCCGCGAGCCGCGAGACCTTGCGGTACCTGCACGGGCTCGGGCTCATCGTGCCCGCCGACACGCCGAGCCCCGCCCCCGTGGGCACCTGGGACGAATCGTTCGCGCCGACCGGGGTGGTCTACATGGTCACCGCCGCCTGCAATCTCCGCTGCACCTATTGCTACGCCGACGCCGGTGATTACCCGGTCGACCTGTACAGCCGCCGGATGGCGTTGGACGCGGCGAAATTCGTGATCGACAACGCGGCGGCGAGCGGCGCGGGCACCGCCTATCTCAACTTCCACGGCGGCGGCGAACCGACGCTCGACTTCGACCTGATCCGCACGGCGGTCGACTGGGGCCGGGAGTACGCGCGCAACGAAGCGGGCGATCTGCGCGTCAACGCGAGCATGGTCACGAACGGGCTGATCAGCGACGCCAAGGCGCAGTGGATCGCCGACAACATGGACAGTGTGCAAGTGTCCCACGACGGTCCGGCGGCGATCCATGATCTCCAGCGTCCGACCGTGCGCGGAGGCACGTCGTATTCCCGGGTGCGCGAGGTCATCGAGCTGTTCACCGGGCGCGTTCCGGATCTGATGATCAAGTCCACGATCAGCCGAGCCGCCGTCGGCAAGATGCCGGAGATCGCCCGCTACCTCTGTTCGACATTCGACCTGCCACGTTTCCATCTGGGGCCGGTGCTCGGCACCGGCCGTGGCCGCTCGGTGGTCTTCGGCGAACCCGAAGCGCAGGAATTCGTACGCGGCTATCACGCGGCTCAGGAGATCGCCGACGAATACGGCAGGACGATCGTGGTGTCGGGCGCGCTGGCCACCTTTCCCCATGTCCGGAGAACGTTCTGCGGCGTCACCGATCCGAATTTCTCGCTGACCTCCGACGGCCATATTTCGAGTTGCTACGAAATAATGTACGACGACGACAAACGCGCGCCGCACGCCTACTACGGACGGTACAACCGAGAAACGCGGACGTTCGACGTGGACGGCAACCGCATAGCGAAGCTGCGTTTGCACGATGTCAACAAGATTCCGAAGTGCAGGAATTGCTTCGCGAAGTGGCAGTGCGCGGGCGACTGCCAGGCACGCTGGTACAACTCGCAGACCGGCGAGCTGGAAAACGGACCGGACGTGCGCTGCGAGATCAATCGAACGCTCATCCGGGATCGCTTGCTCTCGATCGTCAGTGTCACCTGAACACCCCGCGCCTGCGAGGGCGCTGCTGGTCAATATTCAGGACGGGTCCTCGCTCGCCTACAACCTGCCCTACGAGAACCTCCGGCTCGGCGGGATCGGTTCGGCACTCGAGCGAGCCGGGATCGTTTGCGCTTACTACGATTCCGCCGCCGATCCGGAGGGGCTGGTCGCGGCCCTGCGCTCGCTCGCGCCGCGACCGGTCATCGTGTTCGACACCCTCTACCGGATCTCGGACGGTGTCGGCGCGGCCATTTGCGCCGCCCGGGCGGTCCACCCCGATGCGTGCGTGCTGGTGGTGGGCCGGGCCGCGTCCGCGATGTCGGTACAGCCCGGCGTAGCCGAGCAGGTGGACGCGATCGCGGATTCCGGTGAGGTCGGCCGGGTGGTCGCGACCTGCCTGGCCCATTGCGGGCGAACACCGCCCGCGACACCCGATACCTGGCAGACGATCACGCCACAGCGCCGATTCCCTCGCTTCGCCCGCGCTCGCGGGGTACTCGACATCGAAGCGACACGCGGCTGTATGCACGGATGCAGTTTCTGCGCCGTCGACGGCGTTCCCGATGCGCCCCGTGTCCGCCGGTGGCAGCCGCGCGAACCCGCCGACGTGGTCGGCGAGATCACCGAACACGCTGTCGGCCAGGGCATTCGACGCGTACAGTTCGTCGACGACAACTTTCTGGGAGCGCCGGCCGCGGTCGACTGGGCACAGCGGTTCGCCGACGAACTGCGCAGCCGGAACATCGATGTCCGCTTCTCCATCTACGCCCGGCTCGACCGCACGCTCGACCGGGTACTCGACACCTTGCATTCGGTGGGGCTTGTTCAGGTGCACGCCGGTGTCGAATCCGGCTCCTTTTCGGTGCTGCGCCGACTGCGAAAGGGCACGACACCGGAGGAGTTGTCCAGGATGGTGCGCCGCCTGCGGCAACGGGACGTGGGTCTGGTCGCTTCGCTGATCGTCTTCGAGCCGCGTAGCACACTCGACGAGCTGGACGAAAGCCTGCGCTGGCTCGACGAACACCGGCTGTACCGGTCCTTCAGCCTCACCACGCTGATCCCGTTCCACAACACCCTCGCCCACAGGGAACTTCGCACCCAGGTGATCGCCGAGCCGTCGACGTCGTTCGCACCGCTGGGTTACCGGTTCACCGAACCGGACGTCGATCGGATCTACCGAGCGGCCGTCGCGCGGGAAGCCGATCACGAGCAGTGCAGCGACGGTGCGCTGGAGTGGCTGATGCGCTGCCGTTTCGCCTTCGAGGAACGTCTCGGGCTGGGTCCGGAACCCCCCGAACTTCGCGACCTCGACGCCTACCGAGCACGCCAGATCGCCGCGATCCTCGACGACATCCGACGGCTGCGCCGATGACCGGCATGGCCGAATCCTTCGACGCCGTCGCGGATGCGCACGACCACGCGCGCTGGGATCTGGCGCCCGCGCGGTTCGACGCCGCGGTTCTCGCGGCGCTGTCCCGTTTCGCGAGCCGTGGTGGCGCCCCCGCGCTCTTCCTCGGTTCCGGCTCCGGGCGTGAGGCCGCGGCGTTCGTCCGGGCAGGCCGACAGGTGGTCCTCGTCGACATCTCCGCGCGCATGCTGTCGTTGGCGAAGGCCAGATACCGCGACAGTCCTCTGGTCGACTATCGACGGCAGTCCGCGACGGAGTTCCTCGACGACACCGACGCCGACTACCCGTTCATCTCCGCGGTCGGCGAACTCCTCGGCTATGTACGCGACCACGCGGCCCTGCTGACCCGCATTCGCACCCGGCTGGGCGACTCGGGCACCTGCGTCTTCACCTGGGTGGACGCGCATCGACTCGCCCAGCGTGGGCTGCCCGCCCAGGTCTGTGCCGACGGGACGGCGATCTTCACCGAACGCGACGAACCGCCGCTACGGATCCGCGGGTGGTCGCAGGCTCACATGCACGCGTTACTCGGCACGGCGGGCCTCGACCTGGTCGAGGAGATCGCCCCGGAGGCGGTGAGTCCTCGACGCGGCTGGACGGTCACGCCGTCGAGAACTAGCGATGGGTCCAATCCGGCTGGGTGAAGTGGGCGACTCTGGCCGCGTCAGGGTCCGTGCCGAGCAGGACCACTTCGCGGAATTGCCACAGCAGCGCGCCGGTGGGTGCGTGAATGGTCATCTTCGGGCCGAGTCGCATCTGCAACAGGCCCGCTTCGCCCGCAGGCGCGGTGTCGTCGCGCAGTTCCGCTTGCCGTACCGCGTCCTCGGCCCGGACCCAGCGCGGGGTGTCCTCGGCGGCCACCCGGGCCAGATCCACCAGATGCACCGAGTAGACCTCATCCGGATTCGGGCGTAACCGGGTCGCGTCGTTCAGCGCCAGAACGAGGGGCGTGATCGTGAAACCGGAGGCCGCCGGGAAGTCGTCGAGTGCGCCGAGCAGATCACTCGGCCGCGCGTGGAGGCCGAGTTCCTCGCGCAGTTCGCGCAAGGCGGCTTGTTCGGTGGTCTCGCCTTCGTCCAGCCGGCCGCCGGGCAGGCCCCATTGTCCGGCGTTGCGGCCACGGTAGGCCCGCTTGATGACGATCACCGACAGCGGGCCGCCGGGCTCCTCGACCACGCACAGCACCACCGCCGCGCGGCGCACACCGGGCAGGTCGGCGACCTCGATGCGCGGAAATGCGGCCAAGCGGGAATGCGCGAGCACACGGAATTCGTCGATGCTCCTCGGTAGCGGCGCTGTCGGGGTCGGCTCCATGGCTTCGATCTTGCCCTTCCCCATCGACGAGCGCGACAAAGGAAGTCGTTGACAGCAACTGCCTCACCTGTCACCGTATCGGGAACCTTGGGGTCCGGACCGTGCCCCGGGCGTTCGCGATCGGAGCGTGCTTGATGGGATTTCTCGAGCCCGACCTGCCGGTGGTCGATATGACGGAATGGAGCAAGGGCACGCGCGCCGAGCGCATCCGTCCCATGGCCCGGCACTGGGCCGAGGTCGGCTTCGGGACTCCGGCGGTGCTGCACCTGTTCTACGTCGGCAAGATCTGCCTCTACGTGCTCGGCGGCTGGTCGATCGCGCTGACCACCAACGGTATCGACGGGTTCACCGACGTCGGCGCCTGGTGGTCGGAGCCGATCGTCTTCCAGAAGGTCGTGCTGTACACGCTGCTGTTCGAAGTGGTCGGCCTCGGGTGCGGGTTCGGCCCGCTGAACAACCGGTACTTCCCGCCCTTCGGCTCGATCCTGTATTGGTTGCGCCCCAACACGATTCGGCTGCCACCGTGGCCGGGGCGGATACCGCTCACCAAGGGCGACAACCGCACGCCGGTGGATGTCGCGCTGTACGCGGCGCTGCTGGCGACGGCAGCGGTCGCGTTGCTGTCCGACGGAACCGGACCGATACCGGAGCTGGACACCACCGTCGGTTTGCTGCCGCACTGGCAGGTGGCGGTGGTCCTCGGGCTGCTGGCGGTACTCGGGCTGCGGGACAAAGTGATCTTCCTGGCCGCCCGGGGCGAGGTGTACGCCACCCTCACAGTCGTCTTCCTTCTCCCCGGCGCCGATTCGATCGTCGCCGCGAAGGTGGTCTTCGTCGTGATCTGGATGGGCGCGGCCACCTCGAAACTCAACAAGCACTTCCCTTTCGTGGTGTCCACGATGATGTCCAACAGTCCGGTGTTCCGGCCGAAGCCGCTCAAGCGCGCGTTCTTCGAACGCTTCCCCGACGATCTGCGGCCGGGACGGTTGTCCCGCGTCTTCGCCCACGGCGGCACGGTCGTCGAGATGTGCGTTCCGCTGGTGCTGTTCTTCTCCCACGGCGCTTGGCCGACGGCGATCGCGGCGATCGTGATGGTGTGTTTCCACCTGGCGATCCTCACCGCCATTCCCATGGGCGTCCCGCTGGAGTGGAACGTCTTCATGATCTTCGGCGTCGTCACGTTGTTCGTCGCGCACGCCGATCTCGGTCCGAGCAGTGTGCGCAACCCCGTGCCCGTGGCGGTGCTCTTCGTCGTGATCGCAGGCATCGTGATCGCCGGGAATCTGTTCCCGCGCAAGATCTCCTTCTTACCCGGCATGCGTTACTACGCCGGGAACTGGGACACCACCATGTGGTGCGTCAAACCCTCGGCCGCCGCGAAGATCGGCACCGGCATCGTCGCGATAGCCGGCATGCCGCAGGCCCAGCTGGAGCGGTTCTACGGCAAGGATCGCGCGCAGATCCCGATGTACCTCGGGTACGCCTTCCGGGCCATGAACACCCACGGCCGCGCGTTGTTCACGCTCGTCCACCGCGCCATGCCACCCGGCCACGAAGACGAGTACACCATCACCGACGGCGAACGCATCTGCAGCACCGCCGTCGGCTGGAACTTCGGCGACGGCCACCTGCACAACGAACAACTCATCGCCGCGATGCACCGCCGCTGCCACTTCGAACCCGGCGAAGTCCGCGTCGTCCTCCTCGACGCCCAGCCGATCCACCGGCAGACCCAGCAATACCGCCTCGTCGACGCGGCCGCGGGCGAGTTCGAACGCGGCGAAGTGCGCGTCGCCGACATGGTGACCCGCCAGCCCTGGGCCGACGACGTCCCGGTGCGGGTGCACTACACCGCGAGCGCGGAGAGTTAGCGCGTCCGTCTTTCCACAAGAGTCGGAGTCGCTTTCAGCGATCCAATGTTCAGATGCGCATGTCTACGTATCAGCATGGCGTTTGAGTCGCGGCTTCGTCGACGCGGTCCCCCACCCACGCCAGAAAGGCTCGCACGTCGGTGGTGGGCAGTGCGAGTGCGGCCGTGCGGGGGTGCTCGAAGCTGCGCAGCGCTGTGTCGATGAGGGGGGCGAAGTCTTCTTCGGACTTCGCGATCATCTGTGCCGCTTCGCGTTTGGCCAGCCAGCGACCGGTGCGACAGAACGCTACTGCTCGACAGCCGTTCAGCACTCGGTTGTCACCCAGATGACCCTCTCCCCCAGCGTGTTCGCGTACCGAAGCCAGCAGCGCGGCATGAACGTCGCGCCGTGACGGTGCCGCGACGACCTGCCGCACGGGAGTCCCGTACAGGAGGCGTCCGGTCTCGTGGGCGATGGAGCGATCGATGACGTACCAGAAGGCCGATGAGTCCGCCGGATCGAAGCTGGCGCGGTTCGGCAACAGGGGGCCGGTGTTGAGGTCCATGAGATAACCGGCCGCGCTGGACGATGCGGCGATGAAATCCGAGTTGTAGACCACGAGTTCCAGACCGGCCGCGGGGCATGGCAGCGACGAGTGCGCGAGCGATTCGGCCAGTTCGCGCAATGCCCGCGCGGGAAGCGACGGCGCGACGACGATGACCACGTCCACGTCGCTTCGCCCGTGCCGATAGTCCGCGAGCGCGACCGATCCCACGGCGAAAACACTCGTCAGATGACGCCCGCAGACGGTGCGGGCTCGTCGCACCAGCGCATCGAGGTAAGGCCGCAACTCAGCCGGGAGGAGGTGGGAATCCGCCAGGATGTCGGTCATGCGGGCCAGTATCCGCCAAGGCCGCCTCGGGGCTCGGATCGGCCGGAGCCCACGCGGCCTTCGGCTCAGCGGGGCAGCCCCAGTCCGTCGGCCAACACGGGCCACGAATTCTTCAGCGCTTCCTGCCAATACCCCCACGAATGGGTCCCGGTGGGCTGGAAGTCGTAGATGGCGGGGATGCCGAGGGAGTCGAGGCGGTCGCGCATGTTGTGCGTGCACCAGTTCACCGCGGCCTCGATCACACCGCCCAGCACCAGTTGGTTGAGGTAACCGCGCGGCCCTGGCTGAGCGTAGGCGCCGTTGTAGACGTCGTACATGCCAGGCACTCCGGTTCCCGTGGACAGGAACAGCCGTATACCGCGCAATCGGTCGGCGTGTAGGTACGGGTCGTTGGCCGCCCACATCGGGTCGTCGGGCGGGCCGTACATGTTCTCGGTGTCGCCGCCGCCCCAGCTCTCCACGGCGAGTTTCACGAACTCGCGGCCGATCGGGTCGCTGATCTGCGCGCAACCGCTGTAGGCCGCAACCGCCTGATACAGACCGGGTTTCGCGATCGGCAGCTGGAGCACCGAGGTACCGGAGGTGGACAAGCCCGCGACGGCATTCACCCCGGTAGTGCCGAACTCGGCATCGATCAGCGGTGGCAACTCTTCGGTGAGGAAGGTCTTCCACTTGTACACACCGAGTTTCGGATCGGGCGCGCGCCAATCGGTGTAATAGCTCCAACGCCCGCCCACCGGCTGGACGACGTTCACGTCTTTCTCGGCGAGAAAGCGCAGCACGTCGGTGTTCTTCTGCCAGGTCGCGCTGTCCTGACCACCGCCGCCACCGTTCAACAGATACAACGTCGGCCGCGGCACCGAACGGTCCGCCGGGCGCAGCACCTTCACCATGATGTCCTGCCCCATCGCCTCGGAATGCACCCGCACCTGCACGGTCCGATCGTCCTCCGGCCAGGAACCGGTGATCGACGCGGCATCGGCGCTCGCGGGCGGCGATGCCGCGACCACTCCCGCGGTCACGGCGAACACCGCCATGAGCACGATGAGCGCGTGCCCCGAACAGCGCCGGACTATTTCGATTCTCCTCCGCACGCTGCCCGAATCGGCGGCAGGTGTGGCCGGGAGACCGGTGTCGACGTCGGAACTTCGTTTCATCGTTCGTCTTTCTTCGAGACCGGACCGTGGCGTTCGTCGACCGGCGCCGTCGCAGCTGCTCGACGGGCGCGGAAACTTTGTCAACGCTAGAACTCGACAGGGCGGGTGCACTTCCCCCGTCCGATGGGTCTGGACACCTCACGAAGAGATCAAGATCTCCTTAGGGACGCGATACATTCGTCGCGAATTCATGAGTTCCTCTGCCCTACGGGCACCGCTGACATCCCCGGTATCGAGTGGCGGCGAAACCGAGGCTTGCTCACGACTTTTCTTGCCGGGATTCGTCTATGACCCACACAGCAATCTGAGCGCGGGAATTGAACCCCAGTTCGGTCAACACGTGTTCGACGTGTCCTTGCGCGGTGCGTGGCGAAATCACCGATTCGGCTGCGATCTGCTTGTTGCCGAGTCCCTGCGCAACCAAACCGGCGACCTGCCGTTCACGTTTGGTCAGCTTCGCCGACCGCACCGATGTGAGCGCGGTATCAGCGGCCCGCGTAGTGCTTGCCGCAATAGCGTTTGGGCGGAATCCAACTCACCTCGCCGCCATGCGGCGACGCCTAGCAGCGTTCGTACTGACGCACGTAGGGCTGCGACTCAGGTAAGACGTTGTACCCGGGTGTCTGGCAGCCGCCGACCACGACCTCGAAAAAGGGGCCGTAGGAGTGGACGGGGCCGTTGGGTGTGTAGATCGTGTAGTCGACCGCCGCGCCGGAGCCTGCCAGGTAGGGAAGATGCAGATCGGCGAGTTGTGTGGTCTGCGCGGCGCTGAATTCCGTACCCACGGGGGGGACTACGGTGACGCCCAGTGCGCGGCCTTCGGAGGGCGGGTCGTAGACCGACACCCGAACGAAGAACGGGAAAGGTTGATCGGTCAGGAACCACTGCCACAGGTCGAGTTCGTCATCGGACGGGAAGCGAGGGGTGGGCTCTTGGTGGGGGGTGAGGCGATCATGGGGCCAGGGATACGACCCGGGGCGCCGTTCCGAGTGATTGGTGAACCCGCGCTCCCGCTCATGAACGGTGGATACGGTCCACTGGTTGGATGCCAGTTCGGGGAAGTCCCGGATGATTCGGCGCATCGCCGCGGTGGCGCGGTGAGGTTCGCTCTCGGAGCCCGCTCGGACGTCGATGGCGTTGGTTATGCGGCTCGCGTCGCCGCCGCGCGAGGACCAGTGCACTTCGGTGCCGGCGGCCCATAGTCGCGCCCAGCTGTCTGCGGCGTTCGCTTCAGTGCTCACGTCACGGCCGAAAAGCCAGTATGCGGAATAGGTGTCCGCCATCCGGTCGATGGTGACCTCTGTCGGGTCGCCTTGGAAACGCCGCGGAAGCTGTTGAGCGCCCATGGCACTCACCACAGACGCGGCCTCGGCCGGTGTGGCGTCGTCCCTGAGCCGCACGTCGAGTTCGGCGTTGAAGTGTTTGCCCTTGTAGTGCTCGAACCGGTGTGACACGTCGGTCACCCCCGGAAGGGCCCGGATGGCAGTCTCGATCTTGCGTGACCAGCTGTCACGCTCGGCCTGGTCGCGTCCTTGTTCGAAATAGCCATATCCGATCAGCAGGACTGCGGTACCTGCTATCGCCACAGCCAGCACGGCTGCCAATCCCACTATTGTTGCCAGCAGCGGCACTACGCGTTCGCGCAAGATGGTGCGGTGGACACGCGCCGGCACCCGACGATCGGGGTGCTGGGAGGTCCCTCGCTTCGGTGTGTCCGGATCGAAGCGGCCGGGGTCAACGACCTTGCTGCCGGTGCGTTCGGCATCCATCGGTCCTCCTCACGGCACCTTGGTGTTCGTCTGAAACCTATAGCAGACCATCAGTTCCGGCGCTTTGCCTCATCGTTCCACAGCGCAGTCGGCCGCGAACTGCGACCTACCGCACGCGAGCGTTGCTCGTGCTCCGCTGCATCAGTCGGCTCCGCCGCCGGATCCCATGGATCCGCAGGTTCTTGCAGCGCAATGTGCAACTTCTGCTCTTTCGCGAGCAGGGCGGCCTGGAATCGGGTGCGTGCGCCCAGCCGGTCCATCAGGTCGGCGACATGACCGCGGAACTTGCGCACCGAGACATTCAGCGCACGTGCCGCCGAGTCGTCGGTGTCGTAGCGGGTAAGCGCGCGCAAGACCCGCTGCTCGACGGGTGAGACCGGAAGTTCGTCCAGGTCGCGTGCGCGGTTCCAGATGCCGTCGAAGACTTCCGCCATCGGAGAGGCGGCGGCTGTCGCCGAGGGCTTGTTCGAATTCGGGCTCGGCAGACTCCTCGACGGCATAGGCGTACATCTCACAGCGTGATACTCCGCCGGATGGAGGGCGAAGGTTGCACAGGGCGTTGCAGGTACCTGCAACGGTCTCACGAAAAACGTTGGGAACTGGAAGGATCAGCGCAATGATTCTCGTGACAGGAGCGACCGGCAATGTCGGCGCTGAAGTTGTGCAAGCCCTGGCCGCGGCGGGCGAGCCGGTGCGCGCGCTGGTGCGCGATCCGCAGCGTGCAGTCGTGCCCCCGGAAGCGGAAGCCGTGGCGGGCGACCTCACGTCTCCGGAGACCCTGAGTTTCGACGGGGTAGGTGCGTTGTTCCTGCTGCCCGGTTATCCAGCGGTCGCGCAGGCGGCCGCGAAGGCCGGCGTCGAACACATCGTGCAACTGTCGGGTGTTTCCGCGGGCACCGGCGACACCTCCAATGCCGTCACCCGCTATATGATGGCCTCCGAGCAGGAAGTCACCGAATACGCTGCGGCATGGACCATTCTGCGCCCCTGCGCCTTCGCCTCCAACGCGCTGCGCTGGCTCCCCCAGCTGCGCGAAGGAGACGTGATTCGCGCTCCGTTCCCCGAGGTGCGCACGGCCGCTCTGGATCCGCAGGACATCGGCGCGGTAGCCGCCACCATACTGCGGAACAACAGTCATCACGGCGAAATCCTCTGGCCTACGGGGCCGGAGCCGCTCACGCCCGCCGAGCAGGTCGCGATCCTGGCCGAGGCCATCGGCCGCGACCTCATCTGTCAGGGCCTCGGCGACGAGGAGGCCCGCGCCGACATGCTCCGCACCACCCCCGTCGAGTACGTGGACGCCTTCTTCGACTTCTACGTGAACGGAGCCATCGACGAATCCATTGTCCGACCGACGGTAGAAGAGGTCATCGGCCGCGCGCCACGGACGTTCGGTCAGTGGGCCACGGCCCACGCGGACGCCTTCCGGTGATTCATCCGCGCGGGATTACCGCCGATCGAAGGTACCAGCCGCGACCGGGCGCGACGGCTCCGTACCGCAGTCGCCCCGTGGCGGATCAGTCGAGGTTCAGCAGCATTCCGGTTTCCGGGTCGTACCAACGGCACGCTTCGGGTGGCAGGTAGAGATCGGAGGGGTCGCCCTCGGCCGCACGAAAGCTCGGCGGCGCTTGGACTTTCACGGTCTGACCGCC
Organism: Nocardia sp. NPDC059691; assembly: GCF_042733915.1. Taxonomy (NCBI): domain Bacteria; kingdom Bacillati; phylum Actinomycetota; class Actinomycetes; order Mycobacteriales; family Nocardiaceae; genus Nocardia; species Nocardia sp. NPDC059691. The sequence goes on along the minus strand of NZ_JBHWFB010000019.1, from coordinate 119,673 downwards.
GACGCGGGTGGTGAGCAGGGTCGAGGAGCCGAGTGGCTCCAGCACTTCGAGTTCACCACGCACCGTCGCGTCCGCGGGGCCTTCGCGCACCACGATGGCCTCGGGGCGGATACCTAGCCGGAGGGCGCCGCCCTCGAACGACGACAGCGCCGCGGGCACGGCGAGCGATTGCCCGCCCAGGTCGATCCGCGGCCCGTCCTCCGCCGCGGAGACCACGCCGGTGAGGAAGTTCATCGGCGGGCTGCCGAGGAAACCGCCGACGAATTCCGTCGCCGGGTCGTCGTAGACCTCGGTCGGCGGGCCGCACTGGACGATCGATCCGTCCCGCATCACGGCGACCCGGTTGCCGAGCGACAGCGCCTCGACCTGGTCATGGGTGACGTAGACGGTCGTGGTGCCGAGTTCCGCGACGAGTCGTTTCAGCTCGGCCCGGAACGACAGTCGCAGCAGCGCGTCCAGGTTGGACAGCGGCTCGTCCATGAGCAGCACGTCGGCGTCCATCACGATGGCCCGCGCCACCGCGACACGCTGGCGCTGCCCGCCGGACAGCCGCGCCGGGTAGCGGTCCAGGTACGGGGTGAGTTGCAGCAGTTCGGCGGCCCAGGCGACTTTGCGCCGGATCTCCTCGGCGGGCACACCGTGCACGCGCAGGCCGAAGCCGATATTGTCGGCGACCTTCTTGTTGGGGAAGACCGCGTAGGACTGGAAGACCATCGACAGGTTGCGCCGCCGCGGTTCGAGGTAGGTGACGTCCTTGCCGCCGATCACGATCTGCCCCGAGTCCGGCAGCTCCAGCCCGGCGATCATGCGCAGCAAGGTCGTCTTGCCGCAGCCGGAAGGCCCCAACAGCACCATGAACTCGCCGTCGGCGATCTCCAGCGAGACCTCGTCGGTAGCACGCGCCGTGCCGCCGGGATAGGTCTTCACCAGATCCCGGACAATCACCTCGGCCATCAGCGAACCCCTGTCATCTGAGCGTCGTCCCCCACATGTTCACCAGGTAGCGCCGCATCACGAAGATGAACACCAGCGCCGGGATGATCAGCGCGAAGCCACCGGCGAAGCGGTACGCGGTCGACGCCTCACCCAGCGCCGTGAGCACCTGCGCGGGCAGCGTGCGGTGCCCGAGCGTCACGATCGTCGCGCCGAGGATCTCGTTCCACGACAGGACGAATGTGAAGATCGAGGACGCCGCCAGACCCGGCAGCGCGAGCGGCACCACGACCCGGCGCGCGGCCTGCCATCGACTGCACCCGAAGACCCGGGCCGCCTCCTCCAGATCCGGCGGCACCGCGACGAAGATGCTCGCCGTGATGAGCACGGTGGTCGGCAATGCGAGCGTGGTGTGCACCAATGTCACGGCGAACACCGTGTCGTACACATCGATCCGCAGGAACACCGTGGCCAGCGGCACCGAGAGCACCACGATCGGCAGCGCGCGCACGAAGAGAATGAAGACCTGGTAGGTGTCTTTGCCGCGAAAAGCATGGCGGGCCAGCGCGTATCCCGCGGGCGCCCCGACCACCAGCGACCAGAACACCGTGTAGAGGCCGACCAGCACCGAGTTGCCCAATGCGGCAAGGGTCCCGGTCGCGCGGAAGAACGAGACCAGGGTCTCGGTGGAGAACTCCTTCGGGACCAGCGACTTCGGGAACTCGTTGAGCGCCTCGCGGGAGGACAACGCGGCGAGTCCGATGAGCACGATCGGCAGCGCCATGAACAGGCTTACAGCAGTGCAGGCCGTCTGCACCCCCACCGCGCGCAGGCGGCGCCTGCGCAGGGGTGCGCGGTCGATGGGTGGCAGCACGCGCCGCGACGGCGCCTCGGCCGAGTTCATCGCGCTCCTCGCCTCCTGCGGCCCTCTGCCGCATGATCACGACTCATCGGGCCTGCTCCGGCTGCCGGACCGCACGCAGGTAGAACACCGCGGTAGCGAGCGAGATCGCCAGCACGATCAGCGAGACGGCGCTGGCGACCGCGGGATTCTGCAGATTCGCGTACCACTCGTAGGTCTCGCCGACCAGCAGCGGAAAGTCCCGGCCGGTCAATGCCTGCGCCACGGCGAAAGCCTGCAGCGCGAGGATGGTCCGCAAGATCAGCGCCACTTGCAAGCTCGGACCCAGCAGCGGCAGCGTCACATGCCGCAGCCGCTGCCACAGGTTCGCTCCGAACACCTGCGCGGCCTCGTCGTAGTCGCGCGGGATCATCTGCACGCCCGCCACCACGATGACGAACACCAGTGACGTCGCGCGCCAGATCTCGGCGACCACCACGGCGAGCAGCATGGTGCCCGCGTTCCGGTAGCCGAGCCACTGCACGCCGTCGTCGGAGAGCCCGATGCCGACCAGCAGCGAGTTCAGGTAGCCGCGGTTGTCGAAGATGGACAGCCACACCAGGCCCGCGGCCAGTTCGGAGATCGCCAGCGGCAGGCACCACAGGTAGAAGTGGCCGCCGGCGAACCGCGGCCGGGCCTGCATGAGCAGCGCCATGGCGACGGCGAGCACCAGTTGGACCGGCACGACGATCGCGATCAGCAGGAGTGTGTTGCGCAGCGCGGGGAGGACGTAGGGATCGTCGAACAGCCGGTCCCAGTTGGCGAGGGTGAATCCGTCGCCGCCACGGAACGCCTCGAGCACGGCCTGCACGAGCGGCCAGCCGAAGAGGGCCGACATCAGGACGATCGACGGCAGCAGCAGGATCCACGGGGAGCGTAGACGCGACATCATGGCTCAGCCCACCCGGCAGAAGTCGGCGGCCGGGTCAGGAGCCCAGCACGGCACTTTCAGCTCGTCGAGGATGCCTTGCAGCACCCGGGCCTGCTGATCCAGCGTGGCGCGGATATCCGCCCCGTCCAGCACGATCGAACGGAAGCTGTCTTTGAAGACCTTGCTCACCTCACCTTCACGCTGACCCAGACCCACCGGCGGCAACGAGAGAATGGCGCCGGGCGCCTCCTGCTGCTTGCGCACCGCGTCGGCCTCGAGCTGGACGGCCGGTGGCAGGTCGGCGGGGATCGCCGCGTCGACCGCCGGGAAGAAGCCGTTGGAACGAAGCAGCCGCAGTTGGGTTTCCGGGCGGGTGAGCGTGCCGATCGTCCGCTGCGCGAGTTCGGGGTCCGTACTGCCCCTGGGGATCGCGAGCCCGGCGATCACGGCCATATAGCCGAGGCCGTGTGCGCCCCGCGGCGCAGGAAGCATCCGCCAGTCGCGCGGGTCGCGCTCGGGCGCGTGGACCAAGCGCACGACGTGGTCCCACGCCATCCGCGCCTCGCCGCTGTCGAGCGGCTCCTGCATGAAGTCGAAATTCGTACTCGACTGGACGCAGTTGGCCCACAGCTCACGCAGGTACTGCCAGGCCGTCACGGCCTCGTTAGAGCGGAACGTGGTGATCTGGCCGCCGGTGAACGAGGGCAACAGGAAGCCCTGGACGAACCGGTGCAGCAGGCCCTTGGGGCCCGCGGGCAGGCCGAGCACGGGGCGATTGCCATTGGCGCGGCGCGCGGCGACGGCCCAGTCGAGGAACTGGTCATAGGTCAGCGACGCGGCATCGACTCCGGGCGGCAGGTGTTCGAGCGCGTCCGCGTGCGCGGCGAGGACGTAACTCGCCGTGGCCCATGGGATGTACCACGTACGGTCGGTGCCGACCTTCGCGAGTTTCAGGTATTCCGCCGACCAGCCGCGGGCGCCGAAGTCGGCGAGCAGACCGGTGAGGTCTTCCAGGTAGCCGTCGGCGAGCGGGGCGAGGTCGCCGTGCAGACCGCCGAGCAGACCGATCTTGGTCGCGCCGGCGTCGACCTGGCTGCGCACCTGGCTCGCGAACGGGCTCTCCTCGATGGTCACGTAGCCGACGCCGGGCGCGGCGGCGGCAAGCAGGGTACGGAACCGCTCGGCCTCGTCGGCGGGACGGAACTGGGTGGACAGGAAGATCATGCCGCCGTTGCCGCTGGTCGCGAATCCGGTACAGGCCGCGGCGGACAGGGCCGCCGCGCCGGAGCCCACCGCGCGCAGGAAGGATCTGCGCGTCGAACCGGATACCAGCATGCATGGCTCCTGTTAGGGCACAACGGGTTTCAAGCTTTTGTCAGGTTGGTTAACATAAGTGCGCTGAGAGATATTGTCAATATGCCCGCGACACCCTCCAGCCCCACTTCGCCAGGACATGTGCTCGCCCTGCTGCGCGCCACGGGGCCGCTGACCCGGCTCGAGCTGCAGGAACTCGCGGGGTTGTCGCGGGTGACGCTGACCGAGCGGCTGGAGGCGCTGCGCGGTCTCGGGCTCGTCCGCCACGCGGGGCACAAGGAATCGAGCGGAGGACGACGCGCCGAAATGCTCGAGGTCGACGACACCGGAAGCACCGCGCTCGTCGCCGATCTCGGACAGAGCCATGCCACGCTGGCCGTGGTCGACCTGCGCGGGACGGTGTTCGCGAGAGAGGACCGGCGGCTCCCCCTGCGGCACAGCCCGGCACAGGTCGTGCCGATGCTGCTCGACACGGGACGGAAGCTGCTGCGGCGGACCGGGCGAGCGGAGAGCTTGTGCGCGATCGGCCTGTCGGTGCCGGGCCAGATCGACCACGACAGCGGAGTGACCGTCGCGCCGCCGACCATGCCGGACTGGAACGGCGCTGCGCTGCGCGAACCGTTCGCCGACGCGCTCGGTGTCCCGGTGCTGCTGGAGAACGACGCGAATGCTCTGGCATTCGGCGACTTCCGCGCGCTGGACCGTCCTGCCGCGACCCTTGTCGGTGTGAAGGTGGGGACCGGAATCGGCGCGGGCGTGGTGATCTCCGGACGCGTGCACCGTGGCGTGAGCGGCTCGGCGGGCGAGATCGGGCACCTGCGGATCGAGGGCAGTCGGCAGCTCTGCAGCTGCGGCCGCCGTGGGTGTGTGGCGGCGGGCGCGGGCGGGCAGGCGCTGGCCCGGGAACTGGGCGTACGCACGACGGCCGACGTGGTCCGGCTGGTCGGCCACGGCAGCCCCGAGGCGATTCGCTCGACCGAGCGGGCCGGGCGCCTGGTCGGTACCGTGCTCGCGACGATGGTGTCGATCGTGAATCCGGCTCATGTCCGCGTCGGCGGGGCGATCGGGGTGCTGCCGCCGTTTCTCGAGGGGGTGCGGCGCGGCGTCGAGTCGAACGCGCACCCGAGCGCGTTGCGCGATCTCGACCTCGGCCCCTCGCGGCTGGGTGAGAACGGGGCGTTCGTGGGGCTGGCGGGTCTGGTCGCGGACGAGATGCTGTCCCCGGCGACCGTGGACGCGATGGTCGCCGCGCGACAGGAGGTGTGATCCGCTGCGGGCCTTCCCGGCGTATGCGCTCGGCACGGCGGGTAGCGAAGCCGTGCCCGGCGCTTGGTTCGCGATGGCGGCGAAGGCGGTCGAGTCGGAGGTTGCCGGGTTGTCGCCCTCAGAACACCCGGTTGTCCGTATCGGGCCGTACATCGCAGATGGCATGCCGCGCCAGCCATTGCGGAGGTGGGTAGCTACCGTTAGGTTCATCCCATGAGTTCCGCCTTTCCGCATTTGCTGTCGCCGATCGAGCTGGGGAGGGTGAAACTCCGCAACCGAGTTGTCATGGGCTCCATGCACACCGGGCTGGAAGATCGGGCCTGGCACATCGACCGGCTGGCCGCGTTCTTCGCCGAACGCGCACGCGGCGGCGTGGGGCTGATCGTCACCGGCGGCTACTCCCCCAGCCGCGACGGATGGCTGTGGCCGTTCGCGTGCGCGATGCTGGACGAGACCGACGCCGAGCGGCACCGCGTGATCACCGACGCCGTTCACGAAGCGGGTGGCAAGATCGCGCTGCAGATCCTGCACGGTGGGCGCGATTCGAACATCCCCACCAATCTGGCGCCCTCGGCGGTGGCGTCGCCGCTCACCGCGTTCGAACCGCGGGCGTTCACCGAGCAGGAGATCGAGACCACGATCGCCGATCACGTGCGCTGCGCGCGGTTGGCGCGGCTGGCCGGATACGACGGCGTCGAGATCATGGGCGGCGAAGGCTTTCTGATCAACCAGTTCCTCGCGCCGCGCACCAACACCCGGACCGATCGCTGGGGCGGGTCGGCGGCGAACCGACGGCGGTTCCCGGTCGAGGTCGCCGCACGGACCAGGGCCGCCGTCGGCGACGACCTGCTCATCATGTTCCGGATGTCGCTGGCCGAATTCGTCGAGGACGGGCAGACCTACGCCGAGATCATCGACCTGGCGAAGGAACTCGAAATCGCCGGAGTCGACGTCATCAACACCGATATCGGCTGGCACGAGTCGCGGGTGCCGACGATCGTCACCTCGGTGCCACGGGCCGCGTTCGTCGGATACACCGCGGCGCTCAAGGAACATGTCTCGATTCCGGTGTGCGCGTCGAACCGGATCAACATGCCCGAGGTCGCCGAGCAGATCCTGGAGCGCGGCGAGGCGGACCTCATCTCGCTGGCCCGCCCGCTGCTGGCCGATCCGGAATGGGTGAACAAGGCCGCCGGATCGCGGGTGGACGAGATCAACACCTGCATCGCGTGCAACCAGGCCTGCCTGGACCACACCTTCACCCGGCAGACCGTGTCCTGCCTGGTGAATCCCCGCGCGTGCCACGAGACGCTGCTGCAACTGCTGCCCACCAGGCGCGCCAAGCGCGTCGCCGTCGTCGGCGCCGGTCCCGCCGGGTTGTCGGCCGCGATCGGCCTGGCCGAGCGCGGGCACCAGGTGGAACTGTTCGAAGCCGAGGACCGGATCGGCGGACAATTCGACCTCGCCCGCCGCATCCCCGGCAAGGAGGAGTTCGACGAGACGATCCGGTATTACCGGCGCAAACTCGAACTCACCGGCGTCACCGTGCATCTGAATGCCCGGGCCACCGCCGAACAACTCGCCGCGGGTGGCTGGGACGAGGTGGTGCTGGCCACGGGCGTGCGCCCTCGAATTCCCGCGATCCCCGGCATCGATCACCCCATGGTGCTGTCCTATCCGGAACTGATCCGGCAGGAGAAGCCCGTGGGCAACCGGGTGGCCGTCGTCGGTGCGGGCGGAATCGGGTTCGACGTCGGCGAATTCTTGACCGCGGTCCACCAAGGCCCCCTCGCGCTCGACGAATGGCGCGACGAGTGGGGTGTCACCGACGACATCCACGCTCGCGGCCAGTTGCGAAACCCCCGGCCTGCCAGGGCGATCCGGGAAGTGACCTTGCTGCAACGCAAGTCGGGGCCGTTCGGACTGACCTTGGGTAAGACGACCGGCTGGATCCACCGCGCCGCACTGGACGCGCGCGGAGTCCAGCAGATCGGCGGGGTCAACTACGAACGGATCGACGATCGCGGACTGCACGTCAGCTTCGGTCCGCAGCGGCAGGCGCCGCGAGTGATCGAAGTGGACAACGTGGTGGTGTGCGCGGGCCAGGAATCGGTGCGCGACCTGTACGACCAGCTCGAATCCCGAGGTGTGCGGGTGCATCTCATCGGCGGCGCCGACGAGGCGAAGGAGCTCGACGCCAAGCGCGCCATCCAGCAGGGCACTCAGCTCGCGGCCGAACTCTGAATCCGCACGGCCCGGGGACCTGGTCCCCGGGCCGTCGGAATTCACCCGTTGCCGCCGCCCATCCGGACGAACGTGGCGGTCGCGGTCGCGTAGACCTTCCCCGCGGCATCGACGAGACGGCTCTCGGCGGTGGCCGTCGTCCGGCCGACGTGCACCGCCTCCGCGACCGCCTCCAACGCCCCCTGGTTATGCGAGACCCCGCGCACCAGATTGGACGTCATGCTCACCGTCGTGAGCATGGACTTGTCCTGCACCGACAGTTGCACCGCACCCCACATCGCGACGTCGAGCACCGTGCCGACCACGCCGCCACCGACCACACCGAGGAAGTTCACATGCCGCTCGTCCGGCGTGAGGCGCAGCGTCATCCGCCCCGGCGCGGCGTCGACGACCTCGATGTTGAGTAGTTTGGCCAGTGGCGGCAGCGGCAGTTCGCCGGTACGGATGCGCTCGACGAGTTCGTCCCTGGTGAGCTGGATCATGCCCAGCACGGCGATGCCGGGGTCGTCCCACTCCAGGTGCAGCGAGCGCACGCCATCGGTCACTTCGATCGTCGACACGTCGTCGGGTGTCATGGCCTTCCTCTACTTTCCGCTGATCTGCTGGTCGATGAGAGCGAACAGTTCGTCCGCCGTGGCGGCCGCCTCGACGGCGTCGCGGCCCTGATCGGCGACCGGCGCTGGCTCGGGCGCGGGTTCGTCGATGGCGTCGGTCAGCGTCGCGCGGATCCGCTCGGCCAGCCGCGCCTTGTCCTCCTCCGACGGCAGGGTCGCCAGCAGCGCGGCGAGCGCGGCGATCTGGTCATCGATCGCAGAGGTGGTCGCGGTCGCTTCCCATTGCGACCGCAGCAGTTTCGCCACCGCGCTCACCGTCGGGTAGTTGAACACCAGCGTCGAGGGCAGTCGCGTGCCCGTGCCCTCCGACAACCGGTTGCGCAGCTCGACGCCGCCGAGTGAATCGAAACCCATCTCGTTGAACGGAGTTTCGGGATCGATCGCCGTAGCGGACTGGTATCCCAGCACCGCCGCGGCGTGTTCGCGGACGAATCCGAGCACCAGCGCGTCGCGTTCGTCCTCCGGCGCGGTGGCGAGCAGGTCGGCCAGCAGTCCGCCGGTGGCGGTTGCGCTGGATACCCGGCGGGCGCGGCCGACGACCAAGCCGCCCAGCACTTCGGGCAGCAGCCCCGCACGCGCCTGCGCGGCCAGAGCGGACTTGTCGAACTCGACGCAGGCGACCATGGCCGCATCCGTGGCGAGCGCGGCGTCGAACAGCGCCGTACCGTCGGAGTCACCGAGGATCCGCAGACCCATACGCTCCAGCCGCGCCAGCGCGGCCCGGTCCATTTCGGCGGTCATGCCCGTGTCCTGGTTCCACAAACCCCAGGCGACCGACAAGGCGGGCAGCCCCTGCGCTCGCCGGGCCTGCGCGAGCCCGTCGAGGAACGCGTTCGCGGCCGCGTAGTTGCCCTGTCCGGGCGATCCGAGAATCGCCGCGGCCGAGGAGAACACGACGAACGCGGCCAGGTCGTGGCCCCGGGTGAGCTCGTCCAGGTGCAGCGCGCCGTCGACCTTGGGCGCGAGTACGCGATCGATCCGCTGAGCGGTCAGCGTCTCGATGGTGGCGTCGTCGATCAGGCCCGCGGAGTGGATCACCGCCGACAGCGGGTGCTCGGTCCCGATCGACTCGACCACGGTGGCCAAGGCCGCGCGATCGGCCACGTCGCACGCGGCGACCCGGGTGTGCGCACCGAGCCGTTCCAGCTCGGCGATCAGTTCCGCGACACCGTCGGCCGCCGCGCCGCGCCGCGACACCAGCAGCAGATGCCGGACGCCGTGTGCGGTGACCAGGTGCCGCGCGATCACCGCGCCCAATCCGCTGGTTCCGCCCGTGATCAGCACCGTGCCATCTCCGAACGCGCCTGTGCTGCGGACGTTTTCGTGTTCTTCGGTAGGCACGTCGCCATAGGCCAAGCGTGGGAGGTATATCTCGCCCGTGCGGACCGCCACTTGGGCGTGCCCCGATTCGAGCACGCCGAGCACCGTCGCGGCGTCCAGGTCTCCGTCGTGGTCCAGCAGCACGATACGACCCGGTTGTTCCGATTGTGCGCTGCGGACCAAACCGGTGACGGCGGCGGCGGCCAGATCGACCGGTTCACCGTTCAGGCCCGTCGCGCGGCGGGTCGCCACCACGAGGCGAGTGTCCGCCAGCCCCTCGAGCGACAACCAGGATCGCAGCAGCTCCCAGGCGGTGCGGGTCGCCTCCCGCACCGTCCCGGGCTCGACCGGGTCAGCGGTGGCCGCAGGTCCCTCCGGGAGCGACCAGACGACGATATCCGGAACCTGTTCGGCCGCAGCCACTTCCGACGCATCGAGGTAGTGACGGCCGACCCCGGATACCCGCGCCTGCCCCATCGTCGCCACACGGTCGGGCACCGCGCGCAGCGCGGGTAGCTCCGCGCGCGTCCAGCTCAGCGTCAGGGGTGCCGTACGGCGTCCCGCATGCGCCGCGCCCAGCGCGTCGGCCGCGATCGGACGTGCGGAGACCGCATCGATGCGCGCGACGAGCGAGCCGGTGTCGTCCGCGATGTCGATCGTGACCTGTCCCTCGGCATCCCGGACGACGCGAACGCGCGCCGCGGTGACACCGGAGCGCCACAAGCGCACACCGGTGAAGGAGAAGGGCAACGGCACCTGCCCGGCGGGCAGGTCGCCGATCAGCTCGCCGAGCGCCGCGTGCAGGCATGCGTCCAGCAGCGCCGGATGGATGCCGAACGGAGCCGCCGCGACGCTCACGGATTCGTCGAGGGACACCTCGGCGAAGGTCTGCTCGCCGCGCGTCCACAACGCGGTGACGCCCTGGAAACCGGGACCGTAGTCGAAGCCGCGCTCCGCCAGCCGGTCGTAGAGCGACCCGTCCGACGGCTCCGCGCCGGACGGCGGCCACACCGGTTCGCTCCACACCGGCGCGTGGTCGTCGTCGGCGGTGGTCAGGACGCCGCTCGCATGCCGCACCCACGGGTCCGTGCCGTCGGACTCCAGATCGGCCGCGCGGGAGTGCACGGCGAATACGCGCCGCCCTTGCTCGTCGCGCGCCCCGACGCTCAATTGGAGCTCGATCTCGGCGCTCGCGGTGAGCGGCAACGGAGCTTGCAGCAGCAATTCGCCGACCACCCCGGCGTCCACCTGCGCGCCCGCGGCGAGCGCCATCTCCGCGAAGGCCGTCCCGGGCAGCAATACCGAGCCGAACACCGCGTGGTCGCCGATCCACGGCTGGGTGCGCGCGGAGAACCGGCCGGTGAACAACCATTCGTCCTTGCCCGCGACCGGCACCGCGCTGGTCAGCAGTGGATGGCCGAACGAGCCGGTCACCACTTCGGGAGCCGGTCGCACCCAGTACCGGCGGCGCTGGAACGCGTACGTCGGCAATTCCACCCGTGCGTCCGCTCCGGGCAGCAGCGACCGCAGCCGCACCGGTGCGCCTGCCGCGAAGGACTGGGCGAGGAGCGTGACGAACTGGGTCACCTCGTCGACCGAACGCCTGGACGAGGCCGCCACCAGTGACTTCGCCGCCACTTCCGGACGCTCGGCCAAGCATTCTCCGGTCATCGCGGTGAGCGCGGCGTCCGGTCCGACTTCGATGAAACGCCGCACCCCGGAGTCGAGGAGGCTGCGCACCCCGGGCGCGAAGCGCACACAGCCGCGCACCTGCGCCACCCAGTAGCCCGGATCGCGTATTTCGTCGCCGGCCCGCGTGCCGGATACATTCGACACGATCGGCACGGTGGGCTCGCGATAGGTCAGTCCCTCCGCCACCGCGCGGAATTCCTCGAGGACGGGTTCCATCAGCATCGAATGGGACGCGTGGGAGATCCGCAGCAGGGTGTGCTTCCGTCCCGCCTCGGTCAGCCGCCGCCGCATCTCGTCGACGGCATCGGCGTATCCCGAGAACACCACCGACTCCGGACCGTTCACAGCCCCGATCGCGAGCCGGTCGGCGAGACCGCTGAGCATTTCCTCCGCTTCCGTCTCCGACACCGCGGCCGCCAGCATCGCCCCGCCGGCGGGCGCCGCGCCCATCAACCGTCCCCGCGCCGCCACCAGCACGCAGGCGTCGGTCAGCGACCAGACCCCGGACACGTAGGCCGCGACGAGTTCGCCCAGCGAGTGACCCGCGAGCACGTCCGGTAGGAGACCGTACGACTCGAGCAGCCGGAACATCGCCACCTCGAAAGCGAACAACGCGGGCTGCATCCAGTCCATCCGGTCCAGCACCCCGGCCTCGTCGGTGAACATCACCTCCCGCAGGGAACCCCCGAGATGCCGGTCGAACTCGGCGCACACCTCATCCAGCGCGGTCGCGAACACCGGAAACGCCTTATACAGACCGGCACCCATGCCGACTCGCTGCGCGCCGCCACCGGTGAAGAGGAAGGCCGTCGTACCCGGCACGGCCGGTGCCTCGACCGCGTGCGGCGACGTCGTTCCCGCCGCCAGCGCGGCCAGCCCGGCGAGCAGTTCCTCCCGATCGCGGCCGACGACCACGCCGCGGCGATCCAGCAGCGCGCGCGAGTCGAGCAGGGCACGCGCCACCCGCCTCGGGTCGATCTCCGGCGCATCGGCCAGCCAGGAGCGCAAGCGTTCGGCCTGACCGCGCAGGGCTTCCGCGGATTTCGCGGAGACCACCAGCGGTACCACGCCGCCCGCTACCGGGCCGGAGTCCGCCGCCGGTCGCTCGGCACGCGTGGACGGTGGCGCCTCCTCGAGGATCACGTGCGCGTTCGTGCCGCTGATACCGAACGACGACACCCCCGCGCGTCGTATCCGGCTGCCCGAGGTCCACGATTCGGCGTCGGTCAGCACGCGCACCGATCCGGCCGTCCAGTCCACATGCGGTGAGAGCTCCTCCGCGTGCAGGGTTCTCGGCAGCATCTCGTGGCGCAGCGCCTGCACCATTTTGATCACGCCGCCCACACCGGCCGCCGCCTGGGTGTGGCCGATGTTGGATTTGAGCGAGCCGACACGCAGCGGACCTTCCGGGCGGCCCCGGCCGTAGGTGGCGAGCAACGCCTGTGCCTCGATCGGGTCGCCCAGTGTCGTTCCGGTGCCGTGCGCTTCCACGGCATCCACGTCCGACGGCCCGAGCCCGGCATCGGCCAGCGCCGCCGCGATCACCCGCTCCTGCGACGGACCGTTCGGCGCGGTGAGACCGTTGCTGGCGCCGTCCTGGTTCACCGCGCTGCCGCGCACCACCGCGAGCACGTTGTGGCCGAGTCGCCGTGCGTCCGAGAGCCGTTCGACCACCAGGACGGCCGCGCCCTCCGCCCACGCCACACCGTCGGCGGCGGCCGAGAACGATTTGCACCGCCCGTCCGGCGCCAGTCCGCGTTGGCGGGAGAATTCCACGAACACCGTGGGCGTGGCCATCACCGTGGCACCGCCCACCAGGGCGAGCGAACTCTCCCCCTGTCGCAGCGCCCGGCACGCCACGTGCAGTGCCACCAGCGAGGACGAGCACGCCGTATCCACCGTCATCGCGGGGCCTTCCAGACCGAGCGAATAGGCGATGCGTCCCGAGACCACGCTGGCCGCCGAGCCGGTGCCCACGTAGCCTTCGGCCTCGGGTCCCGCCTTGCGGGTCAAGACCTCGTAGTCCTGGTACATCACCCCGGTGTAGACGCCGGTGTCGGTGCCACGCAGCGACGTCGGATCGATGCCCGCGTGCTCGAGCGCTTCCCACGACACCTCCAGCAGCAAACGCTGCTGCGGGTCCATCGCGTTCGCCTCCCGCGGGCCGATGCCGAAGAACCCGGCGTCGAAATCGGCCGCGTCCGTCAAGAACCCGCCCTCTTTCACGTAGGAGGTTCCGGTGTGTTCGGGATCGGGATCGATCAGGCGGTCGAGATCCCAGCCGCGATCGGCGGGAAACTCGGAAATGGCGTCGGTCCCCGAGGCAACCAGGTTCCACAGATCGTCCGGAGACGCGACTCCGCCGGGGTACCGGCAGGCCATGCCGACGATCGCGATCGGTTCGTCGGCTCGCGCGCGCTTCCGCGTCGGGCGGACGCCCTGCCCCGCGCCGTCGATCCGGGAACGCAGCAGCCGGGCGACCGCCGCGGACGTCGGGTGATCGAAGGCCAGCGTCGACGGCAGACGCAGACCGGTGGCCTTGGTGAGGCGGTTGCGCAGGTCCACCGCGCCCAGCGAATCGAAGCCCAGTTCGCTGAACGGCTTGTCGGCCTCGATCTGTTCGCCCGTGGCGTGTCCCAGCACCTCGGCGACCTGATGGCGCACGAAATCCAGCACGATCGCGTCGTGCCGGTCCGGTGCAGCCGACGCGAGCAGCTCGGCCAGGTCACCGCCGCCCTCGGCACGGCGCGGTACCGCTACCAGCGAACGCAGCAGCGGCGGCAGCAGATCCGCGCGGGCCTGCGCGGACAATGCCGCGGTATCGAAGTCCACGGCGGCGACCAGCGGCGTCCCCGCGCCCGCCGCCCGGTCGAACAGCGCGAGCCCGTCGGACTCGGCCAAGGGGCGGAAGCCCATGCGGGACAGACGGTCCAGGCCGGCGCGTCCCAGTTCGGCGGTCATCCCGCCGCTCTGGTTCCACGGGCCCCAGGCCACCGAGACCGCGGGCAGGCCCGCCGCGACGCGCCGCCGGGCCAGCGCGTCCAGCACCGAGTTCGCGGCGGCATAGTTGCCCTGGCCCGCCGAGCCCAGGACCGCCGCGATCGAGGAGAACAGCACGAACGCCGACAGATTCCGGTCACGGGTGAGTTCGTCCAGGTGTAGTGCGGCGTCGACCTTCGGCGCGAACACCCGCTCGATCCGGTCGGGCGTGAGTGCGTCGAGCGTCGCGTCGTCCAGGACGCCGGCGGCATGGACGACGGCGGTCAGCTCCGGACCGTCGGCCAGCTGGTCGAGCAGGGCGCGCACCGCGGCGCGGTCGCCGACGTCGCAGGCCAGTACCCGCGGCCGAGCACCGAGTCCGGCCAGTTCGGCCACCAGTTCGCGCACACCGTCGGCCCGTTCGCCGCGGCGTGACACCAGAACGAGATCCCGCACACCGTGGGTCGCGACCAGGTGCCGGGCCACCAGCGCACCCAACCCACCGGTCCCGCCGGTGATCAGCACCGTGCCTCGGTCCAGGGTGACGGCCGCGCCGGGCGCGTCGTCACGCCGGGCGAGCCGGGGCGCGACCAGTTCGCCGCCACGCGCCGCGAGCTGCGGCTCGTCGGTCGCGAGGGCCGCCGAGATCAGCTCGGGCCCGATGACCGCGTCGCTCTCGGCGTCCACCAGCACGATCCGGCCGGGATGCTCCGACTGCGCGCTGCGCAGCAGGCCCCAGAGCGCCGCGGCCGCCAGATCCGGATCCTCGGCGGGCAGTCCGGCGCCGTTACGGGTCACCGCGACCAGCCGGGTGTCGCCGGACTCGGGGAGGCGTAACCAGGACTGCACCGCCGCCAGCGCGGTGTTCACGCTCCGGCGCACCCGGTCGGCCTCGGTGCTGACGGCGTGCCCGGGACCGGACTCGGCGAACCACACCACGGCGTCGGGCTGCACGCGGATGTTCGCTCCCGGGGCGGGGGTACCTGCGGCCGCTACCAGCGCGGCCATATCCGAATAGTGTTCCTCGAAAGCGGATTCCGACGGTCCGCCGACCGCCGCCAGCCGCACCGCGCCGGACCCGGCGCCGGAAGCCACTGTGGCCCACCGCACGTCGTAGAGACGGTGGGGTCCGGCGGAGCGCGCGCTGCGCACCGCGTCGCCGTCGACCGGCCGCGCCCGCAGCGCATCGATCGTCAGCAGCAACGCGTCGGTATCGTCGCGGAGCTCTACCCGCGCCCCTTCGGAGCCCGTCCGCCGGATCAGCACGCGTGCCGCGCTCGCGCCACCGCGATACAACCGCACGCCGGTGAACGAGAACGGCAGCGGCGCCTGGTTGTCGGCGAAATCAGCGGACAATAGGTCGACGGCGGCGTGCAACGCGGCATCCAGCAGTGCGGGGTGCACGCCGAAGCGCGAAGCGTCCGAATCGGTCTCGCCGAGCCGCACCTCGGCTACGACGGAGTCGCCGCGGCGCACGAACCGGCGCACGCCCTGGAAGGCGGGTCCGTAGTCGAGACCGCGGGCGGCCAGTTGGTCGTAGAGCGCCGCGCCGGTGGCCGCGTCGTCGTCCTGGAACGGCTCGTCCGTATCGGCGGGCGCCGCCGCGTTTGCCGTGTCGGGAGCGAGTACACCGCGGGCGTGCGTGGATCCGGCGGTCGGGTCGCCGACGGCCCGCGAGGCGATGACGAAGCGCCTGCGCCCGGCGTCGTCGGGCGCTTCGACACTGATCTGGATATCTACTTCGGTTCCCTCGTCCAGCCGCAGCGGCGCCTCCAGGACCAGCTCGTCGATCGTCCCGGCATCCACTCGCGCGCCGGCTGCCAACGCGAATTCCACGAACGCGGTCCCGGGCAACAGCACCGTGCCGAACACCGTGTGATCGGCCAGCCACGGCTGCGACGTCGTGGACAGGCGACCGGTGAACAGCCACTCGTCCGTACCTGCCAGGGCCAGCGCCGCGCCGAGCATCGGATGGTCCATCGCCGTCAGTCCGGCGCGGCCCACATCGCCGATGCCGTCGGTCGGCGGCAACCAGTACCGCTGACGCTGGAACGCGTAGGTGGGCAACGGGACCCGGCGCGCCGGCCGACCGGTGAACATCGGGCTCCAGTCCACGTCGGCGCCCGCGGCGTGGGCGGCGGCCAGGAACGCGGTGAACTGCCCGACCTCGTCCGCGCCGCGTCGTGCGGCGGCGACCACCGCGCAGCGGGCCTCGATATCGGGTTGTTCGGTCAAGCATTCGCGGGTCATCGCGGTCAGCACCGCGTCGGGACCGATCTCCAGGAATCGTCGCACCCCGCCGGCGGCCAGCGCCTGGACTCCCGGGGCGAACCGCACGGCCGCACGGACCTGACGGACCCAGTACTCCGGATCGGTCAGCTCGTCAGCGGCCGGTGCGCCCGAAACGTTCGAGACGATCGGGATCGTCGGCTGCCGGTAGGTCACACCGCGGGCCACGGCACGGAACTCGGCCAGCATCGGTTCCATCCGCGCCGAATGGAAGGCGTGGCTCACGCGCAGCCGGTTCGTCCGACGGCCCTGAGCGGCGAAGAGCCGCTCGACCTCGGCCACGGCGTCGGCGTCACCGGACAACACCACGGAAGAGGGCCCGTTCACGGCGGCCACGGACACCCGGCCCGCGTACCCGTCGAGCGCGGCCGACGCCTCCGCTTCCGGCGCCGCCACGGCCAGCATCGCGCCGCCGGCGGGCAGTGCGCCCATCAACCGTCCGCGCGCCGCCACCAGCGCACACGCGTCGGGCAGCGACCACACTCCGGCGACATACGCCGCCGCGAGCTCACCGATGGAATGGCCGAGCAGCACATCCGGTGTCAGGCCGAACGATTCGGCGAGCCGGTACAGCGCCACCTCGTAGGCGAACAGCGCGGGCTGGGTGTACTCGGTCCGATCCAGCGGTCCCGGCGCGCTGTCTCCGTCCGCCGCCTCGGCGCGGAGCAGGTCCCGCAGCAACCGTCCGAGCAGCGGATCGAATTCCGCGCAGACTCGGTCCAGCTCCGCCGCGAACACCGGGAACGCCGCGTACAGTTCCCGTCCCATCCCGGCGCGCTGCGCACCCTGGCCGGTGAACAGGAACGCCGTGCGTCCCGAGCCGGCGCGGTCCTCGACCACACCGGGCGCGGAACGGCCCTCGGCGAGTGCCGCCAGACCGGTTAGGAGTTCGTCACGGTCGCGACCGACGACCGCTCCGCGCCACTCCAGCCGGGCACGGGAGGTGAGCAGCGAGTGCGCGATATCCCGGGCGTCCGTTTCCGGGTCGTCCGCCATCCACTGCCGCAAGCGATCCGCCTGCGCCCGCAGCGCCGCACCGGAACCGGCCGACAGTAGCAACGGGATGTGCTGCGGAGCAGCGTGATTCGACCCGGCCCCCGCCGTGGTAGCGGGCTCGGGCTCCCCTTCCGCCGCGGGCTCGGCGGGCGCTTCCTCGAGGACGACGTGGGCGTTGGTGCCGCTGGCGCCGAACGACGACACGCCCGCGCGCCGGACCCTGGCACCTGCGGGCCACGGCTCGCTGTCCCGCAGCAGCCGCACGGTGCCCGCGGACCAGTCCACATGGGGGGTGGGCGCGTCGATGTGCAGGGTCTTCGGCAGCATCTCGTGCCGCATGGCCTGCACCATCTTGATCACTCCGCCGACACCGGCCGCGGCCGAGGTGTGGCCGATATTGGATTTCAGCGATCCCAGACGCAGCGGCGCGTCGGCCTGCCGGGCGCCGTAGGCCGCGATCAGTGCCCTGGCTTCGATCGGATCGCCCAGCATCGTGCCCGTGCCGTGCGCCTCCACCGCGTCGACGTCCGCGGGCTCCAGGCCCGCGTCGCGCAACGCCTGCCCGATCACGGCTTCCTGCGACCGGCCGTTCGGCGCGGTCAGTCCGTTGCTTGCGCCGTCCTGGTTGATCGCGCTGCCGCGCACGACCGCGAGGACGGTGTGCCCGAACCGCCGTGCGTCGGAGAGCCGTTCGAGCACCAGCACGCCGAGTCCCTCGGAGAAACCCGTCCCGTCGGCCGCCGCCGCGAAGGCCCGGCACCGTCCGTCGGGTGAGAGGGCGCGCTGCCGCGCGAACGCGATGAGCAGCGACGGGTCCGACATCACGGTGACGCCGCCCGCCAGGGCCAGGGTGGCGTCACCGTTGCGCAGCGCCCGGCACGCGAGATGCAGGGCGACCAGCGATGACGAGCATGCCGTATCGATCGAGACGGCAGGACCTTCCAGCCCGAGGGTGTAGGCGACCCGGCCCGACAGCACGCTGTTGGAAACACCCAGATAGGCGTGGCCTTCCGTTTCGGCCGTGATATTCGGGGAGCCGACGCGGGGCCCGTAGTTCTGGTGGGCAACCCCGGCGAACACGCCGGTGTCGCTACCGCGCAGCGAGGCCGGGTCGATCCCGGCGTCTTCCAGCGCTTCCCACGCCGCCTCTAGCATCAGGCGCTGCTGCGGGTCCATCGCGGCGGCCTCGCGCGGGCTGATGCCGAAGAAACCCGCGTCGAAATCGGCGACGGAATCGAGGAAACCGCCCTCCCGCGTGTAGACCGTGCCCGGCACGTCCGGGTCGGGATCGAACAATCGCTCCAGGTCCCAGCCACGGTCGGACGGATACACCCCGACGGCGTCCACGCCCCCGGCGGCGACGCGCCACAGGTCCTCGGGTGAACGGACGCCGCCGGGGTACCGGCAGGCCATACCGACGATGGCGATGGGCTCCCGCGTCCGATCGGTGAGTTCGCGCAGGTGTTGTTTGGTCTCGTAGAGCTCCTTCGCCGTCTTCTTGAGATAGCGGCGTAGCTCGTCGGTGTCGGCCATCGGTGGGGCTCCTGATCGTGCGAGGTCAGCTGAGATTGTCGATGAACTCGAAGAGTTCGTGATCGTCCGCGGTGTCCAGGTGGTCGGCATCGCTGCCCGGATCGGCGGCGCCGGCGTCCCTGCCTTCGAGTTCACGCAGCAGGGCGGACAATGTGGTCGCCAGGGACGACCGGTCGGCGGCGGAGAGTTCGGCGGAGGCGAGACTGTAGGCCAGCGCTTCGACTTCGGCGGCGAGCCGTTTCGCCGGGTCCTCCACCGGAGCGATCTCCTGGCGGAGATAGCCCGCCAGGTCCCTCGGAGTCGGGTAGTCGAACATCGCCGTCGCGGGCACCTGGACGCCTGCGGCCGATTTCAACCGGTTGCGGAATTCCATGACACCGAGTGAGTCGAATCCGATGTCGCTGAAGGGTTTGTCGGCGGCGATGGTCTCGGCGTCGCTCCCGAGAACCGCCGCGGCTTCGGCGCGGATCAGATCGAGGACGACGCGGTCCTGCTCGGCGGTCGACAGGCCCGCAAGGCGGTTCACCGGTTGCGGCGATCCACCCACCACGGCCTCGGCTCGGCGCCGCGCGGGTCCGACCAGGTCGCGCACGATCGGCCGCGGGTCGTGATCGGCGATCTCCGTGAGCGCGGACCGGTCGATGCGGGCCGCCACGAACGCGGCCCTGCTACCTGACAGCGCGGCGTCGAACAGCGCCATCCCCTCGCGCTCGCCCAACGGCGGGAAACCCTCCCGCCGCAAACGGGCGAAGTCGGCGTCAGCGAGTGTCCGCGTCATGCCGGTGCTCTGCTGCCACGGCCCCCACGCGATCGACGTCGCGGGCAAGCCGTTCACCCGCCGGTGTTGCGCCAGCGCGTCCAGGAACACATTCGCCGCCGCGTAATTCGCCTGCCCCGCATTACCGATCACACCCGCGATCGACGAATACAACACGAACATCGACAGATCCAGATGCCGCGTCGCCTCGTGCAGATTCCACGCCGCATCCACCTTCGGCCGCAACACCTCCGCGATCCGCTCCGCCGTCATGTTCTCCAGCAGCGCGTCGGCCAGTACCCCAGCCGCGTGCACGACACCGGTCAACCGATGCTCCGGCGGGATCGCCGCCAGTACCGCATCCAACGAATCCCGGTCCGCCGCATCGCAAGCGACCACGTCCACGTGCGCGCCGAGAGCGACGAGCTCGTCACGCAACTTCCCCGCACCGGGTGTATCCGGGCCGCGTCTGCTCGCCAGCACCAGCCTGCGCACCCCGTACTCGGTGACCAGATGCCGAGCCGCCAACGCACCCAGCCCACCGGTACCACCGGTGATCAACACCGTCCCCTCAGGCCGCAACGGCGCGGGCACCGTCAGCACGTTCTTGCCGATATGCCGAGCCTGGCTCATGAATCGCAATGCCCCGGGCACATCCCGGATGTCCCATGCGGTGAGTGGAGACGCAGTGAGCACACCCGCCTCGAACAGATCGACGATGCGGGTCAAGATCTCGTGGAGCCGGTCGGGCCCCAGGTCCATGAGCATGAAACCGGTGTAGGCGACTCCGGGATGTTCGGCGGCTACCTGTGCCGGATCGCGCCGATCCAGCATCCCCATCTCCACGAACCGGCCACCCGGCCCGAGCAGACGCAAACCCGCATCCACGAACTCACCCGCCAACGAATCCAACACCACATCCACACCACCCAGCCCCGCACGGAACTTCCCCTCGAAATCGAGCGACCGCGAATCACCGATCTCCTCGTCACCGAAACCCAACCCCCGCAGAACATCCCACTTCGGACGACTCGCCGTCACCACCAACCGCGCACCCAACCACCGCCCCAACTGCACCGCAGCCAACCCCACCCCACCCGTCGCCGCATGCACCAACACCCGCTCCCCAGCGCGCACCCCCGCCACATCCACCAACCCATAGAACGCCGTCGCGAACACCGCAGGCACCGCCGCCGCCTCCGCGAACGACCACCCCGCAGGCATCCGCACCACCAATCGGCGATCAACCGCCACCACCGACCTCACACCCGACAGGAACCCGAAGACTCGATCTCCCGGCACGAGGTTCGGCACTTCGGAACCCACCTCGACCACCACACCGGCGCCCTCCACACCCAGCGCAGCGTCCGGATCGGGGTAGGTGCCGAGCGAGACGAGTACGTCCCGGAAGTTCAGGCCCACCGCCATCGTGCGCACCCGCACCTGCCCCGGAGCCAGTGGCTCCCAGGCGTCCCGAAGTACGCGCAGGCCGAAATTGTCCGCGGTCAGGGTGCCTTTCCCGGTCGGCGCGAACGACCATTCCCGGTGGTCGGAAGTCCCGGCGGCCAATAGCTCCGCGCCACGCAGGCGGGCGTCCTCCGCGCGCCCGGCACGGTGGAGACGCGGCGCGTGCGGAATGCCGCCGCGGACGGCGAGTTGCGGTTCGGCGTTCAGAGTCAGCGCCAGGACGACGCTCTCCCGGTAATCGGCCCAGTCGCCGACGTCGACGAGCAGGATCCGCTCCGGGTGCTCGCTCTGGGCGGTGCGCAGCATTCCCCACGCCGCTCCCGCGGCCGGGTCGACGGACTCACCGGCATGGACCGGCACCGCCCGCCGGGTCACCACCACGATCCGACCGTCTCGTTCCAGCAGCTCTCGTACGCGGCTCGTCGTCGCGGTCACCACCGCTCGCACAATCGCGGGCAGCTCACCCTTCTCGGCCTCGGTTTCGAGCCGGACCACCGTCGCGTCCGCGCCCGCGACCTGCACGGTCTCGAGATCACCTGCGACTTCCCAGGCCGCGGTCACGCTCGGCTCGACGGCGGGCAGTGCGATCCAGTCGATGCCGTAGCCGGAGGCGCGGCGGCGCACCGACGCGAACACATCGGCCGAGAGCCTGCGCAGGCTCAACGCACCGATCTCGGCCACGGGCCGACCCGAGACATCGCTGAGCGTCACCGCGATTCGGGTTTCTCCCGCCGCTACGGCGGATACGGCGGCATGGACTCGCACCGTGGTCGCTCCGGCCGCGTACAACCTGACGTTCTCCCACGAGTGCGGCACGGCCACCGCACCGTCCTCCGATTCGGCCAGCCCACCGAGCAGGACGGAGTGCAGCGCCGCGTCCAGCAGCGCCGGATGCACTCCGTACCCGCCGATCTGCGATCGAGCGGACTCGGGCAGCACGACCTCGGCGAAGACCTCACCGTCGCCGCGCCACAGCGCGGAAAGCCCCCGGAACGCGGGGCCGTACTCGTAGCCGAGCTCGGCCAGATCCGCATACGCGCCGGTGAGTTCACGCGCGGTCGAGCCTGCCGGTGGCCAGCTCGTCGCCACCGACGCGGCTGACGGGCCATCCGCTCGCGCGGCCACCGTCGCGGTCGCGTGACGTACCCACTCGGCAGAGTCGGCACCGGGCTCCTCGCCGTCCCGCGACCGCGAATACACCGTGACCGCCCGTGCACCGGATTCATCCGGCCCACCGGCGACCACCCGCAATTCGACGGCACCCGCCGCGGGCACCGGCAAGGGCGTCTCGATCACCAGCTCCGACACCGCGGGACAGTCCACTGCCGCGCCCACGTGCAAGACGAGTTCGACGAAGGCGGCGCCGGGGAACACGACCGCCCCACCGACCGCGTGATCGGCCAGCCACGGATGATCCGCTCCGGACACTCGCCCGGTGAACACGACATCCGGCGAATCCGGCAACCGCACCAAAGCGCCCAGCAGTGGATGACCCGCGTCGTCCAGTCCCGAGCGCGAGACATCCGCCACCCGGACCGGTGGCAACCAGTACCGCCGATGCTCGAACGCGTAGGTCGGCAGTGCTACCCGCTCGACCGCTCGGCCTGCGAACAGCGGCGTCCAGTCCACCGGCACTCCTCCGGCGGTGGCCTGCGCCAGCGCGGTCACGAGCTGATCCGGCTCGTCGGTCGCGCGCCGAGCGGCCGCGATCACGATCGATTCCGCTTCCGCGTCGGGCTTTTCGGCCAGACACTGCCGAACCATGGCGGCCAGCACGGCATCCGGGCCGACCTCGACGAACCGCCGGACGCCGTCGTCGATCAGGGTGGCGATGCCCGGTGCGAACCGGACGCACCCGCGCACCTGGGCGACCCA
Source organism: Nocardia sp. NPDC059691 (assembly GCF_042733915.1). Taxonomy (NCBI): domain Bacteria; kingdom Bacillati; phylum Actinomycetota; class Actinomycetes; order Mycobacteriales; family Nocardiaceae; genus Nocardia; species Nocardia sp. NPDC059691. The sequence continues at coordinate 96,622 of NZ_JBHWFB010000019.1, read as the reverse complement.
GTAGTCCGGGTCGGTCGGTTCGGCATCGATCAGGGCGCCCGTCACATTCGACACGATCGGCAGGGACGGCCGATGGTAGGTCAAGCCTCGGGCCACCCGGCGGAATTCGTCCAGCATCGGTTCCATCGCCGCCGAATGGAACGCATGGCTCACCCGCAGCCGTGAAGTCCGCGCGTTCGCCGTGGCCAGCCGGTCGGCGATCGCGTCGATCGCGGCGGACGCGCCGGAGAACACCACCGCTCCCGGACCGTTCACCGCGGCCAGCGAAACCTCACCGGCGAACTCCTCGAGCAGATCCACCGCCTGTCCTTCGGGGATCGCCGCGGCCAGCATCGCGCCGCCGCCGGGCAATGCGCCCATCAACCGCCCACGCGCCACCACCAGCGCGCACGCGTCCGGCAGTGACCACACCCCGGCGAGATACGCGGCGGTCAGTTCGCCGATCGAATGTCCGATCAGCACGTCCGGAACGACGCCGAACGATTCCAGCAGCCGGAACAGCGCCACCTCGAACGCGAACAGGGCGGGCTGGGTGAATTCGGTCCGCTCCAGCAGCCCGGCGCCGTCCGGATCGAAGACCAGCTCCCGCAGCGACCGGCCGAGCAGCGGATCGATATGGGCGCAGATCTCGTCGAAGGCCGTGGCGAACACGCCGAACGCCGCGTACAGACCGGCGCCCATCCCGGCGCGTTGAGCGCCCTGCCCGGTGAACAGGAACGCCGTCCGGCCCGCCCCATTCGTCTTCGCCGCGATCGCGCCCGGGCTGCCTGCGGCCAATTCGGCCAGCCCGGCCAGCAGTTCGTCCCGGTCGCGTCCGACGACGGCGCCGCGCCACGGCAGTTGCGCACGGGTGGTGAGCAGCGCGTGGGCGGTGTCCCATGGTGTGGCGTCGGGGTGGCGGATCGACCATCGCCGTAGCCGCTCGGCCTGCGACCGCAGGCCCGACTCGGATTCGGCCGACACCAGCCAGGGCACGACCGTCTCGATGCGTGGCCCGGGAGCGGGCACGATCGGTGACAGCCCCGCCGCGGGCGCCTCTTCCAGAATGACGTGCGCGTTGGTGCCGCTGACGCCGAAGGACGACACGCCCGCCCGGCGGACGCGGTCCCCGGTGGGCCACGCCTCTGCCTCGGTCAGCAGTCGCACGGCGCCCGCCGACCAGTCCACATGCGGGCTCGGCTCGTCCGCGTGCAGTGTCTTCGGCAGGGTTTCGTGCCGCAGCGCCTGCACCATCTTGATCACGCCGCCGACGCCCGCGGCGGCGATGGTGTGGCCGAGATTGGATTTCACCGACCCGATGAGCAGCGGGCGACCGGCGCGGTCGCGCCCGTAGGCATTGATCAGGGCCCGGGCCTCGATCGGATCGCCCAACGTCGTCCCGGTTCCGTGCGCCTCCACCGCGTCGACATCCGCGGGCGTCAACCCCGCGTCGGCCAGCGCCGCCGCGATCACCCGCTCCTGCGACGGACCGTTCGGCGCGGTCAGGCCATTGCTCGCACCGTCCTGGTTGATCGCGCTACCGCGTACGAGAGCGAGCACGGTGTGCCCGAGGCGCTGGGCATCGGACAGCCGTTCGAGCACGAGCACCCCCACGCCCTCGGCGAATCCGACGCCGTCGGCGTCGGCGGAGAACGATTTGCAGCGTCCATCGGGCGCCAGGCCGCGCTGGCGGGCGAAGTCGACGTAGAGATACGGATCGGCCGCGACCGTCACACCGCTGGCCAGTGCCAGCGAGGTCTCTCCGTCGCGCAGGGCGCGGGTGGCCTGATGCAGGGCGACCAGCGACGAGGAGCACGCGGTGTCCACGGTGACGGCCGGGCCTTCGAAACCGAAGACGTAGGCCACCCGGCCGGAGATCACGCTGTGCGTGGTGCCGGTGAGGCGGTAGCCCTCCAGTTCTCCGGTGACCCGGTCGCCGTAGCCGGATGAGCACGCTCCGGCGAAGACGCCGGTATCGCTGCCACGCAACGCGACCGGGTCGACACCGGCATTCTCGAGGGCCTCCCAGGTCGCTTCCAGCAGCAAGCGCTGCTGGGGGTCCATGGCGGACGCCTCCCTGGGACCGATGCCGAAGAAGCCGGCGTCGAAATCGCCTGCGTCCGCGAGGAATCCGCCGCGGCGGGTGTAGGAGGTACCCGGTTTGTCCGGGTCGGCGTCGAACAGTCGCTCGAGATCCCAGCCGCGGTCGGTGGGAAAGTCTCCGCTGGCGTCCACGCCGGCGGCCAGCAGGTCCCAGAGACTCTCCGGTGAGGTGACCCCGCCGGGGAAGCGGCAGCTCATGCCCACGATGGCGATCGGTTCGTCGACCGCGCGATCCCGGCGTGGCGCCTGTTCGGCGGGTTGCTCGGCGGCGGTCGGCGCCGCCAGAGAGCGCACCAGCTTCGCCATAGCTGTGGCGGTCGGGTGGTCGAAGACCAGCGTCGACGGCAGTTGCAGACCGGTGGCTTCGGACAGCCTGTTGCGGAATTCCATGACACCGAGTGAGTCGAAGCCGATGTCTCGGAACGGTTTGTCCGCCGGTATCGACTCGGCGCTCGTATGTCCCAGCACCGCCGCCGCCTGGGCGCGGATGAGATCGAGGACGACGCGGTCCTGTTCGGCAGCCGAGCGACCCGCCAGCCGCGTAGCCAGTTCCGGTCGCTGCGCCACCGTATCGGCGACCCTGCGGCGGGACGGTCGCACCAAATCGCTTGTCAGGGCGCGAGCTTTGGTTTCCGCCAGTGCGTCACGGTCGACGCGGACAGCCACGAACGACGACGCGCCGCCCGCGAGTGCCGCGTCGAACAGGGCCATCCCCTCGCGCTCGCCCAACGGCGGGAAACCCTCCCGCCGCAAACGGGCGATATCGGCATCACCCAACGCGCCCGTCATACCGGTGCTGCGACTCCACAGTCCCCACGCGATCGAGGTCGCCGCCAGGCCGTTCACCCGCCGGTGTTGCGCCAGCGCGTCCAGGAACACATTCGCCGCCGCGTAATTCGCCTGCCCCGCATTACCGATCACACCCGCGATCGACGAATACAACACGAACATCGACAGATCCAGATGCCGCGTCGCTTCGTGCAGATTCCACGCCGCATCCACCTTCGGCCGCAACACCTCCGCGATCCGCTCCGCCGTCAAGCCGGTGAACAGGCCGTCGGCGAGCACACCCGCGGCGTGGACGACGCCGGTCAGGGGATGCTCGGACGGGATCGCCGCGAGCGTCGTCTCGAGTGCGTCCCGGTCCGCCGCGTCACAGGCGACGACCTCCACGTGCGCACCCAGAGCCTCGAGTTCGTCGCGGAGTTCGGCCGCACCGGGCGTTTCCGGGCCGCGTCTGCTCGCCAGCACCAGCCTGCGCACCCCGTACTCGGTGACCAGATGCCGAGCCGCCAACGCACCCAGCCCACCGGTACCACCGGTGATCAACACCGTCCCCTCAGGCCGCAACGGCGCGGGCACCGTCAGCACGTTCTTGCCGATATGCCGAGCCTGACTCATCAACCGCAACGCCTCCGGCGCCTGCCGCAGATCCCATGCGGTGAGCGGGGACGGCGTCAAGATCCCGGCCTCGAACAGCGCCACAACCGTTGTCAGGATCTCCCGCAGCCGTTCCGGCGCCACCTCCAGCAGGACGAAACTGTCGTACCGCACCCCGGGGTGTTCGGCGGCTACCTGCTCGGGATCACGCCGATCCAGCAACCCCATCTCCACGAACCGGCCACCCGGCCCGAGCAAACGCAAACCCGCATCCACGAACTCACCCGCCAACGAATCCAACACCACATCCACACCACCCAGCCCCGCACGGAACTTCCCCTCGAAATCGAGCGACCGCGAATCACCGATCTCCTCGTCACCGAAACCCAACCCCCGCAGAACATCCCACTTCGGACGACTCGCAGTAACCACCAACCGCGCACCCAACCACCGCCCCAACTGCACCGCAGCCAACCCCACCCCACCCGTCGCCGCATGCACCAACACCGTCTCTCCACCGCGCGTCCCCGCGACATCCACCAATCCGTAGAACGCCGTCACGAACACCGCGGGTACCGCCGCCGCCTCCGCGAACGACCACCCCGCGGGAATCGGCACCAACAACCGGCAGTCCGCCACCACGACCGACCCCACACCCGACAAGAACCCGAAAACACGTTCGCCCGGCACGAGATTCGGCACTTCGGAACCCACCTCGACCACCACACCGGCGCCCTCCACACCCAGCACAGCGTCCGGATCGGGGTACATGCCCAAGGCGATCAAGGCGTCGCGGAAATTGAGACCGACCGCCCGCAGCGCCACCCGGACCTCGCCGGGGCCGAGCGGCCGCGACGCGTCCGGCGTCTCCGTCAGCGTCAGGTTGTCGCCGGTCAGGGCACCTTTGCCATGGTGGGTCAGCGCCCACGCCGGAGCACGCGTCGCCACGCTCGCGTTCCCGACGTCGCCCGCTGCCCGGTGCAAGCGCGCGACGTGCGCGACACCACGACGGACGGCGAACTGGGGTTCGGTGCTCGTGGTCATCGCGAGCGCGGCGCTCTCCCGATATTCGGCCCAGTCGTCGACGTCGACGAGAAGAAGCCGATCCGGGTGCTCGGTCTGTGCGGTGCGCAGCAACCCCCACGCCGCGGCCGCGATCGGATCCACCGATTCACCCGGATGCACCGCCACGGCCTGGCGGGTCACCACGACGATAGGCGTCTCCCGCTCCAGCAGCCGCTGCACCCGCGTGGTCACCACGGTCACTACATTCCGTACCGATTCCGGCACAGCGCCGCCCGCGGCCTCGTCGAGCCGGATCACCGTCGCCACCCGTCCCTCGACGCGCACGGTGTCGCCGTCTTCGGCTTCGCTCCAGACCCCGGCGGCCGCGACTTCCGGCGCGGACGACGCGACCCACTCCACCCGGTAGCCGAGTCCCTCGCTGCGCGGCCGGGACCGTCCGAGCGCCTCGACCGGGATCGGGCGCATGGTCAACGCGCCCACCTCGGCCACCGGCAGGTCCGAGGTATCGGTGAGGGTCACCGCGATCCGCGGTCCGGCGGACGGGGAGCCGGACAGGGACGCGTGGACCCGCAGTGTGGTCGCTCCCGTCGCGTACAGCCTGACGTTCTCCCAGGAGAACGGCACCGCGACCGTCCCATCCGGCACGTCGGAGACGAGCCCGCCGAGCAGGACCGCGTGCAGCGCCGCGTCCAGCACTGCCGGATGTACGCCGAATTCGGCGGCGCCGGCGCGGCCGGGCTCCGGCAGTGTCACTTCGGCGAAGACTTCGCCGTCACCGCGCCACAGGGCGGTCAGTCCCTGGAACACCGGACCGTATTCGTAGCCACGCTCGGCCAACTCCGCGTAGGCAGCGGAAATATCGATCGCGGCCACAGCGGCCGGTGGGCGGACGGCCACGACCGACGCCTCGGCCGCATCCGCTTCGGCGGTGATCGTGGCGACGGCGTGCCGGACCCACGGCGTGCTCGAGTTCCGGTCGGCCGCATCGTGCCCGACACGGGATGCGGCCTCGTCCGACCGGGAGTACACCGACACCCTGCGCCTGCCCGACTCGTCCGGTGCGGCGGCCACCGCCCGTAGCTCGACGGTCCCCGACGACGGCACCACCAAGGGCGCCTCGAGCACCAGTTCCGACACCCGCGTGCACTCGACCACCGCGCCGACGTGCAGGACGAGCTCCACGAAGGCGGTTCCGGGGAGCAACGCCACACCCGCGACAGCGTGATCGGACAGCCACGGATATGCCGAACGCGACAGCCGGCCAGTGAACACCGCCTCGTCGCTTTCCGGCAGCCGGACCATCGCCGCCAGCAACGGATGCGCCGCCTCGTCCAGACCCGACTGCCGAATATCCGGCACACCGCCGGGCGCCAGCCAGTGCCGCTTGTGCTCGAACGCGTACCGCGGCAAGTCCACCCGGGTGGCGACGGGCGCCAATGCCCCTGCGGCCAGGTCGATACCGGCACAGTGGGCGCGCGCCAGCGCGAGCGAGAGTTGTTCCGGCCCACCGAGTTCGCGTCTCAGGCTGCCCAGCACGGCCACGCGGCCGGACATGCCGATGGCATCCGCCGCCAGCTCGATCCCTACGGTCAAAACCGGGTGCGGGCTGACCTCGATGAAGGCGTTCACACCCGCTCGCTGCAGCGTTGTGACCGACTCGGCGAACCGGACAGGCTCGCGCAGGCCGCGATACCAGTAGGCGGCGTCCAGCGTCGCGGTGTCGACGTAGTCCGCGGACACGGTCGAGAAGAACGGCACCGAACCGGATACCGGCGCGACCGGAGCCAGCTCCGTCAGGACCCGTTCGCGGATGGCTTCGACCGCGACCGAATGCGACGCGTAGTCCACCGGAATCCGTTTCGCCCACACACCGTCGGCCGCGCAGGCCGCGAGGAATTCGTCCACGGCGGAGGTCTCCCCCGACACCACGGTCTGCCCCGGCCCGTTCACCGCCGCCACCGACAACCGGTCCCCGAACCCGGCCAAGCGGTCCGCGACCGCCTCTGCCGCCAGCCCGACCGACACCATGCCACCGGCCCCCGCCAGTTCCTCCGCGACGATCCGGGACCGGACGGCGACCACACGCGCGCCGTCGGCGAGCGAAAGCCCGCCCGCCACCACGGCCGCCGCGATCTCACCCTGCGAATGCCCCACCACCGCGGCGGGCTCCACACCGCTCGCCCGCCACACTCGCGCCAGCGACACCAGCACCGCGAAAAGCGCGGGCTGCACCACATCCACCCGGTCCAACGATGCCGCGCCCGGCTCCCCACGCAGGACGGAGGTCAGCGACCAGTCCACGAACGGCGCCAGCGCCGCCTCGCAGTCCGCGATCGACTCCGCGAAAACTCGATGCGTGGCGAGCAGTTCGGCGCCCATCGCGGGCCATTGGCTGCCCTGACCCGGGAACACGAACGCCACCCGCCGCGCCGTGGCACGGCCCGTGACCACGGAATCGCTGTCGGAGGCTTCGGCCAGACTCGCGAGCCCGGACCGCAGATCCCCGAGGTCGCGCCCGACCACCGCGGCGCGAAACTCCAGCTGCGCGCGGTGCCGCAGCAGTGTGTGCGCCACATCCGCCACGTCTACGTCGTCTTGCGCGGTGAGCCATTCGGTGAGCCGAACCGCTTGCGCACGCAATGCTTCCGGGGTGCGCGCGGACACCGTCCACGTCCGGACACCGCGATCACCATCACCCGGATCATCTGCGGCGGTGAGTATTTCGACCGAAATCGTCTGCGGCGGAGCTTCTTCCAAAATCAGGTGCGCGTTCGTCCCGCTCATACCGAACGACGACACCCCGGCACGACGCAGCCGGTCGCCCGCAGGCCATGGCTCCGGCTCGCTCAGCAGCCGCACCGAACCCGCCGACCAGTCCACGTGCGGACTCGGCGCATCGAGATGCACTGTCTTCGGCAGGATCTCGTGCCGCAACGCCTGCACCATCTTGATCACGCCACCGACACCGGCGGCCGCGACGGCGTGACCGATATTCGATTTCACCGACCCGATGCGCAGCGGTTCCGCTCGCTCGGCGCCGTAGGCGGCGATGAGCGCCTGCGCTTCGATCGGATCGCCCAGCGCGGTACCGGTTCCGTGCGCCTCCACCGCGTCCACATCGGCGGGCCGCAACCCCGCGTCGGCCAGCGCCGCCGCGATCACCCGCTCCTGCGACGGACCGTTCGGCGCGGTCAGGCCATTGCTCGCACCGTCCTGGTTGATCGCGCTACCGCGCACGACCGCCAGGACCCGGTGCCCGAGGCGACGGGCGTCGGCGAGGCGTTCGACGACCAGCACGCCGACGCCCTCGGACCAGGTCACGCCGTCGGCCGCGGCGGAGAAGGGCTTGCACCGCGCGTCCGCCGCCAACCCCCGCTGACGCGCGAAGTCGACGAACAGCGCCGGACTCGCCGAGATGCTCACCCCACCGGCCAGCGCCAGGGAGGTCTCGCCCTGGCGCAGCGCCTGACAAGCCAGGTGCAGTGAGACCAGCGACGAGGAACACGCGGTGTCGATCGTGACCGCGGGACCTTCCAGGCCGAAGGCGTAGGCCACGCGGCCGGAGATGACGCTGTGCGACGTCCCGGTCAGCCGGAAACCCTCGTACTCCCCGGTCACGCCGTCGGCGTAGCCGGAGGCGCAGGCGCCGACGTACACACCGGCATCCGTACCGCGGAGCGCGGCGGGGTCCAGGCCCGCGTCTTCCAACGCCTCCCAGGCGACTTCCAGCATCAGCCGCTGCTGCGGATCCATCGCCGCCGCCTCCCGCGGCCCGATGCCGAAGAACCCGGCGTCGAATTCCGCCGCGCCGGAAAGGAATCCGCCTTCGCGGATGTAGACCGTGCCCGGCTCGTCCGGATCGGGATGGAACAGCCGCTCCAGGTCCCATCCCCGGTCTTCGGGGAACGGCGTGATCGCGTCGGTTTCGGAGGCGACCAGCCGCCACAGGTCCTCGGCCGATCCGACACCGCCCGGGAAGCGGCAGCCGATCCCGACGATGGCGATCGGCTCGTCGGATCGGACGCGGCGCACGGTACGCGGCGCGGCGGGATCGGTCCCTTCGAGCCGAGCGCGCACCAGCCGCGCCACCGCGGTGGGCGTGGGGTGGTCGAACATCAGCGTCGCGGGCAGCGTCAGCCCGGTGGCCGCGGCCAGCCGGTCGCGCAACTGGACGCCGCTCAGCGAGTCGAATCCGAAGGCGGTGAACGGCAGATCGGCGGGCACGGCCTCGGGAGACTCATAGCCGAGTACCGCGGCGGCCTGTTCGGCGACGACGTTCAGCACGAGCGCGTCGCGCTCCGGCTCGGGGACGGCGAACAGCCGCGGCGCGAGCGGACCCTCTACCGCGGCGCGCCTGCGACGCGTCGGCGCGGACACGGGCACCGCCGCCGGGGACTCGTCCATCACCCGATCGACCATGCGCAGCCGCAGCGAGTCGATCATCAGAACCGGTTCACCGTCCTCGGAGACGGCCGTCACCCGCACGGTGTCCGCATCGACCCGCTCGATCCGCACCTGGGCGGCGGCGATGCCGGAGCGATACAGCTGAGCGCCGGTGAACGACAGAGGCATCGGCGTCCGGGCGGGTGCGTCGTGGGCGAGCAGATCCGTCGCGGCGTGGGCCATGGCATCCAGCAGCGCGGGATGGATGCCGAACCGGCCCTGATCGCCGACCGACTCATCGAGCGACACCTCGGCGAACGCGTCGCGACCGCGCAGCCAGGACGCCGTGACGCCCTGGAATGCCACACCGTAGCCGAGTCCGCGGCCTGCCAGTCGGTCGTAGAGTTCCTCGGCGGCCACCGGTTCGGCTCCGGCGGGCGGCCACTCGACGTCCGGCCGGGCGGGGATCTCGTCGCGGTCTCCGGCCAGCACTCCCTGCGCGCACCGAGACCATTCCGCAGCGGCACCCGTGGCGGGCCGGGCGTGGACGGTGAACGTCCGCCGACCACTCCCGTCGGCTGCCGCGACGCGCACCTGGATCGTCCACGGCGTGTTCGCGGGCAGCGACGCCTCGATCCGCAGTTCCTCGACCTGCGCGGCCTCCACTCGAGCGCCCACGCTCCACGCGACATCGAGCCAGACCGCCGCGGGCACCGCAGGAGCCCCGAAGACGAGGTGATCCGTCAGCCAGTGCTGGGTGTCGGGGGACAGAAGCCCGGTGAACAGCCATTCGTCGCGCTCCGCCACCGGCACCGCGGCGCCCAGTATCGGATGATCCGGCGCGACCAGCCCGGCACGGCGCAGATCCGCCGCGCCCGCGCCGACCTCAGGCGTCCAGCACCGGCGGCGCTGGAACGCGTAGACCGGCAGGTCGACTCGCGCGGCCGGCGGAGCCAATTCCGCCGCCACCGCGTCGACACCCGCGCAGTAGACCCGGGCCGACGCCGCGGCGAACTCCTCCGGGCCCCCGTGACCACGCCGGAGCGTGCCGCACACCGCCACTCGATCGGTCGCGCCCAACGCCTCGGCCACCAGTTCGATCGCCGAGGCGACCACCGGATGCGGACTCGTCTCCACGAATGCCGTCATCTCCGCGCGCAGCAACGCCTCGATCGCCTCGGCGAATCGCACCTGCTCGCGCAACCCGCGATACCAGTACGCCGCGTCCAGGCCGGAGGTGTCCACGAACTCGGCCGTCACCGTCGAGAAGAACGGAATCGCACCGGCTTTCGGCTGTATCGGCGCCAAGTCGGCCAGCACGCGGTCGCGAATACGTTCCACCGCCGCCGAATGCGACGCGTAGTCCACCGGAATACGTTTCGCCCAGATCCCTTCCGCCGCGCACTCGGCCAGGAACCGCTCGATCGCGTCGGCCGCCCCGGACACCACGGTCTGGCCGGGCGCGTTCACCGCCGCGACCGACAATCGGCCGCCGAAGGCCGCCAGCCGGCCGGCGACCGCGTCACCCGGCAAGCCGACCGACGCCATACCGCCCGAGCCCGCGAGCAGTTCCGCGACCGCGCGCGACCGCAGGGCCACCACGCGCGCTCCGTCCGCGAGCGACAGTGCACCGGCCACCACCGCGGCCGCGATCTCGCCCTGCGAATGCCCCACCACCGCGGACGGCCGCACACCGGCCGCCTGCCACCGCCGCGCCAGCGATACCAGCATCGCGAACAGGACCGGCTGCACCACGTCCACGCGATCCAGCGAGGCGGCTCCCGGCGTCCCGCGCAGCACGTCGGTCAGCGACCAGTCCACGAACGGCGCCAGCGCCGCCTCGCATTCCGCGATCGACGCCGCGAAGACCTCGTCCGACGCCAGCAGTCCGGCGCCCATTCCCACCCACTGGCTGCCCTGGCCAGGGAACACGAACACCACCCGGCGCGCCGCGGCCCGGCCGGACACCACCGTGGGATCAGCGGCGACCAGGTCGGGTGCCGGGTCGGCCAAGGCGGCGAGCCCGGCACGCATCCGATCGGCGCCGGACCCCACCACCGCTGCCCGCCACTCCATCGGCGTCCGGGTGTGGGCGAGCGAGTACGCCACCTCGGCGGTACCGGCTCGCGGGTGCTCCGCCAGCCACTCCCGCAAACGAACAGCCTGCTCCCGCAAGGCTTCCCGACTCCGGGCCGACAGCAGCCACACCGCGGGCCGGGTCTCGCCGGTCACCTCGACGGCAGCCGTCGCGGGCGCCTCCTCGAGGATCACGTGCGCGTTCGTTCCCCCCATCCCGAACGACGACACACCGGCCCGGCGACGCGCGTCGCCCGTCCACGGCTGCGTGCTGGTCTGCACCCGCAGGCCCAACTCGTCCAGCGGGATACGGGGATTGGGGTTTCGGAAGTTCAGGCTGGGCGCGAGCTGCCCGTGCCGCAGGCACAGTGCGGTCTTGATCAATCCCGCGATTCCCGCGGCGCCTTCCAGATGCCCGATATTGGTCTTGACCGAACCCACGGCCAGCCGTCGGCCAGCCGGGCGGCCCGCGCCGTAGATTTCGCCCAGCGCCGCTGCCTCCACCGGGTCGCCCGCGGGCGTGCCGGTGCCGTGCAATTCCACGTACTGCACCGATGCGCCGTCGACCCGGGCCGCCGTCAGCGCGGCCCGGATGACGGCGGCCTGGGCAGCGCCGCTCGGGGCGCTCAATACCTGCCGCTCGTTGCCGTTGTTGACGGCACTGCCACGGATCACGGCGTAGATCCGGTGCCCCGCGGCGATCGCACGCTCCACTGGCTCGAGCACGATCATGCCGCCGCCTTCGCCGCGGACGGTGCCGTCGGCCCGGTCGTCGAAGGTGTGGCATTTCCCCGACGCCGAATGCGCGCCGAACTGCTCGTACCGCTCGCCGCTCAACGGAGACAGGATGAGATTCAGCCCGCCCGCCACGGCCACCTCGCATTCGCCGCCGCGGATCGATTCGCAGGCCAGGTGCACCGCGACCAAGGACGAGGACTGCCCGCTGTCGACGACCATGCTCGGCCCGGTGAACCCGTAGTAGTTCGAGATCCGGTTGGCGGTGACCCCTCGTCCGACGGCCCACAGCGAATGCCGACCGACGCCGGTGCTGCCCTGCGCGGCAACGATTTCGGCGAAATCGGTGCCGGTGCAGCCGAGGAACACGCCGGCCCGCGCCCCCGTCGCGTCGCCGAGACCGGCGTCCTCCCACGCCTCCCAGCTGAGCTCGAGCCCGAGCAACTGCTGGGGGTCGATGGCGTTCGCCTCGTTCGGTGGGACGCCGAAGAATCCGGCATCGAATTCGGTGGCCGAGTCGAGGAATCCCGCGGTCTCCTCGAGACCGGGCCGGTCGGCGGGCGCCTGCCCGACGGCATCGCGGCCCTCGCGCAGCAACCGCCAGAACTTCTCCAGGTCGGAAGCGCCCGGCATCCGGCACGACATTCCGACGATGGCGATGTCATTCGCCGCTTCGACCATGGGATTTCCTCTGTCTCGCCGCTTCGATGCCGCGTGCCGCGCCCGCCCGGCGGTCATCGCGGATCTCCGTCACTGCCTGCCGCCGACCGCGCGAGGATCGGCTCCTTGTCATCGAGTTCGCTCAGCCAGCGCCGTATCTCGGCCGCGACGGCCGAGGTCGCCGCCCCGATGATCGAGAAGTGGTCGGCGTCGAGTTCGACCGTCTCGCCGGTGTGCAGCCAGGCGGGCACCGGCTCGGCGAGGTCGAGCCCCGGCAGCGGTGTCGCGGCCCGCAGGTCGAACGTCGGCGCGGTGATCGACAACGGCCTGCGCTGCTCGAACAGGCGCGCGTATCTCGCCATGGCGACCAAGCCGTGATCACCGATCTCGGTGACCTCGTGGCCGAGGTCGAGTACGGAGCCGATCGCGCTCAGCAGCACCCGGCGGTTCTGTTCCGGGTCGTCGGGTGAATACGTGTCGAGCAGGATCACCGCGGACGGTCCGCGCCCGTCCCGCTCGAGCCGATGCGCCAGCGCATGCGCGATCGCGCCGCCCGCCGAGTAGCCGAGGAGCACGACCGGCCGGTCGTCTCCGCGGTTGCGCACCGCCGCCGCCAAGTGATCCAGCAGCACGTCCCACGACTCGGGCAGCGCCTCGCCCGGCTGCGTACCGGGCAGGCGCAGCGCCGCGATCGACCGGTCGCCGCCGAGTTCCCTGGCGAGCCGGGCGAACTGGTGCGGCCCGGTGCCGACCACGAACGACGGAACGCACAGCAGTGTCGCCGGTCCGGCGCCCCTGCTCAGTGGGATCGGCGCCGGATCGCCGGACCCTGCCGCAGCGGTGAAAGTGTCGACGAGTTCGGCGCTCTCCAGCAGCATCGGTATCGCGGCGCCGACCCGGCCACGCCGGTGCGCTGCCAGGACCAGCTCGGTGAGCGCACCCCTCGCCCCGGTTTCCACGGGTATCGCGGGCGCGGCGGCGGGCTCGTCCACGGGCACCATCTCCGCGATCCGGGAACCCAGGTACGCCGCCAGGGCCTCGCCGGTGGGATGGTCGAAGACGAGTGTCGACGGCAGCGCCAGCCCGGTGGCCTTGGCGAGGCGATTGCGGAACTCGATGCCGGCCAGCGAGTCGAATCCCAACTCCGTGAACGGAGCCCGCGGATCGATCACGTCGCCGGAAGTGTGGCCGAGACTCGCGGCGATGTGCTCCCGAACGGCGGCGAGTATGACGCCCGCTCGCTCCGCTTCGGCGGTCGCGGCGAGCTGTTGTGCCAGCGAACGCACCCCGCCTGCCCGTCGCGGCGCCGCGGTGACCAGGGAACCGAGCATCCTGGGCAACGCGCCCGATGCGGCCAGTGCGTTCAGCACCGCGGAATCGAGACGCACGCCGACACCGGTCGGCTCGCCCGCGGCAACCGCGCTGTCCAGCAACGCCATTCCGTAGTCGTCGTCCAGCGGTATCAGGCCCTCACGGCGCATCCGCGCGATGCCGGTCTCGGTGAGGGTGCTCGTCATGCCGCTCTCCGCGCGCCACGGTCCCCACGCGATGGACGTGGCGGGCAATCCCCGGTGGTGCCGGTGCTGGGCGAGCGCGTCGAGGAAGGCGTTCGCCGCCGCGTAGTCGGCCTGGCCCGGGCTGCCGATCGTCCCCGCGAACGAGGAGAAGAGCACGAACATCGACAGTTCGAGATCGGCGGTGGCTTCGTGCAGATACCAGGCCGCGTCGGCCTTCGGCCCCAGCACCGTCGCGAGCCGCGCCGAGGTGAGGTCGGTCAGGAGACCGTCGGCGAGAGCGCCCGCGGTGTGCACGACCGCGGTGAGCGGATGTTCCGGCGCCACGGTGGACAGCAGCCGGTCGACGGCCGCCCGATCGCTCACATCACAGGACCGCACCTCCACATGTGCGCCCAGATCGGTCAGTTCCGCCGCCAGTTCCGCGGCACCCGGCGCGTCCGGGCCGCGCCTGCTCGCCACCAGCACCCGGCGCACACCGTGCTCGACGACCAGGTGCCGGGCCGTGAGCGCACCAAGGCTTCCGGTGCCGCCGGTGATCAGCACCGTGCCGTCGGGATTCGGCCGCGGCGGCCGTGTCCGGTCCGCCCCGCCCCGGCTCAACCGCGGCACGTACACCGCACCATCGCGCACGGCCACCTGGGATTCCTCGGCCATGGCCAGCGCGGCCGCGACGGCACGGCGGTATCCCGACCGGTCCGCCACGTCGACCAGGACGATCCGTCCCGGGTTCTCGTGCTGCCCGCTGCGCAGGAGGCCCCACACGGCCGCGCCGGCGAGGTCCACCGGTGCTGCGGGCGTCACGGCGACCGCACCGCGGGTGACCACGACGACGCGATCGTGGCGGGTCAGCAGTCCGGTGACCCGTTCCGCCGTCTCGGCGAGCCGGGTGCGCACCACGCCGGGCACATCGCTGTCCACCGGTGTCTCTTCGACCTGGATCACGGCGACGGAACCTCCGTCGACGCGCACGAACTCGTCGGCGCCGCCGCGTGTCCAGTGCTCGTCCGCGACGAGTCCGGTGTGTTCCGCCACCGGCACCGGGACCCACCCGAGCCGATACGGGTCGTGCCCGGTCGGGGCGGCGCCTGCGGAACGCAGCGTGTCGATCGGAATCGGGCGCATGGTCAACGCCGAGATCCGGAAGATCCGCTCCCCGTGCGGATCGGTGAGCGTCACCGCGATCGGCTGGTTGTCCCGGTCACCGGATCCGGACTCGGCCGCGGTCAGCCGTACCCGCGCCGCGCCCGCGCCCACGGCGTGCAGGTCCACGTTCTCCCACGAGTAGGGCACGTAGATCTCGTCCGGAGCGGGTTCTCCGGTGAGCCCGGTGAACCGGATCGCGTGCAGTGCCGCGTCCAGCAACGCCGGATGCAGCCCGAACCGATCGGCCGCCGAATGCTCTTGTTCCGGCAGGCGCACCTCGGCGAAGACCTCGTCACCGCGCCGCCACAGTGCGGTCAGTCCCTGGAACAGCGGCCCGTGCCCGTAGCCGCGGTCGGCGAACTCGGTGTACATATCGCTGATATCGACCGGCTGCGCCCCGGCAGGCGGCCAGGTTTCCGTCGTCGGGTTCGCCTCGGCCGACGGCGTCTGCGCGACAAGGGTTCCGGTAGCGTGCCGGATCCATTCCGCCTGTTCCGGCGCGCCGGAACGACGCGGGCGCGAATACACCGACACCGCACGTGCGCCGGTGTCGTCGGGGCCGTCCGCCAGCACGCGCAATTCGACCGAGCCGTCGGCGGGCACCGCCAGCGGCGCCGTCACCACGAGCTCGGCCAGGCGCGGGGTGCCGGTCAGCGCGCCGATGTACAGCGCCAGCTCGGCGAAGGCCGTGCCGGGCAACAGCACCGTCCCGCCGATCATGTGGTCGGCCAGCCACGGATGGCTCGACAGCGACAACCGGCCGGTCGCCACCACACCGTGCGAGTCGGGCAGCCAGACCGCGGCGCCGAGCAGCGGATGGTCGACATCGTCCAGGCCGGAGGACCGCACGTCGGGGGTGTGTTCGATGGCGGTCAGCCAATACCGCTGGTGACGGAACGCGTAGGTGGGCAGGGGGATTCGCCGCGACGAGCCGCCCTCCCACAACGGCCGCCAGTCCACCGTCGTTCCGGCGACGTGCGCACGCGCCAGGAACGTCACGAACTGGCGCGCTTCCGCTCCCACGCGACGGGCCGCCGGGGCCGTCAACCATCCGCTCCCTGGCTCGTCTCCGATGACGCCGCGGGTCATGGTCGTGAGTACGGCGTCGGGACCGATTTCGAGGAACCGGCGCACGCCGGTGTCGGCCAGCGCCCGGATGCCGGGCGCGAACCGGACGGCCGCGCGGATCTGACCGACCCAGTACTCCGGGTCGGTGAAGGTCTCCCCCACCGCTCCGGTCACATTCGACACGATCGGCAGCATGGGTTCCCGGTAGGTCAGTTTCTCGGCGACCGCGCGGAAGCCGGCCAGCGCGGGTTCCATGCGCGCGGAGTGGAACGCGTGGCTGACCTGCAGCCCCGTCGTCTTGCGGCCCTGGGCCGCGAAAGTTCGTTCCAGCTCGTCGATCGCGTCCGCGTCGCCGGAGATCACCACCGCCTCCGGCGCGTTCACCGCGGCGATCGACGCGCGGTCGCCGAAGCCGGTGAGTAGTCGCGCCGCATCGGTTTCGGAGACGGATACCGCGAGCATGGCCCCGCCTTCCGGCAGCGCCCCCATCAACCGTCCCCGCGCCGCCACCAACACGCAGGCGTCGGGCAACGACCACACTCCCGCCACATACGCGGCCACCAACTCACCGATCGAATGCCCGATCAGCACGTCCGGGGTGATCCCGAACGACTCCACCAACCGGAACAACGCCACCTCGAACGCGAACAAGGCGGGCTGCGTCCACTCGGTCCGGTCCAGCACACCCGACGGATCGGCGAACATCACCTCCCGCAACGACGGCGCGGGATCGCCCACCGAAAGCGAACGCGCCGCGTCGGCCGAGTTCTCGCGCAGCCGATCGAATTCGGCGCACACCTCGTCCAACGCGTGGGCGAACACGGGGTAGGCCGAGTACAGCTCGGCGCCCATGCCCACGCGCTGCGCGCCCTGTCCGGTGAACAGGAACGCGGTCCTACCCGATCCTGCCGTCCCTTCGACCACGCCGGAACCGGTACCCGCGGCCAATTCCGCCAGTCCCGCCAGCAATTGCCGCCGATCACGGCCGAGCGCGGCGCCACGCCACTCCAGCTGCGCGCGGGTCTCCACCAGGGAGCGTCCGACAGCACGGGCGTCGGCGTCGGGATGCTCGGCCGCCCAGGCGCGCAGCCGCTCCGCTTGCGCCCGCAGACCGGCCTCCGATTTCGCCGACACCACCCACGCGATCACACCGTCCGGATCGCAGCGGTGGTCCCGCACGGCGGGCCGTTCGTCGCGTGCGGGCGCTTCTTCCACGATGACGTGCGCGTTCGTCCCACTGATCCCGAACGACGACACCCCCGCCCGCCGTACCCGCTGCCCCGCGGGCCAGGGCTCCGCTTCGGTCAGCAACCGCACCGACCCCGCCGACCAATCCACGTGCGGCGAGGGAGCGTCCACGTGCAGCGTCCTCGGCAGCATCTCGTGCCGCAGGGCCTGCACCATCTTGATCACGCCGCCCACGCCCGAGGCCGCCACCGAATGGCCGATATTCGACTTCAACGAACCGATCCGCACGGGTTCGGTCCGCCCTTGCCCGTAGGTCGCGATCAGCGCCTGCGCTTCGATCGGATCGCCCAGCGGAGTTCCCGTGCCGTGTGCCTCCACCGCGTCGACGTCGGCCGGCTCCAAGCCCGCCGCCGCCAGTGCCGACGCGATCACCCGCTCCTGCGAGGGACCGTTCGGCGCGGTCAGGCCGTTGGACGCACCGTCCGAATTCACCGCCGACCCCCGGATCACCGCCAGCACCTCGTGGCCCGATCGCCGAGCGTCCGAAAGCCGTTGCAGGGCGAGCACGCCGACTCCTTCCGACCAGCCGACGCCGTCCGCGCCCGCGGCGAACGACTTGCACCGCCCGTCGGGCGCGAGCCCCCGCTGCCGCGCGAAGTCCACGTACAGCTCCGGGCTGCCCGACACCGTCACACCGCCGGCCAGCGCCAGCGACGTTTCCCCGTTTCGCAGCGCCTGGCAGGCCAAGTGCAGCGCCACCAATGAGGAGGAGCATGCCGTGTCCACCGTCATGGCCGGACCCTGCAGGCCCAGGACGTAGGCCACTCGTCCCGAGGTGACGCTGTCGGAGTTCCCGGTCATCCGGAATCCCTCGTACGCGCCGACCACCCGCTCGGAATAGCCGGACGGGGTCGCCCCGACGAACACTCCGGTGTCGCTGCCGCGCAGCGCGGTCGGATCGATACCGGCGTCTTCCAACGCCTCCCAGGCGGCCTCCAGCATCAGCCGCTGCTGCGGATCCATGGCCGTCGCTTCCCGGGGGCCGATCCCGAAGAAAGCGGCGTCGAACGCGCCCGCGTCGGTGAGGAAGCCACCCTCGCGCACGTAGGTGGTGCCTGGTTCGTCCGGGTCCGGGTGGTACAGCCGATCGAGGTCCCAGCCCCGGTCCGTGGGGAACGGCGTGATCGCGTCGGTACCCGAGACCAGTAGCTGCCACAGCTGCTCGGCGGAACTCACGCCGCCGGGATAACGGCAACTCATGCCGACGATGGCGATCGGCTCGTCCGTGCGAGTCCGCGACGTCACCCGCACCGGACGTGGTCGCGCGGCCGGAGCGTCACCGAGCCTGGAGACGAGGAAACCCGCCACCGCGCGGGAACTCGGATGGTCGAATACCAGGGTCGAGGGCAGCGACAGCCCGGTGGCCTCGGCCAGCCGGTTGCGGAATTCCACACCGGCCAGCGAGTCGAAACCCAACTCCGTGAACGCGGTATCGGGGTCGATCGCCTCCGCGGTGGCGTGCCCGAGCACGGCCGCCGCCTGCTCCCTGGTCACCGCGAGGGCCACCTCGGCACGGTCGGCGGGCGCGGCCGACGCCAGCCGACCGACCGGATCCCCACCGGCGCGAGCGGTCCGCGTGGACGAGGGCGCCAGCGCACTCAGCAGTTTCGGGAGCGCCCCCGCCTCGGCCTGCTCCGCCAGTCCCGATCGATCGAATTCCGCGCCGACCACCAGCGCCGAGCCCGCGGTGAGCGCGGCGTCGAAGAGGGATAGTCCCGTCGTATCGCCGAGCGGGCGGAAACCCAAACGCCGCAGTCGTTCCAACCCCGCCGTACCGAGGTCGCCGGTCATTCCCGTGCCCGCGTTCCACGGCCCCCAGGCCACCGACACCGCGGGCAGGCCTGCGGCACCGCGCAGCCGGACCACCGCGTCGGCGAACGAGTTGGCCGCCGCGTAGTTGCCCTGGCCCGGCGAGCCCGCCAGCCCCGCGAGCGACGAGAACACCACGAACGCCGAAAGATCCGCGTCCCGCGTCGCCTCGTGCAGCAGCCAGGTGCCATCCACCTTCGGGCGCAGCACCCGATCCACTTGCTCCGTGGTCAGGGTCTCGACGGTGCCGTCGTCCACCACGCCGGCGGCATGCACGATGCCGGACAACGGGAACCGCTCCGGCACCGACGTCAGTACCGCGGTGAGGTCGTCGCGATCGGCGATGTCACACGACTCGACATCCACTCGCGCGCCCAGCGCCGACAGCTCCGCGAGGAGTTCCGGGACCCCGGCGGCGTCGCGACCGCGTCGCGAGACCAGCAAGAGCCGCCGAACTCCGTGCTCGGTCACCAGATGTCGCGCGATCAGCGCGCCCAGCCCGCTGGTGCCGCCGGTCACCAGCACCGTACCCGTCCCGAACGACATCGCCCCCGGGTCCGGTGCGGCCGCGATCCGGCGCACCCGTGGCGCCGACAACCGGCCGTCGCGCACCGCGACCTGTGGTTCGTCCGCGGCCAGCGCCGCAGCCACCACTCCGGCATCGATCTCGCCGTCCCGATCGAGCAGCACGATCCGGCCCGGATGCTCCGCCTGCACGCTGCGCAGCAGGCCCGCGACGGCAGCGGCCGCCGGGTCGGGCGACTCGCCCGGCAATCCGAGCGCGTTCCGCGTCACCACGATCAGCCGCGCCCGGTCGTACCGCGTGTCGGTCAGCCACGACCGCGTCAGTTCCAGTGTCCGCGTGACCCATTGCCTGCCCGCTCGCGCCGGGTCCGCGCCCGCTTCCGCGGTCTCGGCCACCCAGACGATCGTTGCCGCGTCCTCATCGGCGTCGATCGATTCGCTCAGGTCGGTGACGCGCAGGTCGATTCCCGCCACGCTTCCCGCACCGAGCACCGCCATCGATCCCGTCGGCTCGGCGGCGACGGCGGACACCGGCACCCACTCCAGACCGTGCAGCGGCACCGGCGCCGTATTCGACCGGACCCGCTCCACCGTGCGCCGCTCCACCGGATGCACCACGACGGATTCCGTGCCCAGCACCGGTGCGCCGGTCTCGTCCACCACATCCATCCGGATCCGGTAGTCGCCCGACAGCACCGCGCGGACCCGGACCGGCCCGGAACCGGACCGGGCCAGCCGCAGGCCCCCGACCGTGACCGGCAGCGGAACCCGCCCGGCGGGCAGCTCGTCCATGACGAAGTCGAGCGCGGGGTGCAGACAGGCGTCGAACAACGCCGGATGAATGCCGTAACCCGACGCCGCGGCGGCGGTGGCGTCGTCCAGCGCTACCTCGGCGAACACCTCGTCGCCGCGCCGCCACACCGCGCGCATCCCACGGAAGGCGGGACCGTATTCCATTCCCAGACGCGCGATCCGCCGATAGATGGCCTCGTCGTCGAGTTGTTCCGCGCCCGCGGGCGGCCATACCCGATCCCAGCCGGTGGCGAGTTCGGGGCCGGGGTCGGCGGCGAGCACGCCACCGGCATGGGGTACCCATGCCTCGGCGTCGTCGAGGTCCGCGGTGCGGGAGTACAGGGTGAAGCTCCGCCGCCCGTCCGCTTCGGCCGCACCCACCGACACCTGCACGTCGACGGCGCGCTCACCGAGGGCCAGTGGGATGTCCAGCCGCATCTCCTCGACCGAGCGCATCCCGAGCCGATCGCCGATCGCCGACATCAGTTCCAGATACGTCGTCGCCGGTACCACCGGCGTACCGAACACCACATGATCGGCGATCCACGGCTGCCTGCCATTCGACAGCTGCCCGGTGAACAGCCATTCGTCCTTGCCCGCCACCGGCACCGCGTCCAGCAGGATCGGATGGTCGACGGCGCCCGCCGCGACCGGCCGGGCCACGTCCAGCCAATAGCGCCGACGCTGAAAGGCGTAGGTGGGCAGTGGAATACGCTTTGGGGACCGCCCCTCCGACAAGGGCTCCCAGTTCACCTCGACACCGGCGTTGCAGGCATGCCCGAGGAAGCCAAGGAACTGGGTGACCTCGTCGACGCCGCGCCTGCTCGCCGCCGCCACGACGGACCGGGACCCGACCTCGTCGGGCAGGCACTGACGGGTCATCGCCGTCAGCACCGCATCGGGGCCAACCTCGAAGAACTTCCGGACACCGAGGTCCACCAGCGCGTCGACCCCCGGGGCGTAGCGCACGGTGTCGCGGACATGACCGGCCCAGTACAGCGAATCCGAAAGCGCCTCGCCCCCCACGACGCCGAACACGTTCGACACCACCGGCAGCAGCGGGCTCCGGTAGTCGAGACCGGCGGCCATCGCCTCGAATTCCGGCAGCATCGGTTCCATCGACGCCGAGTGGAACGCGTGGCTGACCCGCAACCGTGACGTCTTGATCCCGTCCGCCGTCAGCACGGATTCCACCTCGGCGACGGCACCTTCGGTACCGGAGATCACGATCGCGGAGGGTCCGTTCACCGCCGCGATCGACAGTTCGCCGCGGAATCCGGCGATGAGCTCGGCCCCTCGCTCCGGCGGGACGGCCGCGGCCAGCATCGCGCCGCCTTCGGGCAGCGCGCCCATCAACCGCCCCCGCGCCGCCACCAACGCGCACGCGTCGGCGGTCGACCACATCCCCGAGACGTACGCCGCGACCAGTTCGCCGATCGAATGCCCGATCAGCACGTCCGGCGTGATCCCGAAGGACTCGATCAACCGCACCATCGCCGCCTCGTAGGCGAACAACGCGGGCTGGGTGTACTCCGTGCGGTGCAGGAGGTCCGCACCCGCGGCACCGAAGACGATGTCCCGCAGCGACATTCCAGGCTCGGGAAATTCGAGCAGACCGTCGAATTCGGCGCACAGCTCGTCGAACGCCGCCGCGAAGACCGGGAAAGTCGCGTAAAGCCGAGCGCCCATGCCGACTCGCTGCGCCCCCTGCCCGGTGAACAGGAACGCGATCTTCCCGCCGACGGGGCCGCCCTCGGCCACTCCCGGCGACCCCGCACCGGTCGCCACATCCGCCAGCCCGGCCAGCACGGCCGCGCGGTCGCCCGCGACCACCGCTGCGCGCCGATCGAATCGGGCCCGCGTCGTGAGCAGCGAATGGGCCACGTCCACCGGGTCTGCGTCGGGCCTGGCCGCGAGCCACTCGCGCAACCGAGCGGCCTGCGCCCGCAGCCCCGCCTCGGTTTTCGCCGACAGCAGCAGCGGCATTCCCGGCGAAGCGTCCGCCGGTTTCGTCACCGCCGCGCGCTGCGGGGCTCCCGGCGCTTCCTCCACGATGACGTGCGCGTTGGTTCCGCTGATCCCGAACGCGGACACCCCCGCCCTGCGCACCCGCTCGACCGAGGCCGACCACGGCCGCTGTTCGGTCAGCAACCGCACGGCCCCAGCCGACCAGTCCACGTGCGGCGACGGAGCGTCCACGTGCAGCGTCTTCGGCAGCATCTCGTGCCGCAACGCCTGCACCATCTTGATCACGCCACCGATCCCGGCGGCGGCCTGGGCGTGCCCGATATTCGACTTCAGCGAACCGACCCACAGCGGCTCGGTCCGGCCCTGCCCGTAGGTCGCCATCAACGCCTGCGCTTCGATCGGGTCGCCCAGCGGAGTGCCCGTGCCGTGCGCCTCCACCGCGTCCACGTCCTCGGGAGCCAGCCCCGCGGTGGCCAGCGCCGCAGCGATCACCCGTTCCTGCGACGGACCGTTCGGCGCGGTCAGCCCGTTGGACGCACCGTCCTGGTTCACCGCCGAACCCCGGATCACCGCGAGCACGTCGTGACCGAGCCTGCGCGCGTCCGACAGCCGCTCGAGCACCAGCACACCGACGCCTTCGGCCCAGCCGACACCATCGGCCGAGGCCGAGAAGGCTTTGCACCGCCCGTCCCGGGAAAGACCGCGTTGCCGGGAGAACTCGACGAACATGAACGGCGTCGACATCACCTGGGCGCCACTGGCCAGCACCAGCGAACTCTCCCCTTGGCGCAGCGCCTGACAGGCCAGGTGGATGGCCACCAGCGAGGAGGAGCAGGCGGTGTCGATCGTGACCGCCGGACCCTCGAATCCGAAGGTGTATGCCACGCGACCGGAGAGCACGCTACTGGTGGAACCGGTACCGATATAACCTTCGGCTACCGAACCCGCGGCCTTGGCGATCTCCTCGTAGTCCTGATAGGAGACCCCGGTGAACACGCCGGTGTCACTGCCGCGCAATACCGACGGATCGATACCGGCGTGCTCCAGCGCTTCCCACGACGCCTCCAGCAGCAACCGCTGCTGCGGATCCATCGCCGCCGCCTCGCGCGGACCGATTCCGAAGAAGCCCGCGTCGAAATCGGCCATGCCGGAAAGGAATCCACCTCGGTCCAGGTAGGAGGTTCCCGGGTGGTCGGGGTCGGGATCGAACAGCCGATCCAGATCCCACCCGCGATCGACGGGGAACGCGCCGATCGCGTCCGCACCGGCGGCCACCAGGTCCCACAGTCCATCCGGCGATTCGATACCGCCCGGGTACCGGCAGCTCATCCCGACGATCGCGATCGGCTCGTCGGCACGGATCCGGCGCGTCACCCGCGCGGGCCGCCCGGCGTCGGTTTCGGTCGCCTCGCCCAGCCGCGAGCGCACGAAGGCCGCCACCGCCGCGGCGGTGGGGTGATCGAACACCAGTGTCGAGGGCAGTTGCACGCCGGTCGTCTTGGCGAGGCGATTGCGGAACTCGACACCGGCGAGCGAATCGAAGCCCAGTTCGGTGAACGGCGCCGTCGGATCGATGGCGTCGCCGGAGATATGGCCGAGCACGCCGGCGACCTGTTCGCGGACGACGTCGAGCACGATCGCCGCACGCTCTTGCACGGGCGCGGCGGCCAGCCGCCGCGCCAATGTCCCACTCGTCTCGGCGGCCCGCCGCACCGGCACCGTGACGATCGACTGCAGCAGTCGCGGCAGCGACCCTTCCCGGGCCTGCACCGCCAGTGCCTCGGTGTCGAACTCCGTCGCGATCACGACCGGCGACGACGCGGCGACGGCGCGATCGAACAGCGTCAAGCCATCCGCCGTTTCCAACGGCCGCACGCCGAGGCGACCCATCCGCGCCATCGCCGCGCCACCCAGCTCACTGGTCATGCCGATGCTCTGGTTCCACGATCCCCAGGCGATCGATACCGCGGGCAGCCCCGCCGCCCGCCGCCCTACTGCCAGCGCGTCCAGGAACGCGTTCGCCGCCGCGTAATTCCCTTGGCCGGACGCGCCGACCACACCCGCGACCGAGGAGAACAGCACGAAGGCGGCCAGTCCCAGGCCGCCGGTCAGTTCGTGCAGATGCCAGGCGGCGTCGGCCTTCGACGCCAGCACCCGGTCGAGCTGTTCGGCGGTCAGGGTCTCGATGGTGGCGTCATCGAGCACGCCCGCGGAATGGATCACCGCGCTGGGCGCGAACTCGTCCGACAGATCCGCCAGCAGCGCCGCCACTTCGGCCCGGTCGCCCACATCGCAGGCCGCCACCCGCACCCGCGCGCCCGCGGCGGTCAGCTCGCTCACCAGATCGGCCACCCCGTCGGCCTGTTCACCGCGCCGCGACACCAGCACCAGCCGCCGCACGCCGTGAGTGGCGACGACATGACGCGCCACCTCGGCTCCCAGTCCGCTGGTGCCACCGGTGATCAGCACCGCACCCGCACCGAGACCGTTGCCGTCCGCCGCCGCGTGCTGCCTGCGCAGCCGCGGGACGCGCAGTTCTCCGCCGTGCACGACCAGCTGCGGTTCCTCCGACCGCACCGCCGCGGCGATCACTTCGGTCGTGAGGTCGTCCTCGGGTGAGGCGTCGAGGAGAACGAACCGGCCGGGGTGTTCGGCCTGGGCGCTGCGCACCAGACCGCACACCGCGGCCCCGGCCGGGTCAGGGTTCTCGCCCGGCAGGCCCGCGGCACCCCGCGTCAGGATCACCAGCCGCGAATCGTGCCACCGTTCCTCGGCCTGCCATTCCCGTATCAACTCCAGCGCCGCCCGCAGCCAGGTGCGCGTCCGCGCGGTCACGTCGCCAGCGGCCGGTCCGTCCGGCGACCACACGACGATCTCCGGCGGCGCCTGGTCGCCGAGCAGATCGGCCGGTGCCGTCCCGCGGCGATCGGCGCCCGCCACACTCGCCTCCCCGAGCAGCGCGATCGTGCCCGACGCGCCGCCCGCGACGGCGGCCGCAGGCACCCATTCGATGTCCGACAGGGACGCGCGGCGTGCGGCCCCACCCTCGAGCGCCTTGGCATCCACCGGGCGAGCCGTCAGCGCTTCGACGCTCAGCACGGGCGCACCGGTGTCGTCGAAGGCGGCCACCCGGATGCGTCCGGACCCCACCCGTTCCAGACGCACCCGAAGGGCCGTCGCCCCGGCGCGATACAGCCGGACCCCACCGAACGAGAACGGCAAAGGCAGCCTGCCCGCGGGCATGTCGTCGGCCAGTTCGGTGATCGCGGTGTGGAAGGCGGCGTCCAGCAGGGCGGGATGGATGCCGAAGGCCGGTCCCTGAGCATCGGGCTCGGTAGCGAGCGACACCTCGGCGAGCAGGTCGTCGCCGTCGCGCCGAGCCGAGGTGACGCCTTGGAACAGCGGACCGTAGCCGAAGCCGAGCCGCGCCAACTGGTCGTAGAGTCCGTCGACCGGCACCGGTTCGGCCCCGCTCGGCGGCCATCGCCCGTCCTCCGGCGCGGCGCGCCATCCCGATTCGACCCAGGCGGGCACACTCTCCGCGGCGGCGACGAGGACACCGTTGGCGTGTGAAATCCACTCGCTCGCTTCGGTTTCTCCGGGCACCACCGCACGCGAATAGATCGCGAACCGGCGCGCGCCCGCGTCGTCGGCGGGTTCGACGGTCAGCTGCACGTCGATCGCGGCGTCGTCGGTCAGCGACAGCGGCGCTTCCAGCAGCAGTTCCTCGACGAACCCGGCACCGAGCCGGGCCCCCGCGGTCAGCGCCAGTTCCACGAACGCGGCGCCGGGCAGCAGCGCCGACCCGAAAACGGCGTGCTCGGCCAGCCACGGATGCGTCCGCAACGACAGCCGGCCGGTGAACAGCCATTCGTCCCGACCGGCCAACGGCACGGCCCCGGTAAGCATCGGATGATCCGATGACTCGAGCGACGCCTCGATCGCGAGCGGCTCCAACCAGTACCGCTGCCGCTGGAACGCGTACGTCGGCAACGACACCCGTTCTGGTGTCCGCCCGCTGAAAAGGGGGCGCCAGTTCACCTCGACACCGGCGGTGTGGGCTTGCGCGAGCATGGTGATGTACTGCGCCACCTCGTCGCCCGAACGGCGCGACGCGGCCGTCACCATCGACTCGGCTTCGATCCGCGGGTGTTCGGCAAGGCAGCGACGTGTCATCGCGGCCAGCACCGCGTCCGGGCCGACTTCGACGAAGCGGCGGACCCCGGCGGCCACGAGAGCGTCCACGCCCGGCGCGAACCGCACGCAACCGCGTAGCTGCTCGACCCAGTAACCCGGGTCGGTGAATTCTGCCCCGGCGAGCGCCCCGGAGACGTTCGACACCACCGCGATCGTGGGCATCCGGTACGTCAGCCGCTGTGCGACTGCGCGGAATTCCGCGAGCATGGGATCCATTCGCGCGGAATGGAACGCATGGCTGACCCGCAGCCGCGAGACCGTGACCCCCGCATCGGACAGCTGCCGCTCGACCGCGCCGACGGCGTCCGCGTCGCCGGAGAACACCACCGACGACGGACCGTTCACCGCCGCCACCGACAGTCGACCCTCGTGCGCGGCCGCGATCTCGACGGCCCGCTGCTCGGTGACCGCCGCAGCGAGCATGGCGCCGCCTTCGGGCAACGCCCCCATCAACCGCCCGCGCGCCGCCACCAACGCGCACGCATCCGCCGTCGACCACACACCCGCCACATACGCCGCCACCAACTCACCGATCGAATGACCGATCAGCACATCGGGAGTGAGGCCGAACGACTCGACGAGCCGGAACAACGCCACCTCGAACGCGAACAGCGCGGGCTGCGTGAACTCGGTGCGGTGCAGCAAATCCGCACCCGCGGCGCCGAAGACGACGTCCTTCAGCGAGACGCCCGGCCCGAGCAAGCGATCGAATTCGGCGCACAACTCGTCGAACGCCGCGGCGAACACCGGAAACGCCGCATACAACCCTGCCCCCATGCCCACCCGCTGCGCACCCTGACCGGTGAACAGGAAGGCCGTCTTCCCCGATCCGGCCACACCCTCGAGCGCACCGGCGGACGCACCGGCCGCCAACTCCGCCAACCCGGACAGCAACTGGTCACGGTCGCTACCGGCCACCGCGGCGCGCCGATTCCAGTGCGCCCTGGTTTCGATCAGCGCGGACGCCACGCTCCACAGGTCGGCGTCCGGGTGTTCGAGCAGCCACGCGTGCAGCCGCGCCGCCTGGGCGCGGAGCGCGTCATCGGTCTTCGCCGACACCAGCAACGGAACGACGGTTGCCGCGCACGCCGGACCGGCTTCGGTATCGGCGGACTCGCCGTCGGACCCGGCGACCGGCGCGGGCGCTTCCTCCACGATCACATGCGCGTTCGTGCCGCTGATCCCGAACGACGACACACCCGCACGGCGCACGCGCTGCGCCGACGCGGGCCATGCTTCCGCCTCGGTGAGCAGCCGCACCGCCCCCGCCGACCAATCCACGTGCGGCGACGGCGCATCCACGTGCAACGTCTTCGGCAACACCCCGTGGCGCAGCGCCTGCACCATCTTGATCACACCGCCGACACCCGCCGCCGCCTGCGCATGACCGATGTTCGATTTCAGGGAACCGATTCGCAGCGGCTCGTCCCGCTGCTGTCCGTACGCGGCGATCAGGGCCTGCGCCTCGATCGGATCTCCCAGCGACGTGCCCGTACCGTGCGCCTCGACCGCGTCCACATCAGTGGGCGTCAGCCCCGCCGCGGCCAGCGCCGAGGCGATCACCCGCTCCTGTGACGGACCGTTCGGCGCGGTCAAACCATTGCTCGCGCCATCCTGATTCACCGCCGAGCCCCTGATCACGGCGAGCACCTCGTGCCCCGACCGCCGCGCATCCGACAGGCGCTCCAGCACCAGCACGCCCACGCCTTCGCCCCAGCCCACCCCATCGGCCGCCGCCGAGAACGCCTTACATCGACCGTCCCGCGACAGACCTCGCTGCCGGGAGAACTCGACGAACAGGAACGGTGTCGACATCACCGTGACGCCGCCCGCCAGCACGAGCGACGCCTCTCCGCGCCGCAGCGCCTGGCAGGCCAGGTGGATGGCCACCAGCGACGAAGAACACGCCGTGTCCACCGACACGGCAGGGCCTTCCAGGCCCAACGTATAGGCCACTCGGCCCGAGACGACACTGCCCGTCGAACCGATACCCGCGTAGCCCTCCGCGATCGGTCCGGCGGCCCTGGCGGTGTGCTCGTAGTCCTCGTACATGACACCGGCGAACACGCCGGTATCGCTGCCGCGCAGCGAGGTCGGGGCGATACCGGCGTTCTCCAGTGCCTCCCAGGAAGCCTCCAGCAGCAGCCGCTGCTGCGGGTCGGTCGCCGCCGCCTCCCGGGGGCCGATGCCGAAGAATCCCGCGTCGAAGTCGCCCGCGCCGCGCAGGAAGCCGCCCTCCCGCGTGTACACCTTGCCGAAGCGGTCCGGATCCGGGTCGTACAGCCCCTCGAGGTCCCAGCCCCGGTCCGCCGGGAACCCGCCCACCGCGTCCACTTCCGCCGCGACCAGCTCCCACAGCTGCTCCGGCGATTCGACGCCGCCCGGATAGCGGCAGCTCATGCCGACGATCGCGATGGGCTCGTCGATCTTCTCCCGCAACTGGGTCAGATCGTCGCGAGTCGTCATGAGCTCGACGGTGACCTTCTTCAGGTACTCCAACATGCGGTCGGACGATTCACCAGCGCTCGAGTCCACGTTTCACATCCCGGGTATCGCAGGGTCGACGAAGAAACCCGGCGTCGCGAGCAGCGGCGCGGGTCGGCCAGAACTACCGAGTAGTTCGATCAGGTATCGGTGACGAAGCAGCCGGTCGAGGTACCCGCGAGCGGGGTGGCTCGCCCGTGCTCGCCGGCCCGACCGCGTTTTTCGGCAGGAGAATGTTTCTCGGCGGTTACCGAGATGGACATCTCGAGGCCACCTTCACTGACGGTAAACCCGACACCATAGAGCACTTCATATACCACGATTCTTTATTCGCGGCGAACACTCGGTTTCCCATTGCTGAGAAGACGAACCCATGGCACACGCACAATCTTTCTTCGGCAGAGCAAAGCGACAGGACGACCGTCCAGTCGCGTGCTGAGCGTTAGCCTGCCAGCCGTTCCGGTTTCCCGCAAGTGATACGCGGACCTCCCGTGTTTCACAGATCGAACACGGACCGGCCGGGCCACCGCAGGCGAATCGAGCCCCCTACCGGCACACGGAACGAGGAGGGGCGAATGCTCGGCAGCGGGCCGCTTGCATCGATGTCGTGTGTGAATGCCGCGAGTGCGCACCGTCCGACTCGATGGGCAAACCACCGCCGAGACATTCGACGTCGCTGCGGTTCCCGAGCATCGACCCGGCACGGGACGAGGCGAAGCATGCGGTCCGTCTACGTACCGTCCGGCGAAGAAGCGTAACAAACCCCGTTGCTGGCCACCGATACCGAAATCAAAACCGAAAAGTCCATTGCCATTTTCGAAACGACCGAATGGTCCCCATCAATTCATTGAAGTGGGCAGATACCACGAGGCCACTTGGAAGCGCCGGAAGAGGTACGGGGTCCGAACCGAATCCAATATCCGCCATTGCACGATTACTCGCGTGCAGCACGAATAACCGAAGCACGCTCCCACCCCGCCGGTCGACACCCGAGTTGTCGCGGTGAGTCGGCATCAACATTATGGCAGCGCAGTTTTGTTCACCTGAACAAAAGTAATTCGAGCCGATCGAATCGATACATCTCGGACACGAATGGCCATGACGGCGGAGACTCGGCACGGCAGCCGCCGAGCGTGGTCGGCCGGGACCGGCACGCCCCGATGCCCACCGAGCGGAGGGTGCGAGGATCCGCTCGGTGGGCACACCGCCGCGCGCCGGGGACGTGCGCGCCGGACAGAGGCGGGTCGAGAGATCCCGTCCGGCGAGCGAAACGCGTGGCGGTCGGTGCTTCCGTCGAGCCCGCGGGCGAGTCAGGGCACGAGCCACGCGCTCGACGGAAACAGGTCATTCGATGGCCGTTCACGCCGATCGACGGCACCGAAGCCGGATCAACGCTAGAACTGGCGAACACGACCCGCCCACCCGCCACGGCCGGGTCTGGAGACCTCACGAACGTGCTCGACGCGGCTAGGGAAGCGGCACAAAGAAGGCGAAGAAGACCACTCCCGGAATTCGCCGACGAGGTCGTCGGGCACAAGCGAGCGGCTCGCGAACGGTGAATTGTCCAGATCACCAGACGATTACGGTTCCGCAACGGCCTGCGGCCGCATCATGGACGGACGCTGCACCCCAGCCATCGGTGGCCATCGGTGGCTAACCGCTTGGAGATTCCATGTCCGCCATCGTGGTTCGTCTCGCCCGCACCTTGCTGGGCGTGGTCGCCGTCGCCGCCGCCGCGACCCATCTCCCCTCCGCCGCGGCGGAGGGCTCGGGCTCCGCCGACTGGGGATCCGTGACCGCCGGACCACAGGCGCCGGTCCCCGCGCCCATGCCCACACCGCGCGGACCGGTGACCGCCATCGTCGTGCTCGGCTACGGGCTGCTGCCCGACGGCGCCATGCGCCCGGAGTTGGTCGACCGCCTGCACGCCGGATACCTGCAGGCGTTGCTGGCTCCCTTCTCGCCGGTCATCGTGACCGGCGGCAACGCGCACAACGGTGTCACCGAGGCAAGGGCGATGGCGGACTGGCTGATCGCTCGCGGCGTACCCGCGGCGCGCATCCATCTGGAACCGGAGGCGGCCACGACCGTGCAGAACGCCGAACGCTCGGCGACGATCATGCGCGCGATCGGCGCGCGCGACGTCGTGTTGATCACCTCGGCCGACCACCTCGACCGCGCGGTGGGCACCTTCCACGACGCGGGGGTGGACGTCGTCGGCACCGTGACTCCCGAGCAGATGCCGCCCCTGGTCTGGCGGTTCGGTCCGCTCTCGTGACGAGAGCGCGCCGTCGTCCACCATTTCGCGATACAGGAGCAACCATGAACGAGACCGCGGTGAATCCGGCCGATCAGGCCAGATCACTCATCGACCATCGTTACCGTTCCACTCTCCGCTATGAGGTGGAACGGGAAAAGATCCGGGAATTCGCCCGCGCCGTCCAGGATTCCCATCCCGCGCATCGGAGCGAGGACGCCGCGGCCGAACTCGGCTTTCCCGGGCTCATCGCGCCCGCCACATTCAGCTCGATAATCCTCACCAGAGTGCACCGCGAAATTCTGGACACGCTGATCACCGGCTACGACCCGACCCGGATCCTGCACGCGGACCAAGTTTTCGACTTCGGCAGGCCGTTGCTGGCGGGCGATCGCCTGACCTGCGACGTCTATTTCGAATCGTTCCGGCACTTCGGCGATTACGACGTCCTCGCGATCAAGAGCGTGCTCATCGACCAGCACGGCACCGTGGTGCAGACCGGCTCCAGCGCATTGCTCGCCCGGGTGGGCGGTCGCGATCCGTGGTTGGCCGACGCCGTACGCAAGGTCGCCATGGGCCATCGCTCCCCGGACGCACCGGCTCGAGGCAGCGCCGTCGTCCCGGCCGCGGCGGATCACCTCGCGCCGACGCCGCTGCGCCGGATACCGCGTCCGCGCGTCGCTTTCGCCGACCTGTCGGTGGGCGCCGAACTGCCCCTTCGCACCATGCGCCTGTCCCGTGGCGACCTGGTCAACTACGCCGGGGTGACGGGCGAATCCAATCCGGTGCTGTTCGACGAAAGGGTCGCGGTCGCCAGCGGCCTGCCGACCGTGGTCGCTCCTGGCATGCTCAAACTGGGTCTGGCCACCTCGTTCTTGAGCTCCTGGCTCGGCGACCCCGCGGCTCTCACCCGGTTTCGTGTGCAGTTCGCGCACAACGCGCAGCACCTGCGCATACCACCGGTCGGCACCGGCGTGATCCAATTCCGCGGCCGGGTCACCTCCATCGACCCGCGCAGGCGGCGGGCGACCATCGCGGTCGACGCGCGCGCCGAGGGACGCAGACTGTTCGGCTATGCCGCCGCCGAAGTGCGCTTCCCGTAGGCGAGCACCGGCTGATCAGGCCGCCGTACCGGCCCGATCGCGGACAGCCACGCGCGACAGGCCGACGAGCGACGCCAGGCGGCGGTGCGAATCCAGCCGCGCGTCGCGATCGTAGGTGCTGGTGTGTACGAGGATTTCGTCGGCGCCCGTCCTGCCCACCAGCCGCTCCAGTCGGCCGGCGACCTCGTCCTCGGTTCCGTACAGGTGGCCGCGCAACCCCTCGTCGAAGATCCGGCGCTCCCGATCGGTCATGGTGCGCGCCTCGATTTCCACGGGCGGTATCAGGGGCGGGAACTCGCCATGGGTGCGCGCGTATGCGCCGGACCACGCCTCCGGCAGCAGCAGCCGATGCGCTTCGGCAGTGCTGTCGGCGATCACTGTCGAGGCGGAGACCACGACATAAGGCGCCGCGCCCACCGCGGCGGGGCGGAACAGGGCACGATAGCGCTCGATAGCCTCCACCATGCGGTCCTCCCCGCCGACCGCGGCGATGACCAGCGGCAGCCCGAAGCGGGCGGCCCGCTCGGCGCCGGACCCGGTGGCCAGCAGGAACGCCGGGATACGCAGCCCTTCGGCGGGCCACGCGTGCACCCCCTGTCTGCCCTCGGCGAAGTACCCCAGCAGCTCGGCGAGCTGGGCGTCGAAGTCCTCCGCGTCGCGCTTGTCGTGCCCCAGCGCTCGCCGCACGCCGTCGGTGAACCCGACCGAGCGGCCGAGACCCATGTCGATGCGTCCCGGGTAGAGCGATTCCAGCACGCCGAACTGCTCGGCGACCACCAGCGGCTGGTGGTTGGGCAGCATCACACCGCCCGTGCCGATCCGGATCCGCTCGGTCGCTCCCGCCGCTGCGGCCGCGAGCACGGTCGGCGCCGAGCCCGCCACGCCGGGCACACTGTGGTGCTCCGACACCCAGAAACGGTGATAGCCCCACCGTTCGGCGAGCCGGGCGAACTCGACGGTCTCCCGTAACGCGGCCGGATGGCTCTGACCGCGCCGGACGCGCGAGCGATCGAGAACGGAGAACCGGACAGTGGAAAGCGCCGAGGTCATATCGGTGTCAACGCGAGCGCGCCGCGCTCATTCCGCCGATTCACGACGGCGTGGGCAGCCCCAGCGCCTGCGCCAGCACCCGCCACGCCTTCGGCAGCTGCGCCTGGAAGTCCGGCCAGGTGTGCATGCCCGCCGCGGTGTACTCCAGGGTGGCGGGGATGTTCAGCTGGGACAGGCGGTCGGCGAACCGCTCGGTGCAGGCCCGGGCACCCGCTTCCAGCGCAGCACCGCCGCCTGCGGTTTGCAGCGCTTCCGCGACCGACGGGGAGTTCGCGACCGACACCAGATCGGCTCCCGTCGGCAGCCCGGTGGCCGCCGAGAGGTAAACGGCGGTGTCGCGCAGGTTCTCCGCGTGTAGCAGGCTGTCGTGCGCGGCCCACTCCGGTGAGGTCGGCGGGCCCCAGAGATTGTTCACGTTGCCGCCGCGCGAGGCGACCGTGATGGTGGTCACCGCGTGCCCCAGCGGGTCGGCGGTGGAGTAGCACCCGCTCATCCCGGCGACGGCGCGATACCAGCCCGGATGGCGCTGGGCGAGCATCATCGCCGCCTGCGCGCCCATCGACACCCCGGCGATGGCGCGACGCCCGTCGGTGCGCAGCAGCGACTCCACGATGGGCGGGAGCTCGGTGGTGAGGAACGTCTCCCAGCGGTTGAGTCCGAGTGCGGCGTCCTGCCGGACCCAGTCGCTGTACATGCTGCCGGTGCCGCCGCCGGGCAGCACCACGTCCACCGGCTTGCCCGCGAAGAACTCGGCTGCTGCGCCCTTGGTCAGCCATGCGGACGTGGCATCGCCGTCGACGCCGTCGAGTAGGTACAGCACCGGGCGCGGCGCCGCGCCGCTGCCGCGCAGGATGTCGACGGTGATGATCCGGCGCATCGCCGCCGAGGCTATCGACAGCCGTTCGTGCCCCCCGCCCAGGTCCTCGATCGAGAGCAGCCC
Organism: Nocardia sp. NPDC059691; assembly: GCF_042733915.1. Lineage (NCBI taxonomy): Bacteria > Bacillati > Actinomycetota > Actinomycetes > Mycobacteriales > Nocardiaceae > Nocardia > Nocardia sp. NPDC059691. Next base: position 62,179 of record NZ_JBHWFB010000019.1, on the reverse strand, counting down.
GGTGCGCGTCATGGCGGGGTCGACGGCGGGCGGCGGGGTCTGCGGCACCGGATCGGCGAGTACGGGCGCAGCGGCAGCGGTGGCGATGAGGGCCATCGCCACCGCGGTGATCGGCATACGTGGGCTCATCCGGCTGCGGCGGCCCGTTCCGCTTCTCTGGCCGCGGCGCGTTCGCGCTGTTCCTCGAACCGGCGCGCCCGGATCTCCAGGTCTTCGAGGTAGGCGTGCAGCTCCTCGCGGGCTCGTTCGCCGTCGCCGGTCAGATCGTCGCGTTCGAAGACGTGCCACGCGCGCAGCACCGGACGCACCACCACATCGAGATGCTGACGCAAGTCGTAGATGCCGTGCTTGGCCAGCAGCACGGCGTTGCGCCGGAAATTCGGCTGGGTCAGCCCAGGCATCTGGAATCGGGTGACCACGCTGGTGATGGCGCGCAGCGCTTCGTTCGGCACCAGGTCGAGGGCCGCGGCGCTGATGTTCCGGTAGAAGATCATGTGCAGGTTCTCGTCGGCGGCAACTCGCTGCAGCATACGCTCGGCGATCGGTTCCTCGCAGGCCGCTCCCGTATTGCGGTGGCTGATCCTGGTCGCGAGCTCCTGCAACGTGACGTAAGCGACCGAATGGAGCAACCGCTCCTCTTCGCCGGGTGTGGCGAAACCTGTGGTCATATGCGCCATCCGCGCCTGCTCCAGCAGCACCGGATCGACCGCGCGGGTCACGACCAGATAGTCGCGCATCACGATGGCGTGGCGGTTCTCTTCGGCGGTCCACCGGCCCACCCAGGTACCCCACACCCCGTCCAGCGAGAACGACTCCGAGATCTCCCGGTGATACGACGGCAGATTGTCCTCGGTGAGCAGATTGGTGATCATCGCGGTCTGCGCGACCTCGGAAAGCGCGGATTGACCCGGCTCCCAATCGATTCCGCCGAGGGCGGCGAAATTGCGGCCGTCGTCCCACGGCACGTAATCGTGCGGATTCCAGGATTTCGCCTTGCGCAGATGGTCGTTGAGCAGGCGTTCGGCGGTGGGCTCCAGTTCGCGCAGAATATCGCGATCGGTCAACGCGGTGGTCACTCGAACTCCTTTGCTCACCCTCGAGATCAGGGCACAGTCGACGATAGCGGCGAAATATCAGGCAGAACGGCCGATCACGCGATCGTTGGGCGAGGTGACGATGGCCATATGGCCCGGCTGGGGCAGTTCACAAGCCGGGGCATCGCCCGCGTCGGCCACCCGATACAGCCCCGGCGGCCCGCCCGCCGCCCGCAGCCGGTCCAGCAGATCGTGGGCGCGACCGGCCAGTTCCGGGATGCGCGCGGTGCGGCCGGTGGCCACCGTGGCCGTCAACGGGACCTCGGCGGCCTCACCGACGATGGCCAGCACGTCGTCGGTCATGGTGAATGTTCCGGTGCGGGCGGGCACGTCGTCGAGCGGCACCAGCACCGTGCCGCCCGCGGCGGACAGCACCGACAAGGCCCGTGAGCCGAGCGGACCGGCCAGCGCGGCCTGCACGCGACGGAGTTTGCGCCGGGCCGCGTCCGTGCCCGTGCCGGGTCTTCGCTCGTCCGGATGCGCCGGAATGCCCAGCGCGACGACCTGATACGACCGGGCGATCGGAATGCCCGTCGCCCTGGCGAGCTCGCCGACCGCGTGCCCGCCCAGCAGCGCGGAGACCAGCGTCTGAGCCGCGGTCTGATGTTCCCGCGCGACCGCGCGGTGCTCGTCGACATAAGCGGTCGACGCCGCCACGGTCACCATCTCCAGTACGTGGACGGCCAATAGCGCACCCGCGAGAAAATGATCGGTTCGCTCGTCGGCGACCTCGTCGGCGAGGAATTCCAGGCCGCTACGGATTTCGTCGTGATATGCGCCGAGCACCGTTTCCAGTGTGATGCCCTCCCGCGCCCAGCGCGAGGCGAAACCGGCGATCTCCGGTGGCCGGACCGCCGCGGGCGCCGGACGCGGAGCCAGTAGTTCGACAGCGGCCGCCAGACAATTCCGTGCGGTCGTCGCCACATCGCCGGACGCGTCGCGGCCGGAACGCCCGGCCAGGTGTGCGACGAGTTTCGATGTCAACGTCTCGGTACTCGGTCTCGACTGCCTGCCCATCATGCCTCCCGAAGGTTAGCGTCGGATCGTGATGGAATCGAGATATGTTCCGCCGCATCGGGTAAGTCATCAGCGGCCGCCCGACCCGTTGGGCGCAATCACAACTTTCGCTGGAATTTCGCGCAGCCCGCGTCCCGCACAGGCAGAACCGCTGCGGCACCGCTATTTTCGGATCCGGCCCGATGTCTTCGCGGGCGCACCGATTTCCGGAGTGTGACGCAGCGCCGTCCGCGCATTTCCGGCGCTGCGTCGAGATCACCCTAGATCCGTGGGCACCGCCCTGAGTAGTCCCCTCCGGCGCTCTGGGGACGGTTCATCGCGACCCACGGCCACGATTGGGACGTCACACAGTCCGTGTCGTCGCCGTGAGCCGGGGGGTCGCGTGCTATGAACCGAGGCATCGAAAGGCAAACCTGTGAGCTGTTCCATCAGATCATCCGAACCGCTGTGCAGCAGATCGCATCGCCGATAGCATCGAGCGCCGCGCTGCCGTACGGCGTCGCGACGAGTTTTGAAGGGCGACAACACATATGAGCGGTACGCGAGACAAGCTGGACGAGCTGCGGGGGATTCTGGAACTGGCCGAAGAGCCCGCAGGCGAAAACGGCATCGCGAAGCGCAAGACCAAGGGCATTCCCAGCGCGCGGGAGCGAGTGCGCGCGCTACTCGACCCGGGGAGTTTCGTGGAGACCGGCGCGCTGGTGCGCCAGCCGGGCACCCCGGGAGCCATGTACGGCGACGGCGTGGTCACCGGCCGCGGGCGGATCGACGGCAGGCCCGTCGTGGTGATCGCCCACGATCAGACGGTCTTCGGAGGCTCCGTCGGCGAGATGTTCGGCCGCAAGGTCGCCGCGGCGCTGGATTTCGCCACCAGGAACGCCTGCCCGGTCGTCGCGATCAACGACTCCGGCGGCGCCCGCATCCAGGACGCGGTCACCTCGCTGGCCTGGTACGCGCTGATGAGCCGTCGCCAGGAACGACTGTCGGGCTTCGTCCCGCAAGTGTCGATCATGCTGGGCAAATGCGCGGCCGGGTCGGTCTACGCACCGGTCAACACCGACATCCTGATCGCGACCGAGAAGTCCTACATGTTCGTCACCGGCCCCGAGGTGATCAAGGAGGTCACCGGCGAGGAGGTGACCATGGAGGAACTGGGTGGCGCGCAGGCGCAGGCGGCCAACGGCACCGTCCACCATGTCGCCGCCACCGAGCAGGACGCTTTCGACTGGGCCAGGACCTATTTGGGCTACCTGCCGTCGAGTTGCCTCGAGCCGGGCCCGGTCGTCAATCCGGGCCTGGAGCCGCAGGTCACGCCGCACGATCTGGAGCTGGACTCGATCGTTCCCGACTCCGATCGGCAGGGCTACGACATGCACGAGATCTTGCTGCGCCTGTTCGACGACGGCGACTTCCACGAGATCAGCGCGGCGACCGCGCAGAACCTGATCACCGGCTTCGCCAGGGTGGACGGGCGCAGCGTCGGGGTGATCGCGAATCAGCCGCTGGTCCTCGGCGGCGCGATCGACGCCAAGTGCTCGGACAAGGCGACGCACTTCATCCGGCTGTGCAATGTCTTCGGGCTGCCGCTGATCTTCGTCGTGGACACCCCCGGCGTGCTGCCCGGCGTGGAGGAAGAGCGCAGCGGAGTGATCAAGCGCGGCGGACGGTTCTTCCGCGCGGTGATCGAGGCGACCGTCCCGATCGTGACCGTCGTGGTCCGCAAGGCCTACGGCGGAGGCTACGCCGTGATGGGCTGCAAGCAACTCGGCTCCGACGTCAGCCTGGCCTGGCCGACCGCGCGCATCGCCGTGATGGGTGCGGAGAGCGCGGTGAGCATCGTCGGCAAACGGCAGCTCGCCCAGGTGGCCCCTGAGGACCGCGCGGCCGTGCGCGACGCCATGATCGAGCAGTACAACACGACGGTGGCCACGCCGTGGATCGCCGCCGAGCGCGGCTACATCGATGCGGTGATCGAGCCTTCGCAGACGAGACTGGAGATCCGCCGGGCGCTGCGTCTGCTGCGCGAGAAAGAGGCGAGCGCCGAGCCCAACCCCCGCAAGCACAGTCTTTTTCCGGTCTGAGGCGCACCGGACCCGGTTATGCTGTGTCACAACATAACCGGGTCTATGTGGTGGGATCTCCGGCGATCAGCGGCGAACCGGGCCGTCCGGCACGCCGATGCCTTAATCTCAGGTCAGTGCCGGGCCCGCTTCGTTCGCCGCGTAGCGGCGCGGCACGCGACGTGCCCGCTGCGCCTGTTCCCTACCCTCGCCCGGCGGGCACGCCGCACCAAGGCTCAGCCGTGCCCCCAGGTGAGATCGGCCGCCACCCACTCGGTCTCCCACCTGCGCAGCCGCCGACGATCGAGACCGCGGCGCAGCAGCAGATAGCTGCCGACGAGCACGATCGAAACGCCGAACACCGCACCGGCGGTCAGCATCACCGCCTTGCTGGCGGGCTGGGTCGACGACGGCGGCTCCACGATCGCGCCGCGTTCGTTCAGCCAGATCGGCACGGTGGAACCCGGCTCGACCACCGTGGTCGACTGATAGTCGCCGGTGTGGGCCACGCCCTCGGCATCCTTCCAGGACACACGCGCGGGCACCACCGGCGCGTACAGCGGCGCCTTCCCGGTTTCGATCACGGTGGCGTCGACTCGATGCAAGCGTGCCGTCTCGGCCCGCACCGCGGCCGTCTCGACGCGGTACACCCGGCCGCCGACGGTCAGCGCGAGTATGGGCACGACTATCAGGAACACCAGGGCCAGCAGCACCGCGACACCGGTCTGCACACGATCTTCACTGCGGCGCAGCGGATTGCGATCCAAGCCGACGCGGCGGCACGTCCGGCGGTACATGTTCACCGACCCGGTAGGCATGACGGTGACTCCTCGTTGCGAATTTCGGCGGTGAGGGTGACGAGGGTGTCGAAGAACTCTTCGACGAGGCCGGGCAGGCCCATCGGATCAGGGCCCGCCGCCCAACTCTGTAGCGCCGCGAGCAGCATGCCCGCACCGGCGCCGACGGCGACGGCCGGACGCGGATCGGTCTGCGGATCCACGCCGAGCCGTGCCGCGATGATCCGGACGGACTCGCGTTGCCCGTCGATGCGGATGCGCTGATAGCCGGCGAACAGTTCCGGTTCGTCCTCGAAGCGCTGGAACAGCGCCCAGCGGCGGGCCAGCAGCGACGCACGGGCCCCGCCGTACTCGGTGGCGAGCCAGTCGTGGACGGCGCCGCGGTAGGCGATCAGGGGCGACTCGGAAAGGGGACGGTGGCTCAGGGCTTCGTTGAACAGGTGCACATCCTGGTCGACATCGCCGAGAATCGCCTCTTCGATGGACGCGAAGTGCCTGCTGAACGTGCGCCGGGTGACACCGGCCCGCAGCGCGATGTCCTCGACGGCCACCGCGTCGAGCCCCCGCTCGGTGAGCAGGTCGAACGCCGCGCGCGACAGCGCTTCACGGCTGCGCCGAGTGCGCAGCCGACGGCCGTCCAGACCGACACCGTCGTCGCTCATGCACCTGAGCATACCCCTATTGTCCCAATGGGACAATACTTTGCTCTTGCCCGGCATGCGCATCACCTCGCAGAGAAGATGCCCGATTCGGGCGCGCTGAATCGCCCGGGAAGACGTCGGGAGGGCGGCCGGCGGCCGGTCAGCTTCTCGGGTTGTCCACCGGTTCGTCGACGGTCGGCGGAATGCCGTCGCGCAAGATCTGGAGCAGCTGGCCGGAATGCTCCGGTGAGGGGGCCAGCAGCGAAAGTTGGTTCAGCACCGTGTAGTACACGTCCAGGTCGGCGATCTTGTCCAGATACAGCGCGCTGGTCAGCTGCTGGAGATAGACGATGTCGGGCAGATCGGCCTCGGCGAAGCGCAAGACGGTGAACGCGCCGTCGGTGAGCGCGGGGCCGCCCACGTGATCGGCCAGGATCTGGATCGTGACGTTCGGCCGCGCCGCCGCGTGCAGCACGCGGTCCAGCTGCGCGCGCCAGACGGTCGAGCCGCCGATCCTGCGGCGCAGCGCGGCCTCCTCGATGAGCATCCACACCTGCGGCGGGTGCGGGCCGGCGAGGATTTCCTGCCTGCGCATGCGCAGCGCGACCCGGCGTTCGATCGCGTCCTGCGGCTCGCCCGGATGCGACAGTGTGAGCAGCGCGCGGGCGTACTCCGGGGTCTGCAGCAGTTCGGGGACCGCCCGCGGCTCGTAGCAGCGGATCAGCCGGGCCGCCTGTTCCAGCCCGAGGTAAGTGTCGAACCACTTCGGCAACCAGTCGTTGTCTCGCGCCCACCAGCCCGACGCATTGGCCTGCCTGGCCAGTTCCAGGTATCGATCCCGTTCCGCGGGGTCGGTCACCTCGTAGAAGTCGAGCAGGTCGACCAGATCGCGTTCCCGGCAGCCGGTGCGCCCGAGCTCCAGCCGACTGATCTTCGAATGCGACCCGCGAATGGCCTCACCCGCCGCCTCCCTGGTGATCTTCCGGTCCTCGCGCAGGCGACGCAGCCTGCCGCCTAGAACCATCCGCAGCACCGTCGGCCCGCCTCCGGACACCGGCTGAGCGCCGAACCCCGCCGCATCGGCCGCCTGTCGTACGTTCGAAGGACGCATGCCCCGAGTCTGCCATGTTGTCCCAGTCGTTATCTACGGCCGAAAGTCCCTGTACCGCCGCGCATTCGTGGTTCCACCGGGCCGGTCAGGCCGGGCCGGACGGCAGCTCGACGATCTGCGGCTCACGCTCGCGCAAGGCCGCGATGAGGTCGCGGGTGTACTCGGGGGGCGCGGCGTGCACCGACAGCAGATTCGCCACCGCCCGGTAAGCCGCGAGATCGGCATCCTTGTCCAGATACAGCGCGCCGGTGAGTTGCTGGAGGTACACGATGTCCGGCAGATCCGACTCGGCGAAACGCAGCATGGTGAACGCGCCGTCGGAGACCGCGGGGCCGCCGACGTGATCGGCGAGCACCTGCACGGTGATGTTCGGCGCGTCCGCGACCCGCAGCAGGTGGTCGAGCTGGGCCAACCACACCTGCGATCCTCCGATTCTGCGCCGCAGCGCCGCTTCCTCGACGATCAGCCACATCTGGGGTGGGTCCGGCCTGGTCAGGATCTCCTGGCGGCGCATGCGCAGGGCCACGCGCCGCTCGATCGACTCCTCGTCCTCGTGCGGATGCGCGAGCACGAACAGCGCGCGGGCGTACTCGGGGGTCTGCAGCAGTTCCGGAACGACCCGCGGCTCGTAGCAGCGGATCAACTGGGCGGCGTGCTCCAGCCCGAGATAGGTGTCGAACCACTTCGGCAGCCAGTCGGCGTCGTGATGCCACCATCCCGAGGTGTTCGCCTGCTTGGCCAGCCGCTTGAACTCCGCGCACTCCTCCTCGTCGGTGACGCCGTACAGCGCGAGCAGGTCCACCAGATCCCGCTCCCGGAAGCCGGTACGCCCCAGTTCCAAGCGGCTGATCTTCGAGTGCGAGCCACGGATCGCCTCGCCCGCTTCCTCCAGTGAGATGCCGCACGCCTCACGCAGCCGACGCATCCGCCCGCCGAGGATCATCCGTAGGGCGGTCGGGCCGCCCTCGGCGGCGGGAGCCGTTCCACGAGCGATGGATTCGTTCTGAGGCCGCACTACCGAAGCACGCATGTACCGAGTCTCGCATGTGCGGTGCCCGCACTCCAGCACCGAACCCCACGAACGGCAGCGTATGCGCAGGTGTAAGCACATCCGCAAGATCAATTTCAAGATCGCCGGGATGGCTGCTCGCCGACCATCGGTCCGGCAGCAGACGAACTACGGAAGGCAAAGCGACGAGTGGGCCGCGGGGCGCGCGGCGATACCGAAAACCATTGCGGCCGAGTAGTTCCGCTGCGCGACCGCGCACCGAAGCGATGACCGCACGGCCCGGCGCCCGCCGCCGAATCCGGTGACGGCGGGCCGCTCGGTTCAGCGCAGCACTACGTCCGCCGTCGCGCGACCGAACAGCTTGCGGTCACCGCAGGTCGCGGTCAAGGCTATGGTGGCCGCGCGGCGCTGTGGGTCCAATTGCTTGACCCGACCGCGGAATTCGATCGCGCTCGCCCTGGTCGCCGGAACCGGGGCGAACCCGGCGAACCGCACCCCGTACCGCGTGACGGCGGCCGGATCACCGAGCCACGAGGTGAGATACCCGGCGCCGATGCCCATGGTCAGCAGTCCGTGCGACACCACGTCGGGCAGTCCGGCGCTGCGCGCGACCACGTCGCTGAAGTGGATCGGGTTCGAATCACCGGAGACGCCTGCGTAATTCACCAGATCACCACGAGACAGCAGCACTGTTCGCGGGGCCAGTTCCATGCCGACGGACAGGTCCTCGAAAGCGGGGACGGTGCGGGGCGTGCGCGGCTCGTCGGGGGTGTCCGCTTGCAACGCCTCTTCGAAGCTCTCGACCAGCCCGCCGTCGTCGCCGGACCCGCGCCCGGCCGCCGCGTTCTCACGGTCGGCGGCCGACTGCCCGGTCATGATCACGCCCTCGACCGCCGCGCGCAGATCGGCGGCGAGGTCAACCCCGGTCTGCGCCACCGCCGTGGTGTGCGCGGTCTGCAACACTTCCTTGTGCTGGTTGCTCAGCACGTTCCTGGTGACCATGAAGTCCTTGTCACCGAACTGCCGGAACGACTCGATGTAGGATTCGCACCGCACCTGGTCGCCCGCGACGATCGGCCGGTGCACCCGGATCGTCTGTTCCGTCTGCAGCACCTGGCCGAGGTCGTACCCGGTGAGCACGGACTCGAACATCTTGCGCTGCATCAACATGAGCACGATCGACGAAAACGTCATCGGCGCGACGAGCCCGTCGAAGCCGAGTTCCGCCGCGGCGTCTTCGTACCGGTGGGCGGGATGGCCGTCCTGCAGCGCTCGCGCGAACTCCCGGATTTTCTCGCGCCCCACCTCGTATGAGTCGGTCAGGCGATATTGCCGCCCCACCAGTGCCTTGGCTTGTTCGGACGCGGTGGTCGTGATGTCGTTCATGTGCCTCTCTCGGGAATCCGCCGTCACCCCCGACCGGCCCGGCCCACCGTACCGAAGTCGCGACGACGCCGCAGGAGCGCCATCGCCAGATCTGGGCATACCAACCGAAGGGCCGAAGGGGGACACAGTCTTGATCGCCATCGCGGGCACACCGCGTTACCGGATTCCCCCGAGCGCCGTCACACGGTCAGCACTCGTCGGGCGCAGGCACTCCCCGCAGCCTGTCGTCCAGCCAGATCATGGCTTCCGGATAACCGAGCGCACCGGCGATGATGTGCTCACCAAGCACACTGCGGTACACCGCGGGCACGCCGAGTCCGCACTGCTCCAGATAGAGATCGCGCGCGCCCTCGGCCGGGATCCAGAACTCCTGCTCGCCGTTGTAGACGTAGAGCGGAGTCGCCGACCGCATCCCGGCCATCTTCGTCACCCGATAGATGTCCGCGGCCAGCGCCGAATGCAGCGGATCGGGGAAATTCGCGGCGATGTCGATCGGCAGCATCAGCACGCCGATCGCTCCGAAGCTGCTGCCGCACATGTTCTTCACCGGCGAGGTCGCCACCCATTGGGCGAGATTGTTCATCCCGGCCAGGATCTCCGGCCGCTCGCGGCCGATGCCGAACACGGCACCCATGAATATCGCCGAGGCGAGGTTGCCGTTCATGCTGCGGGCCAGGATCTCGAAGTCGGCGGGCACGCCGCCCAGCGCCGCGCCGACGATCACGTCCGCCAATTCCGGTGCGTAGCCGTCGATCAGCTTCACCGCCCCGTGCGTCGCGATCGCGCCGCCGGAATATCCCGCCAGTCCGAACTTCGCGGCGCCGAACTCCTCCGGCAGCAGCCCGCGCACCGCCCGGATCGAGTCGAGCACGGCGTGCCCGGCCACGATGGGTTCGGCGTAGGCCATCGAAGGGCCCTCGTGGTCGGGGATCAGCACGGCGTACCCGCGCAGCGCCGCCAGATGCGTCGTAGGCGGCAGGAAGTCGGTGGTGCTGGTGTCGGGGTTGAGCCCGTGCGCGAGGGTGTATCCCGGCGTGCAGGTGCGGCCGAGGGCATCGATGGGCAGGTTGTTCACCACCACCGGCCGCTGACCGGGCCCTGGCCACGGTGCGGCGGGAACGATCAGCGTCGCCGTGGCGTACGACGGTGCGCCGTGCGCGTCCGTCGTACGGTACTTCACCAGCAGCGCACGCTGGATCGGCAGCAGCAGCAACGGCGCGGCCGTCGCGCGCACGTCGCGGACCTCGATGACCTGTCCCTCGGCCGATTCATCGAGATTCGCGGGCCGTAGGTCGAACATCGGGTCGCCGACGGCGGAGGGCAGCGTGGCCGAGCGCAGCGCGGCCAGCGACGGCGACAGCGTAGTCGCCTCGTGCGCAGGCGAAATCGGCTCCGGCAGCGGCGCGATCGGCGGCGGCGGGATCACCTGATCGATGAGTTGTTGTAGCGCGGGCAGCAACCCGCCCGGCGGCGGCTCTGCGGCGGCGGGGACGGCCAGGACCGAGCTGGCGGCGAGCAATGCCACAGCAATGGCACGCGAAATCTTCATGGCACACGCCTTCGGGTGCGAACGGCAACGTCGTCTGGCACCCGGGCGCACTGGCCTTCGACCCCCGAAATGTCCCCTGTCAGACCGGGAGCCAGGACGTCAGGCTACGTCAGCGCCCTGGACTGGACGCAGTAAAGCGTCCGAGTTGTGTTGTCGCGTATCCATATCGCAACAACCGGCCGAGACCCTTTCCGGAGAGTGGGTCCCGGCTCGGCCGTTCTCGTATCGTCGCTCAGCAATTGCTCGGCGCCGGCTCCCCTCGGAAACGAGCGTCCAGCCAGTTCAGTGCCGCGGGAATACCGAGCACCGCCGCGGTCAAATGGTCCGGCACCGGGATCTCCTCGGTCTGCACCCTGGCGCCCGCCGAACACCATCGCTTGTCGGTGTTGACCACCGCGTCGATCGGGATGAGGCCGTCGATCGGCGAATGCCATTCGAACACCGGCGTCTTCGGCACGCCGTCGTAGAGTTCGAGGCTGTTCTCCTCGACCACGGCGCGCGCGGTGTTGTCGGTGATCATCGAGGTCGTCTTGGCGAAGTCCAGCGCACCGTGACCCGCCCCCGTCGAGAGGATGTCATTGGTGCAGCTGTTGGCGATCTGCGCGCGAGCGGCCAGACCACGTTCGTTCAGCTGGTCGCTCAGCGGGAAGCGAGTCGGGTACTCCCGTTCCAGCCCGAACCCGGCGGCGAACGCCAGACCGAACACCGGGTGCGGGTTGAGCCCAAGCCCCTCGAGCATCTTCACCAGATTCATCGGCACGCCGCCCATGGCCGCGCCCGCGATGTCGAGTTCCGGCGCGTACTTCGGCTGCAGAGCCGCGGCCCACGCGGTGGCCATCCCGCCGCCGGAGTATCCGACCATCGCCACCGGGCTGCGCTGCACCCCGAGTTCGTTGACCTGCTTGACGGCGCGGATCCCGTCGAGCGTGATCTGCCCGCCGAGCTTCGCGGCGCCGTAGGCGAAATTCGGGCCGAGGTGGTCGGGCAGCGCGACGCTCCAGCCGCGCGCCAGCAGCACGTTCCAGCCGGGCGCTTCCCGCACGACGAGGTTCGGGTCACCGGTGTAGAGCACCCGGGAGACGGAGCACTCCGAGCCGAGCCCGTTGATGATGTGCTGGAACGACAGCAGCGGACCGTCCGCGCGATGCGCCTTCGGCGTCAGCACCGTGGTGGTCGCCGCGATCGGTTTCCCCTCCGAACTCGTCGACCGGAACCGGATCACGGTCACCGTGGTCTCCGGGAAGATCGCCAGCGGCGGCATCACCCTGGTCGCGATCACGTCGCCGGGCTTGCGGTCGGCGATGTCCGCGGGCGTCGCGTAGAAGGGATCCGGATCGGGTTCGGGATACAGCGGCGCGCTGGTCGCCGCGCCGGCCATGCTCGCGATCAGCACCAGCCCCGCGGCCATCGCTCCGATCGCACGTGCGAGACGTCTTCGCCCCACTCCCCTACCCAACGAACGTGGGCGCTGACTCATCGACGTGTGCCTCCTGAATCGTCCGACGCTGTGCTCATCCTCGGCAACATCACCCGCGCTGGGTACCGCCCGACGCGATCATGTTGACAATTCACAAGTTTGGGTCGCCCTGGCTGTGCCCGCGATGCGCCCCGGCTGGTGACTGTACCCCACGACGCCACGTCCGTTCTGTGACATTTCCAGCCGATAACCTGCAACATGTTCTCAGCAGTGGCGGCCCTTTACCGTCAGTCCTACCGGCGCGGCTGCCGCGCAGGCCGGAAGGAGACGGTGGCATGGACGGCACTGTGCGCAGACTCGCTGACCGCGACGACACCCGAGAACCGCCGACCCGGCGTATCACCGTCTACTTCGACGGGCCCACTCCCGAGGACGCGCTGGTCCTCGAATACGCGGCCACCAAAACCGAGGCGTGGGAGTTCACCTCGGCCGCCGCACACGCCGGGCTCACCGTCACCGTCGACGGCCAGGTCCGTCCCGGCCTGCGCAGGCTACCGTGTCATTCGCTCTGGCGCTGAGTGAGCGGGCTCAGGGCCGATCGAGCACGCCACGCAGGAAGTCGAGCGCGTCGGGAAACGCCTCGCGCGCCGCGCCGAGATGATCGCCGGGATACCAGTCCACCCGCAGATCGGTGCCCGCGCAGCGCAGCTCGGCGATCAGCTCGAGCGTCAGCGGCGCGGGCACCTCCAGATCCGTCAGCCCCTGACCGAGGTACAACGGCACCGAGTAGCCGCTCGTCGGCACCTTCAACATCGCGCGCACCGCGGCCAGCAGCGCGGGGTCGTCCAATGGCCGCGACAGCATGGCCCCGATGCCGATACCGGACACCTGCGCGTCCGCCTCGGCGGCGCAGTCCGCTTCCACGATGCGCAGGACGTCCCGGCCCACCGGGGTCAGGTAGCCGTCGATGTCCAGCTCCGGCGCACTGGCGCGCAACCCGGCCAGCAGCATGCCGAAATAGGTCGTCGTCTTCTGCAGCGGCAGCCGCGGCAGCCAAGGCCCCGCCAGCGGGAACACCACGTCCAGATTCGACGGCGCGCCGGTCGCGGCCGCGCCGCGCAGATCGAGTTCCGGCGCGTCGCCGGGCGCGAGATGGGCGGTGAACAGCGCCGCGTGCCCGCCCTGCGACTGACCGAACACCGCCCAGCGGGTACCGAGCGAAGGGGCGACCGCCCGTGCCGCGCGCACGCCGTCGATGATGCTGCGGGCCTGGGCGGGACCGTCCAGATAGGGATGCACGCCGGGGGTGCCGAGTCCGACGTAGTCGGAGATCACCACCGCATAGCCCGCGCGCAGCAGATCCGGGTACACCGACGTCAGGTAGTAGTCCCGGGGTCGCAGCGTGAACGCGCACTCGTCGGCGATCCCGGAAGTGCCGTGCGCGTAGGCGACGATCGGCCAACCCCCTTGCGGCGGAGCGCCTTCGGGGAGATACAGCACTCCGGTGCTCAGCATGGGCCCGCGCGGGCCACGCGACCGATACGTCAGCCGTTCGGCGGTCGTCGCCCCTGCCACGTGCAGACGGTCCGCCAGTTCCGCCAGGTCCGTCACGGTGCCGGGCGCCTCGTCCACCCCGGCGTCCGCGGGCCCGGCCAACGCGACCGTCACCGAGACCACGACGCCCGCCGCCCCCACCATGAACCGTCCACACCGCACCGGCCGACTATCCCCAGCCGCGGCCGCACCGGCAAGCCACCACAATCGGTGGCCCGGCCGGGCGACCTCGCCGGGACCGCCCGGGCTCGCTAGGCTCGGATGAGCACGCCGGAAACCGGTGCCGAGGAGAACACAGGAGGCTCGACCGTGGCGCAGCGGTACCCGTATCGCCTCGTCACCCGGCGCCGCGCCGCCGTACTGCTCGCGGCGGGGCTGCTGCCTCTGCCGATCGCCTGTGGAAACGATTCGCCCGATCCTTCGGCGGACACGACCACGACCGCAGGCACCACGACCACGACCGTGCCGACCGCGCCGATATCGATACCGCCGGCCGCCGTGCCGTCCGTCGACCCCTACGCGGGACAGCCGCTGATCGATCACGTCGCCTGGACCGAAGCGATCGACGGACCCCGGCTGCTCGTCTTCCCGACGCAGGCCGGTCGGCGGACCACCTTTCCCGGCTCGGACGAACGGGCGTGGCAGGAGGTCGTGGCCGAGTCGGCGGACGCGGACGCACCGGGCATGCGCGATCAGTTCGTCTGCCACTGGGCGTGGGCCCGGCTGGTCCAGCCGGACAAGCCGAGCTGGAACCTGGAACCGTGGCGCCCGGCGGTGGGCTACCAGGCCACCGTCGAAGCGCGCTGTAATCCCGGCGGCCCCGAGCGCTGAGCGCGGGCGCCGCCCCGACCGGAAGGAGCGATCCATGCGCGTCGTCATCGCAGGCGGACACGGGAAGATCGCATTGCTGCTGGCCCCATTGCTCACCGCGAACGGCCACGAGGTCGCCGCCCTGATCCGCGACCCCGAGCACGCCGCCGACGTACGCGCCACCGGCGCAGAACCGGTGCTGTGCGATCTGGAGAAGGCGGGCACAGACGAGGTGGCGGATGTCGTAAAAGGCGGCGACGCGGCGGTTTTCGCCGCCGGCGCCGGGCAGGGCAGCGGCGTGGACCGGAAATACACCGTCGACCTGGGCGGCTCCGTCCGGCTGGCCGAGACCGCCGAGCGCACCGGAGTGCGCCGCTTCCTGCAGATCTCCACGATGGGCGCGGGGCGGCCGGTCGCTCCCGGTTCCGACGACGTGTGGGCGGCGTACATCGACGCGAAGACCAAGGCCGAAGACGATTTGCGCGAGAGAGATCTCGACTGGACCATTGTGCGCCCCGGCCGCCTGACCGACTCCCCCGGCACCGGTCTGGTGACTCTCGCGCCGGCCCCGGTCGGGCGCAGCGAGGTCCCGCGCGCCGATGTGGCGGCCGTACTGGCCGGACTGCTGCCCGCCGCGCCCGCATACGGGCTGACCCTCGAACTCGTCTCGGGTGACACTCCGATTAGCCAGGCAATTGCACATCTGACCGATTGAGCTGTCGCGCACCCCGCTACCGCCCTTGCCGATCGACCGCAACGGTCACGATGGGAGAACAACCGTGTTCAGTCGAATCGTCTCGATGAAGATCCGCCCCGGCTCCCGCGCCGAGTTCCTGGCAGCCATATCCCGCAGCGCCGACGCCTCCGTCCGGACCGAGCCCGGCTGTCTGCGCTTCGACATCTGCGCAGATCGGGTGGACCCCCACCGATTCTTTCTCTATCAGCTCTACACCGACGACGAGGCGGCGGAAGCACACCGTTTCACCGAACATTTTCTTGCTTGGCGGGCCGCGGCGGACCAATTCGTCGAGCCGGGTACACAGATCGATTACAGCACGGACGTCCTATTCGGCCGCGACTGAAATTTCGCGTCGGGCACCGTTTCCGCAAACTTCCGGCCGCGAAATACGCAGTGCGCACGTGCAATCGATCGTGCAGATGTGCTTGCATCTGAAAGGTACGGCGGCATAAACTCGGTCCCGCAACGCTTTACAGGGGACCATCAGGGGAGGCCGCGTGGGCGAGCCGAAGGCCGAAGCCGCCATGGGTTTGCTGCCGCCAGAAACAGGGGCATTCGAATGGAACATCCACTTACCGGCGGCCGGTTCGGATCAGCCGACACCGCACTGGCCGACCAGCCGGCGAACGGTAGACATATGAGCACATTATCGGCCCACAGCGGCCACACCGATACCGTATTTTCCCGAGAAACCGCCGTGGCATACGTGATCGATGCCGTCGAATCCACCGGGGCGGCGACTCGGCACGATTTCGATATCGACCGCATCGTCACCACCGCGCACGCGATGGCCGACGACTGGGATCTCGAGGCATTGCAGCCCGCTACATTCTGGCGAATCGCCTCCAGCTTCATCAAGCAGTAGATCGTCCCGCCGTCCGAGCCCGGCGGATAACGAAATTTTCGGCGGCTACCACCGCCGAGCGATTGGACAGCAAAGAAAAACCGAGCGGCCACCTCCGATCTGGGAGGTGGCCGCTCGGCGTATCGGGTCTTCGGCGGCGCCGAGACTACCGCGTGGCCTCAGCGCCCTTCGGCATACTTCTCCATGATCGCGATCGACTTGTCCGGGCGCTCGGCCTGCACACTGAGGCGGTCCATCACCGACAGGTACAACGCCAGGTCTTGCCGCCGCTCGAGATACAACGCGCTGGTCAACTGTTCGAGATACACGATGTCCGGCAGTTCGGCCTCGGCGAAACGCAGAATGCTGAAGGAACTGCCCGCCGCTGCGTGCTCCCCCGCGGTGAACGGCAGCACCTGGATCGTCACATTGGGCAGCTTCGCCAGCCGGACCAGATGCAGCATCTGCTCTCGATGCACCTGCGCGCCACCGACGGGCCGCACCAACGCGGCCTCGTCGAGCACCGCCCACACCACCGGCGGGTCCGAGCGGAAGAGGATTTCCTGCCTGCGCTGACGCACCGCGACCCGCCGATCCGTGTCGGCGTCCTCGTACCCGAGCGATACGACCGCCCGGGCGTATTCGGGCGTTTGCAGCAGTCCGGGAACAAGATGCGACTCGTAGGTGCGGATCTTGCTCGCGGCCTGTTCCAGGCCGAGGTAGGTGCCGAACCACTGCGGCAGCAGGTCGCTGTAGCGATGCCACCAGCCGGGCTCGTTGGCCTGCCTGGCCAACTCGAGGAACGACTCGCGCTCCTCGGCATCGTGAACGCCGTAAAGGGTCAGCAGGTCGCGGATGTCGCGTTCTTTGAAGCCGGTACGGCCCAACTCGAGACGACTGATCTTGGCGTGCGATCCCCGGATCGCATCACCCGCCGCTTCCCGGGTGATGCCCTTCTTCTCCCGAAGCTTGCGCAGCTGGCCGCCCAATGCGATGCGTAGCACGGTCGGACCACGTTCCGCGACAACGGATTGCACATGACCATCGTCATCGGGTTCAGCGATCATCGAGTTCGTCTCCGATACTCCGGGGGTTGCCCACAGTGTGTCACAACCACCTGTCGCGAGACACACCGCACCGACCGCTAATGTTACCGCTCAGCTAGTCAAATAGTCGAACTCCCCGGCCTTCGCGCCGCGGACGAACGCGTCGATCTCCGGACGCGTGTAGATCAAGACCCCACCTTCCGGGTCCCGCGAGTTACGTACTGCCACCTGGCCGTTGGCCGTTTCGGCCACCTCGACGCAGTTGCCGCTCGGATTACTGAAGGAACTCTTTCGCCAAGTTCCGATGATCTCGTTGGTGGATGTATCCGACATCTTCCCCACTCCTCCGTTACCGCAGTCAGGCGATTCGGTTCGTGCAGATGCACGTTCAAACGTTCTTGCATCTGCACCGACACCGGACGATAGCACGAAGTTCGCCCTCTGTGCGCCCGCGGATCGGCGTCATCGGGCGACAGATCTGAAACACGATCACCTCGACCCGGAAACACCGAGATCAGCTCCCCGATCCACCCCTCTGGACGCGCGCGAATCTTGTACTGTCACAGTGCACATCGGATGTACCAGTCATTCGCGACAACCCCACGCACCCACCTGCACGGCAGTGCCGCGGACCCGTTTCTGCCTAGGAGTACAACCCCATGACCGAAGACCACAGCCCCCTCATCCGAACCGACATACCCCACTCCGCGCGCATCTGGAACTACTGGATGGGCGGCAAGGACTACTACGAGATCGACCGCATCGCAGGCGATGCCGGGATCGAGGTGGATCCGGACATCACCACCATGGCGGTGCAGTCGCGCCAGTTCCTCATCCGCGCGGTGCGCTACCTCGCCGGGGAGCAGGGCATCCGCCAGTTCCTCGACATCGGGACCGGCCTGCCCACCATGCAGAACACCCACGAGGTCGCCCAGAGCGTCGCGCCGGAGTCCCGGATCGTGTACGTGGACAACGATCCGCTGGTGCTCACGCACGCGCGGGCGCTGCTCACTTCCACCACGCCGGAGGGCGTCACCACCTACATCGACGCCGACTACCACGATCCCGAGCGGATCATCACCGACGCCAAGCACGTCCTGAACTTCAACGAGCCCATCGCCGTGATGTTCATGGGCGTGCTCGGCCACGCCAAGACCTACGACGAGTTGCTGCGCATCGTGCGCACCGTGCTGGACGCCGTGCCGTCGGGCAGCTACCTGGTGATGTGGGACGGCACCGACGACAGCAAGGCGTATGTCACCTTGTGCGAGAACTACACCGGCACCGGTGGCACTCCTTATGTCCCCCGCCCGCAGGCTCAGATCAAGGCCGTCTTCGACGGCCTGGAGTTGGTCGAGCCGGGCTTCGTGTCCATCACGCAGTGGCGCTCGGGCGCCACGGAGGTGGGCGAGTCCCGTCCGATCTCCGCCTACGGCGCTGTCGCGCGCAAGCCGTAAGGCCCCTGAACGCCAAACCGCAAGCGGCACAGCGGCGGTCGCCGGTCACCACCGGCGGCCGCCGCCGGTTTTTTTCTCTGACCGATCGTGCAGATGTACTTGCATTTGCAAGCGACGGAGGAATAGACTCGAACTCGAAATCGGGGAGGTACGCAGGGAGTTCGAGTCTGCGCTACCAGTACGTCGGCCTCCCCGCCGCACGTCGGACGCGAGGGGTAGTCGAATGATCGAGCCATTTCGAACTTCCCCCCGGGTTGCCGTCATCGATGGCGCCGGCGCCGAGCCCTTCCGTCAGTACCCTGCGCCCGAGTTCGCCGCGACGGATTGCAGTGTGGAGCCCCGCGGCCTCACCTACCGGCAGGCCCGCGACATCCTCTACGCCCACGAGGTCCACGGTCCGCAGTGCAGGCAGTGGCTGGCGGCAGCCGCGTATCTGTCAGCCGGGCTGGACGACGAATAACAGGCCACACCCCGGCGCGCGAATGCCTCGCCGCTTCGTAAACCCTGCTCCAGCACCGTAATCCGAGCCGCGTGCTGCGCGTCCGTCATCGGGTCACTATGGAATGCGGAGCGATCCCGAGCGATCTCACAGATCACTCCCGGTCCACACAGCCCTTTCGTATAGTGATCGATCGACTCGGGCGCGATTTCTCGCACGCCCGACGTGGCATTGGGGAGCGAACTCGTCATGACCTACTCCGCGTTGGATCTGTCCGCCGACTCGTCCGACCCGGTGCTGGAAATCGGTGGACAGCCGGCTTCGGTGCCTTTGCAGAACACCGACAGCGTGGCCTCGCACATGGTCGGATATTTCGAGAACGTCATGGCGCCCTGCCGCACCCTGCCCGGCGAGCAGATCCGCGGTGACGTCACGAAACTCACCCGCAGCTGCCTGAACCTCGCCGCCGAGATGTTCGACCGGCGCACCGTGCCGGACGAGGAGCAACTCGGCCCGGTGCGCGCGGCCGCCGCCCGCTGGGCGCGCGAGGGAGTGCCGTTGAGCACCATCCTGCGCGCCTACCACGAAGGATTGCGCATCGCCTTCGGTCTGGTCACCGCGCCCGCCGAGGCCGACGACGTCGAGGAGGTGCTGGTCGCCGCCGATCTGCTCCTCGAACTGCTCGAGGCGATCACCGCGGCGGTGTCCGATGCCTACGTCGACGAACAGCACCTGGTCGCCAAGGAGCATCAGACGGCGGCGCAGACGCTCGCCTCGGCGCTGCTGAGCGGGCGCGGCAGCTCGGCTCTGGCCCGCCAGACGGGTATTCCGATCGCGGAGGCGTATCAGGTTGTCGCCCTGTCGATTCCGGAGCATCCGGACGAGCGCGATCCGCGCGTCGACGGGAACGTCGCGGCGCGCCGGAAACTGCGACGGCTACAGTCCGAGCTGGCCACCGTGTTCGCCTCCCGCGCGCTCGCGCTGCTCAGCGCCAAGGGCGGCACACTGCTCATCCCGTCGGGCGACGAGGCCGAGACCGTCCTCACGGCCGCCACGCTCGAGCTGCTCGCCGTCGCCGCCGAGGTCCCGCTCACCGCGGCCGTGGTGCCGACCGACACCGATCAGATCCCCGAATCGGCCGATCAGGCACACGAGCTGCTCAATCTCGTGCGCGTCGGCGTCCGGCCGCCCGGTCTCTACCAGATGTCGGATCTGGCGGTGGAGTATCAGCTCACCCGCAGCGGCCCGGCCACGCGCCGGATCGCGACCATCCTCGACCCGCTCGACGCCCATCCCGAGCTTTTCGACACCATGCGCGCCTACCTGGGCAACGACATGAACCGGCAGCTCACCGCGCGCCAGCTCTTCGTGCACCCGAACACCGTCGACTACCGCCTGCGCCGCATCGCCCAGCTCACCTCGATCGACCTGGCGACCTCGGCGGGCATCTCACAGGCGGCGATCGCCCTGCTGGCCCGGGATCTGGACCGCAGCGTCGCCCGTCGCCTGTGACGTCCGCGCCGTGACCTGATCGTGGCCTGTAACGGATTCGTGCTGGTCACCGGGCCGTGAACTTGCGATCCTGGTAGTGCCGCGACGTCTGGATGGTGAAATATGCGAATTTCGGAGATCCTGCACAGAAAAGGCAGCGACGTGGCCACGGTCGCGCCCGATACGACGGTACGCACACTGCTCGCCACGCTGGCCGAGCGGAACATCGGCGCTGTCGTCGTCTCCCCCGACGGCAACACGATCGCGGGCATCGTCTCCGAGCGCGACGTGGTACGCAGTCTGCACGCGTGGGGCGCGGACCTGCTGGACATGCCGGTCTCGGCGATCATGACCTCCGCGGTGCGCACCTGCGCGCCCGAGGACCGGGTCGACGGCCTGCGCCGCACCATGACCGACCACCGCATCCGGCATCTGCCGGTGGTGCACGAGGGCAGGCTGGTCGGCATCGTGAGCATCGGCGATGTGGTCAAGAGCGCGATCTCGGAATTGGCGGACGAACGCGAACACCTCGTGGAGTACCTGCAGGGCAGATATTAGAGCTCGCTGAGGTTCCCCAGATCGGCCGAGAGCCAGTGCTCCGGCCGCAGGAAGACGGCGACCTGCTCACCGTAGGCCTCGGCCGCCTTCAGGTAGGTGTCCACCGATTCGGCGGGTACGTACCGCGCGGCCATTTCACGGTGCATCTCGTCGGTCATCGGGGTGATCCGGGTGACCGGGCCCTCCACGCTCACGTAGCGGACCGTGGGTTCGGCCTGCTGCACCATCAGACCGAACCGGCCGGTCTCCCGGATGTAGCGCATCTTCTGCGACTCCGGGCCGGTCAGGATCCAGGCCTCGTCACCGGGACTGTATTGGTACCAGATCGGGACGGTGAGCGGGCCACGATCGGTGCCCGCGGCCACCGAGAACGCCGCGATATGCGGCTGCGCTAGGAACTCTTGACGCTCTTGCAGGGTCAGAGGCATACGTTCCAGGCTAGTCGTGAAAGCCTTTGTCCACGACAAAACTTCGAAGTCCGTACCGAAAATGCGTATCGTGGGTGACGTCCGAGTTACCGGTGGGAAGGGAGCGTCACGTTGCGGTCCCCCACCCCGAGATCGCCGGTGACGAGGACGGAGGATATTCCCCGGCCGCCGGAAATCCCGACGTTCGCGCCCGCCGCGGTGCGGGCGCTGTTCCCGGCCATCGCCGGCGCCTCCGAGGTCTATTTGGACAGCGCCGCCACCACGCAGAAGCCGCTGCCGGTGATCGAGACCATTCAGCGCTACCACAGCAACAACACCGCCAACGCAGGCCGCGGCACCTACCCCTGGGCCACCGGTCTCACGGCTCGGATCGCCCGCGTCCGCGAACACGCCGCCGCGTTCATCGGCGCCGAGCATCCGGACGAGGTGGTCTTCACCGCGGGCGCCACCGCCGCAGTCAACGCCGTCGCGCTGTCGTGGGGTCTGACGGCGCTCGCCGACGGCGACGAGATCCTCTACAACGCGAGCGATCACGCGTCGAACGTGTACCCGTGGCAGCACTTGCGCGGGCTGCTCGCCCGGTTCGGACGCCGCATCCACCTCGTTCCCTACCGGGTGACCGCTGCGGGCGAGGCGGACACCGACGACATCCTGGCCAAGATCACCCCGTGCACCCGGCTGATCACGACCGGGCATCTGCACCATGTCTTCGGCGGTCTGAGCACTCTCGAGGAACTGCGCGGCCGGATCGATCCGGCGATCCTGCTGTGCTTCGACTGCTCGCAGAGCGGCGGCCATCTTCCGGTCGACGTCACCGCGCTCGGTGCGGATTTCGCGATCTTCGCCGCGCACAAGATGTTCGGTGCGCCCGGCACCGGGATCCTCTACTGCCACCGGCGCGTGCACGACCGGTTGACGCCGTTCCTGCCCGGGGGCAACTCCGGCGTCGAACCGGGTCCCGGCGGGCTGCGCCCGGGGCCGATGCCGTCGCGGCTGGAAGGCGGAACGCCCGACATTCCGGGCATCCTCGCCCTCGGCAGTGCGCTGGAGGTGCTGGAATCGTTCGGTCTCGACGCCGTCGCCGCGCACAATCGCGCCCTGACCCTGCGGCTGATCGACGGGCTGCGACCGGTTCCCGGCCTGGAGTTCCTGCCCGGCCCGGCGCACGCGACCTGCGAGGTCGGCTACGGCATCGTCTCCTTCACCCTGGAGGGGATCTCGGCCGCCGACGCGGGATTCGTCCTGAGCGAGTTCGGTTTCCTGGTGCGCACCGGTGCGCACTGCGTCCCCGCCGAATCCGACGGCGCGGGCTCGGTGCGGGTCAGCACGCACATCTACAACACGCCCGACGAGATCGACCGATTCGTCGCGTGCGTGCGAACCATCGCCGAGGAGGTCACGTGAGTAACGACATCCCCCGCTACGACCGGCGGGCCGCGTCCAGGGTGCTGGCCGACTTGGCGCAGCCAGGGCTGTTCACCGAACCGGTACCCGCTCCCCGACATCGGCGATTCGAATACGCCTGTACGGCATTGGGTCTCGAGCCGGACAGCCATCTCACCTACTCGCAGCGGCTGTATCTGGAGCGGTTCATGCGGCCGTGCCGCGCGGACCAGGTGACGAGCGCGACGCATCGGATCGCGTGGACCGACAGCGCGGGCATCCCGAATACCGGGCACTTCCGTGCCGGTGGTCTCGGTCCGTCGGTGCCGATCGCGACGCGCGAGACGGTCCTGGCGTTGTGGCGCCAATTGGACGCCGACGCCGATTTCGCCGCGCGGGTCGCGGCGCTCGGACCTCGCGAACACGCCGTATTAGCGGGCACGACCACCGACCACGATCCGCGCGACATCTTCCGGGTCGGCATCGAGGCGGCGGGGCGCGTGCTGGCCCAGCACGCGTTGCTGGCGGACGCGACCCCCTACCGCGACGCCGCCGAATTCGCCGAAGGGCTCCGCGTTTCCGGGATCTTCGCCGCGGTCGCCACGCGATGGTTCTGGGAATTGCAGGCCTCGACCTACCGGCGGGGCATGATCCCGGTGACGCTGGTCGCGCAACCCGACGGCACCGTCCGCTATTCGGCGGAGACGGTGGCGACCCTGCGCGCGATGAAGGACGCCACCATCGCCGACGCGCACGCCGTGATGGAGCGCGCCACCACGGCCGAAGGCCTCACGGTGGCCGAGGCGATCGCCAAGTACCACGACGACCTCGACCTGATCTCCCGGCAGTACGCCCTGCTGCCAGAGGGCAGCCATCCTGCCTGCCCGGCCGCCATGCCACACCAGCTCGACAGCGGGCATTTCAGTCTCCTCCCGCTGCTGGTCGACCGATTCGTCGCGACGTTCACCGAGATCGCGGGCCGCTGCGCGGTCGCCGAGGTCAGCGCCGAACTCGACGAGGCGACCGCCGACCGGGTCGCGACCGCCGAGGACCAGGTGTTCTACGTGCCCGATATGACCTGCAAGCACTGCGTCCGCACGATCGGCGGAGTGCTGGAGTCGATGGACATCCGCGTGGTCGAGATCGACCTGGACAGCAAACGGGTGGTGGCCGAGTTCCGCAGCCCGCGCAATCGGGCCCGTGCGTTCGAGGCGATCCGGGACGGCGGCTACAACCCGGTCGCGCAGCGGCCGGACGACGCGCCGCGGGCGTCGGACCCCGAGCCGTCGGAAGCCGCCGTATGACGCCGTGGCCGCCGGCGCTGCCCGCGAAGCTCCACCCGATCGTCCGCGCTTTTCTCGACACTCCCGGCCTCCCGACGCAAACGCTGACGAGATTCGGATCGCCCGCGCATCTGGTGTTCCCGCAGGTATATTCGGAGAATCTCCTGCGCCTGCGTTCCGTGTTGGAGCGGAGCCTTCCCGGCCACCGAATCTGTTACGCGCACAAGGTGAACCAGTCTCGCGCGTTCGTCCGCACCGCCGAACGCGAGGGCATCGCCGTCGACGTGGCCTCACCGCACGAACTGTCCAGCGCCCGCGCCGCCGGGTTCGATCCGGCGCGCATCGAGGTCACCGGCCCGAAAGGGGAAGCCTTCCTGCGCGAACTCGTCGACCGAGGGGTCACGATCAACGTGGACAACCTCTGGGAGCTGGGCCGCATCGCGGAACTGGCCGGGCAGCAAGCGGAAGTGCCTGTGCTACTGCGAATTTCCGGATTCGACGCGGGACAGGTGAGCCGGTTCGGGATACCGCTCGCGCATGTCGAGCAGGCATTCGATCTGCTGTCGGCGCGGCGCGGGCGGATCGCCTTCCTCGGCTTCGCCTTTCACCTCGACTCCGGCGACCTCGGTGAGCGCGTCCGGGCGATAGACACCTGCCTGCGACTGATCGAGCGCGCCTATGATCACGGACTCACCCCGTCGGTGCTCGACATCGGCGGCGGCTTCCGGCAGGTGTTCACCGCCGACGCCGAGCGGTTCGACGCCTACGTGCTCGCGCTGCGCGAATCGCTGCTCGGCCGTGGGGAGCCGATGACCTGGGGCAGCAACACCTTCGGCTACCACGTCGCGGGCGGGGCCGTGCACGGCACACCGGTGTTCCACAAGTACGCCAACACCGTCGCCGCCGACCGCATGCTCGCCGATCTGCTCGACGCTCCGCTGGAGCGGCACGGCGGACGCACGGTGGCGCAGGTGGCGGGCGACAATCTGCTGGAGATGTGGCTGGAGCCGGGCAAGGCGCTGGTAGATCACGCGGGTATCACGGTGGCCACAGTCGAGTTCGTCAAGGAGGTCGCCGACGGCAGCGTGCTGGTGCACGTCGACCTCAGCCGTGATTCGGTGACGCCCGCCGATCAGGAGGTCATGGTCGACCCGATCCTCCTGCCCGGCGATGACGCGACCGCGGGCGACCGCGACACGGGTCCGGTCGGCGTCTACCTCGCCGGGCGGCTGTGCCTGGAGCGCGATCTGATCACCAACCACAAGGTATGGCTGCCCGCGCGGCCCCGGCCGGGCGATTCGGTGGTGTTCCCGAATACCGCCGCCTATCACATGGACCTGTCCGCCGCGACGGCCTCCATGCATCCCCTGCCCGCGAAACTCGCGGTCACCCGGACGCCCGACGGGTCCCGGGTCGTGCACGACGCCGACTACGAGCCCGATTTCCCCGTCGAGTCGTCCCGGCCGCGTCACATCGCGCCGCACGCCACCGACCTCGTCAACCGTCCGGTCCGATCCGTCGAGGCCCCCTGATGCGATACGACCACATCACCGAACTCATCGGCAACACGCCGCTGCTGCGGCTCGACCCCGCGGTGCACGGGCTGGCGAATGTCGAACTCTACGCGAAACTGGAGTCGCACAACCCGTTCGGTTCGGTGAAGGACCGGGTGGCCTGGGCGATGCTGCGCGACGACCTGGCGCGGATCCGCGCCGAGGGCCGGACACTCATCGAGGCGTCCAGCGGGAACACGGCCAAAGCGCTGCGCGTCCTCGGCGCGATGTACGGGATCGACCTGCGCGCGGTGACCAACCGGATCAAAGTGGGCGAGGTCCGTGATCTGCTGCAGCTGTTCGGCACCGAGATCGTGGAACTGCCCGGCCTCTCCGAGTGCCCGGACCCGACGACGCCGAACGACGTCTACTCGGTGATCGAGGCGACCATGGCCCAGCAGCCCGCTACGTACCGGCATCTGTCGCAGTACACCAACGAGAAGAACATCGAGGCGCACCATCACGGCACCGGCCGGGAGATCCACGAGGACCTGGCCGCCGATGGCATCACCAGGATCGATTATCTGATCGGCGGGCTCGGCACCACCGGTTCCACCAGGGGGACCGCTACCTACCTGCGCAAGCACAATCCCGAATTGCGCACCGTCGCAGTGGTTTCGGAGCGATCGGACTTCATTCCCGGCATCCGTTCGGAGAGCGAGATGTGGGATGTCGGGCTGTTCCAGCCGGAATTCTACGACCGGATCGTGACCGTGGCGGCGGGCGACGCCGTGGACGCGACGCTGCGCCTGGCGAGCGGATACGGCGTCCTGGCCGGGCCGACCAGCGGTGCGAGTTACGCCGCCGCGCTGGAGACGCTCGGCGCGCTCGATCTGTCCGCGAGGGATCCGGACGATCCGCTCGTGGCGGTGTTCATCGTCTGCGATCGCCTCGAACCGTACCTGTCGTACATCAAGAAGCGCAGGCCGGAACGGTTCGGCCGCGCCGAACGCGAAGCGGCCCCGACCGAGGAGGAGCTGGCGGCGGTGCCGCGGCTGTCGCCCGAGCAGCTCGCCGAGCTGGACCGGACCGGACGCCCGACCATCGTGGACAGCCGTGGCGCCATGGCCTATCGGATCGGGCACGTCCCCGGCGCGTTGAACATCCGCGACGACCAGCTCGACGACATGTTCGGGCACGGCATCCCGTTCCCGCGCTCGCGCCCCGTCGTCTTCGTCTGCCCCGTCGGTGAGCTGTCGGTGCGGTTCGCCGCACGGGCCAGGCGAGCCGGCTACGACGCCACCAGCTTGGCCGGTGGCGTGGTCGCCTGGCGCGATGCGGGGTTGCCGCTGGAACGAGGCTGATCGCCCGCGGGCTCACCGCCGCCCGGCGGACCAGTCCGTCAGCAACGGGGTGACCGGACCCCGGTAACCGGCGGCCAGGAGTTCGACTGTGGCGGAGAATAATTCGGTGAAAGCGACCGCGGTGCCCCGCTCGAACAGCGCGGCCGGGTAGATGAATACGCCGTCGATGCCCGCGGGCGCGCCGAGCCGGTCGTACCGGTCGACGAGACCGAATTCGAGGTCGTGCTTGGCGCGGACGATTCCGGTGTCGACCTCGGTGATGCTCACTCCGCCGGAACCGTCCGCCGCGGGCTGGGCGGCCGCGCCGCGCTGGAGGATGAGCGTCGCTTGGAACAGCGGGCAGGCCGCGTCCTGCAGCAGGCAGCGCTTCAGCCGCTGGCCGGGTGTATCGGGATGGGCGAAGGCGGCCAGCGCCACCCCGCGCACCTGATCGAGCAGTTCCTCCGCGTCGGCGGCGCGGTCGAGCCGGACGCGCATCAGCACGTCGTCGGCGAAGTTGCCCACCAGGTCGTCGAGCAGCCGGTGATCGCGGCCCGCGACCGCGGTGGCCACCGTCACGTCGGCGCTGCCGGAGAAAGCGCCGACGGCCACCGCGAACGCGGTCTGCAACACCATGAACAGGCTGGCTCGCGCCGCGCACGCCCGATCGAGCAGCGCACGGTGCACATCGGCGGCGAACGCGACCGATACGACGGCACCCGCGCTCGCACCGCCTCGGCGGATGGCACGAGGCCGGACGCAGGGGAATTCGAGCACCGGCGGCCGACCGGCCAGGGTGTTGGCCCAGTACCGCAACTGCTGCGTGGCGCGGCTCCATTCGTCGGAGTAGTCACCGAGCTGGGCGTGCTTCCACAAGGTGTAGTCCGCGTAGTCGATCGGCAGCGGCGGCCAGTCCGGCGCGGCTCCGGCCTGTCCGGCGAGGTAGGCAGTGCCGAGATCGCGCAGCAGCGGGGCCACCGACCGCCCGTCGATCGAGATGTGGTGCACGACCAGCACCAGCACCACCTCGTGCGGTCCGAGCACGCACAGCCGGGCGCGAAGCGGCAGGTCGGTCTCCAGATCGAACTCGATCGCGGCGAATTCCGCGATATGCCGCGGCAATTCGGCTTCGGTGGCCAGGACGACGTCGGTCCGCCCCCCGGCCTCGTTCGCGGGGACGATCACCTGGGCCGGGCCCGAGGCGGTCCTCGGGTAACGGGTGCGCAGCGGTTCGTGCCGGGCGACGACGTCGTCGATCGCGGCGACGATCCCCTCGGGCCGCAGTGCCGGTCCGGACAGTCGCACCGCGCGAGTCACATTCCAGTCACTCGAGTTCCCGGCCCGCGCGGCGTGCCACATCCGTTCCTGCGCGGGGGCGAGCGGGATGTGCGCCGGACGCGGCCCACGGGCCAGCGGCAGCGGCCGCCGCGGCGGCGGGAGAGGCCGAACCGCCGGTCGTACGGGGCGCATCCCCGCATGCCCGAGTACGTGACCGATTCCTTCGGACGAGATCGCCGCAGCGGAGTTGTGCACGCGCCGTCACCTCCACTACCGAACCACCGAGCAACCCAGGGAAGGTAACCAGGTCGAGTAAACCGTCAGTTACCGCACCGTGACGGCGCGGAATCCAGTTCGGCAAGACCGGGGAGGGCGAGGCGGGTGCGCGCGGCGCCGGGGCGCGCCGCCAGGCACTATCGTTGGGCCGTGCAGACAGGTCAGGACGCAGACGACGACGGGGGCCCACGGATCTGGGGTGGGACGACGCTCACCGAGCGCAGGGAGACGCGGCGGGCGGCGCTGTTGGAAGCGGCGCTCGATCTGATCGGCGAGTCGGGCGCGAGCGGGGTCACCATGCGGGCGGTGTGCCGTAAGGCCAATCTCACCGACCGCTACTTCTACGAAAGCTTCGCCAGCCGCGACGAGCTGCTCGACGTGCTCTACCGTCAGGTCGCCGAGGAATTCCTCGAACCCATGACGGCCTTCGCCGCCACCGACGACCCGTCCCGCGATCGCGCGCTGTCGGAGATCCTGGTGGACAAGGTGCTCGCCGACCCGCGCAAATCCCGGCTGTTCCTGGTCGAGCCGTATTCCAGCACCGGGCTCGGGCAGACCACCTTCGCGGTGATGCCGGTCTTCACCCGGATCATGCAGGACCATCTGTTCGGCCACATCGACGATCCGGTCAAGCGCAGGCTGGCGGCGGTGACCATGGCCAGCGGGAACGCGGGCATGTTCTCGGCATGGCTGAACGGCTCGCTGCGCGCCACCCGCGAGCAGATCATCGAGCACTGCCTCGCGATGCTCACGGTGTACCGCTCGCTCTACCGTCCCTGACCGCCCCGCGCGTCACCCGGTGCGGCCGGACGGTAGGTCCCCGGACCGGCCCCGCCAGTACGCCAGCGTGTTCTGCGTCCGAATGGTGGCGCCGTGACTGGGGCCGAGAGCGCGCAACTCCGCGACCAGCAACACCTCCAGTTCCGCGACGGCGCGGGTCAGGTCGCCGTGCCGGGCGCGGCAGCCCGCGAGTTCGTTGCGGGTGTCGAAGGTGTCCGGATGGTCCGGGCCGAGCACGCGCAACCGGTCGCCGAGCAGTTTCTCCAGGTCGGTGATCGCGCCCGCGAGATCGCCGCTGTCGGCGCGGTAGGCGGCCAGTTTGCCGCGGGTGAGCAGCGTGTCGGGGTGGTCCGGTCCGAGCACCCGCAGACGATCGTCGAGCAGTCGGGTGAACTCCGCGCCCGCCCCGGACAGATCACCGCTGCGCGCGCGGAACGCCGCGAGGTTGTTGCGCGCGCCGAGCGTATTGGGATGGTCGGCGCCGAAGACGCGCAGATAGTCGGCTACCAACTGCTCGAATTCGGCCCGTGCGCCTGCGAGGTCGCCGCTTGCCGCCCGCCAGTACGCGAGGCTGTTGCGGGTGCGCAAGGTGTCCGGGTGATCGGCGCCGAGCACGCGGGCGCGGTCGGCGCGCAGCTGTTCGAACCGGTCGATCGCCCCGGCGAAGTCGCCGACGTCGCCGCGATTGGACGCCAGGTTGTTCCTGGTGCGCAAGGTTTCGGGATGGTCGGGCCCGAGCAGGCGCAGCCGGTCGGCGAGCAGATGCTCGAACTCCTCGCCCGCGCCGGAGTAGTCGCCGCAGCGGGCGCGGTAGCTCGCCAGCTTGTCGCGGGTGTCCGAGGTGGCCGGATCGTCGGGTCCGAACACCCGCAACCGGTCGGCGAGCAACTGTTCGAAATCGGCGACTGCGCCGACCAGGTCGCCGCTCTCGGCGCGGTGATATGCCCACCGTTCCCGCGTGATGAAGGTGTAGGGATGGTCCGGTCCCAGTGACTCGGCGAAGTCGGGCGTCCACGCCGCCCACAGGTCGCGGTCGTCGGCCGACCTGCCGGTTTCCAGTTTCTCCAGGAAGTCGATGGCCAAGGCGGCATCGCCGTAGGCCAGGCAGTGGCGTACGGCCGCGCCGCGCGCGTAGTCCGCGGCCCGGTCGCCTCCGTCGGCCTGGATCGCCGCGACCAGGGCGCGGTGGGCGTCCGCGATGCGCACGCCGAGGCGGTGGCATTCCGCGCCCAGCGCGGGCAGGAACGCGCTGTGGGTCACGCCGAGCGACTCGCGAACGGTGCCGGGATGACTGCGGGTGACCAGGGTGCCGAGATTCACGGCGATGTCGCGGACCCGGGCGGCGCTGAGGTCGACGCCGAGCGACAACAGCGCCGAATCCAAGAGCTCCAGCGGCAACACCGGCCCGACACCCGCCGCGACCAGCACACCGAGCAGAGCCGCTGTGTCACCGGTGGTTTCGGGATCGAGCCCGCGCAGCGCCGTCTCGACACGCAGGGCGATGACCCGGTCGAGGCCGATCCCGGAGGCCACCGCGCCGTCGGTCAATCCCGAAGCGACCTCCAGCAGGATGCCGGCGACCAGCCAGCCACCCGCCACCACCCGCGAACCGCTCGCGTCCGTGGGGGTCTCCGCCAGCAGCCGCTGGATCCAGCCGATCCAGTCGACCGGGCCCAGCGGCGCCGTGCCGCGCGCGGAATCCACCACGGCGGCGATGTCGTCGGCCGCCGGTTCGGCGATATCGATGCGGTGCATGTGCGCCAGCCCCGGATCGTCCTCCACGCCGGTGCCGGGCCGGATGCCGACGATCACGCGCACGTGCCGAAGATCTTCGCGGCCGGTCAGATCGGCGATCGCGGCCACGAGCAACCGCCTGGTCCCCTCCTGCGGCTGGTTCAGTCCGTCGAACACCAGCGTGACCCGGCGGCCCGCCGTGGACAGCCGCGCCAACGGGCGGCGGACCAGGATGTCGAAGATGTCGAACTCGTCCCTGGGCCGGTGCGCCCTGGCCGCGCGCGCCGCCTCACGGAAGCCGGGCACGCGCGCGTCGAGCTGCGCGGCCAGCTCCGCGGCCACGGACTCCACCGAACTGTTCACCGTCAGGAACACCGCGGCGGTGATGTAGTCGGGGGTGACGGCGAGCCCGTCGACCAGGCTGGGGCGGATCAGCATCGCCAGCAGCGTGGACTTGCCCACGCCCGCCGGCCCCAGCACCGCACGCAGCCGGTGGCTGCCCGCGTCGACGATCGCGTCGAGACGCTCGCGCACATCGGGCGTCAGCAGCAGACGCCGGGTGAGCTGGTCGACGAATCCGGCGGCGGAGCGTCCGCTCACCGCGTCGCGGTGGCGCGCGGTGTTCGGCACCAGCCACAGCCCCGGGTCGACGCCCTGTGCCGTGGACACCGCGCCGGAACTGAACGACAGATGCTGCGGCTGTTGATGGGTGCACTGCACGGCGATCGGATCGACCAGGTCCGAGGGCAGCAGGTTCTCCCCGCGCAGCGGCAGGCCCAGGTCGAAGGTGGCGAGCATGGTGCGGGTGAAGCATCCGGAGTACGCGGGCCCGTCGCCCGAGGCGACCAGCAGTTCCATCCGGCCGCCCGACTGCGCCAGCAGATCCGTCCACCGGCGCGCGGCCCCTTGGACGCCCTGCCCCGCCTCGCAGGCGTCGACGAGCAGCACGAGCCCGTCCAGCGCGGCGCGGTCGAGCCGCTCGCGGATCTCTTGGGTCAGGTGAAACGCGTTGTGCGAGGTGGGATCAGCGGGTGAATCGTGGCCGAGCAGGTAGAAGTCCTCGGCGCTGGTCGCCACGCCGTGCCCGATGAAGCCGAGCAGCAGGGTGGCCTGCCGCTGCGATGCCGCCGTGAAGGCCGCGTCGACGGCCTCGAGCAGTTGCGCGGCAGTGGGATTCAGCACCGGGCCGTCCAGCTCGATGGCGGGCCGCCACCCGCCCGCTGCGGTCAGACTCCCGTACAAGCCGTTGGCGAGTTCTTCGGTGAAACCCAGATCTCCCAGCGCCGCGCATTCCGATCCCACCACCAGCGCCAGCCGACCTCCCATGCAAGAAACATACTCGCGCCGCCGCGCCGTTCCGCCGCACCGATACCGAAAGGCGCTGTGCGAGACGTAGGGTGACGGTCCGAGAGCCGGAAGAAGGAGATCGCGCGATGACCGACCCGGTGGTGGGTTTGACGGGTACGCTCACATCGCCGATCCGAGGTGCCGGGACGCTGAGCGAGGTCCTGGTCGCGATTCGCGGGGGAACCGAGCTGTACATCGCACAGTCCGCCGAGCCGATCCCGGCCGGTGCGACCGTGCTGGTCATCGCGGTCCATCCGGGGCGCGTCGTCGACGTCGTCCCGTGGATTCCGCTCACCCCGGACCCGGCCGCAGAAACCTGAAAGAGCAAGGGAGACAGACGTGCTGGGCTACCATGTGCCGGACCCGGACGAGGCGATGCTGGTCAGCGGCGGCAAGAGCCGCGACAACACGCCGTTCAAAGTAGTCATCGGACGCGGCGCCTGGGTGATTCCGCTGTTCCGCAAGGTGCGCTACCTGTCGCTGGCGATGTTCGAATCCGAGATCAAGGAGCGGTGCGTCACCAAACAGGCGATCCAGCTCGACGTCCGCGCGGTGATCGCGTTCAAGGTGGCCAACGACACCTCCTCCATCGTGAACGCCGCCCAGCGGTTCCTCTCCGAGCAGGAGCGGGAGATGTCGGTGCTGACCGGGCGCATCTTCTCCGGGCACCTGCGTTCGATCGTCGGCTCGATGACGGTCGAGGAGATCATCCGGGAGCGGCAGAAACTGGCCGACGAAGTGCTCGTCGCGTCAAAAGTCGAGATGAGCAACATCGGCCTGTGGGTCGATTCGTTCCAGATCCAGTCCATCGACGACGGCAACCTCGGCTATATCGCCGCGCTCGCCGCCCCGCACAATGCCGCCGTCCAGCGCGACGCGCAGATCGCGCAATCGCAAGCCGCGCAGGCGGCGGCGCAGGCCGAGCAGGAATCCCAGCGCAGGCAGGCGGAATATCAGCGCGAGACGGCGATCCTGCGCGCGCAGTACCAGCGCGACATCGACAAGGCCAACGCGGAGGCGGCGCAGGCGGGCCCGCTCGCCGAGGCGATGGCGTTGCAGGAGGTGCTCACCGCCCAGGCCGAGCAGGCGCGCAAGGAGGCCGAGCTGCGTGAGCAGCAGTTGCAGGCCGAGGTCGTCAAACCCGCTCAGGCGGAAGCGGATCGGGTGCGCATCCTGGCCGAGGCGGAAGCCGACCGGACCCGGATCCAAGCCGAGGCGGCCGCGTCGAACAACCGCATCGCGCTGGATCAGTTGTTGATCGAACAACTTCCGGAAATCGTGCGGCAGGCGTCGAACGGGTTGGCGAACGCGAATCTCACCGTGCTGAACGGACCGGACGGAGTCAGCGAACTGGTGAACGGAATGGTCGGTCAGGGACTGACCGTTTTCAATTCGCTGCAAAAGGCGCTTTCCTCCGACGACGGCGAAAAGGCGCGTTAAAGTTGCCCAGTAGCGACGGCGACGAGGAGCGGGTGTTGGTGTCCATCGGGAAATTGGTGTCGTTCGACAGCTCTCGGGGATTCGGATTCATTCGGCCGGAGGACGGTGGACCCGATGTGTTCGTCCACGTCAACGACATCGGCCTGGACGAGGACGAGTTGCGACAGGGACGGGTGTTCGAGTTCGAGGTGACCGAAGGCGACCGCGGACCCAAGGCGGTCAATCTCACTGTGGTCGGCGGGTCGTCCGCACCCCCCGCCCGGCACAAGGGTAAGGACAGGGCCGGTTCGGGACAGCTCACCGTCGCCGAGCACCAGCGCCTGATCACCGAGCTGCTCCTGGACGCCAGCCCCGCGCTCACCGCGGGTGAGATCCTCACCATCCGCGACCGGCTCACCGCGTTCGCCGACCAGCACGGCTGGCTGGAGAACTGACCGGCGAAGTCCACGAACCTGTCGGGGCACCCGCCTACGATCGAGCCGAGGCCGCGGCCGCATACCGATGAGTTCGGTCCGCGCGCACCGTCGACATGGGTGAGGATCGGACCCGAGGAGGATCGCGTGGATCTACCGGTGATGCCACCAGTGCGGCCGATGCTGGCCAAATCCGCGCCCGCGGTGCCGCGCGAGCCGGGCCTGAGCTACGAACCCAAATGGGACGGTTTCCGTTGCATCGTGTTCCGCGACGGCGCCGAAGTGGAACTCGGCTCGCGTAATGACCGGCCGCTGACCAGGTATTTTCCCGAGGTCGCCGAATTGCTGAAGCAGGCGCTGCCGGACCGCTGCGTGGTGGACGGCGAGATCGTGGTGGTCACCGAACAGGGTCTGGATTTCGACACCTTGCAGAACCGGCTGCATCCGGCCGCGTCCAGGGTCGCCAAGCTGGCCGCGGAGACGCCGGCCAGTTTCGTGGCCTTCGATCTGCTCGCCCTCGGCGACAAGGATCTGACCGGGGAGCCGTTCATCGAACGCAGGCGGCTGCTCGAAACGATCCTGGACACCGCGCTCGCGCGCGTGCACCTGACTCCGCTCACCCACGATCCCGACGTCGCCGAGGACTGGTTCACCCGTTTCGAGGGCGCGGGGTTCGACGGCGTGATGGTCAAATCCGACGACCTCGCCTATCTCCAGGACAAGCGGGTGATGCTGAAGGTCAAGCACGAGCGCACCGCCGACTGCGTGGTGGCGGGTTTCCGCTGGCACAAGGACGGGGCCGGGGTCGGCTCGCTGCTGCTCGGACTGTTCGACGACGAGGGCCGCCTGCACCACGTCGGCGTGGCCAGCAGCTTCACCGCGGCCCGGCGCAAGGAACTGGTCGAGGAGCTCGCGCCACTGCGGGAGAACGCGCTCGACAACCATCCCTGGCGGGATTGGGCCGACGCCGCGGCGCAGGCGGCGGCGGAGGGCAAGATGCCCGGCGGCGTCAGCCGCTGGACCGGCGGCAAGGATCTGTCCTGGGAGGCGTTGCGGACGGAGCTGGTCGCCGAGGTGCGCTATGAGCACGTGCAGTCGGGACGGCTGCGCCACGGCGGCAGGCTGGTGCGCTTCCGCACCGACCGGACGCCGGAATCGTGTACCTACGCGCAGCTGGACGAGGTCGCGCCCGCGGAATTGAGCACGCTGTTCGGCGAAGGCGCGGCGCGATGACCGAGTCCGTCGACATCGAGACCGACGGCCGGACCGTCACGATCAGCAATCCGGGCAAGATCTATTTCACCAAGCGCGGCGAGACGAAACTCGATCTGGTGCGTTACTACCAGGCGATCGCCGAGCCGTTCCTGAATGTGGTCGGCGGGCGTCCGCTGCTGCTGGAGCGGTATCCCGACGGAGCGTCCGGCAAGTCCTGGTTCCAGAAACGGGTGCCTAAATCCGCGCCGGACTGGCTGCACACCGTGGAGGTGTCCACACCGAACGGCACCACCAGCGACGCCCTCGTCGCCCACGATCTCGCCCACATCCTGTGGGCGGTGAACCAGGGATGCCTCGGGTTCCACGTCTGGCCCAACCGCGCCGACAATCTGGAGATCGCCGACGAGCTGCGCATCGACCTCGATCCTTCGCCGGGCATCACCTTCGCCGATCTCCGGCACGCCGCGATACGCACCAGGGATCTGCTCGCCGAACTCGGCATCGAATCCTGGATCAAGACCTCCGGCTCACGCGGCTTGCATCTCTACTCGGCGCTGGAACCGAAGTGGGACGGTTATCAGGTGCGGGCCGCCGCGGTGGCGCTGGCCCGCGAATTGGAGCGCCGGTTCCCGGAGGACATCACCGCGCAGTGGTGGAAGGAAGAACGCGGCAACCGAGTCTTCATCGATTTCAATCAGAACGCGCCGCACAAAACGGTGTTCGGCGCCTGGTGCGTGCGGCCGAAGGTCGGCGCGCAGGTCTCGACGCCGATCAGCTGGGCGGATCTGGATTCGGTGGTGCCCGACGAGCTGACCATCGCGACCGTCCCGGCACGCTACGCCGCATCGGGCGACCCGTGGGCCGACCGTGCGCCCCAGTCCATCGCCCCGCTGCTGGAGATGTCCGACCGGGACATGGCGGCCGGTCTCATGGACGCGCCGTGGCCCCCGCAATATCCGAAGATGCCCAACGAACCGCCCAGGGTGCAGCCGAGCCGCGCCAAGAAGGCCGAATAGCGGGCGTTATTCGGTCCACAACACCCAGGTGCCGCTGCGGCCGCTGAGTTCGCACACCAGGGCCCGGCCGTCGGCGGTGCGTCCGGTCTTCGCCCCGGAGGCGTCGCACTTCGACCCCGCTTGCTGCACGGCGGTCGCGACGACGTGCGGGCCCGCCCACTGGTAGCCGCCGGAGGTGGTGAGGCAGATCAGGGTGCCACCGTCGGCGGCGCTGCCGATCTGGCCGAGCTGCGCCTCGCTGCACGACGAACCTTTCGTGACCGGTCCCTGGCTCGCTGACGGCGTAGTGGTCACAGCGGGGCTCGGCGCTGCCGCCGTGGTCGTCGCCACCGGACGCTCGACGGTCGTGGGCACCGACGCGACGGGCGTGGGCGCGATCACGGACTGACGGTTCATCACGTCCGGCAGCCAGTTGCCCGTCAGCAGGACGAACCCGGCCACCGCGGTGATCTCGGCGACGCCGAGCAGCAGCGCGAACATCGCCATGACCCGGCCGCGCGGGTGACTGAAGGCGATGAAGCCGAACACGATGGCGACCGGGAACAGCCCCAGCAGCGCCCCCACGAGCGCGACGATCGCGTACGGATTGACGATCGGCGGGATCTCCACCCGCAGTCGGCCGGTTCGGCGGCGGCTCGGCGGCTGTTCGGGCCAGCGCTCGTCCTCCTCGTCCGCCCAGCCGCCGTCGGGCTCGGGCTCCGACCAGCGATCCTCCGGCCGCGCCTGCGGCCAGCGATCCGTATCACGCCGTTCTGCCCGTGTCATTCAGGTCCCTCTCCACACCAACACCGCGCAGGAACCTCGGACTGCCCGGACCCGCCCCGATATACCGACACAGAATAGGGCGCGCGCGGCGAAAAGTTGATTCGAAGTGTCGGATATTTGTGATCGGGCCGTAATAACAAACGTGTCGCAACTCTCGCGAATCTGTTAGCCGAGGCGCATGCTGGTCGACATACGACCCACCTGACCGCGGCCTTTCTCCAGGAGGATCCATGTCCGATAAGACGACCTCGAGCGGCCGGGATACCCCGCATTGGCATGCCAGGGCCGGAGATTTGCTCGACGACAACTTCAACCTCCCGGGCATCGTGTTGTGCACCCTCGGCGTCGTAGCGCTGGCCTGTACTCTGACCGCCGCCGGATACGGGTTCACCGGCTGGACCGGCGTCGGTGTGGTCGTGACGGCCGCGCTGTGGATCACCGGCGTCGGCGCCCTGCTCGTCGAACATCACCGGGAACAGGCGATCGAACTGAAGCACGGCCGCCAGGGCCACGGGCCGGGCGCCTTGCGTCCGATTCGCTACAGCGGCGAGCGGTGATCCGGGCCGCCGGGTGACTGCCTGCGGTCGACCTTGGGCAGCGATTCGGTGACCAGCGTCAGCAGCATGTCGCACAGCAGCTCGTGCACCTGCGCGCGGGTGAGCGTGCCGCGCGTGATCCATTCCCGGCCCGCGACCTTGACCAGACCACCATAGGCACGCACCATCGCTCGCAGTTCGGCGTCGTGTGCCGAATCGGCGAGGCCGACCATCAGCAGCAGGCGCTCGGCCGCCGCGTCGTCGGCGGCGTCGAGAATCTGCTGCACCTCGGGATCGTCGCCGACGCCCTCGTGGCTGGTGACCTTCACCCAGGTGCTGCCGTGCTCGGCGATGGTGTCCAGCAGCCAGCGCACGCTGGCATCGACCCGCTCACGCCAGCTGCCGGTGGGCACGACCATGTTGTCGAGCTTGGGCAACGTCACCATGCGCCGCACCACCGCGAGATAGAGGTCGCGCTTGTTGCCGAAATAGTGGTTGATCAGACCGCGCGCCACGCCCGCGCGCTGCGCCAGTTCGGCGGTGGAGACGGCCGCGTACGGGCGCTCGCCGAACATGTCGATCGCGCAGGCGAGGATCTGCGCGCGCCGCTCGTCGGGTTCGAGCCTGCGGCGGCGCGGTAGCGCCGGGTCGGCGCCACCGTCCGCGGCCGCACTCCTGGTGTCAGAGAGACCGGGCAATGAGATCCTTCATCACCTCGTTGCTGCCCGCGAGGATGCGCAGGACGCGGGCGCCGGTGTAGAGCTGGGAAATCGGATACTCCGTCATGTAGCCGTAGCCGCCGAACAGTTGCAGGCAGCGGTCCACCACGATACCGAGCTGATCGGTCAGCCAGTATTTCGACATGGCAGCGCTGGGAATGTCGAGTTCACCGCGCAGGTGCTTGTCGATGCAGTCGTCGAGGAAGGTGCGCGAGACCTTGGTGACGGTCGCGCACTCGGCGAGTTCGAACTTGGTGTTCTGCATGGCGAACAGCGGTTTGCCGAACGCTTCGCGGCCCTTGGTGTAATCGACGGTGAGCTGCACCGCCTTCTCCATCATGGCGACAGCGATGATCGCCGTGACCAGGCGTTCCTGCGCGAGCATCTGCATCATCTGGTAGAAGCCCTGCCCCTCGGCGCCGCCGAGGAGGTTGGACGCGGGCACGCGCAGGCCGTCGAAGAACAGCTCCGCGGTGTCCTGGGCCTTGCCGCCGATCTTGTTCAGGATGCGCCCGCGCTCGAAACCGGGAGTGTCGTCACCGACTTCGGCGAAGATCAGCGAGACACCGGCCGCGCCCTTGGTCGGGTCGGTTTTGGCGGCGATGATGATGCCATCGCAGAGCCAGCCGTTGGTGATGAAGATCTTCGAGCCGGTGATGACGTACTCGTCGCCCTCCAGTACCGCGCGGGTCTTGATGTTCTGCAGGTCCGATCCGGTGCCCGGCTCGGTCATGCCGATGGAAAGCACGATCTCGCCGCTCGCGGCCTTGGGCAGCACACGCCGCTTGAGTTCCTCGGAACCGAACTCGTACAGGTACGGCGCGATGATCGAGCTGTGCACGGGGATGCCCATCGATCCGTCCCCGGCGCGGGCCTGCTCCTCGATGATGGCGGCTTCGTGCGCGAACGTACCGCCGCCACCGCCGTATTCGGCGGGAATCG
This sequence comes from Nocardia sp. NPDC059691, assembly GCF_042733915.1. Taxonomy (NCBI): domain Bacteria; kingdom Bacillati; phylum Actinomycetota; class Actinomycetes; order Mycobacteriales; family Nocardiaceae; genus Nocardia; species Nocardia sp. NPDC059691. The sequence goes on along the minus strand of NZ_JBHWFB010000019.1, from coordinate 22,769 downwards.
CTGGACACAGCAGGCCGAGTTCACCGGCCCGGTTGTACAGCGCGCGATCGGGGTGCCCTTGCGCGACGAATTTCTCCTCATGAGGCACGACCTCCTTCTCGAAGAAGGTCTTCGCCAGGTCTCGTACCGCCTCGACCTCGTCGTCACTCCACGCCGCGCGCGCCATCGCTGGATCCTTTGCTAGCTCCGGTCCGGCCCCTTCGCCGGTTACGGCTCAGATTCCCGAACTATTGGCGAGTTGTCAACAAGGAAAGCGAGCCGCCGTCACGGCCACCCGGATGCGAGCCCGCGCCCGGATGACCAGGCCCGACCGCGAGCGGAGGCGGGCAGTCTGCCGAGTGCCGACGAGAAACCGCCGCCCGTGCCGCGATTCCGGTGGTGAGCTGCGCCATATTCGGACGTTTTACCTTTCCCTCCAAGGGTCAATCCTTCGTACTGTCCGTATCGGAATTACTGACATCGGGCACGACGGCGACGTGCCATCGGATCGGCAGCCGGCAGCGAATGAGGTAAGGACATGACCGAACTGCTCGACACCACCGAAACGCCCCGACCGGACCGCACCTGGACGGTCGACCGGGACGGCGCCGAACTCGCCGTCTTCGAATGGGGTGATGCCGCCGCGGAGCCCTTGGTGCTGGTGCACGGCCTCACCGACACCCATAGCGTGTGGTCCACGGTCGCGGCCCTGTTGGCCGACGGCTTCCGGGTCATCACCTATGACGTTCGCGGCCACGGCGATTCGGCCGTTCCCGCCGTACTGTCGGAATATCGCCTCGGCACGCTGGCGGAGGACTTCTTCGCGGTGATCGACGCCGCCAGCCCGCGCAGGCCGGTGCACACATGCGGCCACGGCTGGGGCGCGGTGCAACTGTGGGAAGCGGTCTGCGACGAGCGTGCCAACACCCGCATCGCCTCGTTCACCGCGATCGCCGGACCGAACCTCGATCATCTCGGCCTGTGGCTGCGCGCGCTGGCGCCCCGCGCCGGCCGCGAACTCCGCGATCTGGGCTGGTGGTTGCACGGTGCGCGCTGGGCGCTGACGCCCGGTCCCATGGCCCGCAGGCTCTACCCGCCCCGCCTGCGCGGCCTGCTCGTGCGCGGGCTCGGGGGAGTCTCGCCGCTGCCCGCGCGGATCGCGCGCACCTGGCGTGGCGATCTGCTCGCGGGCGCGCGCATCGCGCAGGCGAATCTGCTGCACCACCTGGGCAAGCCGCGGGTGCGCAGGACCGCCGTCCCGGTCCAGCTGCTGGTCGACACCACCGACCCGTTCGTCCCGGCCGCCGTCTACGACGCCTCCGCGCGCTGGGTCGACAAGCTGTGGCGCTGCGCCGTCCCGGCGAATCACTGGCTGCCGATCACCGAGCCGTTGTTGGTCGCCGAGGCCATCGCCAACTTCGTCGACGACCTGCGCGCCGACCGCGCGGCGATCACCCCGCGCAGCAGCTGACCACGGCGTACCGGACGGGGCGCGGGCGACCGGTCCGGCGAGTTTGCGACAATGGGCCGGTCGTCTGCCCAGCTCGATGAAGGATGTCCCCCGCCGCGATGGCCGAAAGCATGATCGATCCCGAGGACCTCGCGACCTGTCTTCGGGTCCTGGAGCAGGCCGGAGCGCTGGAGAAGGACCATCCCGACTCGGTGGCGGTGCAGCGCGCGGTCGGGCACATGTTCAAGAAGCTCAAGCAGCGGCGCCGCTCGGATGCGCGCGCGGCGGTGTCGGCCGCCGACCGCGCGGTGGTCGCCGCGACCGCGACCGGCTCGCCGAACCGGATCGATGACGAGACCGCGGGCATCCCGATCAGCTCCACCACCACCGGAGCCAGCGCGGGCACGCTGATCCGCCCGCGTCCCTGCTACATCTGCAAGCAGCGCTACACCCGGGTCGATGCCTTCTACCACCAGCTGTGCCCGGACTGCGCGACGCGCAGCCACACCAAACGGGACGCTCGTACCGATCTGACCGGAAGGCGGGCACTGCTCACCGGCGGCCGCGCCAAGATCGGCATGTACATCGCGCTGCGCCTGCTGCGCGACGGCGCGCACACCACCATCACGACCCGCTTTCCCAACGACGCGATCCGGCGTTTCGCCGCGATGGACGACAGCGCCGACTGGTTGCACCGGTTGCGCATCGTCGGCATCGATCTGCGCGATCCGGCCCAGGTGGTCGCCTTGGCCGACGATGTCGCCGCCCAGGGCCCGCTGGACATCCTGATCAACAACGCCGCACAGACGGTCCGTCGCTCCCCCGGCGCCTACAGCGCTTTGGTCGAGGCGGAATCGGGTCCGCTGCCCGCGGGCGCGCTGCCGGAGGTGGTCAGCTTCGGCAAGACCATGCAGGCGCACCCCACCGCGCTGACCGCCTCGCTCACCCCGGCGCTCACCGCCGCCGATGTCGCCGAGCTGGCCTTGGTCGCCGGATCGGCGACGCCGGAACGGATCGCGCGCGGCGTCGCGATCGACGCGGGCGGCCTGGTGCCCGACCTCGCGCACACCAACAGCTGGGTGCAGACCGTCGCGCAGGTGGATCCGACCGAACTGCTGGAAGTGCAGTTGTGTAACTCGGTCGCGCCGTTCATCCTCGTCTCGCGCCTGCGCCCGGCGATGGCGGCCGCCGCGGCGCGCCGGAAATACGTCGTGAACGTCTCCGCCATGGAAGGGCAGTTCTCCCGCGCCTACAAGGGCCCGGGACACCCGCACACCAACATGGCCAAGGCGGCGCTGAACATGCTGACCCGCACCAGCGCCAGGGAGATGCTCGAGCAGGACGGCATCCTGATGACCGCGGTCGACACCGGCTGGATCACCGACGAGCGCCCGCACTACACCAAGTTCCGCCTCGCCGAAGAGGGTTTCCACGCCCCGCTGGACCTGGTCGACGGCGCGGCGCGGGTCTACGACCCCATCGTGCAGGGTGAGAACGGGATCGATCTGTTCGGCTGCTTCCTCAAGGACTACCAGCCTTCCCCGTGGTAGCGGCCGACCCGGGACCCGCCGCGCGAGGGAAGGTTACGCTGGAGGCGTGCTCTACCGGCTGTTGGCCGACGCCACCGCCGTCACGCATTTCGCGTTCGTGGCCTACGTGGTGGTCGGCGGGTTCCTCGCGTGGCGCTTCGGGCGCACGATCTGGCTGCACGTGCTCGCGGTCTGCTGGGGATTCAGCACGATCGTGTTCGGCATCGACTGCCCGCTCACGTATCTGGAGAACTGGGCGCGCGAGCGTGCCGGGGAGCAGCGGCTGCCGTCGAGCGGCTTCATCGATCACTACATCACCGGCGTGATCTACCCCGAAAGCGCACTCGGGCTGGTGCGGGCAGTCGTGGCCGCGCTGGTGGTGGCGTCCTGGATCGGCTATGGGTGGGCGCTGCGCAGGCGGGCCACCCCGGCCACCCGTGTGCACGCACCGCACTGACGAGGCGGCCCTGCTCAGGCGGCGAGGTGGCGCTCCACGAAGCTCGCGACCTGCGCGCCGTGCTCGTCCAGGTAGAAATGCCCGCCGGGGAACGTCGCCCGATCGAATCCGCCGCTGGTGTGCGCTCGCCATTCGTCGGCCTGTTCGGGTCGCATCGTCGGGTCCTCGGTGCTCACCAGCGCCGCGATGTCGACGCGCAACGGTTCTCCCGGCTGATGACGATAGGTCTCGACCGCTCGATAATCCGCGCGCACGGCGGGCAGCACGAGTTCGGCGAGGCCCGGCTCGGCGCGCAGCATCTCCAGTGGAGCGGGATCCGAGGCCAGCCGTACCAGCTCATCGATGAGCGCGTCGTCGGAGGCCAGGTGCAGCCGCTGCGTCTCCTCGAATGTCGGTGCGGGACGGCCGGAGACGAACAGGGTGGCCAGCGGCTGCCCGGCGCGCTCCAGCCTGCGCGCGGTCTCGAACGCCACGGTCGCGCCCATGCTGTGGCCGAACAAGGACAGCGACGTGATCTCGCCCTGCGCGAGCACCTCTCGCGCGATCCGGTCCGCCAGTGCGGCCAGGTCGGTGATCAGGTCGTCGCCCAGCCGGTCCTGCCGCCCGGGATACTGGACCGCGGACACCGCGACACCCGGCCCGAACCGCTGTGCGAGATCTCGGTATGCCGTGGCCGAGCCTCCGCCCGGCGGGAAGCACAGCAGGTGATGCCGCACGACCGCCTCGGATCGCAGCGTCCGCAACCACTCCGAGTCGGTGATACCGCCTGCCATGTTCGATCTCCCTTCTCCGTCGCATGTCCCGGCACGCGGCCGGACCAGACCACGGTAGTCGCCACGGCCGCCGCATCGGGTGAAGCCTTCAGGCGACCACACGGTCGCCAGGTCGGGTACGACCGCGCGATCGGCCGCAGCCGGGCCAGCCCCGGCGGGGCGGGTATAGCGATCCGACGACTCAGCCGATGCGGAACGCGTCCGCGTTACGGGCACACCACTCCGCGAACGAGCGCGGTGGGCGTCCGATCAGCTGTTCCACCGTGTCGGTGCGCAGACCGACGGTGTCCTTGCGCATCACGGCGAATCCCTCGACGATGGCAGCCGCCAGAACTTCCGGGGCGCCGCCGGGAAACCGGGCGCGAACCGCCTCATCCGCCGTCGCGACCTCGCGCACAGTGATCGTGCGCCCGAGCGTCCCGGCCAGGATCTCGACTTGCTCGGGCACGGTGAGCACCTCGGCGCCGGTGAGGGTGTATTCCCGGCCCGCGTGCCCGTCCCCGGTCAGGACGGCAGCGGCGACGGCGGCGATGTCGGCCGGATCGATCGGCGCATGCCTGCCCGGGCCGATCGGGTTGAGTACGTAGCCGTCCTCGCGGAGGGTCGGGATCCATTCCAGCGCGTTGGTCATGAATCCGCCGGGGCGCAGGAACGTCGCGGGGATACTCGAGGCGCGGACGAGTCGCTCCCGTTCGTGATGCCAGCGGCCCATGGCGGGCATCGGATCGCCCAGGACGTTGATCGATGACAGCTGCACGATCCGGCGCACCCCGGCGGCTGCGGCGGCCTCGACCGCATGCCGGACCGGTGCGACGCCGATGCCGCCCCTGATGCCGGAATTCCTTGACCTGCACGGCAAGACCAACAAGGCCGTGCGCGCCGCCGCCGAGGCCGCCCTGCGCGCGCACGGACTGCATCTCGGCCAGGATCACCTGCTGGCGGCGCTGTGGGAGCGCGACGGCAGGACGCCGGGAGAACTCGCGGCCACACTGAACGTCAGCACGCCCACCGTCGTCAAAATGGCCACCCGCATGGCGGAGGCCGGACTGCTCGAGCGCCGCCGGGACGACAAGGACAGCAGGCTCGTCCGCCTGCGGTTGCTCGACGAGGGCCGACGCCTGCGCACCCCGATCGAAGCGGAACGCCGATCTCTCGAAGATCGTCTCACCGCGTCCCTCACCTCGGCAGAACGCGACAACCTGCTCACCGCGCTGGCCAAGATCCACCGCGCCGCAAGCGGACTCATCGACGGGCCGGTCGAGCACTGACGACGCTTGTGCTGTGGCACCCGACCCGATCGGCCCCGGCGAGATCCAGGCCGGTCACGGCGTGAAGGTCTGTAGATGGTCCACGGTGACGAAAGTGCTCTGCGGGCTCGCCGCACGCACCGCCGCTCGTAGCGGCTCCAGACCGCCCCAGTCGCGAGCGGGTTCGGTGAGTGGATGGTCGAAGTCGTCCCAGTGGGTGGGCAGCACGTAGCGCGGGTTGCCGGTGGCGCGCAGCAGGCGCCCGACGTAGTCCTGAATCTTCCCGCCTCCAGCGGGCAGCAGCAGCACGTCCGGGCGCAAGCCCGTCAGTTCCGACTCGATGTAGTTCGAGCCGCCGAAGTTCAGCACGCTCACGCCGCCGCCGCTCACCTCGTAGGCGAGTGTGCCGCCCTCGACCAGATCACGAATCACCCTGGGCTGCGGCAGTTCTCCCGCGCCCAAGCCTGGACGGGTACCCGCGAAAGCCACCGTGGCGCGCGCCCCGGATGCGGAGTGCAGCGAACGCAGCACCCGGATGGTGTATCCGTCGAAACGGAGGAACTCGCCGCCCGTCGCCAAGGCGAGCTGTTGCTCCGGGGCGCCGAGCGCGGCCATGAGGTTCAGGTGCGTCTCGGTGCCGAGCACCGTCGCTCCGGTCTTCTTCGCCAGATACGGCACGTCGGTGAGGTGGTCGTAGTGGCCGTGGGTGACCAGGATGTGATCGGCGCGCAATTCACCGCTGTCGACGTAGTGGTCGATCAGCGCGGTGTCCACGGTGATCGGCGTCTGCGGATCCGCGCCCTCGGCGGTGTAGGTTCCGGTATGGAACCTGGTCAGCCAGGGGTCGATGAGCACGACCTTGCCTCCCGGCAGGCGGATCTCCCAGCTGTTGTTGCCCCACCACCGCAGCGTCACCCCGCCGGGCGATCCGCCCCCGGGAACCGAAGTCGACGCACCATTATCGCCGGAATCCGTTGTAGCACAAGCGACTAGCCCTGCTAGCGCGGCCGCGCCCGCCGTCGCGCCGAGAAATTCACGCCGTCCGAAACCTGTCATGCGGGCACCACACCACATGCCCTGCGGCCGTGTCCAAGACCGGTGTCGACGCTCGGTGATATCGAAAAGGATATCGTCGCAGCGTGGATCAACTGCGCCAGCTCCGGTATTTCGTCGCCGTCGCCGAGGAATTGCATTTCGGGCGGGCCGCCGAACGGCTCGGCATCGCCCAGCCGCCGCTGAGCCAGCGCATCCGCCGCCTGGAGGCCGACCTCGGCGCGCGTCTGTTCGAGCGCGACAGCCGCCGCGTCGAACTCACCGAGGCCGGGCATATTCTGCTCGCCGAGTCGCGAGACCTGCTCGCGCGCTGGGAGCGGACGAGAACGCTGGTCGGGAAGGCGCATCGGGGCGAGATGGACGCCGTGCGGATCGGAGTGCCGCCCGAACTGGCCGGGCGGGTGCTCGCCGCGCTGCTCACCGCGTTCGAGGCCAGGGACGTCCGGGTGGATCTGCAGGAACTGACCACCGCCGAGCAGGTCCGGCTGCTCGCCGACCGCCAATTGGACGCCGGGGTGCTGCAACACCCGGTCGACGTGGTCGGCCTGGAACTCGGCCCGGTGGTGGAGACACCGCTCGGCGTGGTGCTGCCCCGCGATTCGCCGCTGGCCGCGCGGTCGGCGCTGGAACTGGCCGACCTCGCCGGGCACGGCCTGGTGATCTTCCCGCGCGCGGCCGCGCCCGGACTCTACGACGCCACGCTGCGCCGCTGCTGGGAGCACGGCTTCCGCCCGGTCTCGGTGCAGCACGCGCGCAATCCCGAATTCGTCCTGGGCATGGTGCTCTCGGGGCGGGGTGTGGCCTTCGACCAGGGGATGGTGGCGCAGAAGGAACCCCGCGTGGTCTGGCGGCCACTGCCGGAGGGCACGCTGAGTCATCGGTTGTCGCTGGCCTGGCCGGTGGGCGTGGCGCATCCGCTGGTGGGCGAGCTGGCCGAACTGGTCGTCGCGGTGCTGCAAGGCGACGGCGCGTCACGGCCGAGTCCGGTCGCGGACCCGCCGCAACGGCCATGGAACGTCGTCTACGGCCCGCCGTGAACGATCCGGCCGATCGCCTCGACGGCGGCTGCGCCGATGGCGCGATCCACCTCCGGCAGCCGCTGCGCCAAGGTCGCCGCTCGGGTGAAAACCGCTACGGCATAACGCTTTCCATCCGGATACTCGACGACGCCGACCTCGTTGCGCACCCCGGGCAGCGTCCCCGTCTTGGCCCAGACCTGCACGTCCGGCGGAAAGGCGGCGGCGAGCCGGTACCAGTTCACCTGCTGACGCATCAGATCACGCACCCACCGGCACGCCTCCGGTGCGCCCGCCTCGTCCCGGGCGATCATGCTGAGCAGCCGCGCCATCTCCCGCGGGGTGCTCGCGGTGGTGCGCCGCGGGTCCAGCGCGCGGGTGCGCAGCACCTGCTCGGCGTCGAGCGCGGGAAACCGGCGGGCGAACTCGACCGCGTCGGCCGCGCCGATGTCCTCGGCCATGGACTGCACCACGGTGCGCGGCGGACCCACCACGCGGGTGGCGGCGAGGCCCAGTTCGCGCAGCAGCGAGCGCACGTTGTCCAGCCCCACCCGGTCGAACAGCAGGTCCGCCGCGGTGTTGTCGCTGACGGTGAGCGCGAAGTACGCCGCGTCGCGCAGGCTGAACTCGACGTCGTCGGCGCAGCCCGCGGTGCCGACGCCGCCGAGCCGATCCGCCGCCCGCGCCCGCACTCGGTCGGCGGGGTCCAACTGTCCCGCCGCTACTTGCCTGGCGAACTCCAGGACGAGCGGCACCTTCACCACCGAGGCGAGCACCACCGGTTCGTCCGCCCGGACGCCCGCCTCGGCGCCGCAATCGACGCACCGGGCATGCACCCACCCCTCGACGCCGACAGTCCGAAAGATCTCCTGCACCGATGCAGCATCCCCGTCCGCTGTGGCGGATACGGCACCGGGGCGTGCCGGACGGCTCAGGCCCCGCCGGGGCTCGTCCGCGCGATTCGCTGTTCGAGTTCGGCGATCCGCTGCCGATAGTCGGCCAATTCCGTAAGACGAGAACTCATCTCGTCGGTCAACTGAGCGATCCGGCCGAGGTAGCGGTGCGCGGGGCGGTCGGCCCAGTAGGCGCCGGCGCGGCCGTACTCCACCGCACGATCGACGTCGCCCGCGGCGACTCCCGCCGCCGCCGCGTCCGTCGTCGCCGCCGCGAGCGCGGCCTCGAGCTGCTCCACGCGCAATCGCGTCGCCTGGTCGTGACCGGCGGTGCCGAGTGCCGCGCGCTCGGCGGCGAGGTCCTGGATCTCCCGGAGGTACCCCGCGTTCTGCGCGTCCTGCACGGCCATCAGCTCGTAGTCGAGTGTGATCGGCGCGGAGCGGACCCGGTCCGGGAGCAGAGCCGCACGCGGCCGCAGGTCGATGCCGAAGACCGGCACGCGTTCTCGCGCGGGTGAATTCGGCTTCTTTCTGATCGTCGGCACCGTGTATTCCGCGCTTCCGGCGTAGACGTTCGTCATCGTCGATCGACCTCACCTATGGCCGACGCGCGGCAGTTCGGTGCGCCGGCCATGCTCTGCCCCTCTGCCCGCACGCGACGGACAGGTCATCGGATCGGCGCTGCGTCACCGCGCCGGCTGCTGCGGTGCAGCATGTGGACATGCTGGCCGATACGTCCGGTCTTCGCGCCCCCCACTATTTTCACTGGCGAGAAGTGCGCTCGGACAGTCTCTTTGGTGTGACATGGTGCTGCCACGGCCCGCATCCACCACCATCCGAGACGCCGGGGCCTCGAGCTCGTCAGCATTTCATCCGCTATCCCGGCCTCGCCCTTGTGCGATCCCGCGGTCGCCGTTCGGGCCTGTCCATGGGTTCCACCTGGACGGTGCGCCATCCGTTCGTCGACCACCCCGCCGTATCGAGGCGCGGCGCGCCCGCATGCGGGCCACACTGGTCGCCGAACCGAATCGGCGCAGGTGACACCACAGACGACGGTGCGGCGCGGAAGCCGCGGACCGCATCCGGCGCGGCTGTGACGACCACCGCACCCGAGTTCGCCGTACCGCCAACTACGCTGAAGCGAGTGAACACGCACGCACGGCTCGTCCAGGACTACGAGGCCGGTATCGGTGTCACCGCCTCGCCCATCTCCTCCGCGCCCGATCCGGGTAGCAATCTCGCCGCGACACTACCGGTCTGGGCACTCGCCGCCGGTTCGGTCGCGGCGCTGACCGCCGCGGCGAACCGCATGCGGGCGGCCCGCGGTCTGGCCCCGGTGGCGCATCGCATCGACCCGGCCCGCATCACCGCGGCCTTCTCCAGCGAGCGTCTCTTACGCATCGGCGGCCAACTGCCGACGCAGTTCGCCGACCTCTCCGGCTTCTTCCCCACCTTCGACGGATGGGTTCGCACGCACGCCAACTATCCGCATCACCGGGCGCGACTGCTCGCCACACTCGGCTTGCCCGACTCCGTGCCGGTCGATCTCGCCGTCGCCCGAATTGCGATGGTCCGCGCCTCGGATCTGGAGGAACAGGCCTCCGCGCAGGGCGCTATCGCGGTCCGCGTCCGTACCGAGGACGAGTGGACCGCCAGCCCGGAAGGACAGGCCGCGGCGGCGGGCCCCTTGGTCGCGATCGACCGGCGCGCCGACCGCGGGGAAGCCGGATTGCCTACGGGCGCCGCACCTTTGCAGCCGCTGCGGGGATTGCGTGTGCTCGATCTGACCAGGGTGATCGCGGGCCCGGTCGCGACGCGGGCGCTGGCTTTGCTCGGCGCCGAAGTGTTGCGGGTCGACCCGCCGCAACTGCCCGAGATCCCCTGGCAATTCGCCGACACCGGTCAGGGCAAGCGCTCGGCGTTGGTCGATCTGCGCACCAGTGGCCTCGATGATCTGATCGCCGCCGCCGACGTGCTGATCACCGGCTACCGGCCGGGCGCACTGGAGCGCGCCGGGGTGCGGGCCGCCGCTCGGCCAGGGCTGATCCACGGGCGGGTGTCCGCCTGGGGTGAAGCCGGGCCGTGGGGTGAGCGGCGCGGCTTCGACAGCATCGTGCAGGCCGCATCCGGCATCTCGATCCTGGAGGGCGCGCCCTCCGTGCCGGGAGCGCTGCCCGCGCAGGCGCTCGACCACGCCTCGGGCTACCTCCTCGCCGCCGGAGTGATCGACGCCTTGGTCGCGCGCGCGGGCGACGGCATCGGGCGGGACGTGCGGGTGGCTCTGGCCCGCACCGCGTCCTGGCTGCTCGGCGCCCCCGACCGCACACCGCGTCATCCGGCAGCCGCGGAGCCGAGCGCAGCACAGGTGGTCCGGCACGGACAAGTCGTCACCGCGCCCCCCGTACTCCCCGAATACCCGGACTACGCCTGGCCCGCACCCGCCTACGGCGCGGACCGTCCCGCTTGGCCCCTGCCGACCCACTGACCCGTCCCGCTGAGGCGCCGCGAAATCCTTCGCGGCGCCGACCAGTGGCGCTCGCGGTACCGCGCCTGTGCCCCATCCCCGTCGGAGCTGTCCAGGAGCACTAATCCTCGACCCCGGCCAGTGCGGCGACCGCCTGCGCCAGGCGGTCGCCGTCGGGGAGGTTCGCGTCCGGAGCGATGGTTTGCAGTACGCCGAGGCCCTGGACGAGTACGAAATACAGTTCGCCGATCGCCTCGGCCTGGTCTTCGCTCAGCTGCGGGTGCGCCGCCCGCAGCGCGTCCGCCATCTCCCGGTAGGCCCCGGGCAGGCTCTGCGCGAAGAACTTCCGCGACTCCGGCGAGCGGGCGACGCGAACCAGGTTCTCCATGCTCGCCAGCATGCTGTCGTGGTTCTCGGTGAACACCGCGGGCATGCCGTTCCACATCGTGGCGAACGCTGCCAGCGGCGTCACACCACTACCCTCGCGGATCTTCTGTTCCATGCTGTCGCCGATCGCGGTGCCCAGCGAGTCGGCCAGGGCCTCGGTGATCAGCTGGTCTTTCGAGCCGAAGTGGTAGCCGATCGCCGCCAGGCTCACACCGGCCGCCGAGGCGATGTCGCGGGCGGTCGCCTTGGCGACGCCCCGCTCGATGATGACTTTCCGTGCTCCCGCCAGCAGATCCTCGCGATTTCCCATGACTCGAGGCTACAACGTCTAAGACATATGTACCAGACGTATGTACTACCGCCTGCCATCACCGAGCTATCGGCCACCTCGGCGACGCCCCGGCACCCCGGCTCGCTAGTCTCGTCCCGTGCGGCAGAAGATCATCCTGGACGTCGACACCGGCATCGACGACTCGCTCGCGCTGCTGTACGTGCTCGGCTCCCCCGAGGCCGAGATCACCGGAATCGCCGCCACCGCGGGCAACGTTCCGGCGGCGCAGGTGGCGGCGAACAATCTGGCCTGGCTGGACGTCTGCCACGCGCCGGACATCGAAGTGGCGCTCGGCGCGGCCGAACCACTCGCGATCCCGCTGCGCACCACCGAGGACACGCACGGACCCCAGGGCATCGGGTACGCCGAACTCCCCCGGTCGGCCCGCCGTCTCTCGCCGCGGTCGGCCGCGCGGATGTGGGTCGAGCTGGTGCGCGCGCATCCCGGGGAGATCGTCGGCCTGTGCACCGGGCCGCTGACCAATCTCGCACTCGCCTTGCGGATCGAACCGGAGCTGCCGCTGTTGCTGCACCGCCTGGTGATCATGGGCGGCGCGTTCAATCATCCGGGCAACACGACGCCGACCAACGAGTGGAACGTGCACGTCGATCCGGAGGCCGCCAAGGAGGTCTTCGACGCGTTCGCCGCGGCCCCCGCACAGCGCAGGCCGATCGTGTGCGCGCTCGACATCACCGAGACCATCGAGATGCGGCCCGAGCACCTGGCCCGCCTCGCCGAGCGCGCGAAGAGCTATCCGGTGGAGGTCGTCTCGCCCGCCGATCCGCCCGAGGCCCGCTCGGCGGCGAGCAATCCGATCGTCCGGCACGTCACCGACGCGGTGCGGTTCTACTTCGATTTCCACCACGGCTACGACCTGGGCTACTTGGCCCACATGCACGACCCGTTCGCGGCCGCGGTGGCGCTGGACCCGGCGCTGGCCCGTACCCGCCCGGCGACGGTGGACGTGGAACTGGCCGGAACCATCACCCGCGCGACCACGGTCGCCGACTGGACGGGCATGTGGGGCCGGGAACCCAACGCCGACATCGTGATCGGCACCGACCATGAGCTGTTCTTCGAGCGACTGATCGCCCGGGTCGGCGACCTCGCGCGCACGGTGCATCCGCCCGCCGCACAGGAGGTCCGGTGACCGACGCCGACGACACGACCTACCTGGCCGCCTTCCGCACCCGGCTCGGCCTGCCCGGAATCATCGACGTCCATACGCATTTCATGCCCGACCAGGTGCTGCGGAAGGTGTGGGCCTACTTCGACTCGGCAGGTCCGTTGACCGGCCGCGCCTGGCCGATCACCTACCGCGCCGACGAGCAGGTCCGTTTGAAGACGCTGCGCGACTTCGGCGTTCGCGCGTTCACCGCTCTCGTCTACCCCCACAAGCCGGACATGGCCGCGTGGCTGAACGAATGGACCGCAGACTTCGCGGCGCGCACGCCCGATTGCCTGCACACCGCCACCTTCTTTCCTGAACCACCGGCCGCGAGCTATGTGCGGGAGGCCGTCGAACGCGGCGCCCGCGTCTTCAAAGCGCACGTCCAAGTCGGCGGCTACCATCCGGGCGACCCGCTGTTGGACCCGGTGTGGGGCCTGCTGGAGGACGCGCGCGTTCCGATCGTCATCCATTGCGGTTCCGGCCCCGCGCCCGGAACGCACACCGGGCCGGAACCGATCGCCGGTGTGCTGCGGCGCTTTCCGCGCCTGCGGTTGATCGTCGCGCACATGGGCACGCCGGAGTACTCCGAATTCCTGGACCTGGCCGAGGCCTACGCGGACGTGCGGCTGGACACCACCATGGTGTGGACCGATTTCTCCGAGGCCGACGCCCCGTTTCCGGTGCACGAACACGGTAGGCTGCGCGCCTTCGCCGACCGCATCCTGTTCGGCAGCGACTTCCCGAACATCCCACATTCCTACGGTCATTCGATCGAGGCGCTCGAACGGCTGGATCTCGGTGACGACTGGTTGCGCCAGGTCTGTTACCGCAATGCGGCGGCGCTGTTCGGCCTCGAATGACCGGTGTCGACCGGCTCGGGTCGCCATGACCGTGAGCCGCTGGGCCGTGCGGGCACCAGCCCGACCGCACCTGGCCGCCGCGGTTGTCACCTACGGCGTCTGGAACGGCCGAAGAACACGCTCTGCCTCGGCAGCGGTCGGCGGCGGCTGCCGTCGAATGCCCGGCGTCGCCGGTGTGTTCGAATATCGGACGTGATCTCGAAGTCGATCGTGGTCGTCGTCCAGCTACTGGCCTGGCTTGCCGCACTGGCCGGGTGCGTGGGGCTCGCACTGCACTTCAGTGGGTCGCAGTCTCGGATGTTGGTCTTGGCGGCTTCGGGTGCGCCGTATCTGATGGGTTCTGCCGTGCTGGGGGCGGTGGCGTTCGTCGCCATGCGGCAGTGGAGCGGTGCGGCGGTCGCGATCGTCGTCGTCGCCATCGCGGCGTGGACGCAAGCGCCGCTGTACGTCGGCCGTTCCGGCGACGCGGACGGGCACACCCTGACGGTGATGCAAGCCAATCTCCTTTTCGACGGAGCCGATCCCCGGGCGCTGGTCGACGAGATACGCGCGAGGAACGTCGCCGTCCTCACCGTGAACGAACTCACGCCGACGGCAGTCGAGGAACTCGGCCGCGCGGGACTGGACCAGGTCTTGCCGTACCGGTTCGTCTCACCGGGAAGGACAGCGACCGGGACGGGAATATGGAGCAGCTACCCGCTGACCGAAACCGTCGAGTACGACGGCTTCGTGCTGAACCAGCTGTCGGCGACCGCCGACGTTCCAGGCGTCGGCCCGGTCGCGGTGTACGCCTTCCATCCGGTACCGCCGGTGTACGGCACGCGGGTCTGGGCCGACGAATTGTCCCGGCTGCGGGTGATTCTCGACCGATCACCCGCGGATCGACCGGTGCTCGCCGGCGGCGATTTCAACGCGACCTACGACCACCGGCAGTTCCGCGCGATGCTGTCCGGCCGCTTCGCCGACGCCGCCGAGCAGGCGGGCGCCGGACATCTGGTCACCTATCCGACCGACAAACGGTGGCCGCCCCTGGTCGGTATCGACCACATCCTCGTCGCCGACGGTAGCGCGGTCGCGGTGGAGACCGTGGGACTCCCCGGCGCCGACCACCGTGCCTTGGTGGCGCGGATCCAGCTGAACGCGCGATAGGCGTTGGATCGGATCCCGGCGGCTCAGCGGCCGTCGAAGGCGTTCAGCAGTTCCTCGGCGGCGAGCGCGGCGGTGAGGGTGCCGTCGCGGACCTGCTTCTCCACTTGCGCCCGAATGGCTTTCACGTCCGGGTTGTCCGAGAGCCTGCGCAGCAGCTGGTCGTGCACCATGGTCCAGGTCCAGTCCACTTGCTGGCGACGGCGCTTCTCGGCGAATTCCCCGGCGTCGGTGAGCACACGACGATGTTCGAGCACCGTGTCCCAGAACCGGTCCAGGCCGACGCCTTCCAAACCGCTCATGGTCAGCACCGGCGGCCGCCACAGCGCGTCGTGCGGGTGGATCAGCCGCAGCGCGCCCGCGAGTTCCCGGGCGGCGGCTCTGGCCTCGACCTCGTGTTTGCCGTCGGCCTTGTTCACCGCGACCAGGTCGGCGAGTTCGAGCACGCCCTTCTTGATCCCTTGCAGCTGGTCGCCGGTCCTGGCCAGGGTGAGGAAGCAGAACACGTCGACCATGTTCGCGACGGTGACCTCCGACTGTCCCACCCCGACGGTCTCCACCAGGATCACGTCGTATCCCGCCGCCTCGAGCAGCACGATGGTCTCGCGTGTCGCCTTGGCGACGCCGCCGAGCGTGCCCGCCGTGGGCGAGGGCCGGATGTAGGCCTCGCGCTGCACCGACAGCCGCGCCATCCTGGTCTTGTCGCCGAGGATGGAACCGCCGGTCCTGGTCGAGGACGGGTCGACCGCCAGCACCGCGACCCGGTGCCCCCGCTCGATCAGATACATGCCGAGCGCGTCGATGAAGGTCGACTTGCCGACGCCGGGAACGCCGGTGATGCCGACGCGGTTGGACGGCGCGCCCCCCGCGCCCGCCTCCGGCGTCACTTTCAGCAGCAGCTGCTGCGCCAGCGCACGGTGATCGGCCCTGGTGGATTCCACCAGCGTGATCGCCCGCGCCAGAGCGGCACGCTCGTTGGCGCGGACCGCCGCGGCGAGGGCGTCGACGTCGATCGCCCGGCGCGCGGTCACCGTCGGGGTGTCGCGCGCCGGGGAACCCGCTTCGCTCATTCCGTCGCGGCGGAATCCGCGGCGCCGCTGCCGAGTTCGTGACCGAGTTCGGCGCCGAGCTTCTTCAGCAAGTCGATCGCCGCGTCCGCGATCACCGTGCCGGGCGGGAAGATCGCCGCCGCGCCCGCCTGGTAGAGCTCCTCGAAGTCACCGGGCGGGATGACGCCGCCGACGATGACCATGATGTCGGGGCGTCCGACATCGGCCAATGCCTGCCGCAGGGCGGGCACCAGCGTGAGGTGGCCCGCCGCCAGCGACGACACACCGACGACGTGCACATCGTTGTCGGCCGCCTGCTGCGCCACCTCTTCCGGGGTCTGGAACAGCGGGCCCACGTCGACGTCGAAGCCGAGGTCGGCGAAGGCCGTGGCGATCACCTTCTGTCCCCGGTCGTGGCCGTCCTGCCCCATCTTCGCGACGAGGATGCGCGGCCTGCGGCCCTCGGCCTCGGCGAATTCCTCGACCAGCTCGCTCGCCTTGGTGATGTTGGTGACCTTCCCTGCCTCGTCGCGGTACACACCGGAGAGGGTACGGATCTCCGCCTGGTGGCGGCCGTATACCTGCTCCAGCGCATCGGAGATCTCGCCCACGGTGGCCTTGGCCCGTGCGGCGTCGATGGCCAGCGCGAGCAGGTTGTTCGCCATGCCGCCCTCGGAAGAGGCCGCGGCGCGGGTCAATTCGGCCAGCGCCCGCCGTACCGCGTCGGGGTCGCGCTCGGCGCGCAGGCGTCGCAGCTTCTCGATCTGCTCGGCGCGCACCCGCGAGTTCTCGACCTTGAGGACCTCGACCTGCTGGTCCTCTTCGACCTGATACTTGTTGACGCCGATCACCGGCTGCTGGCCGGTGTCGATCCGCGCCTGGGTGCGCGCGGCGGCTTCTTCGATGCGCAGTTTCGGGATGCCCTCGCCGATCGCCTGCGCCATGCCGCCGTGCGCCTCGACCTCCGCGATATGCGCGCGGGCGCGGTCGGCCAGCTGGTGGGTGAGCCACTCGACGTAATACGAGCCGCCCCACGGGTCGATCGGGCGGGTGGTGTTGGACTCCTGCTGGATCAGCAGCTGGGTGTTACGGGCGATGCGGGCGGAGAAGTCCGTGGGCAGCGCCAGCGCCTCGTCGAGCGCGTTGGTGTGCAGCGACTGGGTGTGGCCCTGGGTGGCTGCCATCGCCTCGATGCAGGTGCGCGCGACGTTGTTGTAGGCGTCCTGCGCGGTGAGCGACCAGCCGGAGGTCTGCGAATGGGTGCGCAGCGACAGCGATTTCGCGCTCTTCGGGTTGAACTTCGCGACCAGCTCACTCCACAGCAGGCGCCCGGCGCGCAGCTTGGCGACCTCCATGAAGAAGTTCATGCCGATGGCCCAGAAGAACGACAGCCGCGGCGCGAACTTGTCGACCTCCATGCCCGCGTCGATGCCCGCCCGGATGTACTCGACGCCGTCGGCGAGGGTGTAGGCCAGTTCCAGGTCGGCGGTCGCGCCCGCTTCCTGGATGTGGTAGCCGGAGATGGAGATCGAATTGAACTTCGGCATCTTCGCGCTGGTGTAGGCGAAGATGTCGGAGATGATCCGCATCGATGGCTTCGGCGGGTAGATGTAGGTGTTGCGGACCATGAACTCTTTCAGAATGTCGTTCTGAATGGTTCCGGCCAGCTGTTCCGGCGCGACGCCCTGTTCCTCGGCGGCCACGACGTACAGCGCCAGGATCGGCAGCACCGCGCCGTTCATCGTCATCGAGACGCTGACCTGGTCCAGCGGGATGTGGTCGAACAGCTGGCGCATGTCCAGGATCGAGTCGATGGCGACGCCCGCCATGCCGACGTCACCTTGCACCCGCGGATGATCGGAGTCGTAGCCACGGTGGGTCGCCAGGTCGAACGCGACCGACAGACCCTTCTGGCCCGCCTGCAGGTTGCGCCGGTAGAAGGCATTCGAGTCCGCTGCGGTGGAGAAACCCGCGTACTGGCGGATGGTCCACGGCTGGTTGACGTACATCGTGGGGTACGGACCGCGCACGAACGGCGCGACACCGGGCACGCTGTCGAGCGGATATCCTGCGGCCGCGATCGCGTCCCGGTCGGCCTTGGTGAACACCGGCGGCACGTCGATGCCTTCCGGGGTCGACCACACCAGCTGTTCGGGGGCGTACTGGTTGGCCGCCGCGGCCGCGCGCACGTACTCCGTCACCTGCGCCGCGTCGACCGCGGCGGGCTCCGGCGCGCCCTCGGCCAGCGGCACGTCGGCGAAACTACCGATCACGTGCTTGATCTCACGAGTGGTCATCAGGCTCCCACCTTCTCCAGCAGGCCGGACAGCGCGGCGACGGCGTCGATGCGCGCGGCGAGGAATCCGTCCGGGCGTTGCGCGTCGTCCAGGTCGGCGACGGCCTTCGCCGCACCCGCCAGCAGCACGGTGGGCACGCCCGCGGCGCGCAGTTGCCGCACCGCTTCACCCGCTTCCGATCCGTAGCGCGTATCCGAGCCACACAGCACCGCGATCGGCGCGCCCGCTTCGGCGGCCGCCGCGGCGATTCCGTCCACTGCGAGCGGACCCGGATTGATCGACTCGATGCCGCCCGAAGCCAGCAGATTCGCGATGAAGGTGACCCGCACGTTGTGCTCGGCCACCGAGCCGAGCGGCACCAGCATCGCTTTCGGCCGCGCGCCGTGCTCGGCGAGGTAGGCGTCGGAGCGGTTGCGCAGCTGCTCGAACGCGGCGCCGTAGCGGGCGACCCGGCCGGCCTGCCGCGCCGCCTCGGACAGCGGCTGCTCGGCGAGGTTCGGGAATTCGTTCACGCCGGTGACGGCGGTCTTGCGGTGCGCGACATCGGCGTCGCGAGCGGCCTTGGTCGCCGCGACCCGCTCGGCGAGCAGCCCGGACTCCAGCGCGGCGAGGTAGCCTCCGGCCGCCTCGATCTCCTGGAGGAACTCCCATGCCTTCGCCGCCAGCGCGGCGGTGAGGTCCTCGACGTACCAGGAGCCCGCACCCGGATCCTGCACGTGGCCGAGGTGCGATTCCTCGAGCAGCAGCAGCTGAGTGTTGCGGGCCATCCGATCGGCGAACGCCTGCGACACGCCGAGTTCGCCGGGCGGCAGGGCGGAGTCGAACGGCAGCACGGTCACGGTGTCGGCGCCGCCGATGCCCGCGCCGAACGCGGCGAGCGTGGTGCGCAGCATGTTCACCCAGGGGTCGCGCTGACTCATCATGGCGGCCGAGGTGACCGCGTGCTGGGGCGCGCCGCCGAAATCCGGTGCTCCGCAGACCTGCGCGACCCGCGCCCACAGCCGCCTGGCGGCACGGAACTTCGCGATGGTGGCGAACTGATCGTCGGTGGCGGCGAACCGGAACTCCAGCTGTCCCAGCGCGTCGGCGATGTCCAGGCTCTCCGTCAGCGACCGCAGGTAGGCCAGGCCCGCGGCGACCGCCGCGCCCAGTTCCTGGGCGTCGGAGGCGCCCGCGTCGTGGAAGACGGTCCCGTCCACGGTGATCGCACGCACCGTTTCCGGTCGTCGCGCCGCCTGTCCGGCCAGTGCGACGGCCTCGGCGAGACCGGTGTCGGCCGGGCCGGCGAAGCGGCTGGTCAGAGGCGCGGCGCCGAGCGAGACCCGGATGCCATCGCGCGCTGGCGCGGTGTAGCCGTCGAGCGCCGCGAACACCTGCGCCGCCGCGTCGGCGACGTCGCCGCCCGCGTCCAGCGTGAGCGGGGCGAGTTCGAAGAGCAGGCCGGTCAGGGCGGTCGGCAGATCCGCCACCGGTACGCCGCGCTCGCCGGCACCGAGCCAGATCGCGCTGATCCCGTTCTCCAGCGCGGCCAGGATCTCGCGGTTCGCCGCCGCGGCGTCGCGCTGGGCGAACCGGGCGCTGACGAACCAACCCCGGTGCACGTCGCGAGTGGCGTCTCGGCCGCGAACGAAGGGGAACGTTCCGGGCAGGGGCTGCTCCGGCAGCTCATCGCGCCGGGTGTAGAGCGGGGCGACCGTCAGCCCGTCATAGGTGGTCTCGTCGAGCAGTCGCTCGGGCTCCTCGGGAAGTTCGCTGACATCGACGCGGCGAGCCTTCGCCAGCACCCCGGCAACACCCTTGCGCCATGCGCCGTATTCGGGCACCGGGTCGGCCCCGGGATCTGAAGCAATCGGCATAGCTTGCTGTTCCTCTTCCTCACCACGGGCGCACCGCCAGTGCGCGCCCGATACCCTCACATTCGCCCAGCTCAGCGACTACTTCGGTTAACGGGCATTCGTCCCGCTTCCACTGATGCTAGCGGGCGGATTCCCAGCCGGTTGACCCTGCCCGCCACTACCAACCGGTAACCTGTCGCCCGTGACGAGGCTGATCCGTGACCCGCGTATCGTCGCGCTGATCGTCGGCGCGGTCGCGCTGTTCGGCGCGGCGCTGCTGGTCCCGCTGCCGTCGCCCCGCCAGGTGCAGGACTGGGCGACTTCCGTCGGCCCGGTCTTCCCGCTGCTGTTCTTCCTGGTCCACGCTCTGGTGACGGTGGCGCCGATCCCGCGCACCGTATTCACCGTCAGCGCCGGACTGCTGTTCGGCCCGCTGCTTGGCATCACGCTCGCGGTGAGCGCGACGACCGTCAGCGCGGCCCTGGCCATCGTGCTCATCCGCGCGCTCGATCGCAATCAGGTCGCCGCCCGGCTCACCCATCCCGCGGTGCGCGCCATCGATGTACGTCTCGCCCGCCGCGGCTGGCTGGCGGTCGGCTCGCTGCGGCTCATCGCGGCCGTACCGTTCTCGGTGATCAATTACTGCTGTGGCTTGTCCTCGATCCGGTTCTGGCCGTATCTGTTCGCCACGGTGCTGGGTGTGCTGCCCGGCACGATCGGCACCGTCATCCTCGGCGACGCGCTCACCGGGACCACCCATCCGGCGATGCTCGCGCTGTCCGGCGCCTGCCTCGCGGTCGGACTGGCCGGTCTGGTGGTCGACGCGCGATGGAAGACGACAGTCCCCGCTTCGGTAGACATCGCCGAACCCGTCGCGGCTGCCGACTGAGCAACGCTCGGTCCGTGACCGATTCCACCGGAACCGGGGTCACGTCCCGCATTCCCGCCGCGCAGCCCGACGGGAATGCGGGAAATTCAGCGGTGCCGAGAACGAGGATGAATCAGTAATAAGGGACTAAGCGCCCGTCCGCTCTCCAGTGCACGGTTCGCGTGCGGCACCGCAATTGACACTACAACCGCGCCATCAATTGACACTACAACCGCGCCATCGCCGGATAGGGCCGCAGTGCAGTTCGTCCCCTACCGCGTCACATAAGCCTCTGCCGCGACAGCTCCGCGCACCGACCCTTATCAATTTCGTAAAGTCGGCAACTATTTGCCGCTCTGCATCGTGGTTTAGGTGTACGCGAACGAACCGGTCGGCTTAAACTGATTTCCGGTCGGGTCTGGAGGCAAGGTGATGACCGTTCAGCGACCGCAGTTCGACCCCGACCGTGGATCGAACACCGCACCGGACGTGTCGCCACCAGAGCCTGTACCGCTGTCAGCCGGACAGCGGGGGCTGTGGCTGGCGCAACGCTTGAGTCCGGACGTCCCGATATGCGAGGCGCAATACGTCGAGTTCCACGGCGAGCTCGATCGTGAGCTTCTGCGTTCGCTGATAATTCGCGCGGGTCACGAGTTCCAGTCAGGGTATTTTCGGCTGGTCGAGGTGGACGGCACCCCGCATCAACTGTTCGACCCGTCACTGGCTTCGACGGGGCCGGTAATCGATACGCGTGCCGAACCGGATCCCATGGCGGCGGCATTGAAGTGGATGCACGACGAATACACCGCACCGCTGGATATGGCTCGGGACCGGTTGTGGGCGGGGGCGCTTCTGCAGGTCGGCGACCGGCATTACCTGTTGTACAACAGAGCTCACCATGTCGCGGTGGACGGCTACGCCGCGATGACGATGTTGAACCGGCTCGCGGAGTTGTACACGGCCGCCGTGGAGGAACGGCCGCCGGAACCGAATCGGGCGGCGGACCTTCGCACACTGTACGAGGCCGACCGCATGTATCGGGAGTCGAAGCGGTTCGCCGACGACCAGGCATATTGGGTGGACAAGCTCGCCGATGTCGCCGATGACGAATCCAGTCTGGCGACCCGCTACGCGCCGCCGCGTGCGGACAGCCTGGTCGCGATGGCCGAACTGCCGACGGCGCTGGTGGGGCGGATCGCGGACGCCGCGAAAGCGCTCGACGCGAGCCCGGCCGCGGTGGTGATCGCCGCGTTCGGTTGCTATCTGGCCCGGATGACCGGCCGGGACGAGGTCCTCGTCGATGTTCCCGTCTCCGGCCGAACCACGGCCGTCCTGCGCCGGTCCGGCGGGGTGTTCGTCAACCTCGCGCCGCTTCCGCTCGCACTCGGCGCGGAAGACACGGTCGCGACGCTGGTACGGCGGGTTCAATCCGACTTGGTCGGCGCGTTGCGCCACCAGCGGTGCGGCCTCGCCGATATTCGCGCCGCCACCGGATCGCGCGGGCAGCGGCGGTTCGCGGGCCCGATGGTGAACGTCATGTTCTTCCCCCAGAAGATCCGCTTCGGCGAGTTGACCGGGGACTTCCACATCCTCAGCTCCGGGCCGGTCGAGGATCTCCTGGTCAACCTGTATCAGACCGGAGAACCGCCGCGGACGATCCTGCACTTCCTGGCCAATCCCGACCGCTACACCGGCCCCGAACTGTCCGCCCACCACAGCGAGTTCGTGGAGTTCCTCGACGAGTTCGCCGCCGCCACGCCGGCCACCGACCTCGCGCGGATCCACCCCAGCAGTGCGCGCGAAGCGGCCCGGATCCGAAGCCGCCGCGACGACCTCGCGTTCTGGCGCGACGCCCTCGCGGACCTTCCGGAGGAGTTGTCGTTGCCGGTGGATCGTCCCCGCCCCGCAGTGGCCTCCCACCACGGCGCCACCACCACCTACACCCTCGACACCGAACTCATCAC
>NZ_JBHWFB010000018.1:41693-166602 GCF_042733915.1 Nocardia sp. NPDC059691 | reverse complement strand
CTTCCGGTGACCGTCGCGGACCGGGCTCCGGAACTCGCGGAGCGCCTTTCGGTGGTGGAGGCGGACGCGCTGCGCGTCACCGCGGCGGACCTGCCCGCCGCGCCGACCGCGCTGGTAGCCAATCTCCCGTACAACGTGGCCGTCCCGGTGCTGTTGCATCTGCTCGCCGAACTGCCCGGCATCGCGGTCGCTCTGGTGATGGTGCAGGCCGAGGTGGCCGATCGCTTGGCCGCCGAGCCCGGCGGCCGCATCTATGGCGTGCCCAGCGTGAAAGCGGGCTTCTTCGGGACCGTCCGGCGTGCGGGGGCGGTGGGCACGCAAGTGTTCTGGCCGGTGCCGCGGGTCGAGTCGGGCCTGGTCCGGATCGACCGCTTCGCCGAGCCGCCGTGGCCGATGGACGACGAGCACCGCCGCCGCGTCTTCGAAGTCGTCGACGCCGCATTCGCGCAGCGGCGCAAAACGCTGCGCGCCGCGCTCGCCGCCTGGGCCGGTTCGCCTGCCGAAGCCGAGCGCCGTCTGCTCGCCGCGGGCATCGCTCCCACCGCTCGCGGCGAAACCCTCGACACCGCCGCCTTCGTCCGGCTGGCGGCCCAGGCGTAGCGCGTCGCACAGAACAGTGGCTCCGCTACCGGCGTCGGCCGGTGCGCGGAGCCACTGGTGGCGACCGGTCAGACGGCGACTTCGTAGCCCGCTTCGTCCACGGCGGCGACGATGTCGGCGTCGGCGATCTGCGCGGTGCTGTCGACGCGGACGGCGCCGCTGGCGAGATCCACATCGACGCCGGTCACGCCGTCGATCTTGCCGATCTCGGTCTTGACGGAGCTGACGCAGTGCCCGCAGGTCATCCCGGTGACGGTGTAGGTGGTGGTGGTGGGCATGTCCGACTCCTTCGCATCCATATCATTCATACGGGCGGGGGGTACCCCGGCACTCGAAAGATACCCCCTCAGGGTATGCGCCCGCAAGAGGCGGCCTGGCCTCACACGCCTTCGGCCAGTTCCATCCAGCGCTCTTCGGCCGTTTCCTTCTCCGCGAGCACCTGCTTGAGCTCCGCGCCCAGGTTGACCAGCTTGTCCGGGTCGGTGGCGGCGTCGGCCAGCGCGACGTGCAAGCGCTGCTCGCGCTCGGACAGCTTGTCGATGGCGCGTTCCAACCGGGTCAGCTCCTTGCGGGCCGCGCGGTAGGCCGCGGAATCGGTGGCCGGGGCGTCGGCGGGCTTGGCATCCGGTGTGGCGGTGCGGGTCTGGTTCGCCGCGAGGGCCGCGCGCTTGGTCAGGTACTCCTCGATGCCGCCCGGAAGGTTGGTGAGCTTTCCGTCGCCGAACAACGCCCAGGTCGAGTCGCAGATCCGTTCGATGAGGTACCGGTCGTGGCTGATCACGACCAGCGTGCCGGCCCAGTTGTCGAGCAGGTCCTCCAGCTGTTGCAGGGTGTCGATATCCAGGTCGTTGGTCGGCTCGTCGAGCAGCAGCACGTTCGGTTCGGACATGAGGATGCGGGTCAGCTGTAGGCGTCGCCGCTCGCCGCCGGACAGGTCGCCGACCGGCGTGCGCTGGCGGGCGGGGGTGAAACCGAGGCGCTCGGCCAGCTGCCCCGCCGAGATCTCCTTGTCGCCCAGCATGATTCGCTGCGCCACCTGCTGCACCGCCTCCAGCACGCGTAGGTCGGTGGGCAGGTCGTCGAGTTCCTGTCGCAGCCAGCCGATCTGGACGGTCTGGCCTTGGATGCGCTTGCCCGCGGCCAAGGTCGCGTCGGTGTCGCCCGCAAGGGCGCGCAGCAGCGTCGTCTTGCCCGAGCCGTTGACGCCGACCAGGCCGACGCGCTCGCCCGGCGCCAGCCGCCAGGTCAGGTCGCGCACCAATTCCCGGTCGTCCGGCGTGGTGAGCGTGACGTCCTCCAGCTCGACGACCACGCGGCCGAGGCGTTTGCGCGCGAAGGCGGCCAGCGAGACGCTGTCGCGCGGCGGCGGCACGTCGGCGATCAGGGCTTCGGCGGCCTCGACCCGGTAGCGCGGCTTGGACGTGCGCGCCTGCGGGCCGCGCCGCAGCCACGCCAGTTCCTTACGGGCCAGATTGCGCCGCCTGGCCTCGGAGGCATCGGCCTGGCGGGCGCGCTCGGCGCGGGCGAAGATCCAGTCGCCGTAACCGCCCTCGTAGCTTTCGACCTTGCCGCCGACCACTTCCCAGGTGTTGGTGGCGACGGTGTCGAGGAACCAGCGATCGTGGGTCACCACGACCAGCGCGCTGCGGCGGCCGAGCAGGTGCGCGGCCAGCCACTGCACACCCTCGACATCCAGGTGGTTGGTCGGCTCGTCGAGCACGAGCAGGTCGAGTTCGCGCACCAGCGCGGCGGCGAGCGCGACCCGGCGGCGCTCGCCGCCGGAGAGGTTGTCCACCGGGGTGTCCATGCCGAGGCCGGCGATGCCGATGCCGTCCATCACCGAGCGGATGCGCGGGTCGGCGGCCCATTCGTGTTCGGCGACCTCGTCGGTCATGGCGTCATCGGCCAGCCCGGCAAGCACGACCGATCCGACCGTCGCGCCCGCGGGCAGCACACCGCGCTGCGTCACCACAGCCATGCGCAGGCCGCCGAGTCTGCTGACCCGGCCGCTGTCGGGTTCCTCGATGCCGGTGAGCACCTCGAGCAGGGTGGTCTTGCCGCCGCCGTTGAGGCCGACGACTCCGATCCGTTCGCCCGCGTGCACGCCGAGCGAGACGTTGTCCAGCAGCGGCTTGATCCCGAAGCTCTTGTGGACCTGTTCGAGATTGATCAGGTTGGACATGGATCCTTCCGTGTCTTGCGGGGGCGGTCCGATGAGACCTACCTGTCGCGGCCCTGGGGCCCCGGGCCAGCGTACCGATGTGGGCGGACCGCCTGTCGTCCCGGCGAACGGCGGCGAGCTTGCGGTACGAACAATGTTCGTTTAGATTGATCGCGAACGAACGCTGTTCGTTCTCATGCAACCGAATCGGCGCTCCCCAGAAGTACAGCCGCAGAGTGGGACGCCCGCCTCCTATCCGAAGGCGTCGGCGGGCGGCACTATTCCCATTCCGCATGCTCTCTGGAGGATTCTCATGCACGTCGGCCTCGGCCTGCCCATCTCCGATCCCACCGCGTTGCTCGACTGGGCTCGGCGCGCCGACGCGGGCCCGTTCCGCACGCTCGGCCTGCTCGACCGGCTGGTCTACGACAATCCCGAACCGCTGATCGCGCTGGCCGCGATCGCCGGCGCGACCAGCCGCGTCCGAGTGCAAACCGAAGTGCTGCTCGCGCCGTTGCGCGACCCGGTGCTGCTCGCCAAACAGGCCGCCACGCTGGACCGGATGTCCGGCGGGCGGCTGGTGCTCGGCCTCGGCGTCGGCGGCCGCGCCGACGACCACCTCGCCTCGGGCACCGACCTGCGCACCCGGGGCCGCCGCCTCGACGAGCAAGTCGCGCTCATGCGCCGCCTGTGGGCCGGTGAGCCCTACGGCGAGGAGTGCGGGCCGATCGGCCCCGCGCCACTGCGCCCGGAAGGGCCCGAGATCCTGTTCGGCGGCTTCCAGCCCGCCGCACTCGAGCGCGTCGGCCGTTGGGGCGGTGGCTTTCTCGCCGCCGCACCGCCGTCGTGGGCGGGCGGGCTGTTCGACACCGTTCGCCGTTCCTGGACCGACCACGGCCGACCGGGCGCGCCGCGGATCGTCGCCCAGGTCAACGTCGCCCTCGGTCCGGACGACGTCATCGAAGACGCACGCGCGTCGATGGGCGCCTACTACGCGTTCACCGGCCGCGCCGAAGGCATGCTCGAAGGCATGCTCACCACGCCCGCGCGGATCCGCTCCGCCATGGCGCAATTCGGCGATCTCGGCGCGGACGAGGTGATGTTCTATTGCTACGGTCGCGACGCCGATCAGGTCGATCGGCTCGCCGACCTGCTGCCCTGAGCGAGGCCGCGCATCGGTCGCACGGGATGCGGCGATGTCGAGCGTTCCCACTCGATCGGCTCGCCGACCGGCGTACCGCAACGATCGCGCGCAGGGCCGTCATGCCGAGCGTTTCCCGCACATCGGCAGGCCACATAGGGTTTCGTGCTCGCCGCAGTGTCGTCGGCATCACCACCGCGCAGTGGACACCCCGCCGGAGCTACGGACGGTTCGGCAGGGACCGTGCCTGAAGTGCCCGCTTGGCGGCTTGCGGCGTCGGCCGCAAGCCGCCGCGTCCGGTCGCGGCCAATGGCGGTCAGTGCTTACCGGGTGCGTCGCCGCTGAGGACGCGCGCGCCCGGCACGGGTCCGCTGGCCGTCCGCACGCTGCGGCAGACGCCCGCGCCCGCGAGTTCGGCGGCCACCGAGATCGCCGACTCCTCGCTCTCGCAGAGGAACGCGCAGGTGGGCCCGGAACCGGAGACCAATCCGGCCAGCGCACCCGCGGTGATGCCCGCGCGCAACGTGCGGCGCAGTTCCGGCTTCAGCGACACCGCCGCCGCCTGGAGATCGTTGCCGAGCAGGGGTGCGAGCTGCCGCGCATCGCCGGAGGCCAACGCCTGCATCAGTTGCTGCGGCTCGCCGAGCCGGGGCGGTTCGCCGTGCTCGCGCAACCGGTCGAGTTCGGCGAACACCGCGGGAGTGGACAAGCCGCCTTTGGCGAACGCGAGCACCCAGTGAAACGTGTTGCGGGACAGCACCGGCAACAGGCGCTCGCCGCGGCCGGTGCCCAGCGCGGTGCCGCCGTGCAGGGCGAACGGCACGTCGCTGCCGAGTTCGGCCGCCACCGCGGTGAGTTCCTCCCTGGACAGTCCCAGGTCCCACAGTTCGTTCAGCCCGACCAGCGCGGCGGCGGCATCGGCGCTGCCGCCCGCCATGCCCCCTGCCACCGGAATGCCTTTGGTGATGGCGATTTCCACCAGGGGAGCGCGGCCGCCGAGGTGCGCCAGCCGGACGGCGGCTTTCCATACCAGATTCGTCCGGTCGGTCGGCACCTCCGCGGCGCCCTCACCTGTGACCCGGACGGCCAGCGAAGCCGACGGCGCGATCTCCAGATCGTCGCTCAGGGACAGTGCTTGGAACACCGTGGTCAGGTCGTGGTAGCCATCGGCCCGCAGGTCGCCCACTCCGAGATGGAGGTTCACCTTCGACGGCGCCCGCACGGTGACGGGACTCGGCACAACTGACAGCACGGTGCTAAAGCCTAATAGCTGCAGCCGGACGGAGTCCGTCCTCAGCCTGCGCATGGCCGCAGCGAAGGCGGAGGTACGCATAATCGGCGCAGTCGGACGGAGTCCGTCCTCAGTTCGCGCATGGCCGCAGCGAAGGCGGAGGTACGCCTGATGGGAGCGGCCGGGCGATGCGGGTCCGTAGCTCGCGCGCGAGAAGGCGCTTACAGCAGCGCGCCGCCGGTGGCATCGATCCACTGCCCGGTCACCCACCGGGCGTCGTCGGAGGCGAGGAACCCGACGACGTCGGCGACGTCGTCGGCCTGCGCCACGCGGTGGAGCGGGGACATCGTCGCCACCGACGCCTGGGCTTCGGCGTTGCGCAGCCAGTTCGCGTTCATGTCGGTGTCGATGATCCCCGGCCCGACCGCGTTCACGGTGATGCCGCGCGCGCCGACCTCCTTCGCGAGCACGCTGGTGAAACTGTCGAGCGCGGCCTTGGTCATGGTGTAGGCGATCAGTTGCGGCATGTACGCGCCGTGGGTCAGTCCGGTGGAGATGTTGACGATCCGCCCGCCTGTGCGCAACCGGTCCAGGCCGAGGCGGGTGATGAAGAAGGGGGCCTTGGCGTTGATCGCGAAGACCCGGTCGAACGCCGCCTCGTCGGTTCCGGCGATCGGCTCCCTGAGCCCGTCGGTGCCCGCGTTGTTCACCAGGATGTCCAGCCCGTCGGCGTGCGCGTCGAAGGCCGCCCACAGCGTCTCGGCGTCGCCGGACACGCCCAGTTCGGCGCGGATCGCGAACGCCGCGCCGCCCGAAGCCTCGATCGCGGCCACGGTCGCCTTCGCCGCCTGTTCGTCGCGGTTGTAGTGGACCGCGACGCGTGCGCCGTCACGCGCCAGTCGTTCGGCGATCGCTCGCCCGATGCCCCGGCTGCTCCCGGTGACCAGTGCCGTCTTGCCTGTCAGTGCGCCCATGGCGCGCCCCTTTCTCTAGCGACCGCTACAGAAAGAAAGGTAGCACATTCTCTAGTGATCGCTATAAAATTGCGCCATGAGCACGACGACCCGAGGGCGGCCGCGATCCTTCGATCGGGACGCGGCGCTGGACAAGGCCATGCGGCTGTTCTGGGCCCGTGGGTACGAGGCCACCTCGATCGGGGACCTGACCGCGGCCATGGGCATCGGCGCACCCAGCCTGTACGCGGCGTTCGGGGACAAGAAGACGTTGTTCGGCGAGGTCGTCGCGAAATTCGGCGACCGCTACGGCGGATTCGTCGCGCGGGCGCTGGCCGAGGAGGACACCGCGGAGGCGGCGGTACGGCGGATTCTGCGCGAGGCGGCGACGGAATACACCCGCCCGGAATGCCCGCACGGCTGTCTGGTGATCAGCGCGGGCGTCAACACCACCAGCGCCGAGATCGCCGATCTCCTGCGCGATATGCGCAATCGGAACATCGACACGTTCGCCGCGCGCATCCAGGCCGACATCGACGCGGGCGTCCTGCCGGGCCACCTCGACGCGCGCACGCTGGCCCGCTACGTCGGCACGGTGATGCAGGGCATGTCCCAGGCGGCGCGCGACGGAGCAGGCCGGGCCGAATTGGAGCGGGTGGCCGAGATGGCGCTGCGCGGCTGGGGCCCCTAGTGGCCCGAGGCGCGTCCGTCCTGCACGACCACCGGCAGGCAGGTGCGCACGAAGTCCGCGCCGAAGTCGGTGAGCACCACGCTGCGGTAGATCACCTTGGTGCCGAAGCCGGAGCGCTTCAGCATCTCCCGCACCGGTGACTGCGCCTCCAGCAGCTGGTACCGGTTCGGATTGCCGACCGGCTCGCGCGCGTGCTCGATCAAACCGAGCCTGCGCAGGTTGGTCAGGTACTGCTGGATCCGGTTCGGAAAGCGCAGGCCCGCGTGCTCGCCGATCAGCGTGAGCATCGAGCCCAGGCGTTCGGAGCCGAGCGCGCGCGGGCGGCCGGTGCGGATGTCGATCGAGGGCTGTGGCCCGTCCAGATGCAGGAAGCGCAGGATGCGCGCTTCGTCCGGAGTCAGCTCGGCGAGCATGCCCGCGAAGGCCGGATGGTTGTCGTCCTCGCCGTGCGGGCTGGCCGACAATCGCAACAGCGCGGCTCCCTGCTCACGCAGCGTCGGCACCGCTTCCTGCGTGGACGGTTCCGTGGCGGCGGGCATCCCGAGCGCCTTGCGCATCGCGTCACGGACCTCGGACTCGGCCTCGGCCAGCACTTCTCGCGGCGGCGCTCCCTCGATGCTGCGCCGTACGACGGTCGAGGTGACGCCGACCGCGGTGCCGACGCTCCAGGACGTCACCCCGGTGACCGCGGTCCACGCGACCCGCGCGACGCCCGTCGCCGCACGCACGGTGGCGAGGGGAACCGTTACCCGTCTGGGTAATTCGTCGGTGTGCGTGATGTCCGAAGCCGGCCGCCGGGCGATCTCCTGCGATGGCTCGGCATTCGCCGCCGCCGCGTCGAGGTGCTCGACGGCCTGGATATCGCCGTCGTCCGGACCCGCTACAGCCATGATGTCGCCACTCCCGTTCCGAAGATCAGGATATGAGCGTATCCGGCGAACAGCCCCAACACGCCGCCATGGACGAAAAGGAGCCATTCATCCTGCTTGATGGCCGCGCGCAGCATGTCCACGAAGTCCGGCGGCGACAACATCGCCATCTGCCTCGCGATGTATTCGTTGATCTGCCTGCCCTGGCGGACGTTGAATTCCGGGTCGGCGAACGCGATCGGCGCGATGGCCATGGCTTCGCTGGTGAACGTCGATTGCAGCGAGTCGTATTCGCGGCTGCCGAGCACGAACTTGACCGCGGGACGCGCGGGACCGAGCGCGCGGTCGGCGGCCGGGCGCAGCGTGTCCTCCAGCATCTGCATGGTGCGGTCCGAGCGGGGGCCGTTGAGCAACTCGTCGCCGATATTCGCCACCGTGATCACCTGGCTGGAAACCAATTCCGCGTATCCGTCGGTGATTTCGGACTTGCGTTTGATCAGCAGGCCCTGCCGCCACGGGACCCACCACTTCGGATACGCGGGCGCGAAGATCATATTGATGCCGATCCAGTTGACCACCCAGCCGATGATCACGCCGCCGATCGGCAGCACGATCAGGCTGGACCAGCCGGTCAGATGCAGGATGGCGACCAGCAGCACACCCATCGGCGCGCCGAAGTAGAAACCGAAGTTCTGCATGAAACGCAGTTCCTTCGCGCCGAGCACCTGGAACAGCGTGTTGAGCAGATGCGGCCGGGCCTGGAAGTAGCGGATCACCATCTGCTTCACATCGAGCAGCTGATCGATATTCGCGCCCAATTCCTCGGTCAGCTCGCGCAGGATCTCCGGCAGTTGCTGGCGCACCCTGGCGTGCACCATGTCGCGCACCTGGGCGGGCAGGTTGTACCAGAGCTGCGGATGCTCGCGGCGCAGGATGTCCTCGACGATGTCCTTGATCTGCGCGTCGGCGATGCTCGCGAGGTGCTCGGCCAGCTTGTCCGGCTCGAGTTCCCGATAGAAGTCCGCGACGCTGCCGAGTTTGGCCAGGCCCTTGTCGACCGCGATGCTGGCCATCTTGTCCGCGCGCGACGGGACGATGCCCTGCCAGCCGAACCGGCCGTCGTAGCTCAGTAGCGGGAGAACTTGAATTCGCTTGGGAAGGAACGGATACAGCGCGCGCAGACCGGGAACTCGGATGCCGTGGAAGGCGACCGGCTTGAACAGCATGAGCACGCCGGTCCAGTTGGTGATGTAGCCGATCACGCCGGTGAAAAGCGGTATGGTCACGAGCTCGAGGAGGATCGTCGGGTGGATTCCGAAAACGCTCTCTAACACGACACCCTCCTGCCGATACACCGGTGATCGCCGCCTCACCGGCAACCAAAACTAGCACCCCCTCGGCTAAGAAACCTTATTGCGCGCCGCGTGCCGGTCGCACTGTCCGAGTCAGGCGGTGCGAATGCCCCGCGACACAAGGGGAAGTAATCTGTGGGACGGATTCGTTCCCCCCCGGCGATATCGGAGAAAACGTGGCAGACGACAGGACCGGACAGGACGTGGTAAGGCCAGGTCCCCGCGCCGTCGAGCGCAGTTCGGATGTCGAACAGCGGCAGATCAGCAATGAGGCACGGCTGATCCGCGGTGTGTTCCGCGCGGCCGGAGTGGCCGCGGGCACCGTCGTGCGCGGAAGCCAATGGGCGGTCGGCACGACCTACGAGGTCACCAGGGAGATCACCCAGGCCGCGCTGGACGGGGAGTCCTCGGCCGAGATCGCCGAGCGGACCGGAAACGCGTTGCGCTCCATCGCTCGCAGCGCGCTCGGCGTCACCGAGGGGTCGGTCCGGGAGATCGTCAGCTATGTCCCGACCTCCAACGGACCCACCTCGCAGCAAGCGCTGGCCGTCGGGCCGTACCTGCGCTCGGCGAGCACGGAGGAGTTGCGCCGCCGCGGCGACGCGCTGCTGGCCAGGTCCGCCGACGTCTACTTCACCGAGGACGTGCACCCGGCCTACGACCGCATCCTCGATGAGCTCGCTCCCGACGAGGCGCGCATCCTGCGCTTCATGGCGCTCAACGGCCCGCAGCCGTCGGTCGACGTGCGCACCAACCGTCCGCTGGGGATCGGCTCGGAACTGGTGCAGGGCGACCTCACCTCGGTGCCCGAGCAGGCCGGGGTGCGCTACCCGGACCGGTCGCGGTCCTACCTGATCAACCTCAACCGCCTCGGGCTGACGCTGACCTCGGACGATCCGGTGGTCCTGAGCCGCTACATGGTGCTGGAGGTGCAGCCCGTGGTGGAGGCGGCGCTGAAGAAGGCGGGCCGGGCGCCGAAGATCGTCCGCAAGAGTCTCCGGCTGACCGAGTTCGGTGAGGACTTCTGCCGCACCTGCTTCACGATCGGAAGCTGACACCCCGAAGTTGATCTTCGTAGGAATGTTCTCTCTCGTCGCGATAGCAATCTGATACAACTCTCCCAATCCGGCACTCGGGATGGGATTGTTGAGGGTATGGATCAGCGAACCGGCGGGCAGGGGCGCGGCGACCCAGGTTTGGGAATCGCTGGGCAAACGCGTAACGACCGGGGCAAGGGTCCCGGTAATCAGCAGCGCGACGACCCGGGTTTTCCCCCGGGCCGGCAGGAGCGCGGCGGGGTGGACATAGATTCGAGCGGACCGGAGCCCGAGGAGCGAGATATCGGCACGGCCGGTCCCGCGCCGAGCCGTGGTCAGCGGGCGGCGAGCACCGGCGAACGAGATCCCGGCGACCTGCGCGCCGACGAGCGGCTGCCCTTCGACGCGGGGCCGATCGACTTCGGGCGGGTGCGCGACGACCCACGCCAGACTCGCGGCGAGGAGCGGGAGCCGGACGACGTGTCGGCGATCTCGCGGTTGAAATACCGGTACCTGCGCACTCTCGACACCAAGTCGTGGGATGATTTCGCCGACACCATGATCCCCGAGGCGACCGCGACCTACAGCGAATATCTCCAGTTCGAATCGCGCGAGGCTTTCATCGCGTTCATGCGCAACACGCTCGGGCCGCACGTGATCACCGAACACCGCTGTGATCACCCCGAGATCGATGTCGAAGGCGACACCGCCACCGGCACCTGGTACCTCGCCGACACGGTGCTCATTCCGGGCCACAACATGCTGCTGCGCGGCGCGGCCTTCTACACCGACCGCTACGTGCGCTGCGACGACGGGCGGTGGCGGATCTCGCACACCGGCTACGAACGCACCTACGAAGTGGTGCTCTCCCTCAGCGACCTGCCCAGCCTGCGCCTGACCTCCAGCCGCTGGGGCCTGATCGCCAAGGAGGACGGCATCTCATCGATCGAACGCGACCCCGGCGCCGCGCCGCTGCGGCCGGAGTCCGAGGCCGGCTGACTCAGTCGGCCGTAGCGACCAGGGGCTCCAGGGTGAGCGCCGGGTGCTCCTTCTCGATGTATTGCAGCCGCCACTTGTCGCTGAACAACGCGAGCAGCGCACCGTCTGAGCGGGTGAACACCTCCACCCCGCGCTGCCGCCCGAGTTCGTCCGCCGACGCGGCGTCGGTGCGCCGGGCCAGCGTGTAGGCGAGGTGTTCCATCGTCGTCTCGACGTTGAACTCCGCGAGCATGCGCGCGGTCACCACTTCGAACTGCATCGGGCCGACCGCGGCCAGCACGGGAGACGCGTCGCCGCGGATGTCGTTGCGCAGCACCTGCACGACGCCCTCGGAATCGAGCTGGTCCACGGCCTTGCGGAACTGCTTGTATTTGCCCGCGCTGCGCGCCCGCAGCACCGCGAAATGTTCCGGTGCGAACGAGGGGATCGGCGGGAACTCCACCTTCTTGTCCACGAACAGCGTGTGCCCCGGTGCCAGCGCCGTCGCGTTGACCAGGCCGACGACGTCACCCGGGTACGCGGTGTCGACGGTGGCGCGCTCGCGGCCGAACACGGTCAGCGCGTACTTGGTGGCGAACGGCCGACCGGTCTGCGCGTGGGTGACCACCATGCCGCGTTCGAATTCGCCGGATACGATCCGCATGAACGCGAGGCGATCGCGGTGGGCGGCGTCCATGCCCGCCTGCACCTTGAACACCACCGCGCTGAACGGGTCGCCGGTCTCGCGCGGCTTGCCGTCGACGTCACGACGCGAACCAGGCGCAGGCGCGAGCGCGACCAAGGTCTCCAGCAGTTGCCGCACGCCGAAGTTCAACATCGCCGAGGCGTAGATGACCGGCGAGGTCTGCCCGGCGAGGAACAGTTCCTGGTCGTGGTCCTGGCCGGTGGCCGAGAGCAGTTCGCTCTCCTCCGCGGCGGTGCTCCACGGCTCGCCTTCGCGCGCCTCCGCGGCCTCCGGGGTGATCGACTCCTCGGGCGCGATGGTCGCGCCACCCGCCGTGCGCGTGAAGTGGATGTATTCGAGCGGGACGCCGTCCGGGCCGCGGCGCAGCAGGCCGCGGAAGTCCCCCGCGATGCCGACCGGAAGGAACAGCGGGGTGGGGGTGAGTCCGATCCGCTCGTTGATCTCGTCGAGCAGTTCCAGCGGCGCCCGCCCCGGCCGGTCCCACTTGTTGATCACGGTGATCACCGGGATGCCACGGTGGCGGCAGACCTGGAACAGTTTCAGCGTCTGCGGCTCCAAGCCCTTGGCCGCGTCGATCAGCATCACCGCGGCGTCGACAGCGGTGAGCACCCGGTAGGTGTCCTCGGAGAAATCGGAGTGGCCGGGGGTGTCGACCAGGTTGATGACGCTGTCCACATCGGAGTCCCTGGCCCGGTAGTTGAACTGCAGCGCGGTCGAGCTGACCGAGATGCCGCGCGCCTTCTCCATCTCCATCCAGTCCGAGACGGTCGACTTGCGCCCGGCCTTACCGTGGATCGCGCCCGCCTCGGAGATCATCCTGGCGTGCAGGGCCAGCGCCTCGGTGAGCGTGGACTTGCCCGCGTCGGGATGGGAGATCACCGCGAACGTGCGCCGGCGGGCTACCTCGGCGGATAACCCACGGGGTGCGGGCGCGACAACGCCCTCAGGGGAGGCGCTCAACGCAAGACAACCTTTCGCAGACGACCGATCGGCAACCCCGCCAGCGTACGCGACTCGCTCGAGCGCGGGCCGAACCGCCGGTGACCACCCGATTCAAAGAGCGCCTCTGCACTGGGGTATGGTGTTCGGGTTGTCTCGGCGAGGGTGACCGCAGACCAGTTTTGCGACACCGTGATCGACGCGGCGCGGCTTCCGGCCGTCCCTGTTCGGTCTTCGCCCCGACGAATAGACCATCCGTCAGGTGTGCAGCACCCCTGACGTGTAACTGACAGCCCGGAAGAGCCGTAGGAGTAGATCCAGTCATGTCCGACGTCAACCTTCTCGAAGCATCCGTACGCACCGAGTTCGGTAAGGGCGCAGCGCGCCGCACCCGTCGTGCGGGCAACGTCCCGGCCGTACTGTACGGCCACCAGGCCGACCCGCAGCATCTGTCGGTGAACGCCCAGGCCTTCGCCGCCATCCTGCGTGAGCACGGCACCAACGCGGTGCTGAACCTCGTCATCGACGGCAAGAAGCAGCTCGCGCTGACCAAGTCCGTCGTGGTGCACCCGATCCGCCGCTACATCGAGCACGCGGACCTGCTGATCATCAAGCGCGGCGAGAAGGTCACCGCCGACGTGAACGTCACCGTCACCGGCGACGCCGCCCCCGGCACCCTGGTCACCCAGGAAGCCACCACCGTCTCCGTCGAGGCCGACGCGCTGAAGCTGCCCGAGGCCATCGAGGTCTCCGTCGAGGGCGTCGAGGCCGGCACCCAGATCACCGCGGGCGAGCTGCAGCTGCCCGAGGGCGTCGACCTGGCCGCCGATGCCGAGACCCTGATCGTCAACGTCATCGCCGCCCCGGCCGCCGAGCCCGTC
This sequence comes from Nocardia sp. NPDC059691, assembly GCF_042733915.1. NCBI lineage: Bacteria > Bacillati > Actinomycetota > Actinomycetes > Mycobacteriales > Nocardiaceae > Nocardia > Nocardia sp. NPDC059691. The sequence goes on along the minus strand of NZ_JBHWFB010000018.1, from coordinate 153,063 downwards.
GAGGGCGAGGGTGCGGGCGAGGCCGAGGGCGAGAGCGCTGAGTAGTACCGAATCGTCCGCCGGGCCCGCGCTCGTCGTCGGACTGGGCAACCCAGGTCCCGAATACGAGCGCACCCGGCACAATGTCGGTTTCCTGGTCGCCGACGTGCTCGCCGAGCGCGTCGGCGGCCGTTTCGGTGTGCACAAGAAATCCGGCGCCGACCTGCTGCAGGCGCGGCTGGACGGGCGCCAGGTGCTGATCGCCAAGCCGCGTTCGTTCATGAACCTGTCCGGCAGGCCGGTGGCCGCGCTGGCGAAATTCTTCTCCGTGCCGCCGACCGAGGTGATCGTCGTGCACGACGAACTCGACCTGCCGTTCGGCTCCATCCGGCTCAAGCGCGGCGGCGGTGAGGGCGGGCACAACGGTCTTCGTTCCGTCTCCAGCGCCCTGACCACCAAGGACTACTTGCGCACCCGCATCGGCATCGGCCGTCCGCCGGGCCGCCAGGACCCGGCCGATTACGTGTTGAAGCCGTTCTCCACGCCGGAGCGCAAAGAGGTCCCGGTGATCATCGAGCAGGCCGCCGACGCGGTGGAACTGCTGCTGCGCGTCGGGCTGGAGACCGCGCAGAACCAATTGCACTGAGCCGCAAGCGCTGTCCGCCCAGAACGGGTCGGTCTTCGCCAGAACTCGGCCGCATCATCACGGCAGGGGCGCGGTCGTCCTCCGACGTCCCCGGCTCGCGGGCTTCCTTGCCGACCTCGGCGACGAAGGCCGCTAATACTTCGCGATAAATCCACTGTTCGGGACGCCGATATGACGGCGGCTTCGGTGACCGCGAGTGCGGCTGCGCGGACCTTCCGGCTCTACCAGGGATCGCGAACGCGTCGATCGCACCCATGGCGTCCACCGCATTCGATCGGGAGACATGTATCCGCTAATGCATGTCATGTCATTAAATTATGCGACATTAAATCGCATTGGACGCATGGGGTGTGACGCTGCGCACATAGTAGATTACACGACATGTATGTCGTGTAATCTAATGGCATGAGTAACCCAACGCTTGTTTTCGTTCCTTGCTTCTCCGGCGCACCGTGGGAGCTCGAACAGCTCGTCCCGCTGGCCGACCGGCCCATGCGCACGATGCGACTGCCCGAGGCCGTGGCGGACATGGAAACCTATGCCGACGCGGTCGCCGCCGAAGTGGCGGATCTGGATGAGTACGTGCTGGTCGGCGACTCATTCGGGGCGAATGTCGCCTTGGCGCTCGCGGTGCGCCGACCCCGGGGCCTGCGGGGTCTGGTCCTGTCCGGTGGATTCGCGGCCAATCCCATTTCCTCGCCGGTGCTCAAGGCGGCCATGCGTGTGATGGGGAAGATGCGCGGCCCTCTCTATCGGGAGGTGGCGCTTCGCGCCCACGCTCACAATCTGGCCTCGCCGCATGACAACGAAGGCCAGATCCCCTGGAGTAAAAGCGATAGTCGCCAGTTCTTCCTGGAGAACACGCCCGCGGCCTCGTTCGGCGCCCGCGCGGTCGCCGCACTGAACGCCGACTACACCGCTGGTCTCGGTCGGGTCCAGGTGCCGACGCTGATTTTGACTCCTTCGCACGACGTGCTGATCGGTCCGGAAGCCGCGACAGTTCTGCGCGAAGGAATCCCGGACGCCCGCGAGGTCGTCTTGGACCGCACCGGACACATGTTCCGCTTCTCTCATCCGCGAACCTACGCGCAGACAGTCGAGAAGTTCCTCCAGGAGGTCGGCCTGACCCGGCCGAGTTTCACACCCGCATGAGTCGGAAGGATCCGGCGCCGGGTAGTGCCGCAGCCGCGGTACTACCCGGACTGTCGCTGAGGGAGGGTGTTCGTGGCTCGGCCGCTGTCCGCCGTCGCGAGGGGCCGGTCTCAGGCGGTGAGTGCCGTGTGATCCGATTACACGGCATCAATACATCGAGTCACGTGGTGAGGAGGCCTTTCGATGCGGCAGGCCGAAGAGTTGCGCTACCTCGTATTGGCTGTCCAGCGGGAAGGTAATCGAATGCTCGCGGCCGAACTCCGGCCGTTGGGGCTGACTCCCTCTCAGGCCGAGGTTCTGCGGGTGCTGGCCGACCATCAACCCCTGACTCTGGCCGGACTCGGGGAACTTCTGGTCTGCGAGACCGGTGGAAGTCCCAGCAGGCTGGTCGATCGCCTCGTCGCCATGGACCTCATCGAGCGAGAATCCGCGACGGACGATCGTCGGCGAGTCACGCTCTCGCTGACGCCTGCCGGAGAGCGGCTCTCCTCCCGTGTCGCCGAGGTCGAAGAGCGGTTGTACCGAACAATAGACGAGCTCACGGTCGGGAAACCCATGACCGGCGCACTCGAGCTACTGCGCGGTTTCGCCGAGCGTTTCCCGGCGGTCCAAGCCGTCGGACGTCGTGCCGATCGGCGGGGCAACCGCTGAAAAGCCGTTCGATGTGACCGTCCCTCCGGACGTATTCAGCCGCGCGGCAGATGCATGGCGGTCGCGGCCCTGCGCAGTTTGCCGGAAGAGGTCTTCGGTAGTGCGCCGGGACCGAGCACGGTGACGGTGCGTGGCCGCGCGCCGACCTCCGCGAACACCGAGTGCACGATCTCGCGCTCGATGCGCTTGACCTCGTCGGGATCCTGGTGGCTGCCGCTCTCCACCACCACGGCGAAACTCTCCCGCTTCTGGCCCGCGTCCAGGCGCACCGCCACCGCGTTGCCCGGCCGGACGCCTGCCACCCTGGCCGCCGCGCGCTCGATGTCGGTGGGGTAGATGTTGCGGCCGCCCATGATGATGACGTCTTTGATCCGGCCGCACACCACGATCAGTCCCTCGTCGGTGAAGTAGCCGATGTCGCCGGTGTCCAGCCAGCCCTCGTCGTCCCGGGCCGATTGGAATCCGTCCACCGTCACATAGCCGGAAGTGACCGCGGGACCGCGCAATTCGATCACGCCCACCGAGCGGGCGGGCAACGGTTGACGTTCGCTGTCGACGATCCGGCCCTCCAGGTTGTCGACCAGATAGCCGAGGGTGGGCAATCGCCGGATGTTGGCCGGTTGGCCGTGCTCCACCGGCACGGGCACCGCCTTGCCGATCGCCTCGAGCAGGTCGGCGTCGATCACGTCGAGCACCTGTCCGTGCCCGGGGTCGGGGATCGACACGGCGAGCGTGGTCTCGGCCATGCCGTAGACCGGGGTGAGCGCCATCGGGTTGAGGCCGAAGCGTTTTCCGGCCGCGGCCAGCGCCTCCATGGTGTCCGGGTCCACCGGTTCGGCCCCGTTCCACATGTACCGCACGCTGCTGAGGTCGAACGCGCCTTCGTCGGCCTGCCGCAGCCGCCGGGCGAGCAGCGAATACGCGAAATTCGGTGCGGCGGTGACAGTTCCACGGTACTTGCTGATCAGCTCGGCCCACAGCAGCGGCTTGGTGAGGAAGTCCAGCGGCGTCACGCACACCACTTCGGCACCGAATTGCATAGGGACACTGAGGAATCCGACCATGCCCATGTCGTGGAACAGTGGCAGCCAGCTGACCATCACATCGTCGGCGAGCTGGAATTTCACCCGGTCGAACATGGCGTAGGCGTTGACGAAGAAATTCTCGTGCGTGATCCGCACCGCCTTGGGCGAGCCGGTCGAGCCGGAAGTCAACTGCTGCAACGCGATATCGCCCTCGGCGGTGGGCACCGGATCGATGTCGGGGCCGCCGGGCAGCTGGTCGATGCGCACGACGGTGATGCCGCGTTCGCGCAACAGCGGCTCGGCCGCCTCGAACGGCGCGCCGAGCACGACCGCGCGCGCCCGGATCATGGTCAGCACGGTTTCGGTGTCGCGCGCCCAGACCACCAGATCGGTGCGCGGAGTCGGCTGGTGCAGCATGGTGATCGACGCGCCGCGCATCCAGATGGCCTGGCAAGCCGGGGCGATGTCGACCGGCATGCCCGCGAGCACGCCGACCGCGTCACCGTGCCCGATACCGGCTTCGGCCAGCCCGCCCGCCATGCGCCGGGCGAGCCGGTGGATCTCCGACCACGTGCGCCGCAGCGGGGCGCCGGGCTCGCCGGTCACCAGGCCGCGCTCGGAGGTCTGTGCGGTCGCATACATCTCGTCGGTGAATCTGCTCAAAGTCCCAACTCCTCCATCACCAACCGTTGCCGGGAACCGGCCTCCCCCGACTATCACGCCATAGTGGCCCAGCGTTAACCCCATTTCCAGGGGCGCAGGTCAGGGGCGCGAAACAGCGGCCGGAAAGGTTGCGGCGTAACGATCGACGTAGCACCGGCCGGAGCGGGCGGCCAGTTCGCGCATCAACTCGTCGGTCGCGGCGCGCACCGTCCGGCGCTGCTCGGCGGGCGGATAGCGACGCGGCGCGCCGAACGCGATACGCACCTTGCCGAAACGCAGCAGACGGCTGCCGCGCGGGTTCACCCGATCGGTGCCGGAGAGGGTCACGGGAACGACCGGCGCGCCGGTGGCCATGGCGACCCGCAAGGTGCCGGTGCGTCCGCGATAGATCCGGCCGTCGGGGGAACGGGTGCCTTCGGGATGGATCGCCCAGACCCCGCCGTCCGTCAGGATGCGGGTGGCGGCGGCCAGCGCCGCGGCGGCCGCGTCACCGCCGGTCCGATCGACCGGCACCTGTCCGGAGACCGAGTAGAACCAGCGGTTGATCCGGCCGCGCACGCCTTTTCCGGTGAAGTACTCCTGCTTCGCCAGGAACGTCACGCGCCGTGGCACGACCAGTGCGAGGTAGAGGGAGTCGATCATCGCGAGATGATTGGCCGCGATGATCACCGGTCCGGTTCGCGGAATGTTGTCCAGTCCTTCGACCGTCGGCCTGCCCAGCAGCCGCAGCAGCGGACCGAGCAGGACGTACTTGAACAGCGGGTACCACACGTAAACCTCCCGGGATATTGAGCGTAGACATTGTCTACCCGATCGCGTAGACACTGTCTACACCCGGTGTGCGGTCACACGGCGACAGGCGTAGACAATGTCCGCATGGCCGAGAGCGAGTCGCTACGAGATCGACTGGTCGACGCCGGTGTCGACCTGCTCGAAGAGGTCGGCGCCGCGGGACTGGGATTGCGGGTCATCACCCGGGCCGCGGGCGTCTCGCACGGTGCGCCGCGGCGGTATTTCCCGACCCACCGCGCACTGCTCGCCGCCATCGCGGCGCGCGGTTTCGCCGATCTCGCGGACCGGTTCGCCGCGGTGGACGCCGGGGCCGCGCGCGATCGTCTCACCCGGATGAGCGCCGAGTACATCGAATTCGCCGCGCGGCGGCCGGAGATGTTCACCCTGATGTTCCGGCACGACCTGCTCGAAGGCTCCGGCGAGAATCTGCGGTCGGTCAGCCTGCCGCTGTTCGCGCGGTTCGCCGAGCTGGTCGGCGCGGCGGCGGAATCGGGCGCGATCGACCCGCGCCACCGTGCGACCGCCCTGTGGACCAATGTGCACGGCATCGCCACCGCACAGGCCAATCGAAGCTTGCGCCTGGTCGACCCGGGAGCGGACGCGGCGGCTCTGGTGGCCAGGGCACTGGCCGTGCACCTGACCTGACCGTTCCGTGGCGCTCGCGGCTCAGGCGCGCAGCTGCGCCACCGCGGCGACGAAGCGATCGAGCTCGTCGAAACCGACGAAGCAGTGCGGCGAAGCGCGCACGACGGAGGCCAGGCCGCGGCCGGTCATGTCCAGCAGGGTCGAGCCCGCGTGGCTGACCGTGACGGTGATGTCCTGCGCCAGCAGCCGGTCGCGCACCTCGACGGACTCGACGCCGTCGACGGTGAACGACACGATGCCGCTGTGCCGGATGCCGAGATCGCGCACGGTGACGCCGGGAATCTCCGGCAGCGCCTTACGCAGGTGCTCGGCGCGGGCCGCGATCGCGGCGTAGACGTTCTCCGGGCCCAGTTCGAGCAGATATCGCACGGCGGCGCCCAGGCCGAGGCGGCCCGCGACGTCGCACTCCCAGAACTCGAAACGGCCTGCGTCGGGCGCGAGCCGGTAGTCGTGCGGGCCGGTCCATTCCGCGCTGTGCAGGTCGAGCCGTCCTGGTTCCATGGAGCGCGCCAACTCCGGCCGCAGATACAGGAATCCGGTGCCGCGCGGGCCGCGCAGCCACTTGCGTCCGGTGGCCGACAAGGCGTCGACGCCGAGCTCGGCCACGTCCAAGGGCAGCTGCCCGGCGGACTGACAGGCGTCCAGCAGCACCAGCGCGCCGACCGAGTGCGCGATCCTGGTCGCCTCCGCGGCCGGGTTCACCAACCCGCCGTTGGTCGGCGCGTGCAGGATCGAAACCAGCTTGACCCGTTCGTCGACCAGCGCAGTGAGCGCGTCGAGGTCGATCTGCCCGCTGCCGTCGCTCGGGATCCGCTCCACCGTGGCGCCCGTGGCGCGGGCGCGCTGCAAGGCGGCGATGGCATTGCTGGCGTAGTCCGCCTCGGAGATCAGGATGCGGTCGCCCGCCGCGAGCGGGACCGAGTAGAAGAAGTCCGCCCAGGATCGGGTGGCGCTGTCGCTGAGCGCGATGCTCTCGGGTTCGGCGTTGATCAACGCCCCGATCGCGGTCTTGACGTCGGCGAGATCGTCGAGCCGCTCGTTCGCGGCGCGATAACCTCCGATCTCCGCTTCCCGCAGCAGATGCGCGACAACGGTGTCGGTGACGACCCGCGGCGGTAGCGACGAGCCGGCGCTGTCGAGGAAAACGGGTCCGGGTTCCGGCCCGGACACGCATCCGGGAGTGTCGGCTCGTACGCGAGCGTCATCCAGCATGGAGCCGACCTTATCGGGTCGATTGTTCGGCTTCATGTCGGTTTCTTGTCGGTCCGCATGGCTACGCTGGATGGATCGCCGCACGCGAATTTCGGCCCGTGAGTGGAATACCACCGGGCCGAATGGCGATAACCGAAGAACAGCGGACAACGTCCCGACGCCCACTGGAGGTTGGCCATGGCGGTCACGCTCGAGAGTCCTGAGTCGGCCGGTTGTGCCACCGAGCAGGGAGAACTGTCCTCCCGCGCGGCGGCGGAGGCCTATATCGGCGGGGTGTGCTTCAAGCTCGGACCACCCACACTGATCGGCGCCGAACTCGAATGGCTCACGGTGCAGGGTGAGTGTTCGGCGTCCGGACCTTCGGCCGCTCCGCGCCCCCAACTGTCCGCCTTGGCGGACGCTCTCGGACCGTACGCACCACGGTCCATCGCCCCTGATTCGCCGGCGCTCGCGCTGCCGGGGGGCAGCCGGGTCACTCTCGAACCCGGTGGTCAGATCGAACTCTCCAGCGCTCCCTACGAAGCTGCCGCGCAGCTGTGTGATCGACTGCGCGATGATGCCCGCCTGTTGCGGGAACTTCTCGAATCCCGGTCCATCCGCCCCGTTTCCGTCGCCGCCGACGCGGACCGCCGTCCCAAACGCTTGCTTCAGCTGCCGCGCTATCGCGCGATGGAGCGCTCCTTCGGCGGCATCGGGCCGTTCGGCAAGCTGATGATGTGCAACACCGCGGCCGCCCAGGTCAGCGTCGACGCGGGCGCCGACCGTGCGGACGTCACCGCGCGGTGGACTGCCCTGTATGCCGTCGGCCCGGCCTTGCTTGCCGCCTTCGCCTGTTCACCCGTCCTGCGTGGCGCGCCGCCCGGAGCGTGGGCCTCCCAGCGCATGCGGGCCTGGCTGCGGCTGGACAACACGCGCACCCGTCCGCCGGTGCTGGACTGGACCGACCCGGTGGCCGCCTACGGCAGATGGGCGCTGGACGTGCCGCTGCTGTGCGTGCGCCGACCCGACGGCGCGGCGGAATGCGGCGACGCCGACGGATGGTCCGCGCCGCCCGGGGCCACCTTCGCCGACTGGCTGTCCGGCGCGCTGGACGACGAGGTGGGCCGCCGCCCCGACACCGGCGATCTCGACTATCACCTCACCACGCTGTTCCCGCCGGTACGCGCGTCCGGCCACTTGGAGGTCCGCTACATCGACGCGCAGCCCGGTGACGCGTGGACCATTCCCGTGCACGTGTTCGACGCGCTCATGTCCAGCCCGTCGGTGGTCGCTGAGGCGAGCTCGATCGCGGCGCCGCTGGCGGGCCGCTGGGTCGATGCCGCCCGCTACGGATTGGCTGATCCGGACATCCGGGCGGGCGCGGTCGCCCTGCTGCGTCTCGCGGCCGAGCACACCGCGACCGACGAGGCGGCCCGCGCCGTCGAGTCCGCCGCCGAACGATGTCACCGCGGTCGCACCCCGACCGAGGACGACATCGAGCACGCCCCGAGCCCGCGGCTTCCGGGAGTCGCCACGTGAACCAGCCGCGCTGCCCTGGCGCCACGCAGGCCCACCGGGCCGCCGCCAGCCGAATCGCCGCCACCGACCCCCATGAATCCCGGAGATGTTTTTCGTGACCACTTTCCAACCCGCCCCGACCGACAACTTCGGCACCGAACAGCTCAGGGACCGGATCGCCGACGTTCTCACGCGCGCCCGCCTGCGCACCCACACGCTCACCGACTGCGTCGACGAAGCCGAACTCGTGGCCCAGCATTCCCGGCTGATGAGCCCGCTGGTCTGGGATCTGGCGCACATCGGCAATCAGGAAGAACTCTGGCTCGTGCGCGATGTCGGCGGACGCGACCCGGTGCGCGCCGACATCGACGAACTCTACGACGCCTTCAAACACGCCCGCGCGAACCGGCCCACGCTGCCGTTGCTCGATCCCGCCCAGGCGCGCGACTATGTCGGCACCGTACGCGACAAGGTGTTGGACGTGCTGGAGCGCAGCGATCTGCGCGGCCGTCCGCTGATCGACGACGGATTCGCCTTCGGCATGATCGCCCAGCACGAGCAGCAGCACGACGAGACCATGCTGGCCACCCACCAGTTGCGCACCGGCGCCGCCGTGCTCTCGGCGGCGGACGCCCCGGCCGCGACGGCGGCGGTCGGCGCGGAAGTCGTGATCCCCGCCGGGGAATTCCTCATGGGCACCTCCACCGACCCGTGGGCGCTGGACAACGAGCGCCCCGCCCATCCGGTGCGAGTGGCCGGTTTCGCGATCGACGCCGCGCCGGTCACCAATGAGCAGTACCTGGCCTTCGTCGACGACGGCGGCTACGAACGCCCCGAACTCTGGTCCGAGCGCGGCTGGGCGCATCGCGTCGAGGCGGGCCTGGTCGCGCCGCAGTTCTGGGAGCGTGATCCGTCCGGGCATTGGTGGCGGCGGGTGTTCGGCGTGATGACCCCGCTGCGGCCGCGGCAGCCGGTCGTGCACGTGTGCTGGTTCGAGGCCGAGGCATACGCGAACTGGGCGGGCAAGCGCCTGCCCACCGAAGCGGAATGGGAGAAGGCGGCCCGGTTCGATCCGGCCACCGGCGCCTCGCGCCGATTCCCCTGGGGCGAAGCCGATCCCGACGTCGCCACCGCGAACCTCGGGCAGCGGCATCTGGAACCCGCCGAGGTGGGCGCGTATCCGGCCGGCGCGTCCCCCGCGGGCGTGCACCAGTTGATCGGGGACGTCTGGGAATGGACCGCTTCGGGTTTCGAGGCGTACCCGGGGTTCCGGGCGTTCCCGTACCGGGAGTACTCCGAGGTGTTCTTCGGCGGTGATTACCGTGTGCTGCGCGGCGGTTCCTTCGGCACCGATCCGGTGGCCTGCCGCGGCACCTTCCGCAACTGGGACCATCCCATCCGTCGCCAGATCTTCGCCGGGTTCCGCCTGGCGCGGGATCTGCGGCCCGGAGAAGGGGAGTGAGCGCCGCCCGTCGTGCCGGGCGATGGTGCGGCCGCGGTCCCGCGGCGAGCGGCCCGCGCCCCGCGACGTCGGCCCCGGCGGGTGCGGATGTGTAGACACTTGGGTTACGTCGGCCCGCCGGTGCGGGTGGGCGACATGTTGACCCTCGGCTCCCATTCGCTGCGCACCCAGGCGTGGGCGCCGCGCGACATGCGTCACGGCGGCACCATCAACGCAGACGGTTTCGGCGTCGCCTGGTGGAACGTCGCGCCGGACGACACGGTCACCGCCAGCCGTTACCGCAACGCCGAGCCGATCTGGACCGACCCGGCCGTGGACGAGGTGCTGCCGCAACTGGAGTCCGCCGCGGTGCTCGGGGCGGTGCGCTCGGCGACGGTCGGCATGCCGGTCGAACGGTCCGCGTGCGCGCCGTTCACCCGCGACCGCTGGGCGTTCAGCCACAACGGCGTGGTGCCGGACTGGCGCCGGACCCTGACCGGCGTGGCGGCCGAATTCGCGGTCGTCGCGGCCGGGCTCGGCGCCGAGGACCTGTTCTCTCCGGCGCGGCTGCTGGAGGCCGAATCCGCCACCGACGCCGCGACGCTGTGGGTGCTGCTGTGCGATCTGCTGTCGACCGGCGCACCGGACGGCGAGTGGTCGGCGGCTCCGGCGGCACTGCGGCTGCTCGTCTCCGCGATCCTCGACCGGGCGCCGGAAGCACGCCTGAACCTCCTGCTCTCCGACGGTGCGCAACTGTGGGCGACCACCTGCCACCACTCGTTGTCGGTGCTGGTCACCGACGATTTCGCACTCGTGTCCTCCGAACCGTTCGACGACGACCCCCGCTGGCAGTCGATCCCGGACCGCAGCCTGGTGAGCGCCAGGCCCGGCGCGCTGTCCGTCGACCCCCTCCTCTGACCCGAAAGGCCGGTGCCATGACCGCAGTCACGCTGGACATCCACCTGACCGAAGACGACCTGAACACCGCGCTCCGCTCGGACGCCGGGCTGGGCCTGACCGCGAACCCGAAATGGTTGCCGCCCAAATGGTTCTACGACGCCAAGGGCAGCGAGCTGTTCGAGCGGATCACCGAGCTGCCCGAGTACTACCCGACACGCACCGAGCGCGCGCTGCTCGAACGGGTGGTCGACGAGATCGCCGACGCCGCCCAAGCGGAGGTACTGGTCGAACTCGGCGCCGGATCGGCGGCGAAGACGCGCCTGTTGCTCACCGCTCTGAGCGCGCGCGGGCCGTTGAAGAAGTATGTACCGCAAGATGTTTCGTCGGCAGCGCTGCGGGCGGCCGCCGACGAGGTCGCGGTCGAGTTCCCTGGGCTCGCCGTGCACGGCGTGGTCAGCGACTTCACCGACACGCTGGCCAACCTCCCCCGCGGCGGACGCCGGATGATCGCATTCCTCGGCGGCACCATCGGCAACCTCGTCCCCGCGGAACGGGCGGAGTTCCTCGCCAGGATCCACGACTTGCTCGAGCCGGGGGAGCAACTGCTGCTCGGGGCCGGGCTGGTCACCGACCCGGCGGTACTCGTTCCCGCCTACGACGACGCGGCGGGCGTCACCGCCGAGTTCAACCGGAATGTCCTACACGTGCTGAACTCTCGCCTGCGCGCCGATTTCGCGCCGGAGAAATTCCGGCACGTCGCGGTCTGGGACGCCGAACGGGAGTGGATCGAGATGCGGCTGGAGGCGAGCGAGGACATGACCGTCGCGGTCGGCGATCTCGACCTCACCGTGCGCTTCGGCCGCGGCGAACAGATGCGCACCGAGATCTCCGCCAAGTTCCGCGTCGAGGGCCTCGAAGGCGAACTCGCCGCCGCGGGCTTCGCCACCGGACACGTGTGGACCGATCCGGACGATCGCTTCGCGCTGCTGCTCGCCGGGCGGCGCTGACCACGTGTCGATCGGCGGCGCTCACCACGACGGGGCGCCGCCGACCACCGCCCCGAGCCACTCGACCAGCGGCCGCATCGTCTCCCATGCGGCGCGGACTTCCTTCGCCGTGCGCGGCGTGTCCAGCCAGGCGGGCGCGCCGAATTCCCGGCCGCACGTGATCGACTTGTGCCGCAGCAGGTCGATGCGCGGGTGGTCGGCGTCGTAGCCCTTGGGTCGGGTCTTCAGCTTCTCGCCGCCGATGGTGAAGCCCGCGTCGGTGAGTTTCGCGAGGATCGCCACCAGTTCCGGTCCGCGCACCTCGTCATCGATGGTGGCGCGCAACTGCGCGAGTTGCTCGGACGAGCCCTGGTAGAAACCGCCACCGACGAACAGACCCCCGGCGTTGATCTGGACGTACCAGCCGACCCCCGCCGCGGCGCGCACCACGGCGCCCTGCGCGGTCTTGTACGGCGACTTGTCCTTGGCGAACCGGACGTCGCGGTAGGGCCGGAAGATCTTGGCGGTCCCGAAATCCGGCTCCAGATCGGCCACCAGGGCCTTCATGGGCGCGAGCACCGACTCGTCGTAGATCTTCTTGTGCGCGGTCCAGAACGCCTTGGAGTTGTCGGCCTCCAGGTCTTCGTAGAAGTCCAGCCCGGCGAGCGGGAAACCCGCGAATCCGGTCATGCCCGCACACCCGCCGCGCTGATGTCACCCGATAGACGCATACCGAAAATCTACGTCGTGATGTCTCCGCCGAACACGACGAACCCCACGATGAGGCCGATCACCATCCCGACGGCCGCAGCGATCGCTGCCCATTTGCCGAGCGATTCGCCCTTGTTGCGCCCGATGATGCCCAGGATTATCCCGGCCGGGCCGAACAAGATCGGGCAGAACAGCACCGCGGTTATCGCGCAGACGAAGCCGATGATCGAGTACACCTGGCTGGTCGGCTGCTTCGGCGGGGTGGCATAGGGCTCGTACCCCTGCTGCGGATAGGACGGGTAGCCGTACTGCGGCTGCTGCGATCCGGAGGGTGGATAGCCATATCCACCGCCGGGCGGGTACTGCGGCTGCCCGGTCGGCGGATACGGCTGCTGAGGCGGATACGGCTGCTGAAAGTCCCCGGGCTGCCCGCTCGGCGGATAAGGCGGTTGCCCGCCCGACCCGTACTGCGTGTGCTCGTCCGGCGTGAACCGCTGCGTCGTTTCGTCGGGAGGCTGTGGCCCGGAACCCGGCGAGGGAGCCCCCGGCGCGGCGGGTTCGGCGCCCCAGGACTGCTGCTCACCCCCGCCGTTGGCGCCCCAAGGCCGGGGTTCGGCGGGCTGACCGCTGGGCTCGGCCCCCCATTGACCGCCGAGCGGTTCGGCGGGCGGCTGGCCGCCCGACTGCCACCACTGGTCGGCCGAGCCCGGCTCATGCTCCGGTGGTCGCGCGGCGGCCGGATCGTGCTCGGTGGGTCGCTCGCCGGGTGTCTGCGCAGGGGTGGAGCCGGTCGATGGCTGGACAGGCTCGGCACCGGGAGTTTCCCCGGTCGGCTTCGATGACGGTGACTCCGGCGGCCGCTGCTCGTCGTCGGTGTGGTCCGGATCCTTCGGCGTGCTCATCGCACCCTCCTCGTGTCGTCCCGGTCACGCAACCTATGCCTACCACGGTGAGCGCGTCGTCATAGCCGATTGCTACAGGCGCGTCGGGGACGGAGCGGGTTCAGAGATCCTCGTCGTCGACGATCTCGATCGCGGCCACCTCCGCGGACCGGTCGTCCGCCTCGTCCTGGGCGCGCGAGTCGCGGGCTGTCCACTCCTGGTCCAGCTCGTCGCCGATGCCGAGCCTGCCGTCGTCCTCGTCCTCGTGGTAACGGATGCGCAGTTCGTCGGGCGGATCCTCGATGTTGCGCTGATACTCGCGGATCTCGTCCTCTTGGTCGTCGTCCCCCATCTCGGTCTCCAACGGATCACGGTCCATACCCTCAGTATCCCCATTGATCGCCGCGGCTAACGCGGACACGAGAACGGCGGCCCGGACCGTAGTCCGAGCCGCCGTTCTCACGGTACGAGCTCTATGCGTTTCCGTTGAAAAGGCCGGTCACGGAGCCGTTTTCGAAGACCTCGCGGATCGTGCGGGCCAGCAGCGGCGCGATGGACAGCACGGTCAGCTGCGGGAACTTCTTCTCCTCGGACAGCGGCAGGGTGTTGGTCACCACGACCTCCTTGGCGCCGCAGTTGGCGAGGCGCTCGGCGGCGGGCTCGCTCAGTACGCCGTGGGTCGCGGCGATGACCACGTCACCGGCGCCCGCGTCCTTCAGCACCTTGACCGCGCCCGCGATGGTGCCGCCGGTGTCGATCATGTCGTCGATCAGGATGCAGGTGCGGCCCTCGACCTCGCCGACCACGCGGTTGGACTTGACCTGGTTGGGCACCAGCGGGTCGCGGGTCTTGTGGATGAACGCCAGCGGCGAGCCGCCCAGCGAGTCGGCCCACTTCTCGGCGACGCGCACGCGGCCGGAGTCGGGGGAGACGACGGTGATGTGCTCGAGGCTGTAGTTGGTGCGGACGTACTCCGCCAGCTGCACCTGCGCGTGCATGTGGTCGACCGGGCCGTCGAAGAAGCCCTGGATCTGGTCGGTGTGCAGGTCGACGGTGATGATCCGGTTCGCGCCCGCGGTCTTCAGCAGGTCGGCGACCAGACGGGCCGAGATGGGCTCACGGCCGCGGTGCTTCTTGTCCTGGCGGGCGTACGGGTAGAAGGGCAGCACCGCGGTGATCCGCTTGGCCGAGCCGCGCTTGAGCGCGTCGATCATGATGAGCTGCTCCATCAGCCACTGGTTCAGCGGCGCGGGGAAGCTCTGCAGGACGAAGGCGTCGGAGCCGCGCACCGACTCCTCGAACCGGACGAAGATCTCGCCGTTGGCGAAGTCCCGTGCCACCTGCGGCGTGACGTGGACGTCGAGCTCCTTGGCGACCTGCTCGGCCAGCTCAGGATGAGCGCGTCCCGAGAAGAGCATCAGGTTCTTCTGGTTGTCCATCCATGACGCGGTCACTGCTGTTTGCCATCCTTTTGCTCTATTGCCTGACCCGACATCTCCTTGGCCGCGATGGCTTCCGCCGCCGCGCGCGCCGCGTCCGTCCCTGGACGGTGTCGCTGCACCCAGCCCTCGATGTTCTTCTGCGGTCCACCGGACACCGCGAGAGCTCCGGGCGGAACGTTTCTGCGCAGTACAGTACCCGCCGCCGTATAGGCTCCGTCACCCACCGTCACCGGCGCGACGAACATGGTGTCGCTGCCGGTGCGCACGTGCGAGCCGACGACGGTGTGGTGCTTGGTCACGCCGTCGTAGTTGACGAAGACGCTCGACGCACCGATGTTGCTGTGCTCGCCGATGGTGGCGTCGCCGACGTAGGTCAGGTGCGGGACCTTCGAATGCGCGCCGATCGAGGCGTTCTTGGTCTCGACGAACGCGCCGAGCTTGCCCGTGTCGCCCACGATGGTGCCCGGCCGCAGGTAGGCGAACGGGCCGATGGTCGCCTTCGGGCCGATGGTGGCCCCCTCGCCGTGGGTGCGGATCACCTTCGCCCCGTCGCCGACGACCACGTCGGTGAGCGTGCTGTCCGGGCCGACCTCGGCGTCCTCGCCGACGACGGTGTTGCCGAGCAGTTGCACACCGGGCAGGATCACGGCGTCCCTGCTGATGCGCACGCTGGCGTCCACCCAGGTCGAGGCGGGATCCATGATGGTGACGCCCGCGCGCATGTGGCGTTCCAGGATGTAGCGGTTGAGCGTGCGCGCCGCCGAGGCCAGCTGCACGCGGTCGTTGACGCCGGTGACCTTGGCCGCGTCGACCAGGCGTGCGCCGTGCACCGGGTGTCCGGCCTCCCTGGCCAGGCGCAGCACGTCGGTCAGGTACAGCTCGTGCTGGGCGTTGGCGGTGGACAGGCGGCTGATCATGGTGCGCAGCACCGCGGCGTCGAACGCGTACACGCCGGAATTGACCTCGGTGATCGCGGCCTGTTCCGGGGTGGCGTCGGCGTGTTCGACGATCTCGGCGAGCTGGCCTTCGGCGTCGCGGACGATGCGGCCGTAACCATTCGGGTCCGGCGGCACGAAGGTCAGCACGGTGACCGCGGGGCGTTCGGCGTAGCTGCGGTGCTCATCGAGCAGCGCGGCCAGGGTGTGCCCGTCCAGCAGCGGCACGTCGGCGGAGGTGACCAGCACGTCGCCGGTGAAGCCGACCGGCAGGGCGGCAAGCGCGCACTGCACCGCGTGGCCCGTGCCGAGTTGCTCTTCCTGGATCGCCGGGGTGATCTCCCGGCCGAGATCGTCGGCCACCGCGGCCACCGCGGCGCCGACTTGTTCGCGATCGTGCCCCACCACGGTGATGAGGTACGCGGGGTCGATCTCGTTCGCCGCATGCAGCGCGTGCGCGAGCATGCTCCGACCGGCCAGCGAATGCAGGACCTTGGGGGTCTTCGACCGCATTCGTGTCCCGGCACCGGCTGCGAGAACGACGACGGCGGTCTGCTGTGGCATGGATCTCCCTCGGCTGCCTGTCCTCGTGCTGGGCGTCGTCGTGCTTGGTCAGCGATGTGCGGGCCAACGATAAGTCATCGTGCTCTCGAGCTCCGCCGCCAGGACTCGAACCTGAACTCTCTGAACCAAAATCAGATGTGCTGCCATTACACCACGGCGGATTGCCACACCGGCGGTTGGCGAAACCCCCGCCGCTGTGCCATGGCACGGGATGAATCCTCGCATACTCGCCCGCCTCCCCGCGAATTGTTCCCCGCGCGGCATCTGGTATTCGGGCCGGACCAGCGCGGGAGCTCTCCTGTCCTCGGCCGGGCAGCGCCCGGGCGGGCTACCGCTATAGGCCACCGACCACAACGGAGCCCCGCGTCCCCTCGCCCCGGAGAAGCGGACTGCCGACCGGTCTGGGACAGTGGTATCCGAATGTCGATGTCGTGCGTCGGAGCCCCGATGTGACGGCTGACCAGGCACGCACAAGGGCAGATCGCCGGGCTCGCCCGCGGTCCCGTCCTGGCATGCGACCGTCGGCTCGAAGAGAACCGTCGAGGCACTCACGACCGGCAACAACGCGGGAAGGGCGGAGGAGCAGGGGTGTCTTCGGGTGAGTCGCATCGAGTGTCCCGGCCACGGATGACCGGCACCCAGCGGCGCCAGCAGCTGATCGAGATCGGGCGCGCGCTGTTCGCCGAACGCGGTTACGACGCGACCTCCATCGAGGAGATCGCGCAACGCGCCCAGGTCTCCAAACCCGTGGTGTACGAACACTTCGGCGGCAAAGAGGGGTTGTACGCGGTCGTCGTGGACCGGGAGATGTCGATGCTGCTGGACATGATCACCTCCTCGCTCACCCAGAACCGGTCGCGCATCCGGCTCGAACAGGTCGCGCTGGCGCTGCTGACCTATATCGAAGAACGGACCGACGGGTTTCGAATTCTGGTGCGAGATCAGCCCGCCGCCGCGGCCGAGGGCAGGTACTCCAGTTTGCTCAACGAAGCGACGAATCAGGTGGCGCACATTCTGGCCGGAGATTTCGAGCGGCGCGGGTTCGACACCAGTCTGTCCACCCTCTACGCGCAGGCGCTCGTCGGTCAGGTCGCCACCGCCGCCACCTGGTGGTTGGACGAGCGCAAACCCTCGAAAGAGGTTGTGGCGGCCCACCTGGTGAACCTGTGCTGGAACGGGCTGAGCCATCTGGAAGCCGATCCGCAGCTGAGTTCGGAATGGCGCGCGGGCGCCGGTGAGTGACCCGAATTGTTAACCAGCAAATTGCGCGACGGGTCTCGCCGAATGCTCGAATTGGCTGCTGGACGCGCGCCTGGTGGTACGGTTCACCCATCCTTTGGGTGCTGTTCGGGCGGTAAGTCGGTCAACTTCGGGATGTCGGTCTACTTCAGGATGGCTGGTTTTGGGATGACAGGCGGATCTGATGGCTAGGCAAGCGCGCGCGGAGATCACCCGCGACTCCGTCCTGGCAGGCGCTGCCGATGTCTTTCTGCGCTTGGGATATGCGAATGCGAGCCTGAGCGAGATCATCGCGCAGTCCAATGTGACCAAGGGCGCCTTGTATTTTCACTTCGGCTCCAAGGAGGAGCTGGCGCGCGCGGTGGTCGACCAGGGCAACGAGCGGTTGACGAGCTCGTGTCAGGGCTTCTTCGATCCGCGAGTGCCCGCGCTGGAGGCGTGCATCGGCATCACCTACGTCGTCGCCGATCTATCGATGAACGACCCGATGGTCGGCGCCATGCTGAAGCTGACCCACCAGATCGGCGACTACCGCGGCGCTCAAGGCGACAACATCGCCAAGAACTGGGGCGACACCTACCGGCTGCTCGCCGAACGGGCCATCGCCCAGGGTGACCTGATCGCCGACCTGGACGCCGAGGTCATCGGCCTGCTGTGGCAGGAGATGGCCGCGGGCGTGCACATCATCGCCGTCGGCACCGAATCCATCGACCAGATGGCGGTCCGGATGGAGCGCGCCTGGTACTTCCTGCTCCCGGCCATCGTCCCGGCCGAGAAGCTCTCGTACTTCAGGGAATTCGCGGCAAGACGGTTGCGGCGCTACGTGCCGTAACTTTTGGCAGCGCCTGCGGCGCATGCTCGGTCTCGCTTCGCTCGAAAGACGTGGTTACGGTGCGCTGGGTGCGTCGGTATCGAAGCTCGCTGCGCGGCGCACGCGTGTGGTGGCTGGCTGGCTGTCGGCTCGGGCTGCTCGAGGCTCGGTTCATTTCGCTTGAACGACGGCGTTCGGCCGGTGTGGTTGCGCTGGTGCCCGCGTCGGCCAACGTTCGCCCTGTCGAGTCATGGCTCGGGGGCCTGCGGGGGATCGATAATCTCGCGGCATGCATACGCATCGGAGCTTCCACAATCCTCCTGCCCTGCCGCATGAGGTGGTAGTCGCGGTGTTGGAGCGGGCACTCGGAGACCGCGCGTACGAGTCCGAGGCGGCGGATGCTCTGGTTGGCAGCGCCTTGAACGACGACGATCGGGAGTTCGTCGAGCACTGGTGTGTGCAGGTCGGAACGCGGGTTGTGTCCGGCAGCCCGCTGCTCGGGCTGGCCGGGCTGTGCCTGGGACATACCGCTCGGCGATTCGGGCGGCTCAGCGATGAGTCCGTTGCGTCGGCGCGCTCCTTGTCGGCGCGTGCCGAGGCGGATCCGTCGGATGTGGACGGGCGGGCACTCGACGGTTTCGATGACGTCCGGAGTTTCCTGCACCTCTGGTGAAGGGCCCCGCAGTGTGCGTCGGGCGACATTCGCCCTGGCTATGGTAGGTGCTCGTCGGTGGTGTGCTTGTTCCGTCGGATGATGTAGCCGCGAATCGTGCTGACGGCTCCGCCGGGCCCTTCTCGCTGTGGCTCGCTTCTTGCCGGGAGGAGCCGGAGCGTGTTCGGGTGGGCGGCCGTGTCGGCGACGAAATAGATCGCGGATGGGCGCTCTGGTATCGGGCAGGGGCGGCAGTCACCTCGCGGCGGCGCGGGCGCTGCAAAAACAAGATGCCCGCTTAACTAGACTCGGTTGGCCGCTCGAAACGTGTCGCCTGCGCTCAGGAGTTGTCGATGTCCACCCACCGCCCCCCGTTGGCGGGACTGGCCGCCGCGGCCGGTGCCGATTCCTCGCTACGGACCGTCGCGGAGCTGATCGGCACATCGTCGGTCGAGCTGGTCGCGCCGTCGGCGGTGCGGCCGTTCGTCGCGTCGCGTTTGGCCGCCGAGCGGCCGTTGGTGGTGGTCACGGCCACGGGGCGGGAGGCAGACGACCTGAGTGTCGAACTCGTGGAGATGCTCGGTCCCGCGGTCGCGCAGTTCCCGTCCTGGGAGACGCTGCCGCACGAGCGGCTCTCGCCGGGCGCCGACACGGTGGGGCGCAGGCTGGAGGTGCTGCGCCGGATCGCCCACCCCGGCGACCCGCATTTCCCCGCGCCGCTGCGCGTGGTGGTGACCACGGTGCGGTCGCTGATGCAGCCGATGGCGGGTGGGCTCGGCGAGATCGAGCCGATCGTGCTGCGCGTCGGCGCCGAGCTGGACTTCGACGAGTTGCTCACGCGGCTGGTGGAATTCGCTTACACCCGGGTCGACATGGTGGGCAAGCGCGGTGAGTTCGCGGTGCGCGGCGGCATCCTGGACGTCTTCCCGCCCACCGCCGACCATCCGGTGCGGGTGGAATTCTGGGGTGACGAGGTCACCGAACTGCGGCCGTTCTCCGTCGCCGACCAGCGCTCGCTGCCGGACGTCGCGGTGGACGTCGTGGTCGCGCCGCCGTGCCGGGAACTGCTGCTCACCCCCGAGGTGCGCGAGCGGGCGGCCGAGGTCGCCGCCGCCAACGCGGCCGACGCGGCGCTGGTGGAGATGCTGGAGAAACTCGCGCAGGGCATCCCGGTCGAGGGCATGGAAGCGCTGTTGCCGGTGCTGCAACCGGGGCAGTTGTGCCTGCTCACCGAGGTGCTGCCGGAGGGAACCCACGTACTGCTGTGCGATCCGGAGAAGATCCGCACCCGCGCGGCCGACCTGGTACGCACCGGCGAGGAATTCCTGGAGGCATCCTGGACCGCGGCCTCGTTCGGCGGCGCGGCGCCGCTCGGCGGACACGGACTCGACCTGGCCGCCTCCGCCTACCGTCCGCTGCCCGAGATCCAGGCCAGCGCCGAGCGGCAGGGCCTGCCCTGGTGGACGCTGAGCCCGCTCGCTTCCGGTGATTCCTCCGAGGTCGTGCTGCCGGTGCTGCCCGGCCCGGCCGCGCGCGGGTCCGACGAACTGGTGGCGACCATGTTCGCCTCGTTGCGCGCCCACGTGCTCACCGGCGGCAGGGCCGTGGTGGTCGTCGCGGGCCACGGCACGGCGCAGCGCATCCTGGAACGGCTGGCCGACGCGGAGGTCCCCGCCGCGGCGCTGGCGGCGGGCGCGGAGCCGAACGAGGGCGTGGTGGGCGTGCTGTGCGGCTCGCTGCACGACGGCTTGGTCTTCGAGGGCGCCGGACTGGTGGTCGTCGCCGAATCCGACCTCACCGGCAACCGGGTCACCGCGCCGACCGAGGGCAAGCGGATGCCCGCCAAACGGCGCAACCAGGTCGACCCGCTCGCGTTGAGCGCGGGCGACATGGTGGTGCACGACCAGCACGGCATCGGCAAGTTCGTCGAGATGATCGAGCGCACCGTCGGCGGCGCGCGCCGCGAGTATCTGGTGATCGAGTACGCGCCGAGCAAACGCGGCCAGCCCGGTGACCGGCTGTTCGTGCCGATGGAGTCGCTCGACCAGCTCTCCCGCTACGTCGGCGGCGAGATGCCCAGCCTGTCCAAGCTCGGCGGCTCGGACTGGGCCAACACCAAACGCAAGGCGCGCAAAGCGGTTCGTGAGATCGCCGGCGAGCTGGTGCAGCTGTACGCCGCCCGCCAGGCAGCGCCCGGTCACGCGTTCGGACCGGACACGCCGTGGCAGAAGGAGATGGAGGACGCGTTCGCGTTCACCGAGACCGTCGACCAGATGACCGCCATCGCCGAGGTGAAGTCGGACATGGAGAAAGCCGTCCCGATGGACCGCGTGGTCTGCGGCGACGTCGGCTACGGCAAGACCGAGATCGCGGTGCGCGCGGCGTTCAAGGCGGTGCAGGACGGCAAACAGGTCGTCGTGCTGGTGCCGACCACGCTGCTCGCGCAGCAGCACCTGCAGACCTTCACCGAGCGTGTCGCGGGTTTCCCGATCACCGTGAAAGGCCTGTCCCGCTTCACCGATCCGGCCGAGGCCCGCGCGGTGCTGGAGGGAATGGCCGACGGCGGCGTCGACATCGTGGTGGGCACGCACCGGCTGTTGCAGACCGGCGTGCGCTGGAAGGACCTCGGCCTCGTGGTGGTCGACGAGGAACAGCGATTCGGTGTCGAGCACAAAGAGCACATCAAGGCGCTGCGCACGCACGTCGACGTGCTCACCATGTCGGCCACCCCGATTCCGCGCACCCTGGAGATGAGCCTGGCGGGGATTCGCGAGATGTCGACCATCCTCACCCCGCCGGAGGAACGCCACCCGGTGCTCACCTACGTGGGCGCCTACAACGACAAGCAGGTCACCGCCGCGATCCGGCGCGAGTTGCTGCGCGACGGCCAGGTGTTCTACGTGCACAACCGGGTGTCGTCGATCGACAAGGCGGCCAAGCGGATTCGCGATCTGGTGCCCGAAGCGCGAGTGGCGGTCGCGCACGGCCAGATGAACGAGGACGCGCTGGAGTCCACCGTGCAGGGCTTCTGGCAGCGCGAATACGACGTGCTGGTGTGCACCACGATCATCGAGACCGGTCTGGACATCTCCAACGCCAACACCCTGATCGTGGAACGCGCCGACGCGCTGGGCCTTTCGCAGTTGCATCAGCTGCGCGGCCGGGTCGGGCGCAGCCGGGAACGCGGCTACGCCTACTTCCTCTACCCGCCGGAGAAGCCGCTCACCGAGACGGCCTACGACCGACTGGCCACCATCTCGCAGAACTCCGATCTCGGCGCGGGCATGGCGGTCGCGATGAAGGACCTGGAGATCCGTGGCGCGGGCAACGTGCTCGGCGCCGAGCAGTCCGGCCACGTCGCAGGCGTGGGCTTCGATCTCTACGTGCGGCTGGTCGGGGAGGCCGTCGAGGCGTATCGCGCCGCCGCGGACGGCAAGCCGATCACCACCGAGGAGGTCAAGGAGGTGCGCATCGACCTGCCCGTCGACGCGCACATCCCGCCGGACTACATCGCCAGTGACCGGCTGCGCCTGGAGGCATACCGCAAACTCGCCGCCGCGCAGGATGATTCGGCGCTCGCGCAGGTCGTGGAGGAACTCGTCGACCGGTACGGCCCGTTGCCGGTGGAAGTCGGGCGTCTGGTGTCGGTGGCCAAACTGCGCCTGCTCGCCCGCGAGTACGAGGTCACCGAGATCGCGGTCACCGGGACGACCTTGAAGATCTCGCCGCTGCACCTGCCCGATTCCAAGCAGATGCGCCTCAAGCGGCTCTACCCGAGCGCGGGGTACCGCGCCGCGTCCGGGGTGGTGCAGCTTCCGCTGCCGCGCGTGCAGGACAGTGTCGGGGCCGAGCGCGTCCGCGATGTCGTGCTGCTGCAATTCGCCGCCGATCTGTTGCTGGCGTTGGACGGGAAGGCGCAGGGAGCGGTCGACCTCACCGTAGCCGCCGAGATGGCGCCGCGATGAGCTCGACACGCGACGAGTCCGTTCTGCGGGCCGCCCGCCATCGCGCGGTTCACGGCGTGGAGCGCGACGGGGAGGTGACACCGCGCACGGACACCGCGGTGGTCGCGGCGGGGCTGGCCGGGGCGGTCGAGGTCATGGACCGCCTCTGGCATTTCGGTGGGTGGGAGGTCACCCAGACCCACGACTCGCTGCGCCCCTATCTGCTCGAGGAGACCTACGAACTGCTCGACGCCATCCAGCACGAGGATGCCGAGACGATCAAGGAAGAACTCGGCGACCTGCTGCTGCAAGTGCTCTTCCACTCCCGGATCGCCGAAGCCGCAGGCGAATTCACCGTCGACGACGTCGCCGCCGCGCTGGTCGCCAAACTGGTCAACCGCAGCCCGCACCTGGTGGATTCCGCGATCGATCCCGACGCCTCGGTGGCCGAGAAGATCGCCGCCCAGGAACGCGCGTGGGAAGAACGCAAATCCGCCGAGAAGTCCCGCCGCTCCTGCCTGGACGGCATAGCCATGGCCCAGCCCGCGTTGGCCCTCGCCGAGAAGATCGTCTCCCGCGGCACCAAAGCGGGCCTGCCACCGGCCCTTGTTCCGGAAGCCCTGCGCGTCGTGCACCTCGGTGGCCCGGAAAGCGCCGAAGAACGCCTCCGCAAAGCGACGCTCACCTTCGCCGCCGCCATCCGCGCGGCGGAGGATAGCGCGGAAAAGGAACGCGGCGAACGTCTTCCGCTCACCGCCGAGGATTGGCACGCCTTCTGGCCGGAGGGAACCGGGTAGGGATCCCGCGCGGCCGTCCGATTCAGGGAGACTGAAAGAATGCGGTACCCCGAACTGAACGCACGACCGCGATGGCAGTCGACCGGGAACGGCAGATTCCCCGTCGCTGCCCACGTCGACGGCCACTGGTGGGTCCTGCGCATCAACGGCTTCCCCGACCACCCGCTGTGGACCCTGTTCATCGACGGCGCGCCTCGTTTCGACATCGATGACACCCCGCCCGATTGGGGCCGGCCGAGCATCCGATCCGCACCACCCCTCGACCCCGAAACCGCCGAACGGATTCTGCGCCCCATCCAGCACTTCGTCGCCTACGGCAGCGAAGTAGGCGACCCTTGCGACGACCCGTTCTGCTGCGGTTGATCGAGCCGATTGCTGAACCAGCACACCGCAGGCCCGACCATACAGCATCCTGTGATGGGATCTCACCGAATCTACTCCGAAGCCGCAGACGCGATGCCACGCTGAGTCTGTTTGCTTCCCTTGGTAATCCCCACGGCAGGAGTGTGAGACATGACCGATGAGGGCGGCTCGACCCTCACCAAGCGCCAACTCGGCAGGTACCTGCGTGACGGGCGCAGTGAACTCGGTGCGACGCTGGAGGAAGTCGCTGCCATGATGCAGTGGAGTAAGAGCAAACTCTCGCGCATCGAGAAGGGCGAGAGCGGCGGTGTCCTGCGTGAGCTGGATATCCGGGAGCTGTCGCGCATCTACGGGTTCGATGACGACAAGACAACGGCGGTGGTCGGCTTGGCTCGGCAGACGGATGCGAAGTGCTGGTGGCACACCTTCGACGATGTGATCCGAAAAAGCTTCAACATGTACGTCGGCTCGAATTCGCCGCGACGTCATTGACGATGTTCCGCCCGAATCTGGTTCCGGGAATCCTCCAGACCCCTGACTACTCCAGAGCTCTCGATCGCATCTACTTCCCCGACGATACGGACCAGGAACTGGACCGGCGAGTGCAGCTGCGGATAAAACGACAGGCAGTCATCACCCGACGTGTGCGTCCGATAACGCTGAAAGTGATTCTGCAGGAAGCTGCCTTGAGGACGTTGGTGGGAAGCCGGAAGACGATGGCAGCGCAGCACCGGCACATCGCGGACATCAGTACTCGCGACAACGTGGAGGTGCGGATACTTCCCTTCGCAGCGGGATTCCCCGTCGGTCTGTACGTCGGGCCGTACGTGATCCTGGACTTCGGCTTCGACTCGAAAGGGGAGAAGGTAGCGCCGTCGGTTGTCTTCCTCGAAGGCTACGCGGGCGACATGTACCTTGAACGAGCGCAGGATGAGCGGATGTACCGGAAGGCGTTCGCTGCCACCGAGAGCGCGGCGTTGGACCCGGTGCAGAGCAGGCACCTGCTCCGGCAGGTAGCGAGGGAGTTGGCGGTATGAAGGTCGATCTATCCACGGCTGAGTGGTTCAAGAGCACGCGCAGTGCCGGTGGCTCGGAATGCGTCGAAGTCGCGTTCCTCGACGGCGGCGTCGGTGTCCGCGACTCGAAGAATCCCGCCGGTCCGGCGTTGGTCTTTTCTCCGGCCGAATGGGATGCGTTCACCGCCGGAGTTACTGAGGGTGAGCTTCCCGGTTCCAGTCGATAACGGCGGTCTTTGCCGCTGGACCGGCTCGGTTGGAGGTGCTCGACATTGCGCGCGAGTCTTCCGGTTATCGATGCCGACAGGGCACCGGCCCGAAAGACTCGCGCGGCGAACGGAATCGAACCGTCAGACGTTGACCCCGTAGTCCCGGGCGATGCCCGCGAGCCCGGAGGCGTAGCCCTGGCCGATGGCGCGGAACTTCCACTCGTTGTTGTGGCGGTAGAGCTCGCCGAAGATCATGGCCGTTTCGGTGGAGGCGTCTTCGGTGAGGTCGTAGCGGGCCAGTTCGACGCCGGTGGCGGCGTCGACGACGCGGATGAAGGCGTTGCGGATCTGGCCGAACGACTGGCCGCGTGCGTCCGCGTCGTGGATGGACACCGGGAAGAAGATGTTGGTGATGTTCGGCGGCGTGGCGGTGAGGTCGATGTTGATCACCTCGTCGTCGCCCTCGCCCGCGCCGGTGAGGTTGTCGCCGGTGTGCTCGATGGATCCATCGGGCGAGCGCAGGTTGTTGTAGAAGACGAAATGCTGATCGGACAGCACTTTCAGATTCGGTCCGCAGGCGAGCGCACTGGCGTCGAGGTCGTAGTCGGCGCCGGTGGTGGTGCGCACGTCCCAGCCGAGCCCCACCGACACCTTGGTGAGATTCGCGGCCTGCTTCGACAGCGAGACATTGCCGCCTTTGGCCAGAGTGACGCTCATGATCCCCTTCCGCGCGGCACGGCCGGTGCCGCCTCTTTCTCTGCTCCCGGGAACGCCGGGCCGATCTAGTTCTGGTGTTCTGCCCAGGATCTCAGGGTGTCGACCCGGCCCTTCAGCGCGCGCAACTCGCTCTCGTCGTCGAGCACCGTGCGCTGGATGCCTTGCACGACCGCGAAGGCCGACTGGCGATGGTCGTCGATCACGTCGACGTCGATGCGGACGGCGGCGTAGTCGGCGGCGTCGGGCATCTGCTCGGCGACCACGTGTGCGGTGCCCCTTGCGCACATCGCCACGTTGCCTCCACCGAGGATCAGCAGGGCGACCTCGGGATGTTCGCGCAACCGCGCCAGCGAACCGCGATCGTACTTGAGGCTGATCAGGATGCGCCGGTCACCGGCCCGCACCGGCCAGGACACCGGAATCGCATGCGGTGCAGGGTCGGTGGTCACCAGTACACCGATCGTCTCCAGTGGCCATTCCGGGAGCGCGTCCAGCTCGGGATGATCTGTCGAGTTGTGCTGACGTTGGGCGGGGCTCGCTCCGGCTGCCATCTTCGTCACCTCATGGATCGTCGAGCGCGGCGGGCTGTGCCGCGCTTGATAGCAGTCTAAGGCGCTGTGCGCCTTGCGCGCTGGCGCTGGGCGCTTTGTCCGGACCGCGCTTCGGTGACCAGCGGCGCGTGCCCGGCGCCGGTCAAGCCGAGATCAGCGCGGGAATGTCGAGCGCGGCGGCCCAGTCCCTGGCCATGTCGCGCACGCGGACCGCTGCCGACGCGTCGTGTCGCGCGTGCTCGCCCATCTGCACGGCGCCGCGCGCGGCGAGTTTCTCGGCGATGATCTCGCCGCCGCGGTTGAACGTGTCGCCGTACACGATGTCGCCGAGCCCGAAGACGGCGAAGCGCAGCCCGCGCAGATCCGGCGTGTCGCGGTCGAGCGCGGCGGCGAAGGGTTCGGCGCCGGTCGGCAGCTCGCCGTCGCCGTAGGTCGAGCACACGACGACGTGGAAGTCGCGGACGTCCAGATCCGCGAGGTCGAAGTCCGTCATGTCGTGCACCGAGACGTCGTGCGCCCCGCGCAGCTCCGCGGCGATGGTGTCCGCCGCGGACTCCGCGGTGCCCATCTCGGATCCGAACAGAATGACGACGCGCACCGGCACAACCCTTCCTCTGATGATATGGTGAGCCTATCCTAACTATATTGCCCAGTGTGTGCCACGGCCGTGGGCAGCGCACGGGCAGGGGCGGTTCAGCCGCACCGATTGACGGAATGTCGAGCGCGTTGCATCATTCGTAGAGGTGCCCGGAGTTTCCTGGGCAGACCACTCTTCCAGCCGGCCGATGACTGTCCGGCGTGCGGCTGCCACCCGTGCCCTTCGATCGTTCCCGCACGAGTGCAGCGCTTCCATCCATGACGCCATGCGCGTCCGGCCGTGAGTGAGGTGAAACGAAATGGTCTACCAGTCGTCTACATACCGGGTGATCAATTCGTACCCGCGCTTCGGCACCCTTCCCCACTTCTGAATGTCACCGCGCCAGGCGCGCGGTCCTCGCACGTCGATGCCCCGGCATCGACGGATCGGCGCTCGGCGCGGTGCCCCGGACGCAATCTTCAGACCGGTGGTTCGACGGAAGTGGAGGCAGTCATGACGGACAGGGGAGCAGTGGATTCGGGGGCGGTGGAAATGGTCACGCGGGCCATGGCGAGCAATCTCGCCGTGTCCGCGGCGATGATCGAGGATCTCGGCTACCTGCGCGCGGAACTGGCCGCCGCGGAGGTGCCGTTCCTGCTGGTGCGCGACAGCGGGCACCGGCTCGTGCTCGCGGCCGACGCGGCGCAGCGCCTGATGGTGCGCCGGGTGACCGCCGCGGCGATGTCGGCGGGGTTCTCCTGTGTCGAATTGCGGCACAACGTCTTCCGGCTCGGGCGCGACCACGACCCGGCGCACCATGTCGAGCTGGAACTGTGGGAATACCACGGCGACACGGTGACCTGCCCGCGCCCGAACGCGCTGACCCGCCCGGTCTTCGACCTCGCCGACGTCCAGCGCACGCAGGTGCGGCTGTTCGACCGGACCTGGCCCACCCTGGCGGACATGTTCGCGCCGCAGACCGGTGACGTCGGGTTCGATATCGACCTGGTGTTCTCCTGGGTGGACGGCTCCGATCCGGAATTCCGCGCCCGCCGCGCCGGGATGCTCGCTCAGGTCGTGGTCGGCGAGGGCGACGACGCGGACGCCAGGATCCGCCAGATCGACGAGTTGAAGTACGCCCTGCGGTCGGTGCACAAGAACGCGCCGTGGATCCGCAGGATCTTCATCGCGACCGACTCCACGCCGCCGGAGTGGCTGACCGCGCATCCGAAGGTGACCGTGGTGCCTGCGGCGGACCACTTCCGGGACGTCAGCGGCTTGCCGGTGTTCAATTCGCACGCGGTGGAATGCCAGTTGCAGCACATCGACGGGCTCAGCGAGCACTTCCTGTACTCCAACGACGACATGTTCTTCGCACGTCCGGTGCGTCCGTCGATGTTCTTCACGCCGGGCGGCGTGAGCCGATTCATCGAAGCGGACACCAGGATCGGGCCCGGACGCAACAACGAGCGGCGCAGCGGTTTCGAGAACGCCGCCCGGGTGAACCGGGCGCTGCTGGCGGAGCGCTTCGGGTATGTCATCACGCGCCACCTGGAGCACACGCCCGCGCCATTGCGACGCAGCGTGCTCATGGAGATGGAGGAGGAGTTCGCCGCGGACTTCGCGCGCACGAGCGCGAGCCGGTTCCGCGCGGCCACCGACATCTCGGTCACCAATTCGCTGTATCACTACTACGCCATGCTCACCGGGCGCGCGGTGCCCCAGGAGTCGGCGAAGATGCGGTACGTCGACACGACCAGCTACCACGGTTTGGCTTTGCTGGACGGGCTGGCGCGTCATCGCGACGTCGACTTCTTCTGCCTCAACGACGGCAGTTTCCCCGAGGTCGCCGAGTCCGACCGGGTGCGGATCGTCTCGGAGTTCCTGGCCCGCTACTACCCCGAGCCCGCGCCGTGGGAACGGCTCAGTACACCGCCTCGTCATCCGCTTCCGGAGTCGACGCAGGGCGCCGCATGACGTGCGGGATGCGCGCGGCGGGCGGGATCACGATGCCCTCCTCCGTCAGCCGTTGCCGCGCCTCCTCCGGCGTGGCGGGAGCGCCCACCGTGCGACCGCGCTCGATGGGCACCACCGAGTGCACGACGGTGTCCGGATAGATGTGCACGTAGTTGAAGGCCTGCGCGCCATCCCGGCCGCGCAGGCCACCCTGCGCCACACCGAGATCCTGGCTGTAGCAGGTGGCCGACGCCACCGAGACGGGGATGCCCGCGAACGTGGCGCTGGTGGAGAAGTGCAGGTGCCCGGCGAGGATGGCGCGCACGTCGGTGCCGTCCAGCACGTCGGCCAGTCGGCGCTGATCCCGTAGTTCCACGGTGACGGCGAGGTCGATCACGCACGGCACCGGAGGGTGGTGCATAGCCAGGATGGTGCCGAAGGGCGCGGGCTCGGCCAGGACCGAGCGCAGCCACTCCAGCTGGTCGTCGGAGATCTCCCCGTAGTGGTGGCCGGGCACCGAGGTGTCCAAGGCGACGATGCGCAATCCGTCGATCAGATGCACCCGGTCCAGCGGGGAAGTGGTGGGGTACTCGTGGAGCAGGCGGGCGCGGAGGGCGGCGCGGTCGTCGTGGTTGCCGGTGACCCACACGATGGGCGCCTGCAAACTTCTTGCGAATGGTTCGACGATCGACTTCAGCTTGGCGTACGCGGCGGGCTCGCCCCGGTCGGTGAGGTCGCCGGTGAACACGATCGCGGTCGGCCGGATCCCGCTCGCCGCGGCCTGGTCCAGCAGTTGCCGTAACCGTAGGTCGGCGTCGACATCGCCGTACAGGGGGTCGTGGCCCGCGATGAGATGTGTATCGCTGAAGTGGAACAACACATGATCCGGACGCGGATACTCCGCGACTCTGGTGATGGACACCGGACCGAATCCCTCCTGGCGGTTTGCCCGCCATTGGCTTGGCTCCGTCGCCACGATAGCGCCGGTTACGGACAGGTTTCCCGGCGGTTGATGAAGACTCGCTTGCGGGAAGGTGAGGTTTCGGTGTCGGACGCTGGGTGAACGCGGGTGGATGTGGGATTGGTCACCGACCGAGGGCGTCGGCGGTGCGCAGGGCGTCCACAACCATCGCGGCATCCACCGTGAAGGGTTCGTTGTGGATCGTCTCGCCCGGAGCGGTCGCACGCTGTGCGATGGCCGCCAGTGTCTCGTCGTCGGCATCGGGCAGCCCGAGGGCGGCCAGCGTGGTCGGCAAACCGACCTCGGCGCAGAAATCCAGCACCGTGCCGATCTCGGACGCGGGCGCGCCCTCGAGCACCAATTGGGTGAGGGTGCCGAACGCGACCTTCTCGCCGTGCAGGAACGGGCGCGTTCGCGCGGCGGCGGTCAGACCGTTGTGCACGGCGTGCGCGGCGGCCAGCCCGGACGATTCGAAGCCGAGTCCGGAGAGCAAGGTGTTGGCCTCGACGACGCGCTCCAGCGCCGGTGTGACGCCGCGGGTGCGGACTGCGGTCAGCGCCTGCGCGCCGTCGGCGAGCAAGGTGCGATAGCAGAGTTCGGCCAAGGCGGTGGCGCTGCGCGTGGAGGCGCCGCCGCGCATGTTGCGCACCTGGGCGGCGCTGCACGTGCGCGCCTCGAACCAGGTCGCCAGGGCGTCGCCCATGCCCGCGGCGAGCAGCCGGGCCGGGGCCTGCGCGACGACCGAGGTGTCCACCAGCACCAGCGCCGGATTCCGCCGCACGAGCTGATACGCCTCGAACTCGCCCGCGTCGGTGTAGATCACCGACAACGCGCTGCACGGTGCGTCGCTGGAGGCGGTGCTCGGGCAACTGATCATCGGCAGATCGAGGTCGTCGGCGACCGCGCGGGCCGCGTCGAGCACCTTGCCGCCGCCTGCCCCGAGGACGACCGTGCTGCCTGATTCCTCGACGGCGTGGGCGATCCGGGCGATCTCGGCCCGGCTGCATTCGCCACCGGACAGATGGATCGAATAGGCGATCTTCGCGTCCGTCAGCGAGCGCTCCCAGGTGTTTGCCAGCAGCCGGAAAGCGCTGGAGCCCGCCACGATGAGCACCGGCCCGCCGATGCCGAGGCGGGTCATCTCCGCCCCGAGCGCGGCGGTGGCGTCCCGGCCCTGCACGTAGTGCCCCGGCGAGGAGAACACGCTCAGCATCCGGCACCTCCCGATCCCGGGCCGCGCACGTCATCCCGGCCCGGCCGACGACGTTTTCAACGCTACGCGACACACCCTCCGCCACGGTCGTTGTCGAGAGAACCCGCACACGTGGAGCGCCGACGGTGATGGCCGAACCGGGTCGGCGCGAGTCCAGTTGCCGTCGTCGGTGCCCACGGTCGCGATCGCACGTTCCGGCACCGGCAGGCCGGGAGTCCGCCGGACCTTCGCGATCGCACGGTCCGAGCACGGGTCCCGAGCGCCGAAGCTCCGGTCGAAGCCGCTGCGGGCGCTGCCCCGCGACGGGCCGTCGGGCGGGTACACGGCGGGTTTCGAGGCATTCCCGTCCCGGGCTGGACTAGCTGCTCCGAGGCCGCCCTTCGGCACCGCGAATGGCGTGCCGGGGCAGCCCCGGAGCGGGGTAGGCGTCCGTCGTGGACCACGTCGGACCGGTGGAGCCCAACTTGTCGTTCGGCCGGTTGCCCCGCCGATGCGGCTTCGGCGATCGCGAGAGCCGTCCGACGACACGGAGGTGCCCGGAGCGCGGTCGGGACCGATCAGCTCTGGGTCGTGAGGGTCTCCGGGAGCAGGTGCGGCCGGTCGCGGTCCTTCTCGTCCAGCAACGCGAAGTAGCGGCGCAGCATGAGGATCGCGGTGGTGGCCAGGCCCGCGGTGAGTCCCCACCAGACGCCCGCCGCGCCGAGCCCGGCCGGATAGGCCAGCAGCAGGGCGACGGGCAGGCCGACGCCCCAGTAGCCGATCAGGGAGAGCCGGAAGCCCGCGTCGGTCGCCTTCAGCCCGCGCAGCAGGCCGGTGCCGATGTTCTGAGCGGCGTCGAAGAATTGCAGCACGATGCCGATCAGCAGCAGGGTGTGCGCGACCTGGACGGTGTCGGCGTCCGAGGAGTCCAGGAAGGGGCGCAGCACCAGATCGGGGGCCATCACGTACACAGCGCCCGTCACCGCGGCGATCACCGCGGCGTGCCGCAGCGCCAGCCAGGCCAGTGCACGGGCGTGCGCGTGCTCGTCGCGCGCGACCGCGTGGCTGACCAGGATCGAGGCGCCGTGCGAGAGACCGATCGCCACCTGGAACACGATGTAGATGATCTGGTAGACGACGTTGTGCGCGGCCAGCGCCGCCGGGCCGATGCTGCCCATGACCAGCGCGAGCACCGAGAACATGCCGGCCTCGGAGCCGTAGGTCAGCGCGATCGGCGTGCCCAGTCGCAGCTCGGCGCGCACGGTGGTGAGCCGCACCGGCAGCGGCGTGCCGGGCAGGGTGCGGCCGAGTTCCTCGTCGCGCCACACCATCACCCAGAACACGCCGAAGGTGATCAGGAAGACCAGCGAGGTCGCGACACCGATACCGGTGAGCCCGAGTTCGGGCAGGCCGCCCTTGCCGTGGATGAAGCCCAGCGCCAACAGCAGATTCAGCACCACCGAGCCGAGCGTCACCAGCAGCAGCGCCTGCGGGCGCTGCATGCCGACCGTGTACTGGCGCAGCACCTGGAACCACAGGCACGGCAGCAGGCCCGGCGCGAGTGCCATCATCAGCGGGCGGGCGTCGGCGAGCACTCCCGGGTCCTGTCCGAGCCAGGGCAGCGCCCAGCCGAGCCCGATCAGCACCGCACCGCCGAGCAACCCGGCGATCGTGGCGATCGCGAAGCTCGAGCGCAGCAGGTCGCGGATCTCCGGATCCGGTGATTCGCCGCGTTTGCCCGCCGCGCTCACGGCGGTGGCGATCTGGTTGCCGCTGCCGGTGATCAAACCGACGCACATGGTGCGGATCTGGTTGAACAGCACGATCGCCAGGCCGCCCGCGGCCACCTGCCGCACGCCGAGCGTGCCCATCAGCGCGATGTTCGTGGTGGATACCGCGATCTGGGCGAGCTGGGTCAGCGCGATCGGCGTCGCGAGCGCGGTGAGCCGCCCGCCGTCGCCGCGGAAACTCGTCACGATCACCGGTTCTCCTTCACAGAGGGCGGGAGCGTCGTCCCGCGCGGGCGCAGCGTCGCACCGTACCAACGACCGGACCTCACCGCGCTTCCACCAACGTGTTCCTGGCGGCGGGCGTGTAGCGCCGCAGCAGCAGCGCGATCTCGCGTTCGGTGCCGGGGTCGAGCAGGTCGCGCTCGTTCATCCACTCGTCGTCGAACACCGTGTCCAAGTACTTCTCCCCGCCGTCGCACACGATGGTGACCACGGTGGAGCCCGGCGGGAACTCCTCCAGCCGGGTGAGCGCGGCGTACACCGAGCCGCCCGCCGACCCGCCGATCATCAGCCCCAGTTCGGCGGCGACCGCGCGGGCGGTCGCGAAGGCCGCCACGTCGGTGACCTTCACGCCCTCGTCCAGCAGCGAATAGTCAACGGCGGTGCCGATGGTGGCGCCCGGCGGGGTGCCGGTGCCCGACTGCCAGTACGGACCGCCCGGCCCGCCGAAGGCGATCGAGCCGACCGGTTCGACCCCGATGACGTGCGGCGTGCAGCCGAGCTGGCGCAGCCGGGTCGCGGTGCCGAACAGCGAACCTCCGGTTCCCACGGCGGACAGCAGGATGTCGACCCGGTCGACGTCCTCGAGCAATTCCTCGGCCACCGGGTAGTAGCCCACCGCGTTGGCGTCGTTGTTGTGCTGCTCGGTGAAGTACGCGTCCTCCCGCTCGGCCGCCATCGCCTCGGCCAGGTCCTCCCGTGCCGAGGTGGCCAGGTTGTCGTCGCCCTCGTCGGCGACGAACACCAGTTCCGCACCCATTGCCCGCATCGCGCGCAGTTTGTCCTTACATGCGTGATGGTCGACCACTGCGGTGAAGCGATACCCACGTTCCGCGGCAACTACCGCGAGGCCGAGCCCGGTGTTGCCGGATGTGGACTCGATGATATGTCCGCCACTGCGTAGCAAACCGCGACGCTCGGCGTCGAGCACCATTTCGCGCGCCATCCTGATCTTGGCCGCACCGGTCGGGTTGAACTGCTCCAGTTTGAGCAGCAGGCGGGTGCCGGACGCGGTGGCCGCGAGCTCGAACAGCGGCGTGCGGCCGATCAGATCCGTCACGCGCGTGACGAGCGGCATCGAGGTCTCCTGGTTCTGGTCGGGAAGTCGGGTCAGCTGCCGTCGCGGGTCCAGCGGAAGCGATCGCCGGGTGCGTCGTGCAGTACGACTTTCGGTGGGATGGGCAATTCGTGAAACGCGGACTCGTTCGAATCCATCTGATAACCGGCGGTATTCGGGTAGATCAGCAGATCGCCGACCTCGGCGGAGCGGGGCAGCGGCACCCGCCGCCAGCTCAGCATGTCGGAATCCAGACAGGTGGCGGCCCCGACGCTGGTCGGCGTCGCGGTGCCGGGTCGTGCGGGCCACAGCACCGGATCGGGCAGGTACTCGCTGTCGAACCATTGCTCCGAGAGACTGAGGCTGGTGCCGTCCACGGTGAGCAACCGGTAGGGCTGGCCGTGCGCGTGCCTGGTCTTGCTGCCTTGGACGCGAAAGACGGTGCAGCCCGCGTGCGCGAGCAGCGCGCGCCCCGGTTCGACGGCCAGCCGTACGGCGTTGTCGCGCAGTCGTCCGGCGAGATCCGCGTGGTCGAGGATCTGCGCGAGCATGGCCGCGCCGGGCACCGGAAAGTGGTACGGATAGTACGAATCGAAGGCCTTGCCGGAGTGGAACCACTGCCTGCCCGCCCGCGCCGTGAACTCCATCGCCGCGTCCGCCGGAACGTAGTCGACGCCGAACCCGCCGCCGATCGACACGGTGGTGGCCGGATGCCCCAGCGTGCGCGCGTGCAGACAGCGGGCGATCAGCTCGCCCGCCAGTTCCGCGCGCGCCACCGCGTCGTAGCCCGACAGATGGAAACTGAAGCCCTCCAAGCGAATCGAATCGCGTACGCCGCACAACGCGAGGGCTTCCTCGATTTCGCCGGAGGTCATGCCGAACCGGCTGGCCGAGGCCGCGGGCAGCACGCGGATCAGCACTCGCGCGGGCCCGTCGGCGGGCGCCAGCGCGGCGAGCCGTTCGAGCTCGCCGAGATCGTCCACGGCGATCAGGGCACCGTGCCGGGCGGCCAGCCACAGCAGGGCGTCCGCTTTCGCCGGTCCGGTCACCATGAGCTCGGCACCGCGCACGCCTTGTGCCAGCGCGGCGGTCAGCTCGCCGACGCTGGCGACGTCGACGCCCGCACCGTGTTCCGCGCAGGCCCGCGCGACGCACGCGGCCTTGTTCGCCTTCTTGCCGAAGTAAATGGCACCTTGCACGCCGGCGCTCTCGAAAGCGGCGCGGAACGCCCGGATGTTGTGGCCGACCCGCGCCGGGTACATCACGTGGAACGGCCCGCCCATCGTGAAAGCGAGGTCACCGAGCAGATCCGGATCGGCGAACAGGCGGCGCTCCCACGGATCGAGATGCGCGGGCATCGGTGACGCGCTGATCGAATCGCGCGTGGCCGCCTCGTCCGCGGGCTCCACGGTGACACTCGCGTGTTCTAGTCCCACCGTGCACCTCCGTGCGCTAGTCCCACAGCGGTACCTCCGTGCCACGGCCTTCCGCGATCGCCCGCTCCGCCAGCGCGTGGGCCACCGCGATGTCGGTCAGCACCAGCCCGCTGTTGTAGACGAAGAGGCGCTCGTCGTCGGAGCGGCGCGCGACCGCACGGCGATCGAGGATCTGCGGCAGCTCGGCGTCCACCGTGCGCAGCGTGCCGTCGGGTCCGGCCATGTCGGTGCCGGTCAGCGCCATCTGCTCGGCGCTGGTCGCGATCACGCGGTCGGCATCGGTCAGCGCGGACGGCGCGAGCCCGTAACCGACCAGCACCGCCACCGAACCGGGCGCCAGATCGTCGGATTCGAGCGCCACTTCGGTGGCCGGGCCCGCCGTGGCCAGCACGACATCGGCCGTGGCCGCCGCGGCGCGGGGATCGGTGACGGTCTCGAGCAGCGCGTGCGGATGGTGCTCGGCGAGCACGCGATGCACGGCTGCCAGGCCCTCGGGGTGCGTGCCGTAGACCATCAGCTTGCGCAGCTGCGGGTTCGCGGCGAGCAGATGCGGAAGGGCGTTGCGGCCCTGGGTTCCGGTGCCGATCAGCAGCACGCTCTCCGCGCCCCGCCGGATCGTCTCGCGCACCAGCAGAGCCGACACCGCGGGCGTGCGCAACGCGCCGACCCGCGCGCAGTCCATCATCGCGATCGGCGCGCCGGTGCTGTCGTCGTAGAGCGTGATGGTCGTGTAGTACCGCTTCGTGCTGCGATCGTGGCCGGGGTCGAACTTGTAGGAGGTCTTCATCGCCACCACGCGCCTGCGGCCGTCCCGGCCGAGCATGGCGTAGGCGACCGACCAGCCGTCGGGGTTGGCGACGCTGAGCTTGCGCGGATTGTCCGAATCACCCGCCGCCAGGGCGAGATACGCCTCCTCCACGGCGCGTACCACCGCGGCCGGTGTGATCGGCACGTCGGCGAGGTCGCTTCGGCTCAACACCCGCAGGGGTGTGCTTCGGTCACGCGTGCTCAAGGGGTCCTCGATCATGTCGTACTGCATCCCGCTCATGAGTGCCGCTCTGAACCGGCGGGGTGGCCGCCGTCCGGAACGGGGCTACGGTTTGTTGCCCGTAGCCATTCTCGTCGGCTTCCTCGGCCCGCCGCCGCCGTTCCGGAAGCCGGATGTTCACTCGCTTGAGCCACCGGTCGGTGCCGTCGTACCGCGCGGTGAACGGCACTCGGCCGTGCACGGCGACGTCGTTGTCCACGAGCAACAGCTCGCCGGGGGCGAGCGACGCGGTGACGCGGACGCGTTCGAGCTCGGCGGCGAGTTGTTCATAGGCCGCGCGGAATTCCGGGTCGGCGTCGTCGAGCGGCGTGTACGCCGGGTCGTAGCGCAGCGTCTGCCGGTCGGCGCCCGCGACGCTCCACAGCGTCGGAATCGGTGCGGCCGGGTAGGTTTCGTGACCGTCGCCGTAGGAGACGTCCGGCAGGATCGGCAGTGCGGGCGTGCTGAGCAGTTCGCGTTGCGCGGTGGACAGTTCGATCCGGCGCACCGACGACACGGTGGTGCCGACCAGATCCGGGTTACGTAGGCAACCGAGCATCAGCAGGTGGGCGCGCTCCGGATGGAAGGCGTCCTCGGTGTGCGGGCTGAGCAGCGCTTTGCTGCTGGCGCCGGACTGTTCGTGTTCGTGACCGGCCGCGGGAACGATATTGTTGACCAATCGGCCGTCCTGCTGGCCCTGCCAGCCGAACGGCTCGCCCGCGCTCCGCGCCAGCAGCAGCATCACCAAGTCGAGTTCGAACGAACGCGCGCGCCGCTCCGGATCTCCGCTCCAGCGCGCCGCCTCCCGCCAGCTCGGCGGAGTCGGTCCGAATTCGTTGTCCACCAGCGGAAGACGACCGACGACCGTGGCACCCGCCGGGGTGGCGGGCGGGCGCATGGCGTGGCGCACTTCGGCGGGGAGCCGTGCGGCGCCCGCATCGATCCGTTCGATGAGCGCGGGGTCCGAGAGGGTGCGCGCCGCGGCCGCCGGATCGGCGAGTGCGAGATCGAGCGTGACCGATATCTCTCTGGCGAGAGCGCGCACCGCGCGGCCCGCTTCCGGGGAAAGCTCGCGTCGTTCGAGGTCTAGGGGGTGAAGCGGCTTACGTTCGGAGAGAACGCTTTTCACCGGGTATCCCTTCTTCGCAGCAGTGGGAAAAGCAGGGTTCACGATTAGTATGGGAAGGTAGCCCTTTGTAGGAAGTGAAGCAAGGCTTACCTAAGCGAGTCGGCAAAAAATAGCCGAATCGCATAACTTCGGCTCGGGTGAAGTCGGCCCTGTGGACGTGTCGGGGCTCGGTCGGGGGTTTGCGGGAGATGCGCCCTTGCACTGCCGTTTTGATGCCGGTATCGGCGAGTCGCGCCGTGCATTAGGCTAGCCTGTCCTGATCGAGGCACTGTGTGCGGTACCGCCGTGGGTTCGGTTCAGGAAGAGGGGCAGCACAATGGTTTTGAATCGAAGGGACCTGCTGCGGTCGAGTCTCGGCGTGGGGGCTGTGCTGCTGGTGGCCGCTTGTTCCGATGACGCCGACGTGTCCGGGCCCGCTCGGCCTGGCGGCACGCTGCGAGTCGGCGCGCTCGGCACCGCGGCGCGCATCGAACGCGATCCGCACGCCAACCTCAGCAACGACAGCGACTTCCTCGTCACCTCCCTGGTCTACGACGCCCTCACTGTGCCGGGCGGCAACCCGAACGTCGTTCCCCGTCTGGCGAATCGGTGGGAGCCGGACGCCGACCGGCGGCGCTGGAGCTTCACCCTGGCCGAGAACGCGACCTTCCACGACGGGACACCGGTGACGTCCGAAGATGTCGTGTGGTCGCTGCGCAGGCTGCGCACGGTCGGTGGCGCGTCGAAGATGCCGGTGGCCGTGGAGGACATCTCCGCCGACGGGCCGAACCGGGTGGTGCTGGCCGTGCCCGAACCGAATACCCAACTGCCGCTGCTGGTGCGGCTGATGACGTTCACGGTCAAGAAGGACACCACCGATTTCACCAAGGCCGTGGGCAGCGGACCGTTCCGGTTGGAGTCCTATCAGGGCGGCAACGCCCGGCTGGTGCGCAACGAGCGGTGGCACGGCGGGCCGCCGCCGCTGGACGCCATCGAGGTAACCATGTTCGAAAGCGTGACCGCGCTGGGCAACGCGGTGCTCGGCGGGCAGATCGACCTGGCCTCCAACGTCGGCGCCATCGCGGGCCGCACCGCCGAGGGACGCGGCGATCTGGCCGTCGTGCGCCGACCGAACGACACGGTGGTCGGTGTCGCCATGCGCAGCTCCGACGGCCCGTTCGCCGACGCACGGGTGCGCACCGCCCTACGGCTCGGCGTCGACCGCAAAGCCTTGGTCAACCAGGTGCATTCCGGATACGGAACGGTGGCCAACGACATTCTCGGCACGGCCGATCCGCTCTACGACACCTCCCTCGCCCAGCGCACCCGCGACCTCGATCGCGCGAAAGCGCTGTTGCGCGAGGCGAAATTCGACACCGGGCGCGGCTACCCCTTCGTCACCAAGGCCGAGGCGCCCGGTGAGGTGGAATCGGCGAAGGTGATCGCCACCCAGCTCGCCGAGATCGGCGTCCGGCTGGACGTGGTCACCCAGGAGCCGAACGCCTTCTACGACCAGACCTGGTTGAAGGCGCCGCTGTACACGATCTCCTGGGGTACCAACGACTCCACCCTCTTCTTCGCGAGCAAATTGCTTTCGAGCGGATCGAACCGCAACGAAACCGGTTTCAAGGACGCCGAATTCGACGCCGCGACCGCGAAAGCGCTCGCCGCGCGCACCGACGCGGAGTACCGGCAGGCGAATCAGGAGTTGCAGCGCATCCAGTACGAGCGCGGCGGCTACCTGGTCTGGGGCATGGCCGACGGCATCGACATCGCCGCCTCCCGGGTGCGCGACCTGCCCACGCTCGGCGGGTTCGCCAGGGTCCAGCTGGAGAAGGCCTGGCTGGCCGGGTGATGCTGTTCGCGCGACTGCTGCTCCGGCGCGTCATCCTGCTGGTGACGCTGCTGGCCTGCGTCTTCGTCGCCGTGGACCTGCTGCCGGGCGACGCCGCCCGCGCCGTCCTCGGCCGGGAGGCCACGCCCGAGCAGATCGCCGCCAAAGAACACGAACTCGGGCTGGACCGTCCCCTGGCGGTGCGGTTCTGGAACTGGATCGCGGGCGTCGTGACCGGCGATTTCGGACGTACCGCGCGCGGACGGCCGGTCGACGACCTGCTCGTCGACAAGTTCCCGCCGACGCTGCTGCTCGGCGGTATCGCCCTCGCGGTGACCGTGCTCGCGTCGCTCGCGCTCGGCGCGTGGTGGGCGACGCGTCCGGGCAGCGTGGCCGCGCGTGTCTTGCAGCCGACGACGACCACCGCGGTGGCCGTTCCCGAATTCGTGATCGCCACGGTGCTGATCCTGGTGTTCGCGCTGGCGCTGGGCTGGCTGCCCGCCGTGACCATCACCGGCCGGTCGGGGATGCCGGCCGGACCGGAGATGCTGGTGTTGCCGGTGCTCGCGCTCGCGTTGCCCCAGATCGGATGGAACACCAGGGTGGTGCGCGCCGCCTTGTCCGACGCCGCGCTGGCTCCGCACGTGGAAAGCGCTGTGCTGGACGGTATTTCGGGCCGTGCGGTGCTGGCGCGGCACGTGCTGCCGTTCGCGTCGCCGACGATCGTCGCCAGCTTCGCCACCACGGTCGGGATGCTGCTCGGCGGTGCTCTGGTGGTGGAGACCGTGTTCAACTATCCCGGTCTAGGGGCGGTCCTGGCCGGTTCGGTGGCCGATCGGGACACTTCGGTGGTGGCCGCGGTGGTCGCGTTGTCCGGGGTGCTCATCATGGTCGTGCTCGCCGCCGCCGACGGCATCCGCGCCTGGTCGTTGCGGGGGCGGCGATGACGGCTCCCGCGAAGATCGCGAGCCCGGCGCGGCGGCGGCTCGGGCGGCTGGCCGTCGCGCCCGCTCTGCTGGTCACGCTGGCGGCGGCGCTGGGACCGACGCTGGCGCCGCACCCGGCGGAGGAAGCGATCGGCATCCCGTTCGGCGATCCCGCTGCCGGCGCGCCGTTGGGCACCGACCGGCTCGGCCGCGACGTGCTCAGCCAGTTGCTCTATGGCGGTTGGGGATTGCTGCTGGTGGCCGCGGTGATCGCGGTGTCGGTGACCGGACTGTCGTGTGTCCTCGGCGCGGTCGCGGCGCTGCGCCCGCGGATCGGCCAGTGGATCGAACTCGGCACCGACTTGTTCATCCTGCTACCCGCGGTGCTGGGGATTCTGCTCGTGCTGACCTCGTGGCCCGACGCGGGAACCCTGGGACTGATCGTCCTGGCGCTGCTGTTCGGCGTTCCCTATTGCGCGCGGATCTTCACGGCCGCAGCCGCTGGGGTCGCGGCGTCCGGATATGTCGAGAGCGCGCGAGCCGCCGGTGAGTCGCTCGGGCACCTGATATTCCGGGAAGTGATCCCGAACCTGCGCGCGGTGTCGACGACTCAGCTCGGGCTGCGTTTCGTGGCGGCGGTCTATCTGGTGAGCACGGCGTCCTTCCTCCAGTTGCCCACGACGCTCGGTGCGAGCAACTGGGCGGTCATGGTGCGCGAGAACGCCTCCGGCATGCTGCTCAACCCCTGGGCCGTGCTCGCTCCGAGCCTCGCGATCGCGATCGTCGCGGTGAGCGTGAACCTGGCGGTGTCGGCGTTCGGGCGAGGGGAGCGGGAATGAACGTGAACGTCACGACGAGCGCGCGTCGGACGGCCGAGGCGAATGGCGCCGGGCAGGTGCGGGCCGATCTCGTCGCGGTCGACGGCCTGACCGTGCTGGGTCCGGA
Source organism: Nocardia sp. NPDC059691 (assembly GCF_042733915.1). Lineage (NCBI taxonomy): Bacteria > Bacillati > Actinomycetota > Actinomycetes > Mycobacteriales > Nocardiaceae > Nocardia > Nocardia sp. NPDC059691. The sequence goes on along the minus strand of NZ_JBHWFB010000018.1, from coordinate 111,614 downwards.
CGGTCGAGAATTGGCCGGACCCGCGACTTTCCGGATACCGGCGGGCACGGTCACGGCGCTCACCGGCCCGTCCGGGTCGGGCAAGACCACGGTGATGCGCGCACTGCTCGGGCAACTCCCGTCCGCGGCGGCGCGCACGACGGGCTCGGCATCGGTTGCCGGACAGAATGTGCTGGCGCTCGATCGCGTTGCGCTGCAACGCTTCCGACGCCAGCATATCGCTTACGTCGGGCAGGATCCCGGGTCGGCGCTGAACCCGCTGCTGCGCGTGCGCGCCCTGTTACGCGAGGTCGCGCCCCGCGCGCCCGAGTCCACCCTGATCGACACGCTCGCGCTGGTCGGTCTGTCGCCGGACTACCTTCGACGCCGCCCCGGTGAATTGTCCGGCGGTCAGCAGCGTCGCGTCGCCCTCGCCAGGGCGCTGATCCGCCGGACCGGCGTGCTTGTGCTGGACGAGCCGCTGGCCGGGCTGCACGGCGCACTGCGCACCGATATCGCCGGGCAGCTGGCGGCACTCGCCCGCGAGCGTTCGGCGGCGATCTTGCTGTCCGGCCATGACACCGCTCTTGTGCACTCGATCGCCGACGACATCATCGAACTCGGCGCGGTCCGTCCGGCGTCCCCGCCTGCGTCTCCGTCGGGCGGTACACAGGTGTGTGCCGGTGAACGGCGAAGTGCTCTCCCTCCGCCGGACGTCGCCTCGACCGGAGAGCGAGCGCGCAACTGTCACAAGCCTTCGGCCGTCTCGACGGACAACCGACCGCCCGACGTCGTGCTGCGCGCCGAGAACATCAGCGCCTCGATCGACGGACACCGAGTGCTCGCCGACATCGACCTCGCGCTGGAGGCGGGCTCGGCGCTCGCGGTGGTGGGCGCGTCGGGCGCGGGCAAGACCACCTTGGCTCGCGTGCTCGCGGGGCTGCACCATTCGGCGACCGGATCGCTCGAACTGCGTGGCGACCCGATCACCGTTGGGGCGAACCGGCGAATTCACCCCGGCGCGGGCGGCATTCAATTGGTCACTCAAAACCCCCGGTCCGCGCTCAACCCGCGCCGCACCGTGGCGCAAACGCTCGGCCGCCCTTTGCGGCGGATCGGGCGGGTCGCACGCCGGGATCTTTCTCCCCGAATCGCCGAACTGCTCGCCGCGGTCGAGCTGTCCGCCGACCTGGCCGCCCGCTATCCGCACGAACTGTCCGGCGGCCAGCGGCAACGGGTGGCGCTGGCCCGCGCCCTCGCCGCCGAACCGGCCGTGCTCCTGTGCGACGAGATCACTTCGGCGCTGGACCACACCACCGCGGCGGCGATCATGGCGCTGCTGGATCGGATCCGGTCCGAACGTGACACCGCCTTGCTGGTCATCACACACGACATGGCCTTGGTCGCCGGATACTGTCCCCGGCTGATCGTCCTCGACCAGGGATGCGTCGTCGAATCCGGGGACACCGGAACGGTGCTCACCGCGCCGACGCACAGCGCGACCAGCGAACTGCTGGTCTGACACGGCGTCCGTGCGGGTCATACGCGCTTTCGACACGCAGTGCGCTCCGTCACCGGCTTGCCGCGGGCCCGCGCCGTCATCTGGATGATGGAAGGGTGTTGCGAAAGACCGGCGTCTCGGCCGCCATCGTGGTGCTCCTCGGGCTCGCCGGTTGCGGGACCGACCGCACCCCGATCCCGGAGGGCATCCCGCCCGGCCCGGGCGCCCCGCTGCCCGTGATCGACCTGGACGCTCCCGGTCGCACCGCCGTCCAGTTGCGCGGCTGGGCCGATGAGCAGGCCGATGGGCTCGGCATACCGCCGATCGCGCTGGAGGCGTACGGCTACGCGGCGGCCGTGATGACCAGGGCCCGTCCCGACTGCGGCATCGCGTGGACGACGCTCGCGGGCATCGCGAGCGTGGAGAGCAAGCACGGCACCCATCGCGGGGCGCAGCTCGGCGCGGACGGCTCGGTCCGCCCGCCGATCATCGGAGTCCCGCTGGACGGCTCGCCGGGCGTCGCGTTGGTGCGGGACACCGACGGCGGCGTGCTCGACGGCGATCCGGAGCACGATCGCGCCGTCGGCCCGCTGCAGTTCATCCCGGAGACCTGGAAGCGCTGGGGCGTCGACGCCAACGGAGACGGCGTCGCGGATCCGCAGAACATCGATGACGCCGCGCTCACCGCAGCCAGGTATCTGTGCGCCAGCGGCGGCGACCTCACCTCCGAGCACGGCTGGCAGCGGGCGTTGCTCACCTACAACCAGTCGCACAGCTACCTGTTGACCGTGCGCGACCGGGCCGCGAGCTACAGCATCGGCCGCCGGGTGTGATCTCCCGGTCGCCGGAGTGCCGGTTACCCGCCTCGCCGCCGGGACGATAGGCTCGCAGCGCACGGCCCATCCCGTGAGACATACCGTGTCAGCAGCCGAAGGAGTGTCTTTTTCGTGGCCATCATCGAACAGGTCGGAGCTCGCGAGATCCTCGATTCGCGCGGTAACCCCACCGTCGAGGTCGAGATCGCTCTCGACGACGGCACCCTGACCCGGGCGGCTGTGCCCTCCGGCGCGTCCACCGGCGAGCACGAGGCCGTCGAACTGCGCGACGGCGGCGAGCGCTACGGCGGCAAGGGCGTGCGCAAGGCGGTCGAGGGCGTGCTCGACGAGATCGCGCCCGCCGTCATCGGCCTGGACGCCGTGGAGCAGCGCACCGTCGACCAGGTGCTGCTCGACCTCGACGGCACCCAGGACAAGTCCCGGCTCGGCGCCAACGCCCTGCTCGGTGTCTCGCTGGCGGTGGCCCGCGCCGCCGCCGAGTCCTCCGGCCTCGAACTGTTCCGCTACCTCGGCGGCCCGAACGCGCACGTGCTGCCCGTCCCGATGATGAACATCCTCAACGGCGGCGCGCACGCCGACACGGGCGTCGACGTGCAGGAATTCATGGTCGCCCCGATCGGCGCGCCCACCTTCAAGGAGTCGCTGCGCTGGGGCGCGGAGGTCTACCACGCGCTGAAGTCGGTGCTGAAGGCCAAGGGCCTGTCCACCGGCCTCGGTGACGAAGGCGGTTTCGCGCCCGACGTGGCGGGCACCAAGGCGGCGCTCGACCTGATCAGCGAGGCCATCGCCAAGACCGGCCTGAAGCTGGGCAGCGACGTGGCGCTGGCGCTGGACGTGGCCGCCACCGAGTTCTTCACTTCCGGCAGCGGCTACAAGTTCGAAGGTGTGGTGCGTTCGGCCGAGGAGATGGCGCAGTTCTACGCCGAGTTGATCGCCGCCTACCCGCTGGTGTCCATCGAGGACCCGCTGTCGGAGGACGACTGGAACGGCTGGGTGACCCTGACCGACCAGATCGGCGAGAAGATCCAGCTCGTCGGCGACGACCTGTTCGTCACCAACCCGGAGCGCCTGGAGGAGGGCATCGCCAAGGGCGCCGCCAACGCGCTGCTGGTCAAGGTGAACCAGATCGGCACCCTCACCGAGACCCTGGACGCGGTGGAGCTGGCGCATCGCAACGGCTACAAGACGATGATGTCGCACCGTTCCGGCGAGACCGAGGACACCACCATCGCCGACCTCGCCGTCGCGGTGGGCAGCGGCCAGATCAAAACCGGCGCCCCGGCGCGCAGTGAGCGGGTCGCCAAGTACAACCAGCTGCTGCGCATCGAGGACGCGCTCGGTGATTCGGCGCGCTACGCGGGTGACGTCGCGTTCCCCCGCTTCGCGTTCGAAGGCTGAGCTGGGGCACGAACCCCGGGAGTACCGCGAAGTAGAGACCGAGGCGTGAGATGACGGAGCGACGTGCGCGTGGGACCAGTCCGGCCGGACGCGGGGACCGCCGCACGTCGCGTGCCGCCGGATCGCGCCCGGCCGACTCCGCCGCCAAGCGCGGTCGCAGGCGATCGGAGCCCGCGGAGAAGCCGAAACCGCGCAAGACGGGTTCGGTCGGCGACAGGCACGACCACACGTTCCTGGGCCTCTCCACCGGCAAGGCGGTGATCCTCGCGATGGTGGTGTGCGGGCTCGCGCTCACCCTCGCCGTGCCGATGCGCACGTATTTCACCCAGCGCGCGGAGGCAGCGCAGCTGGCGCAGCAGCGCGAGGAACTCGAGACGGATCTGGCCCGGTTGCGGGATCGTCGTGCGCAGCAACAGGATCCGGCCTACATCCGCAGCGAGGCGCGGGACCGCCTGCGTCTGGTGATGCCCGGCGAGACGCCGTATATCGTGCAGGTGCCCGGCATCGAGGCGCCCGCGCCGCCGCCCGCGCCCACCAGAGCCAGGGACCCCCAGCCTTGGTACACCGATTTGTGGCGCAGCATCTCCGAGCCGCAGCCGACGCCCTAGGCTGCCGCGCCACCACCTCGAGCACCGGAAGGACATAGGTGACCGCACCCACCGACCAGGATCTCGCGATCATCGCCGAGCAGCTGGGCCGTGCGCCGCGCGGCGTGCTCGCCATCGCCTACCGCACCCCGGACGGGATCCCGGCCGTTGTGAAGACCGCGCCCCGGTTGCCGGACGGCACCCCCTTCCCGACCCTCTACTACCTCACCGATCCCCGGCTCACCGCGGAGGCGAGCAGGCAGGAATCGGCCGGCGTGATGCGGGAGATGACCGAGCGGCTCGCCGCGGACGAGGAGCTGGCCGCCGCCTACCGCGCCGCGCACGAGAGCTATCTGGCCGAACGCGACGAAATCGAATCGCTCGGCACGGATTTCACCGGCGGCGGGATGCCCGAGCGGGTCAAGTGCCTGCACGTGCTGATCGCCCACGCATTGGCCAAGGGGCCGGGCGTGAATCCGCTCGGCGACGAGTCGGTGGCGCTGGCCGCCGAACACGGCCTGCGCGGCACCGCGATTCCGGCCGACTGGCCCGCGTCCCGGCCGAGTAGCGCGCGAGAGACTGGAGCACAGTGATGAGTGACCGGGTAGCCGCCGTGGATTGCGGCACGAACTCCATCCGACTGCTGATCGCCGACGTGCTCGACGACGGGCGCTTGGCCGACGTGCACCGCGAGATGCGCATCGTCCGCCTCGGTCAAGGCGTCGACGCGACCGGCTCGCTGGCGCCGGAGGCGATCGAACGCACCCGCGCCGCCCTGGCCGACTACGTCGCGCTGATGCGCGAGGCGGGCGTCGGCCGGGTGCGGATGGTGGCGACGTCCGCCACCCGGGACGCCGCCAACCGGGAGGATTTCTTCGCCATGGCGCGTGCCGAACTCGGCGCGGTGGTCGCGGGCGCGGAAGCCGAGGTGATCACCGGCGACGAGGAGGCGCGCCTGTCGTTCGCCGGCGCCATCGGCGAATTGTCCAGCGCGGCGGGTCCGTTCGTCGTCGTCGACCTGGGCGGCGGTTCCACCGAGCTGGTGTTCGGGGACAGCGCGGGGGTGCGCGCCGCGTTCTCCGCCGACATCGGCTGCGTCCGGATCACCGAACGGTGTCTGGCGGGCAACCCGCCGACCGCCGAGGAGATCGCCGCCGCCCGCGCCTTCGCCACCGAGCGGTTGACCGAAGCGTTCACGCACGTCCCGGTGGAAGGGGCGCACACATGGGTCGGCGTGGCGGGCACGATGACCACGCTCGCCGCGGTCGCGCTCGATCTCCCCGAATACGACTCGGAGCGGGTGCATCTCACTCGTTTGACCTCGGAGCAGGTGCATCAGGTCTGCGACCGGCTGATCGCCATGGACCACGATGAGCGCGCAGCGCTGGGGCCGATGCACCCCGGCCGGGTCGACGTGATCGGCGGCGGCGCGGTCATCACCGAAGTACTGGCGGAGGAGTTGTCCCGGCGCGCGGGTATTTCCGAGCTGATCGTCAGTGAGCACGACATCCTCGACGGCATCGCACTGTCGATCGCCTGATCCGGCTCGGTCGCGTGGCCGCGGTCAGGTCTGTGGGAGGTGTCCGTTCAGCTTCACCTCGGCGTGCGTCTCGGTTCCGGCGCGGACTCCGATTCCGGCGTGACCCGCACGGCGCGCCTTGCCGATGGCGATATCGGCGAGCCGGGAGAGCGATTCCATGTTCCGCGGCACCAGCAGGAGTTCTTGCAGCGCGTTGGGCATGAGCCGGCCCAACCCGCGTTCGGCGTGCTCGTACATCCGGATCTGGGTCTCGTCGGTCGCGGTCTCGACGAGTTCCAGCCGGATCCACGCGGCGCCGAACGGCGAGAGCTTGGCCTCTAGCTCGAGCATGTGCGGCGGATCCACCGACACGACCTCCGTGGTATCGCTCACGGTGAACGGCCATACGCCCGCGCTGTAGTGCAGCGCCGCGCCGACGCCGGGCCATTCGTCGTCGACGTCGCGAATGTGCGTGGCGCCGACGACCCAGGCGGCGAACAGCCATCCGTCGGCCAGGACGGAGAAAACCTGCTCCGGTGTAGTCGGCACGGTGATTTCCACGTGGACCATCAGCTCAACGCTTTCTGGGTGCGGGCCGGTTTGCCTGTCGATTGCGGGGTGCCCGATAGGTGCGGGGGCAAACCACCGGCCGCGTCCAGGTTCCGCGGCCCGCCTGAACAGAACAAACGAATCCTCCCCGGAGCGCTTCGAGATGCGATCTTCGGAGCATGGTCGAAGCGAAAACATCGCGGGAACCAGTGGGGACACGAACTTGGTTCGGCCACCCGATCGGGCTGGCCAACTTGTTCGGCGTCGAACTCTGGGAGCGCTTCTCGTTCTACGGGATGGTCACCATCCTCGGGTACTACCTGTACTACTCGGCGACCGACGGCGGTCTGGGCCCGGCCAAGGACACGGCCGTGGGCATCGTCGGCGCCTACGGCGGCCTGGTCTATCTGTCCACCGTCCTGGGCGGCTGGATCGCCGACCGTTTGCCCGGGATGGCACGCACCCTCTTCTACGGCGGCTTCGTGGTCATGGCCGGGCACATCGCGCTGGCCGTGCACTCGACTCGCCCCGGAGGCTTTCCGGGCTCGGACAATGGCATTGTATTTTTTTCTCGGTTGGTCTCGGCACGTCGGTGTCGGGTAGTTTGGCTCGGTTCTATGACCCAGGTCACGAGTTCGCCTATTTCGGTATCACCGGGACGGTCATGGTGTGTGCGGGGCTGATCGTCGCCGCCATCGCACCATGGATCAGCAAATTCATGGCAGGCGTGCATTGACTCGCCGTCTGGGTACAGAACACAAGCAATTGGCACGAATTAAGGAGAACGCGTGACGAAACCCGGGCCACAAGCCGATTCGGCGGGTGATGTCTCGTCTCGGTGGGGCGGTCTGTTCCGCACCAAGTCCGTCGAACAGTCGATCCGCGACACCGACGAACCCGACTCGAAGCTACGCAAGGATTTGACCGCCTGGGACCTCACCGTCTTCGGCGTGGCCGTCGTGGTCGGCGCGGGCATCTTCACCCTCACCGCGCGCACCGCGGGCACCGTCGCGGGTCCGTCCGTCTCGCTGGCCTTCGTGTTCGCCGCGATCGCCTGCGGACTGACCGCGCTCTGCTACGCCGAGTTCGCCTCCACGGTGCCGGTGGCGGGCAGTGCCTACACCTACTCCTACGCCACCTTCGGCGAGCTCGTCGCCTGGATCATCGGCTGGGACCTGATCCTGGAGTTCGCGCTCGCCGTGGCGGTGGTGGCCAAGGGTTGGTCGCAATACCTCGGCGAGGTGCTCGGCACCACGTCTCCGATCGCGCACTTCGGCCCGGTGAACTTCGACTGGGGCGCGGTGCTGCTCATCACGGTGCTCGGCGTGCTGCTCGCGACCGGGACCAAGGTGTCCTCGCGGGTGTCGGCGGTCGCCGTCGCCATCAAGCTGGGCGTGATCGCGCTGGTGCTGGTCGTCGGCCTCACGTACTTCAAGTCCTCGAACCTCTCGCCCTACATCCCGCCGTCGCAGCCCGGTGAGCGGGGCGAGGGGCTGCGGCAGTCGCTGTTCTCCTTCCTTACCGGCGCCGGGCACAGCAACTTCGGCTGGTACGGCCTGCTCGCCGCGGCCAGCCTGGTGTTCTTCGCGTTCATCGGCTTCGACGTCGTCGCCACGACGGCGGAGGAGACCCGCAACCCGCAGAAGGCGGTGCCCCGCGGCATCCTGGGCTCGCTGCTCATCGTGACGATCCTGTACGTCGCGGTATCGCTCGTGCTCACCGGCATGGTGCCCTACACCGAGTTGTCCCATGGCGACGCGACACTGGCCACGGCGTTCGGCATCCACGGGGTGACCTGGGCGAAGAACATCATCTCGATCGGCGCCCTCGCCGGGCTCACCACGGTGGTCATGGTGATGTATCTCGGGCAGACCCGGGTGCTGTTCGCGATGTCGCGCGACGGGCTGATGCCGCGCAAGCTCTCGCACACCGGTAAGAACGGCACGCCGGTGCGGGTCACCGTCATCGTCGGCGTGGCGTGCGCGCTGCTGGCCGGGTTCGTGGATTTCGGCACGCTGGAGGAGATGGTCAACATCGGGACGCTGTTCGCGTTCGTGCTGGTGTCGGTCGGCGTGCTCATCCTGCGGCGCACGCGTCCGGACCTGCCGCGTGGATTCCGGGTTCCGCTGGTGCCGCTGATCCCCGTCCTGGCGGTGCTGGCGTGCGTGTGGCTGATGCTGAATCTCTCGGTGGAGACCTGGCTGCGGTTCCTGGTGTGGATGGTGATCGGGTTCGTCGTCTACTTCGCCTACTCCCGGCACAACTCCGTGCTCCGGAAGGCATCCGTCACCTAGGACGCGGCCGGAGTTCGGGTGTGGGGTGGCGGCGGATAGCCTGACGCCGTGTCGCAGCGTGAGTTGGTTGTTCTCGGGACCGCTAGTCAGGTGCCGACGAAACAGCGAAACCACAACGGGTACCTGCTCCGGTGGGACGACGAGGCGATCCTGTTCGATCCCGGTGAGGGCACGCAACGGCAGATGACCTATGCCGGTGTGAGCGTCACCGGGCTCACCCGGATCGCGATCACCCATTTCCACGGCGACCACAGTCTCGGGCTGGCCGGAGTGGTGCAGCGGATCAACCTCGACCGGGTGCCGCATCCGGTCGACGTCTGCTTCCCGGCGTCCGGCGCGGCGTACTACGAGCGCCTGGTCAACGCGACGTCGTACTATCACCGCGCCGAGCTGCGGCCTCGCCCGATCCTCGCCCCAGGTCCCGTCGACCTGCCCGAGGCGGCGTTCACGGTGACGGCGGTGCGGCTCTCCCATCCGGTGGACACCTTCGGCTATCGGCTCAGCGAGCCGCCCGGCCGGCGGATTCTGCCGGACCGCTTGCGCGCCCTGGGATTGCGCGGCCCGATCATCTCCGAACTGCAACAGCGCGGCAGTGTCGAATTCGAGGGGCGCACGATCACTTTGGCGGAGATCAGCGAACCGCGCTCCGGTCAGAGCTTCGCCTTCGTGATGGACACCCGGCTGTGCCCCGGAATCGGGGAGCTGGCCGCCGACGTCGACATGCTCGTCATCGAAGCCACGTTCCTGGACGCCGACGAACACCTGGCCCTCGAATACGGCCATCTCACGGCGGGCCAAGCCGCCAGGGTGGCCGCCGACGCGGGCGTTCGCACCCTGGTGCTCACCCACTTCTCCCAGCGCTACCGCGACCTCGACGAGCACTTGGCCGAAGCGGCGAAGTACTTCTCCGGCGAGATCCACATAGCCACCGACCTCGCCAGGATCCCGCTGCCACCCCGGCGCTGACACTCCGGCGCGAACATCCGACACGCCGAGATGACGCGCGGACGCTAACACCAGCCCGCCGCCACCGATCTAGTTCTCTGGGACGCCTGCCAACCCGGGCTGCGAACAACCGCCACCGGCACCGGTCACCCGACCGCGCCGTCCGGCACCCGGCCACGGCCGACGCCCCGCCACCCCGACAAATTGTCGGAATTCCGGTACAGCCGTACGACTCGGTACGCTGTCCCGGACGCCCCTATAGCCCAATTGGCAGAGGCAGCGGACTTAAAATCCGCCAAGTGTCGGTTCGAGTCCGACTGGGGGCACTTACTGAGCCGAAGGTCGATCGCTTTCCTCGCTGCCCTTCGCACCCATGCAGACGCCCTCCGTCTGCAGTCCTCGGGTCGAGCTACTGTGCCGACCTGTACCAGGGAGCTGGCAGTGCGAGCGCTAGGACATCGGTCCATTCCACGAGAATTCGGTCGACCAGGTGAGTCCTGCCGTGTGGTCGGTAAGGGTCAGCTCGAAGTCCCAGGGCGTGTCTGCGATGTCGTCCGGGATCGGGGCCTGGAAGGTTCTGATCGTTCGTGTCGCCGAGGTCGATTCGCCGGCCACCACCTCCGAGGTTCCGAAGTTGGCGCGCAGGACGGCATCGACCTCGTAGTCCCAGATGGATGGTGCGCGTTCGTCGAGCGCGGTTGCGGTGTAGAGGAACTCGATGCCGTTGGGATCGAGCGTGATCGGTCCGATCCAGGCCTCGATCGGACCATCCTCGTCGGTTACGAAAGCTGGATTCGTCAGCATGGCCAATCGGCCCCGTGGATCGCCCAGCGGCGCTGAGTAGACGATGTCGTTCGGCCGAGACAGTCGCCTTACCCAGGGACCGTCGGTGGTGACGTCGTCGATGGTCAGCTCGATATCGACCGGTGTCGTATCCGGGCCGAGGTCGGGCAATGTGAAGGTCGTGCCGGCGTGGGTGTCGGACGAGCTGCTTCCCCAGCCCACGTCGGTGGCCACACCGTTGGCCAGTGCCGACACCCCGACCTGGTAACTCCGCAACGACGGCGCGGCATCGCCGACCACTTCCGCCGCGAGGGACAGCCGCAACCCGGTGGGCGTACGCAACGCTGGTCCGACCCAACTCAGAATTCCGTTGCTGCCGTCGGACACGAATTCCGGGGGCGCCCACACGGCCAGTACACGATCGGTAGTGCGCTCGCTCGGTGACATCGTCGGCTGTGCTCCTCTGGATCGCGTTGGCGGAGGCGGAACGATCTGTTCGGGCCCTGCGATCGCCCCTAGATCAACGTAACAGTGCCGCGCAGGCTGCTTCTGCTGTGCGTCGGCTTCCCCGGCAATTGCGGCGACCGGCTGACCGAACGGCGATCACCCGGTCGCGTCGCACTAGCCGCGTTATCACCCACCCTCAACATCGCCGCAGGGCAGCGAGGCCACCTCTGAGGTCCCGGAAGTTGCGTGCTTACCGGCGCTGATCCAGCCCTTCGCCCGGTATCTGTTGGTGGTGTTCGTCCGGCACCGATCGTTGTGATACTGCAGGACAACCACCTGCTTCCCTTCATCGAATGCGGGGTTGCTCCTGCGTAACACCTGCACCCACGAGTCGCCGACCTGCGTCTCGAGCTGGACGGTGACCTTGTGAGGGTGCCAGTCATCGCCGGTGCACTGGGACGTCACTCCCCATTCGATGTACCCGTTCACGGCCCTGATCACATGGAAGTTCCCGGCACACGCCCCCGACCCAGCGGCCGCTGCGGCCGGGTTCGTGATCATTCCCGCCACCGCAAACGCGCCTACGGTGAGTGTCGCCACAATAGACTTATGAATCTTCATAGTTTTCCACCCCGAGAAATATGTTGAGACGTCGCCACTTTCGGCGTCCGCTGCGCGCTGTGCACTGCGGAGAAATGTGGTGACACTGGATATGACGCATCGCAACGCCGACCGGTTCCACTGATTCGCAGACTCTTAGTGCCCGAGCCGCGCCTCCTGCCCGGCGTCGTGTGGCGGGCCGGACGCACGTTGCCACTAGCCCGTTCGACACGCAGGCGGATCAGAGCTCGTTCTGCGAGTGGTTCTCCCCTTCGATGCGCTGGCGTATTGCGTCCACCGTGCGGTCCTGGGGAATGTGCTCGGGCCACAGTATGACGAGTGCCAGTACGACCAGCGGCAGACCGATAGCGACGATGAAACCCAGCGCGATCAGGGTGCCCACCCCACTACTGTGCGCAGCGCCGAACCCAGCGGGTATTCCCGCGTGCCGGTGATCAGGTCGGCCATCTCGGTGACGGCCCACCAAGGCGTATCGGGTCTCAGTACGCCGAGGTGAGGGACAACCACCGCGTCGGCCATGTGCTCCAGCGCGTACTGGACTGCGATCAGCGCCGCCAACGCGGCTTGCGCGTCTGTGTGCACGGTGTAGACGATTCTCAGCCTGTGCCGCTGCACCAGCGCTTCGAACTCGGTTGGATCGTGGTCACTGTGGAGCAGAGCTACAGCCTGCCTTGGCCCCTGTTGGTCCGTCACTAGCCCCTCCTGATTCCGTTTGGTTACACCCGGTATCGAGGGGTCGATCGCCATCACCCCGATACCGGGTGTTGACGAAAAGCCTCTTAAATGTTCATGCTTCCAAGGGCTAGGTCTGGAATAGCCTTTTACCCTGGAGGTATGAGCCTTTCGACACATGCCGGACAGGCGATCGCGGCCGAGCGGAAACTCGCGGGCCTGAGCCAGCGCCAACTGGCCGACCGCGCCAACTACAGCCTGGCCATGGTCAAGGCGGTCGAGCAGGGACGCGAACCAGCAAGCCCGGCGCTTCTGGCCGCCGCCGCGCGGGTACTGCGCGTGGAACCCGAACGGCTGACCGGCATCCCGTACCGCGACCTCATCGAGAAGGACGGGCCGCTGGAGGGGCTGGCCGAATTACGCGCCGTGCTCGCCGAGGGTGCGTACGTGCGCCCTGTCGAGCCGCCCTCGCTCGCGGCACTCGCCGCAGAGATGGCCGCGGTGGACCTCGCGTATCGGAACGACAAGGGTCGGGTCGCGCTTGCACGTATGCCGGACTTGCTGCGACGACTGTATGGAGCACTGCATAACGCTGCCCACGGAGAGCGTGGAGCGGTGTTCTCGCTGTTGTGTGCCGCCTACGTGACTACTGAACGGCTATGCAGGCGATTCGGATTCATACATCTGGCACCGACCGCACTCGATCGGCTCGAATGGGCTGCGGCATCGGCGGACGATCCTCGCTACGCGGCTCAAGCCAAAATCGAACGCGCGCGAATTCTCATGTACCACGACTCCAACGACACCGGCCTTCGGTTGGTAGAGAGTGCGCTCGACGAGATCGAAGGTGACGACGAAGCATCCAATGCGGTGCGCGGCTATGGGCACCTGTGCGGCGCGATCGTGGCCGCGCGGAGTGCCCGTTCCGATATCGCCGCAGAGCACATCGATCATGCGCGGCGTCTTGCTCCGGCAATGCGCGGTGAATCCGATCTGTACGGCACCCTGTTCGGCCCTGCGAACGTCGGTATCCACTCCGTTGCCGTCGCGCTCGAAGCGGGTGACCCCGGCAAAGCAGCGCACGAAGGCTCAGCTCTTCTGCTTCCTGGTAAAATTGCACCGCCTCGAGCGGGGCACCACTGGCAGGACGTGAGCCGCGCGTGGCTGATGATCGGCAAGCCGGACCAGGCGCTCGACGCCCTGAACCGTGCCCGCCGCGTCGCTCCGCAACAGACCCGATTGCACCCGTCGGTCCGTGAAACGGTGTATGGCATCGCGGCAGCGCAGCGCAGACAGACCAACAACCTCACCGGGTTTGCCTCGTGGCTCGGCGTCCAACTGTGAGCGCCACCACGGATATCGCATCACCCCGCTTGTGCGGTACCAAAATGACCTCTGGCGTCTTGGGTAATGAGTAAGTCGAATTATCGCGGCGTTCCCAAGAGGCGGAGGTGCCTAGCTCGTCGGTGCCGGATTTGGTGACGTTGATGTCGACCCATCTGCACGAGATGGACAAGATCGGCAAGCCCTGTGTCTTCGTGATCGGTGCTACCGGCTGCACGACACGGGCAGTGGGCGACCGCGACATGACGTAGCTGTAACGGCGGTGAGTTGCGGGCTACTCGGCCCGCAACCTGTCAGCGTGAGAGTCCGTGGGCGCGGGCGATGATGCGTTCCATGGCGGTGCGGGGGAGAAGGCGGCGGAGGGTGAACATGGCGGGGGCGTTGCTGCCTACGGCGTAGAGGGGTTGGGGGCGCGCGGCTTCGATCGCTTTGACGATCGTGGTGGCGACCTTTTCGGGGGTGATGCCCTTGGACTGGTTTTCGTCGAGTTTCGCCATGAAGGTTGTGAAATCGGCGGTGTGGGGGGAGCCGTCGGTGAGGTACTTGGTGCGGCGTTCGCGCAGGCCGGTGTCGATCTGGCCGGGCTCGACGGCGGTGATCCAGACGCCGAAGGGGGATTCCTCGAAGCGGGCGGCGACCGCGAAGCCGCGCAGCGCCGCCTTGGTGGCGACATAGGAGGAGCGGTAGGGCATGGGGAAGCTGGCGAGCATCGACCCGACCATGACGACGCGCCCGTAGCGGCGATCCCGCATCCCGGGCAGCACCGCCTTGGTCAGGGCGATCGGGCCGAGCACATTCAGCTGGAACAGTCGCTCGACGGCGTCGGTGGGCAACTCGGCCAGCGGTCCCGCCTGGCTCTCGCCCGCGTTGTTCACGAGCACGTCGACGTGGTCCAGACCGGCGGCGAAGGCCTCGATCGAAGCCGGATCGGTGAGATCGAGCGCCCGGTACTCGACCCCCGGCAGCACGGCGTCCGAACCGATGGCGTCGGGATTGCGGCTGGTGCCGATCACCCGATACCCCCGCCCGGCCAGCGCGGCGGCCGTAGCCTTCCCGATTCCGGACGACGCACCGGTGATCACAGCGACGCGAGACATAACGCTCCTTTCGACGGCAACATGCTGACGATATCGTCAACTCTCGCTCTGTGCTACCAGAAAGTAACTTCGGTGCCGTCGATGTGCTGCGGAGCCGACCGCACGACGAACGCGGCGTCGATGCCCGCCCGGCCCAATGGCGGTGGGAAACGGGAGTACAACACGTGGTGGCGGCCCGGATATTGCCCATTGAATTCTGCATGGCGGGTTCGAGCCCGGACGTGGCGTCGGCGGGCTGTCGTGTGTGCCGCGCTCGCGTGGTTCGCGGGCCTGTGAGCTGGGCGGACGAGTGTGCATGGCGACGTGGGATGCGCACCGGCGCAGTCGAAATCGTTCACCGGAGGGAAGTCGTTCCGGATGTCGGCGGTGGAGGGATGGGGCTAGTGTTGGCCGGCGCGGTGCAGGCCGGAGACGCTGCCGCGTTACCCCCGACGCCGAGGAGATTGTGGTGGTTGTCGATACCGTCCGTGAGGAACAGGCGATCCGTCAGATGACGGAGCGGCTGGTCGAAAACTACACCGAGACTTATTCTCCGGACCATATCGAGAGCGCCGTCGGTGCGGCGCGGCAGAAATTCGAGGGCCGCCCGGTGCGGCAGTTCGTTCCGATTCTGATCGAACGGTTGGTGCGGCGGGAATTGGAGAAGTCTCCCGAGGCGGAAGTCCAACCCACCACGGTCCCGATGGACAAGGCGCCGCAGGCCCCCGCCGCTGCTCCCGGAAAACTGTCGGAGATCCGTGGGCTTTTGTCGTCCAAGAAGCGTTTCGCACCGTACGCCGTGGGCGCCGTCGTCGTTCTGACGGTGATCGCCGTGGTTCTCGCCGTGCGGCAACCCGCTCCGGAGGCGCCCGCCGCCGCTCCCGCGCCCGCCGCGCCGCTCACGGTCGTCCACGGTGTGGTCGGCTCGGAGAAGATGCCGTTCTTCTCCGACCCCAAGGTGATCGACGCGCTGGCGCGCAACGGCGTGCGCGTCGAGGTCGAGCCCGCCGGTTCGCGGCAGATCGCCACGTCCATCGATCTCACGAAATTCGATTTCGCCTTCCCGTCCAGCGAACCGGCCGCCGAGCGAATCCAGCGGCAGCGCAACGTGACCGCGAAATACACGCCGTTCTCCTCGCCGATGGCCGTCGCGACGTTCGCGCCGATCACCGAGCTGCTCACCCGGGCGGGAGCGGCGCGCCCCGGTCAGGTGCCGACGCTCGACCTGCGCCGCTACCTCGAGCTGGTGCGCAACGGCACCCGCTGGGACGAACTGCCCGACAACACCGCCTACCCGGTGCGCAAGAACATCCTGATCTCCACCACCGACCCGCGCAGCTCCAACTCCGCGGCCATGTATGTGGCCGCGGCGAGCTACGTCGCGAACAACAACACGATCGTGCAGGGGCAGAACGCCGAGCAGGCCGTCCTCCCCGCGGTGTCGCGGCTTTTCGTGGGCCAGGGTTACACCGAGAACACCACCGAGGGCCCGTTCAACAACTACCTCGCCACGGGTATGGGCCCGACGCCGATGGCCTGGATCTACGAGGCGCAGTACGTCGAGGCGACCGTGCGCGGCCAGATCAAACCCGAGATGACGCTGCTGTACCCGTCACCGACGGTGTTGTCCCGGCACACGCTGGTGCCGTTCGGCGCGGCGGGTGACCGGCTCGGGCGCCTGCTGTCCACCGACCCGGAATTGCAGCGCCTGGCCGCCGAGCACGGCTTCCGCACCAACGACGGCGCCCAGTTCGCGAAGGTCGTCGCCGAACGCAACGTCCCGGTGGCCCCGGACCTGCTGGACGTCGTCGCCACCCCGACCTACGACACCCTGGAGCACCTGCTCGACGGAGTAACCAAGTCCTACAACTGAACCCGGGGCGGATCGCCGCTCGCGTTTCGGTGGAGAGGATCCGGGCACCCTTTTCGCATCAGATACCGGAACAACGGCCGGTATCGCGGCGGGAGGAACGACCAGTGACAACGGACGACGGCCCATGGGAGATCCCTCCGATCGATGACGCCCCGGATATCGCGCGCGACTCCGCGCCGCCGCCGGGAGCGACGATGGCCGACACCAGGAACTGGCCGGGGTACGGGTTGCTGCTGGTCGCCGCGGCGGGTGCCATAACCGCGGCGGTGCTCGCCGGCTGGGGGTTCGGCAGGCTCTCGGTCGTGGCCGCGATCATCACGGTCGTCTTCCTGCTGGTCGGGGTGGGCCTGATCGTGCTGGAGCAGGTGCGGGCCCGCAGGCACGCCGCACAGCCCGCCGAACGGGCCACCGTGCCGCCGGGGTACTGAGGAGCGTCAATCCCGGGGCAGGAAACCCGACTCGATGAACTCCCGGACGAAGGTGTCCACCACCGCACGGTCGATCGCCGGGCAGGCGATGCCGGTGTCCGCGAGCGCGGCGCGGGTGTGTTCGTCGGCCCAGTCGAGGTGACCGGCGAGTCCGGCGAAGTCGTGGCTCAGCAGGGCCGCGCGCACCAGCGAATCGTCGCCGAGGGCGTCGCGCCGCCGCGCTTCCCTGGCCAGGCCCGTGCGCACCGTGTCCTCCGGCATCGTCGCCACCGGCAAACCGTGCGCGCGCAGACTGGCGAGGATCTCCCCGACCGCTACCGGGGCCCGATTGACCAGGTGATAGACGGTTTCCGAGCGCGGACGAGCCGAGATCTCCACGATCGCGCCCGCCACATAGCTCACCGGAACCAAGGAAACGGTCGCCTCGCCCACGTCGGGCGCCATGCCGAGCATCGCGGCGGCTCGCACCATGTTCCACAGCGAATCCTGCGGGCTGTTCACGCCTATGTCCGGGCAACCGCAGATGGTGCTCGGACGGTAGATGGCGATGGGCACACCACGTTCGCCTGCTTGGCGGACCAGTTCCTCGGCGGCCCATTTGGAGGCGAGGTAGCCGTTGCCGGACACCTGCCCCGCGGGTAGGCGGATGTCCTCGGTGACCACCGGCGAATCCGGCGTCGCGGCGACGGCCGCGCCCATGGTGGAGACCAGGTGGAACGGCTTGACCCGCCGCGCCGTCGCCAGCCGCAACAACTCGCGGGTGCCCTCGACGTTGGCCTGCCGTAGCCGGGCATAAGGATCGACGTGATTGACGCGCGCGCCGTTGTGATAGATCACGTCGATGCTGTCGGCCAATCGGTCGTAGTCGGCCGGGTCGAGGCCGAGGCGCGGTGCGGTGAGGTCGCCCGCGACGACGACGATCCGCTCCGCGGCGGTGGTCCCGGAGAGCCGGTAGTGGCTCAGCGCACCGAGGATTCGGTCGATGCCTTCCTCGGCGTCGGCGGCGCGCACCACGCACCACACCCTCGCCTCGGTGCGGTCCAGCAGGGCTTGCAGCAGGTGTACGCCGAGAAAGCCGGTCGCGCCGGTCAGCAGGATCTCCTGTGGCGGACCGGTGTGCGCGGGCTCGCATCCGCCGATGCCGATCTCCGGCTCCAGCACGGCGTCGCGTTCCGGCGTCGCCGCGGTGGGGGCGGACCCGCCCGCCAGTCGCGCCGCGAGGCCGCCGACGGTCGGGGTCGCGAGGATCGCCGACATCGGCACGTCGCGGCGGAGCCGCTCCGACAGCCGCTGGTGCAACGTGAACGCGAGCAGTGACGACCCGCCGAGTTCGAAGAAGTCGTCGGTCACCCCGATCGGGGACACGCCGAGCACGTCGGCGAAGACCTCCGCGACCGCGCGCTCCAGCGCGGTGCCGGGCTGCGCACCGGTGCGTGCGGCGAACACCGGCTGGGGTAGCGCGGCGCGGTCGAGCTTTCCGCTGGTGTTCACCGGGAACGTGTCGAGCGCCAGCACCGCCGACGGCACCATGTAACCGGGCAGCACGCGAGCGACCGACTGACGCACGACATCCGGGTCGAGCGTGGCCCCCGGCGCCGCGACGACGTAGCCGACCAGCCGGTCCCCGGCATCGGAGCCCTTGACCGCCACCGCGGCCCGGCCCACCGCAGGGTCGGCCAGCAAAGCCGCTTCGATCTCACCGAGTTCGATGCGGTGGCCGCGGACCTTGACCTGGAAATCCGTGCGGCCCAGATAGTCCAGGGTGCCGATGCGGTTCCAGCGCACCAGGTCACCGGTCCGGTACATCCGTTCGCCCGGGTGCAGCGGATCGGCGACGAACCGGGCCGCGGTCAGGCCCGCCGCGCCATGGTAACCGCGGGCCAGCTGAATGCCACCGAGGTAGAGCTCGCCCGCCACTCCCACCGGAACCGGCCGCAACCGGTCGTCCAGCACGTGGCAGCGCGAATTCCATTCCGGCACACCGATGGGAACGCCGGCCGCGGTGCGATCGGCGGCTGAGACCGCGTGTCGCGTGATACTCACCGCGGCCTCGGTAGGTCCGTACAGGTTGTGCAACTCGGCCGTGGTCACGTTCGCGAAGGCACGCGCGGTTTCCGGGGGCAGCGCCTCTCCGATGACGAAAACAGCTCGTAGCGAGGACAGTTCGTCCGCCGTTGCCTGCTGGGCGAATACCGTGAGCATCGCGGGAACGAAATCGGTGAGCGTTACCCGGTGCTCGGCGATCAGCCGGGACAGCGCCGCCGGGTCGCGATGCTCGTCCGGTCCGGCCAGCACCATCCGCGCGCCCGCGCGCGGCGGCAGGAAGTAGCCCCACAGGGACACGTCGAAGGTCGCGGGAGTTTTGTGCAGGTAGACGTCGGTGGCGTCGACACCGTATTCCGCCTGCATCCAAGCGAGCTGGTGCACGATCGCCCGATGGCTGATCGCCACGCCCTTGGGGCGGCCGGTCGACCCGGAGGTGTAGATGAGATAGGCGGGGTGGTCGGCGTGCCACGGTGTCCGGCGCTCGGCGTCGAGCACGGGTTCCGCGCCGAAGCGGTCGAGGTCCAGGGCGTCGATGTCGTAAGCCTCGGCCGCGGTGAAACCGTCTGCCGCGGTGGTCAGCACGCACCGGGGCGCCGCCGATTCGAGCACGTACCGGATGCGCTCGGCCGGGTGTCCCGGGTCGATCGGCACCCAGGCCGCGCCCGCCGCCACGATCGCGTGCAGCGCGACGACCTGCTGGATCGACCGCCGCATCGCCACCGCGACGACGGTCTCCGCACCCACGCCTCGTTCGATCAGCCAGCGAGCCAGCCGCGCGGATCGTTCGAGCAGTCGCGCGTAAGTGAGCGTCTCGGATCCGCAGACCACCGCGATCGCGTCCGGCGTCGCCGCGGCCTGCCGCGCCGTCGCGGCGGTGAGCGGCTCGGCCCGCACGTCGTGCTCGGCTCCGGCGCCCCAGGAGCGGATGCGTTTGTGCTCGACCGGGTCCATGATGTCGATGTCGCCGACCACGGCGTCGGGCTCGGCCGCGACCCGCAGCAGGGTGCGGATGTAGCCGTCGAGGAAGCGCTGCACCGTGTGCTCGTCGAACAGGTCTGTGCTGTAACCGAACCGGATGATGATCTCGCCGGGCTCGCCGTCGTCGTCGCGGATGTCGACCACGCCGATGTGCAGATCGGTTTTCGCCGTGTCGGCGTCCACGTCGAGGAACGACACGCTGGGCCCGGACAGGTCCAAGGTGGCCTGCGTGAAATTCTGGAAGGCGAAGCCGACCTGGTAGAGCGGGTGGCGTCCGGGTGATCGGGTCGGATCGACGGCGTCGACCACGTGCTCGAACGGCACCTCGGAGTGCGCGAAGTTGACCAGATCCCGTTCCCTGGTGCGGTGCAGCAGAGCGGTGAAACTCTCCGCGGGCTCGATCCTGGTCCGGGAGACGGTCGTGTTGACGAACATGCCGACGACATCCGCGAGCGCGGGCTCGGCCCGGTTGGTCATCGGCACGCCGATCGCGATGTCGTAGCTTCCGGACAGGCGGGCCAGCAGCACGGCGAGCGCCGAGCGCATCACCATGAACAGCGTCGATCGGTGGGCGCGCGCGACGGTGAGCAGGTCGCGGTGCAAGGTCGCTGGCACCGTCCGCTGAGTGGCCGAGCCGCGCAGTGTGGCCACCGGCGGGCGCGGCCGGTCGGCGGGCAGGTCGAGTTCGTCGGGCAGACCGGCCAGCTCGCCGGTCCAGTACGCCAGTTGCCGCGACAGCGGTGAATCGGGGTCGTCGCGGGAACCGAGCAGATCCTGCTGCCACAGGGCGTAGTCGGCGTACTGCACATCCGGTGGCAGCCAGGCCGGGGCGGCTCCCGCGCTGCGGGCGGCGTAGGCCAAAGCGACGTCGCGGGCCAGCGGCGCCAGTGAGGATCCGTCGGCGCAGATGTGGTGGAGGGCGCAGACCAGGACGTACTCGGTGGGGGTGCGCAGCAGCCGGACGCGCAGCGGCACCTCGGCCGACACGTCGAACCCGTGCCGCAGGATGGCGCGGACGCGGTCGGGTACCGCGTCGTCGGACAGTTCCTCCACCGCGAAATCGTCGACCACCTGCTCGGTGCCGAGGATGAGTTGCCGCGGTCCGTTCGCGTCGGCGGGATAACTCGTACGCAGCGACTCGTGCCGCTCGACCGTGTCGGCGAATGCCGCGCGCAAGGCGGGAATATCCAGCTCCGACAGCCGCAGCGCGAAGCCGATGTTGTCCACCGAGGACGTCGTGTCGAACTGGTTGCGCAGCCAGAACCGCAGCTGGGCCGGCGACAGCGGGATGCGCTCCGGCCTGGTCCGTGCGCGCAACACCGGGCGTGCGGTGTCGAATTGCTGCGAGCGGATCGCCTTGGACAAGGTGGCGACCGTCGGATGGTCGAACACCAGCCGGGGTGGGATGCGCAGCCGCCATGTTTCGCTCAGGCGCGCGGCGACCTGCGTCGCCAGCAGCGAGTTGCCGCCCGCCGCGAAGAAATCGGCGTCCGCGCTGAACCGTTCCCGGCCCAGCACGCGTGCGAAGACCTCGGCGACCGTTTCCTCGCCGAGGTCGACGGCGGGCCGGTAGTCCGGCTCGTCCAGGGCGCGCACGCGCAGCGCGGGCCGATCGGCCTTGCCCGTCGGGGTGCGTGGGATCCGATCCACGACCGTGATCGTGTTGGGCACCATGTATTTCGGCAGCAGCGCGGCCAGTGCGTCGGCCAGCGTGGCGGGGTCAGGGGCATGGCCCGGTTCGGGTTGGACGAAGGCGGCCAGCGTGGTCTCGCCCGCGGCGGTCTTGCGGTCGACGGTCACGGCCAGCCGGACGCCGGGCTGTGTCGACAGGATGGCGTCGATCTCGCCGAGTTCGATCCGGAAACCCCTGACCTTGACCTGGTCGTCGGCCCGGCCGAAATAGTCCAGATGGCCCGAGGTGGTGCGCCGGACGAGGTCGCCGGTGCGGTACATCCGCGAGCCGGGCGGTCCGAACGGATCGGCGAGGAACCGCTGTCCGGTCAGATCCGGGCGTCCGTGGTACCCCCGCGCCACCCCGGGCCCGGACACGTACAGCTCGCCGACGACGCCGACGCCGACCGGGCGCAACCGGTGATCGAGTACCTGGCAGCGCATACCCGGCACAGCCGACCCGATGGTGACCGGTGCGTCCGGTGACAACGGCGGGCTCAGCGTCGCCATGATGGTGGATTCCGTGGGGCCGTAGGCATTCTGGAACAGACGGCCCTCGGCCGCCCAGTGCCGGGGCAACATCGGCGGGCACGGCTCGCCGCCGACCATGACCGAACGCAGGGCGGGCAGTCCGGTCGGCTCGATGGTGGCCAGCGCGGACGGAGTGAGGAAGGCGTGGGTGATCGCCTGCCGTGCGAGCAGTTCCACCAGTGCGGTGCCGCCGTACAGGGTCGGTGGGGCGATCACCAGCGTGGCGGCGGAGCAGATCGCGAGCAGCAACTCCAGCACCGAGGCGTCGAAGCTCGGTGACGCGAAGTGCAGCACCCGCGCGTCTTTGTCCAGCGCCTGCCGCGCGGCCAGTTCGGCGCACAGCGGGGCGAGCCCGGCATGGGTCACGGCGACGCCTTTCGGGCGTCCGGTCGATCCCGATGTGTAGATCACGTAGGCCGCGTGGGTGGCGCGAAGTCGAACGGGGCGTTCGAAATACGCGATCGGGCTCGCGGGATTCGCCGCCACCTGCGCGATCACTTCGGCATCGTCCAGCGCGAGCCAGCGCACCTCGGTGGGTAGTGTCGCCGCGTGGGCGGCCTGGGTCAGGCCCAGCGCGGCACCGCTGTCGATGACCTGGAACTTGATGCGGGACAGGGGAAGCGCCGGATCCACAGGGACGAACGCCGCACCGGACTTCGCGATCGCCCACACCGCGAGCACCGAATCGAGCGAACGCGGCAGCGCCACCGCCACCGCTGTTTCGGGGCCCGCTCCCGCGGCGATCAGCGTGCGGGCCAGCCGCGAGGAGCGCGCGTCGAGGTCGCGGTAGGTGATCTCGCTGTCGTCGCAGACCACGGCGACGCCGTCGGGATTGTGCTCCGCGGCGGCGGCCAGCAGCGCGGCGAACGTCGGCGTGGCCGATTCGGCGGATCTGCGGCGGCGGCCTTTCCGGGCGGGTGGACGAGTATCCCGGATACCGCTGGTCATGTAATCGTCCCGTTCCGCGTGGCAGTAAACGGCCAGATGCTACAGCCGCACGGCGGGATTCCTCAATGATGAGAAGGCGATACCGCTCCGGTCGAACGGCGGCGTGTGCCGCGAGCCGTTGGCACGCGCGTGAGCCCGACCGGCACGGTTCAGCGGGTGCCGTGCCCCTGACAGGCGGTCAGCGCGGTGTTCTTCGTGGCGTTGAACCGGTCGATCGCCGCGTTCAAAGTGTCGGTGTCGGCGCGGCGGGCCAGCGTGTCGGCCAAGGCGTTGGTGTCGTCGCGGTAGGCGCGCAGCGGGGTGGCGATACCGGACGGCACCTCTCTGGTCACGCTCTGGTCCACCGAGCGCCCGTTGTTCCGCAGCGTCGTGACAGCCGCGTCGGCTTTGCCGTTCGTATCGGGATCGCCGCGGCCTTTGGTGTTGCTTGCATCGATGTAGTCGTTGAACGCGCGTACCGAGCTGCCGTTCGCGGCCAGGAAGGCGTCACAGGCCGACTTGGTGGCGCGTTCGGCGGCGGCGGCCCGTGACGACGAGGCGGCGGACGAGGAGGAGGTGACCTCCGAGGCGTACGCGGCCAGGTCGGTCCGGTTGACCGCCGCCGTGCCGGAGATCTGCTGCGCGCAGGCGCCGATGGTCAGCGCGCCCGCCGCGGTAGCCGTCGCGGCCACCAGCAGGCCCGCGCGTTCGAGTCGTCGCATGGTCGGTCCCTCGCTCCCCTCGGAAGTCCGGCCGGGACGGATGAACGGAGCCGGACAATCCGAAGGTACGTCGCGGGGACCCGCCACGCCGAGCCCGCGCCGATAACGATGGCCAACCGATATCGGCGCGGGGGAGCGGTTCAGCTCTGGCCGAGCATGGCTCGCATCTGCGCTATTTCGGCCTGCTGGGCGGCGACGATCCGCTGAGCGAGCGCCTTCGCGTCGGCGCTCTCGCCCTCGGCCAGCTCGGTCTGGGCCATGGCGATCGCGCCCGCGTGATGCTCGATCATCATGGTCAGCCATCGACGGTCGAAGTCCGGACCCGATGCCGCGTCCAGCGCCGCCATCTGTTCGGCGGACATCATGCCGGGCATCTCGTGGCCGCCGTGCCCCTCGCTCGGGGTGGGCGCCGGTTTGCCGAAGCTCTGCAAGAGGGTGGTGATCTGCTGCATCTCCGGCGCTTGTGCTTGCTCCACCTGCGTGGCGAGCGCACGCAGCTGCTGGTTGTCGGTGTGCGTCGGCACCAGCCGCGCCATTTCGACGGCTTGGGCGTGATGCGGATACATCATCTGGAGGAACATCACGTCCGCGTCGTTGTGCGCGGCACGCGCGGGTGCGGTCGTGACGGCCGCCGTGGTGGTCGAGGTGCCGTGCTCGGTGGTGTGCCCGGTGTCGGCGTCGCCGCATCCGGCGAGGCTCACCGCGGCCGCCGCGGCGAGAACGAGGGCCGATCGGGTGCGAGTGATGAACATGGGGTCGCTCCTTGCGAAGTGCGAAGTCTGAGGACGGAGTGGACTGCGCCGCCACCGTGGTTCGGACACACGGCGGCGACGGAGTTGTCAGATCCGCAGAATCGCCAGTTCGGCCAAGGTGAGCACGGTCCACGGCGGCGGTCGTGCACGCCGCGCCCGCCAGTGCCGCGGTCGTGCCGCACCGCCGCCGGGGCGATCGAACGCCAATCGGCGGAGCAGCACCAACGCGGCCAACGCGATGGAGGCGGCCAAGATGAACACACAGTCGTGCAGTGCGCTGTGCTCGCCGTCGCACCCGCCGCCCGCGCAGTGGGACATCTTCGCCGCGACGGTCGCGTGCCATGACGCGCCTGAGGTCGACTCGACGGCTCGAGGCGCAGATGAGTCGCGGGAAGCGACGGCCGGTGTGTCGGTGCCCGGGGTTGCCCGGACGGCTGGCGGGGTAGACGAGTTGCGGGAAGCGACGGCCGGTGTGTCGGTGCCCGGGGTTGCCCGGACGGCTGGCGGGGTAGACGAGTTGCGGGAAGCGACCACCGGTGCGGATGCGCCCGGTGTGCCCGATAACTCCTGGCCGCGTGTGCCGAAGAATTGCCGGTCGTCGCGGTGCGCCCTGTCCTGAGGTCGATCGTGGCCGGTCGGAGCGCCGCCCGAGGATTGCGGTGTCGCGTGTCGATGAGGAAATCCGGGCGCGGCGGCAGCTCGTTCGAGTCCGTCGGCGACCGCGTCGGAGGCGGTCGCGAGTGTGTGCACGCCGGCCGCGTGGGCGTGGCCGGCGAACCCGAAGACCGCCGAATGCATCGCGACGACCCCGGCGACCAACGCCAGCACCCCTAGGAGCTGGGCGAGCCCGGCGGCGGGAAGTGCGCGGCGGTCGACCACGAGTACCGAGTCTAGCCCCCGCTCTCGATATACCCGTTGGCGGTACCGGTATCTAGGAGCTCGCGACGTCGACGACCAATCGGGTCGGGTTGGACAGCGTGGTGACGGTGAAGGAGGGCCGGTCGGCCCGCACGCCGATGAACGACTGCGTCACGCCCTCGAACACCGTCGTCCGGTAGACGCCCGCGATGCCGGAGACCGCCGCGTCGACGGCCGGGTCCGGGCCCTCGTACGGTGTCACGCCGCTGTCGAACGGATAAGCCGAGCCCAGGATTCGTACTTCCAGAATCGACCGGCCCGCCACGTCCACCGGATTGCCACTGGCGTCCTGCACCGCCCGGTCGGTGTACCGGACGATCCAACCGGGCGTGCCCGCCCCGCCGAGTTCGTAGACCACGCGATCGAAACCGGGCTGACTTCCCAGCCGCACATCGGTCACCGTGAGCGCGGCGTCGCCGGAAGGCTTGCCCTGCTTCGGTGCGGTGTCCCCGGGGGCTGGGGCCTGCGCTACCTCGACCGACGTGGCGGTGTTCGACGCGGCCGGTGGGCCCGGTGCCGACTCGCCGTCCCCGCAGCCCGCGAGCAGTGCCGTCGCGACCGCGACCATGAGCACCATCCTGTTGCGCATGGCCCGATGCTACTCAGCGAAAGGCCTCGGACGGCGTAACCGGAGAGCGTTGCGGAGCATTCGCGATCGGTCCGCCGCAAGCTACGCGGAGGTGCGAACACTCGTGCACCTCGAATGGTCGGCCTGCCGAGCCCGATTAATTGCTATTTGATTGCCATGGTTCATGTCCTGTGTGCGAGAGTCCTGCCGTCGCCGGCGGAGTGAGCGCCGGCGCCGGATCGCCCCTCCGTCGAGCCCGAGAGGATCGGCGGTTGATCGAATGCCGTATTCGCCGATGCGTCCGCGAAACCGCTTGTCCTGACCGGATTCAGCGTGCGGATCGCCGTGCCGGGAATCCGGCGGGATCGATAGGGCGGGGTGGGCGCGACCATGCGGCAACGATCTAGCACACTTGAGGCGTGGGAAATGTCGAGGACGTACTTGGCCGGTTGCGGCGGTATCCGGACGTGGAGGCGCTGAACCTCTACGCCGTCGACGCCGCCGATCGGCTGATCCTCGACGTCGCGGCCGACGCCCTCGCGACTGTGGATAGCGGGAAAGTAGCCATCATCGGTGACGCCTATGGTGCACTGACCCTCGGCGCTATCGCGGGACACGATCTGCGCGACGTCCGGGTACATCAGGACTTGCTCACCGGCGAACTCGCCCTCGCGAACAACGCCCGCGCGGTGGGCTTGTCGGATCGCTACACCGCGCACCCGCTCGGCCCCGAGTTGCTGCGTGATGCCCAGGTGGTCCTGCTTCGCCTGCCCCGGATGCTGGCCGGTCTGGCCGAGGTCGCCGACACGATCGCGCGCTACGCGGATCCGGCGGTCGAGGTGTTCGCGGGCGGGCGGGACAAATATCTGACCAAGTCGATGAACGACGTTCTGGCGCAGTCGTTCTCCGAGGTGCGCGCAAGCCGCGGCAGGCAGAAGTCGCGGACCCTGCTGGTGGCCGGACCCAAACCCGTAGCCGGTCGGCCGTTCCCGGTGCGCGACCGGCTGGACGAACTCGGTCTCGACGTGGTCGCGCACGGCGCGGCATTCTCCGGGGCTCGCCTGGACATCGGCACCAGGTTCCTGCTCGAGCACCTGAGACTGATGAAGCCGGACGCGCGCGACGCCATCGATCTCGGCTGCGGCACCGGCATCCTTGCCGTCGCCCTGGCCACGGCGCGGCCGGGCATCAAGGTGATCGCCACCGACCAATCCGCCGCCGCGGTCGCCTCGGCGCGGGCCACCACCGAGGCGAACGGGGTCGCCGACCGAGTGTGCGTCGTGCGCGACGACGCCATGTCCTCGGCGGCGGACAACAGCGCCGACCTGGTGCTGTGTAATCCGCCGTTCCATATCGGCGCGGCCGTGCACACCGGATCGGCCATCAAAATGTTCGCCGAGACCGGGCGGGTGTTGCGCCCGGGCGGAGAGCTGTGGACGGTGTACAACTCGCATTTGAACTATCGGGCCGTAGTCGAACGGATGGTGGGCCGGACCGAAGTGATGGGCCGCAACCGGAAATTCACCGTGACTCGGTCGGTGCGTGGTCTGCACGACCCACGACAAAGGTAGAGTCCGAATTGTCCGGCTCTGTGCGACTCCCCGGGAACTCGCGACGGATGACAAACGTTGGACAGGGCAGTTGGATATCGAGTGAAGCAACTCGATGAACAGCGGCAACGACTCCAGAAAGGGACGCCGTTCACATGCGTACCACGAGCAATCCGGTTTTCAGGAACCTGCCAAGGCAGGAGGGCGGTGGATACGCCAGCTTCGGTTCCGGCGTGACCTCCGCCGGCCAGTTCGGCAACCAGTACGGCCAACACCCGCAGCAGTACGGCCAGTACCAGCAGGCTCCCCCCACCACGCGCTCGATGACCATCGACGACGTGGTGACGAAGACGGGCATCACCCTCGCGGTGCTCGCGCTGTCCGCGATCGTCTCCTACGGCCTCACCAACGCCAACACCTCGCTCGCGCCGCTGTTCGTCATCGGCGGCGGCCTGGTCGGCCTGGTGCTCGTGCTGATCGCGACCTTCGCGAACAAGATGGACAATCCGGCGATCGTGTTGTCCTACGCCGTCGCGGAGGGCCTTTTCCTCGGCGCCCTGTCGTTCATGTTCACCAATATCGAGTTCGGCGGGGTCGGCGGTAGCGCGCTGATCGGTCAGGCGGTGCTGGGCACCTTCGGCGTCTTCGCGGGCATGCTCGTGGTCTACAAGACCGGCGCCATCCGCGTGACGCCGCGCTTCACCAGGATCATCGTCGGCGCCATGATCGGCATCCTGGTCCTGATGCTGGGCAACCTCGTCGCCAGCTTCTTCATCGACGGCGGCCTCGGCCTGCGCGACGGCGGTCCGCTGGCGATCGTGTTCAGCCTCGTGGTCATCGCCATCGCCGCGTTCAGCTTCCTGCTCGACTTCGACGCCGCCGATCAGCTGATCCGCGCGCAGGCTCCGGAGCGGGCGGCCTGGGGCGTCGCACTCGGCCTCACCGTCACCCTGGTGTGGCTGTACGTGGAGATCCTGCGGCTGCTGAGCTACTTCCAGAACGACTAGCCAATACGACGAAAGGGCGGTCGCCGGATATCCGGCGACCGCCCTTTCGTCCGCGGGTCAGCTCAAACGCTCGATGACCATCGCCATGCCCTGGCCGCCGCCGACGCACATGGTCTCCAGACCGAACTGCTTGTCGTAGGTCTGCAGGTTGTTGATCAGCGTGGTGGTGATGCGGGCGCCGGTCATGCCGAACGGGTGGCCGAGTGCGATCGCGCCGCCGGAGACGTTCAGCTTGTCCTCGTCGATCTTCAGCTCCCGCGCCGAGCCGAGCACCTGCACCGCGAACGCCTCGTTGATCTCGACGAGGTCGATGTCGTCGATGGTCTTGCCCGCCAGCGCCAGCGCGCGCTTGCACGCCTCGATCGGGCCGAGACCCATGATCTCCGGCGACAGACCGGACACGCCGGTGGACACGATCCGCGCCAGCGGCGTCAGCCCCAGCTCCTTGGCCTTGGTGTCGCTCATGATCACCAAAGCGGCCGCGCCGTCGTTGAGCGGACAGCAGTTGCCCGCGGTGACGGTGCCGTCCGGGCGGAACACCGGCTTCAGCGCGGACACGGCCTCGTAGGTGACCCCGGCGCGGGGGCCGTCGTCCTTGCTGACCACGGTGCCGTCGGGCAGCGTCACCGGGGTGATCTCGCGCTCGAAGAAGCCGTTCTTGATCGCTTCCTCGGCGCGGTTCTGCGACCGTACGCCCCAGCGGTCCTGGTCCTCGCGGGTGATGCCGGTGGAGGTCGCCACGTTCTCGGCGGTCTGGCCCATCGCGATGTAGACGTCCGGGATCAGGCCGTCCTCGCGCGGGTCGTGCCAGATGCCCGCGCCGCCCTCGGCGGTCTTCGCGGTGCGCTGCTGCGCTTCGGCGAACAGCGGGTTCTGCGTGTTGGGCCAGCTGTCGGCGGAACCGTTCACATAGCGCGACACGGTCTCCACACCCGCGGAGATGAACACATCGCCCTCGCCCGCCTTGATCGCGTGGAAGGCCATGCGGGTGGTCTGCAGCGACGACGCGCAGTAGCGGTGCACCGTGGTGCCCGGCACGAAGTCGTAGCCCAGCTGGACGGCGACGACGCGGGCGATGTTGAAGCCCTGTTCACCGCCAGGCGAGCCGCAGCCCAGGATCAGGTCGTCGATCTGGGCGGGGTCCAGGGCAGGCACCTTGTCGAGCGCTGCCCGCACAATCTGCGTGGTCAGATCGTCGGGCCGCAGGTCGACCAGCGAACCCTTGCGGGCCCGGCCGATCGGGGAGCGTGCGGTCGAAACGATGACGGCCTCAGGCATGAGGACTCCTTGGGTCGGACGGTTCTGGCGAACCGGAGTTGTTACTCACGGGTTCGTACCGAATCTACGTCCCGTCGCCGAGGACCGAAAGCGCCTGTCCCGCCCAGTGCCTCCAGCAGCGCCGGGAGCAATTGCGCTGCGGCCAGTTCGTAGCCGGCCGCCGACGGGTGGAAGCCGTCGGCGGCGAACAGCAGCTCCGGCGCGGCGCGGAACTCGGGGGCGAGCAGGTAACCCATGCGCACGGGTTGCCCGCCCGCGACCGTCGTCGCCACGTGCTGCGCCTTGGCCAGCCGCACGCTCCAGTTCTGCACGACGGTGCGCAGCGGCTGGGGAATGGCCGCCACCGTGCCGAGATTCGGGCAGGTGCCGACCACCACCACCGCGTCGGCGCGGCGCAACCGGGCGACCGCGGCGGCGAGCCTGCGTGCGGAGGCGCGGATCGAGTGCTTCTTGGTGACGTCGTTGGCGCCGACGAGAATGACCGCGGCATCCGGCGGCGGGCCCGCGACGAACATCGCGTCCACCTGCCCGGCCAGGCCCTTGGACGTGGCGCCGGAGATCGCCTTGGTGCTCAGGCGGATCCGCTGCCCGGTCGCCTCGGCGAGTCCTCGGGCCAGGCGCACGCCCGGCACCTCGTCGGCCACCGCGCAGCCGAGGCCCGCCGCGGTGGAGTCGCCGAAGATCATCAGATGGAGGTCGGCGTGCTTGCCCGCACGCCACAGCTCGGGCTCCGCGCAGCCCGCGGTGTAGATGCCGTCGGCTTCCGGCGGCTTCGAGGTGTCCCGGCCGATCACTCCGCGCGCGACGCCCGCCTGCGCCATGAGCAGACGGTAGGTCGCCCACCACGCGGTCCCCGCGCCGGAACCGGCGAGCACGGCCGCGGCACCGGTCAGCGCGGCCGCGCGCCAGCGAAACTGAGGTGCGCTCACGCCAGGAATTTTACGAAAATCCGCCGAGTCGACCAGCGGCGAACATAGGCGCACCGGCAGCCGCTGCGGGCTTCCAGGCGTCGCGGGTGCGTCGACGGATGGTCGGGCGATAGGCCACCGACGATCAGCAGCCGGACGGTCGCCGAGTCGGCCATCGAGAATCCGGTGCGCGTGGAGCGTTCTGTGATCGCGGACCGTCGCGTGTGCGCAGCGCGTCGCAGCAGGATCGAGGACCTGGCTTCGGCTGCTGCTGAGCAGGGGGCGCAGCTGCCCTGCGGTCCTCTGACCCCGCACTGTCGTCGGCAAACGTGTGTGGAGAACACCCGCTCGGGTCAGCTCGGGACCGCGACGGCGGGGTCGCCGCGAGGCAGGCCCGAAATGTGCGCGTCCCGATCCGCCGAGGTCAGCCCGGTACGACGAAGCTGCCGCGGGCCGGGATGCTCGCCGCGTCGGTGGAGATGGTGACCTCGACCAGGCCGGGGCCGGTGTCCTGGAACAGCGCGTATTGGATGCTGCCGTAGATGCCGGTGACCACGATGTTGTCGTAGCTGCCCGTCGCACCGGTGGTGACGTTGCGCCACGCCACGGTGGTGCGGACCTCGCACAGCGGCGCCAGCGGGTAGGAGCCCGGCCCGATGCCGTTCACGGGCAGCGCGCGCACGTTGAGGATGGCGCGTCCGGGCCATTCCGGACCGGTGTCGGCCCAGGTGCGGATGCTTGTCCAGCACAGGCCGCCGCGCGCGAGCGTCGGCACCTGGGGGAATTCGACGGTGGCCGCCTCCGCTGGAGCGCCGGATCCGACCACTAGGGCCACTGCCGATCCGGCCAGAAGCATTGCGGCGCGGGCGATGTTCGGCTGCCTCATGGCAGCGATCCTAAGGCCGCGGGCGCCGGTTCGCCGGTAGTCCGCGGCCGCTGCACACGGCGTGCGCGAACTCACAGTTAGTGCGTCTGCAACTATGGGGGCCATGCGCATCGCGGATCATGTCGTGGATCTCATCGGCAACACGCCGCTGGTCCGGTTGAACTCGGTCGTGGGACCGAACGCGGGGCTGGTCGCGGCCAAGATCGAATACTTGAACCCGGGCGGCAGCTCCAAGGACCGGATCGCGGTGAAGATGATCGACGCCGCCGAGCGGTCCGGGAAGCTGCGGCCCGGCGGCACCATCGTCGAGCCCACGTCCGGCAACACCGGCGTCGGCCTCGCCCTGGTCGCGCAGCAGCGCGGCTACAAGTGCGTGTTCGTCTGCCCGGACAAGGTCAGCGAGGACAAGCGCAACGTGCTGCGGGCTTACGGCGCCGATGTCGTGGTCTGCCCGACCGCCGTGCCGCCGGACCACCCGAACAGCTACTACAGCGTCTCCGACCGCCTGGTTCGCGAGATCGACGGCGCGTGGAAGCCCGACCAGTACTCCAACCCGGGCGGCCCGGAAAGCCACTACGAGACGACCGGCCCGGAGATCTGGCGCGACACCGACGGCAAGGTCACCCACTTCGTGGCGGGTGTCGGCACCGGCGGCACCATCACCGGCACCGGCCGGTACCTCAAGGAGGTCTCCGGCGGGAAGGTGCGGATCATCGGCGCCGACCCGGAGGGTTCGGTGTACTCGGGCGGCACCGGGCGGCCGTACCTGGTCGAGGGCGTCGGCGAGGACTTCTGGCCCTCGGCCTACGACCCCGCCGTGCCGGACGAGATCATCGCGGTCTCCGACGCGGATTCCTTCGAGATGACCCGTAGGCTCGCCCGCGAGGAAGGCTTGCTGGTCGGCGGTTCCTGCGGCATGGCGGTCGTCGCGGCCGTCGAGGTGGCGCGGCGCGACCCGGACGCGGTGGTCGTGGTGCTGCTGCCCGACGGTGGACGCGGCTACCTGTCGAAGATCTTCAACGACGAGTGGATGAGTTCCTACGGGTTCCTGCGCGAACGGCTGGACGGCACGGCCGAACCGCTCGTGGGCGACGTCTTGCGCGGCAAGTCCGGCGAGCTGCCGGACCTGGTGCACACCCACCCGTCGGAGACGCTGCGCGACGCGATCGAGATCCTGCGCGAGTACGGCGTCTCCCAGATGCCCGTGGTCGGCGCCGAGCCGCCGGTCATGGCGGGCGAGGTCGCGGGCAGCGTGTCCGAGCGCGACCTGCTGTCGGCGGTCTTCGAGGGCCGGGCCAACCTGACCGATTCGGTGGCCCAGCACATGAGCCCCTCGTTCCCGCTGATCGGTTCGGGCGAGCCCATCTCCGCCGCGACGAAGGCGCTCTCCGACACCGACGCGCTGATGGTCGTCGAGGACGGCAAGCCCGTCGGCGTGATCACCCGCCACGACCTGCTCGGTTTCCTCAGCACGGGCAACATCGGGAAGTAGACGAGACCACGGCGAGCGGCGAACCCGGAAGCCGAGTCACGGCGGCTTCCGGCCGAACGCCTATGCCGGTCTCCTGCCGCGGACCGTTTCGCGGACGCCGCCGGTGATCAGGTCGGTCCATTCGTCGGCCAGCAGCGCCAGTCGGTACCAGGCCGCGTGCACCCGGGTGTCGGACACTTTCTCGGCGGTGTGCAGCAGATGGCTGGCGTGGACGTGGGCGGCGGCCATGCGGTCGACCGTGGCGCCGATGGATTCGCTGCGCAAATGGTCGGTCGTACGCCTTCGGGGCAGTCGATCGACCACCCACGCATCGATCGTGGCCACCAGTTCGGCGCGGCGGCAATCTATTCCAGCGGCGGCCAGCGGATCGGAGTGGCGCTGCCGGTGCAGCGCTGCCAGCGTCCTGGCCCAGCCGACCAGGGGGTGGTCTTCGCCCGACTCGCTCGGGTGCCCGCCGAAGGCGGCGACCAGTTCGCGCTGATCCGGCAGCGGCCGTACGACGCCGTGCGAGCGTCGTGGCAGATGGTCACGCACGAACATGGCAGACTCCCAGTGCATTCGGAACGGACCGCCGTACGCCGCGGTCGATCGACAAGCTGTGCATCGTGCACCTCCGATGGTGTGGTGGTGGAGGCATCGCCCCAATGCCGGGTCCCTCTAAAGAATGCGCGCTTTCGCTGGCCTACCGGTGACACCCACATGGCACTTGAATGACAAGACGTAACAATGCGCTAGCTTCCGCCCGCACATGCCTGTGAGGTGCGGTTTCGCGGGCCCGGCGCAGCTCAGCACAGGTCGTCGCGGGTGCGCGGACGTATCCGCGCGCGAGCGAGTCAGCCGGGGAGGATCTGGTGGGTCATCGCGAAGACGGCCGCGCCCGCCCGGGTGTGGCGGCCGGTCTTGGAGCGGATTTCGGCCAGATGGTGGGTGACGGCGCGCTCGGGCAACAGCAGTTCCGCGGCGATCTCCCGGCCGCAGCGGCCGCGGGCCCTCAGCCGGAGGATGTCGGTCTCGGCCTCGGACAGGCCGTGGACAGCGGGGATGGTGGTGTCGTCCGCGGCGGCACGGACGACGGCGGCACAGGCATCGCCGTCCAGTCGGCCCGCGGCGACCTCGGCCGCCAGTTGGGCAGCGGCTTCCTCGAGCCGGGCGGCGGGGCGATAGGGCCGCGCTTCGGTGCAGGCCGCGAAAACATCGGCGGCCGCGAGCAATCGAGCACCGGGTGGAAGGTCGCGCTTGCCCCGCGGGTAGCCGCTGCCGTCGAGTCGTTCGTGGTGACCCGCCGCGAGATCGGCCAGCGCCGCCAGCCCGGGGCAGCGGCGCAGGATGCGCTCGGTCCGAAGACTCTGCAGCCGAACGCGTTTCCAGTCCCAGGGTCCCAGCGGGCCGCGACGGTCCCAGACCGCGCTCGACACCGCGACCCGGCCGAGATCGTGCAGCAGGGCGGCGGCGCGCAGTGCCGCTCTTTCGTCGGCGGGCACGCCCATCCGGACGGCCGCGGCATCGGCGAGCCCGGCCACGTGCGCCGAATGCCCCAGCAGGTAACGGCCTTTCAAGTCGACGATCATGGCCAGCGCCAGACCGGGCCGGTCGAGTTCGGCGGGCGGAAGCGAAGACCGCGTCCCCGGTTCCGCGGCGAGGACGGCGGCCAGCAGGTCGGGAACGTCGAGCACCGCGCGGATGGCATCGGCATCGCAGACGGCCACCAGGTCGGGGTCGAGATGGCCGCCGGCCCGGCGGCGCAACTCGTCGAGAACGACGCCCTGCCGTCTCGCCACAGTGCCCAGGGCGGAGCGTGTTCTGTCGTGCGGGGCAGCCGGATGCGCGTTGCCGTGGCCCGACGCGGTCGCGAGATCATCGCCGACCGCGTCGAGCGCGAGCACCGCCTGTTCGGCCACGTGCAGAACGCGGCCCGCGATCGAAATGGATTCCCCGCGCAGCCGGTTCGGCGCACCCAGTCCGTCCCAGCGTTCCTCCACCTCGGTCAGGGCGCGGACCGAGGCATCCGGCAGACCCAGGTGCGATCCGAGCGCCTCGACGACCTCGCTCGACGAGCGCAGCGCCTGCGTTGCGCCGGACCGCAACCGGGCGACGAACCGATTGCGCAGCGCCGATTGGGCGGCGGGCGCCCAGCCGCCGAATCGGCGCAGTTGCTCGGTGAAGACGGCGGAATCGCCCGGATCCAGCACATGGCAGGCGCGCTGGAAGGCGATGTCGTCGGCATACGCCTGCGCATTCTCCGAGGCGCGGCCGGTACATCCGAGATCGCCGAGCAGGGCGGCATGGAAGACCGCGCGGCGATCGGCTTCCGGCAGCCCGATCCGCGCGGCCAGGTCGGTGGCGACCAGGCAGGTGGCCAGCCCCTTCTCGAACGGCATACCGGCGGCGAGATCGGTGGTCAGCGACAGTGCCGCGAAAATCTCGGCGGCGCGGATCGACGACATGCACCGACAGTAGTGTCCGTGCGCGGCTCGCGCAGACCCGAATCCCTTCTCGGAGATCGTGATCCGCGTCGCGACCGAGTCGGCGTCCGATCGGCTACAGAACGGTGGTCCGGCGCGGAAAGGGCGGATTCGCCCGGATGCCGTCGGCGAACGGCATCCGGCAATCCATCCGCACCCTTTTCGCCGCGTTCCGCACCACGCCCGGCGGCATCATGCCGGGACGGGGCGGATCAGCGGAGCGCGCGGTCGCTACGCGGCTCCGCCGCCGAACGGCTCGTCAGCGGAAAGCGTTCGCGTCGGTCAACGCCCGGCCCAGCACGAGCTGGTGTACCTCCGCGGTGCCCTCGTAGGTGAGCACCGACTCCAGATTGTTCGCATGGCGCAAGACCGGGTAGTCGAGCGTGATGCCGTTGGCGCCCAAGATGGTTCGGCACTCGCGGGCGATCGCGATGGCCTCGCGCGTGCTGTTCAGCTTGCCCGCGCTCACCTGCTCCGGCGTGACCGCGCCGCGGTCCTTCAGCCGTCCGATGTGCAGAGCGAGCAGCTGGCCCTTGCCGAACTCCAGCGCCATGTCGGCCAGCTTGGCCTGGGTGAGCTGGTAGGCGGCCAGCGGCTTGTCGAACACCTCGCGGGTCCTTGCGTACTCGATGGTGGCCGCCAGGCACTCGCGCGCCGCGCCGAGCGCGCCGAAGACGATGCCGAAGCGCGCCTCGCTCAGGCAGGCCAGCGGCGCGGCCAGCCCCCTCGACCCCGGCAGCACCGCGTCCGCGGGCAGGCGAACCTCGTCCAGGTCCAGTTCCGCGGTGATCGACGCGCGCAGCGACAGCTTGCGGTGCATCTCCCGCGTCGTGAACCCGGGCGTCCCGGCCGGGACCAGGAATCCGCGGATCACCTGCCTGCCTTCGTCCTCGGTCTGCGCCCAGACCACCGCGACATCGCTCACCGAGCCGTTGGTGATCCACATCTTCGAGCCGCTCAGCACCCAATCGGAGCCGTCGCGCTTCGCCCGGGTGCGCATGCCGCCCGGATTCGAACCGAAGTCCGGCTCGGTCAACCCGAAACAGCCGAGCGCGCGGCCGGCGGCCAGCTCCGGCAGCCACTGCTGTTTCTGTTCCTCGGAGCCGAATTTGTGGATGGCGGTCATCGCCAGCGACCCCTGGACCGAGACCATGCTGCGGATGCCGGAGTCCACCGCCTCCAACTCCTGGCAGGCCAGACCGTAGGTGGTGGCCGACATGCCCGCGCAGCCGTACCCCTCCAGATGCATGCCGAGCAGTCCCAGCGCGCCCAGCTCAGGGGCGAGCTCGCGGGCCGGGAAGGCGCCCGCCTCGAACCACTCCGCGACGTGCGGGCGCAGTCGCTGCGTCGCGAAGCTCGCGACGGTGTCCCGGATCTCGCGCTCGTCGTCGGACAGCAGCGTGTCGGTGGCGAACAGTTCTTCCACAGTGACCATGGACTCAGCCTAAAGGGGCGGCGAAATAGTGAGACCGAACTCACGCCCCTTGCTTAGGTGCAAGATTTCCGTGCTGGTGGTGACGTCGGTGTAATTCGATCGGATCGAGGGGCGCCATCCCGCTATGCCAACGCCGTTGTGCGGATTCGTCCGTTTCGCCTGCGTACGCAGCGGCGATATGCCTACACCGGGAAGTTGCCCGGGAATCGCCCCGATTAGGCTGAGCCCCATGAGCGAGCTGGGATTCTCCACACGGGCCGTGCACGCCGGGTATGAACCCGATCCGCAGACCGGCGCGGTGAATGTGCCCATCTACGCGAGTTCGACGTTCGCCCAGGACGGCGTGGGCGGGTTGCGCGGCGGTTTCGAATACGCCCGCACCGGCAACCCGACGCGGTCGGTACTGGAAGCGAACCTCGCCGCGCTGGAATCGGGCCGCTACGGCCGGGCGTTCGCGTCCGGCATGGCCGCGACCGACTGTGCGCTGCGGGCGACGTTGCGTCCGGGCGATCACATCGTGATCCCCGACGACGCATACGGCGGCACCTTCCGGCTGATCGACAAGGTCTTCAGCCAGTGGGGGATCGAGCACTCGCCCGCGCACGTGTTCAACGTGGACGAGATGCGCGCCGCGATCCGGCCGAACACCAAGCTGGTGTGGATCGAAACCCCGACCAACCCGCTGCTGAGCATCGGCGACATCCCCGCGCTGGCCGACGTCGCGCACGCGGCGGGCGCGAAACTGGTCGTCGACAACACCTTCGCGACGCCCTACCTGCAGCAGCCGCTGCTGCTCGGCGCCGACATCGTGGTGCACTCCACCACCAAGTACCTCGGTGGCCACTCCGACGTCATCGGCGGCGCGCTGATCACCGACGATCCGGAACTCGACGCGGCGTTCGCGTTCCTGCAGAACGGTGCGGGCGCGGTGCCGGGCCCGTTCGACGCGTTCCTCACGCTGCGCGGCACCAAGACCCTCGCCCTGCGGATGGATCGGCACTGCGACAACGCCGAAACCATCGCGGAGTTCCTGTCCGGGCACCCGTCGATCTCGCATGTGATCTACCCCGGCCTGCCGGAGCACCCGGGCCATGCCGTCGCGGCGAAGCAGATGCGGCGCTTCGGCGGGATGATCTCGGTGCGCCTCAATGGTGACGTCGAAGCCGCGCGGAAATTCTGCGCGCGGACCGAGGTCTTCACCCTCGCCGAGTCCCTGGGCGGTGTCGAGTCGCTGATCGAGCATCCGGCCGCGATGACGCACGCCTCCACCGAAGGTTCCGAGCTGGAGGTGCCCGCGGACTTGGTGCGGCTTTCGGTCGGCATCGAGGATGTCAGCGACCTGCTCGCGGACATCGAGCAGGCGTTGAGCTAGGTTCACGGACATGAGGAAGCGGCCGCACCCGATGATCGGGCGCGGCCGCTCGTGTCCGCGGGGGTATCGGCCCGCCGTGGCGGCGCGACCGAGAGCGTCAGCTGTGGTAGGGCTCGGCGCTGAGCAGGGTGACCTTCATCGTGTTCCCATTGGGCAGCGTGTATTCCCTGGTCTCGCCCACCTTGGCGTCGATGAGCGCGCCACCGAGGGGCGAGTTCGGCGAGTACGTCTCCAGCTTGGAATCGCGGAGACCCTCCTCGCGGGTGGCGATCAGGAAGGTTTCGGTGTCCGTCTCGTCGCCGTCGTAGTAGACCTTGACGACCGACCCGGGAAGCGCTACGCCGGACTTGGTCGGTGCGACGCCGACCTTGGCGTTGTTCAGCAGCTCTTGCAGCTGGCGAATGCGCGCCTCCTGCTGACCCTGCTCCTCGCGCGCGGCGTGGTATCCGCCGTTCTCCTTGAGGTCGCCCTCTTCCCGGCGTTCGTTGATCTCGGCGGCGATGACCGGACGATTGGCGATGAGCGCGTCGAGTTCGCTCTTGAGCCTGTCGTGCGACTCCGGGGTCAGCCAGGTCACTTGCGTCTCAGTCATCTCGATCACTCCCTAGTAGTTGTTCCCGGCAGGCCGGGATTCCCTGAGCACCGGCGTGTGCCCACCCGGAAGCGGGCACGCGCCAGTCGACGGCTAGAGCGATCCTGGGAAGTTCATCGAACCCCGACAGGCCCCGGTCACGGGCGAAATCGCAAGCCCGAACCCTCAGCGCTGGCCGCCAATGCAGCAAACACGGCTCCGAGCTCCGGAACCGTGTATCACGCCATTTTAGCATGATTCACAAATGTGCAGGTCGGAGTTAATTTCGCGGGCAAATCGCCGGTTTATGCGCGGAAATCAGCCAACTCGCAGATAGCTGGGTACCCGATCGCTGCACGCGTACACGCTGCCCGACACGGGACGCGCGGACGAGCGCACGACGGTGGTCAACTCGACCGTCCCGCTGCTCGACGGCTCGATCAGCACCTCCCTGCGGCCGAGTTCGGAGCCGTCGCGAGCCATCGCGCGGACGAAACACACCACCGGCTGCTGCGGGTCGGCCCGGGTGACCTTGAGGTGGATGGTCATGGTCGAGTCATCGACGACGACGTAGCCGAGCTGCTCGGCCTCGATGTCCTCCGGCCCGTACTTCTGATAGCCCAGGTAGGCCACGCCGAGCCCGGCGAGCACCACCAGCACGCCGAGCACCGGCACGATCCAGCGGCGCGGCTTGCGTGGCCCGGTGCCGTAGCGGTCGGGCGGGGGTCCGCCGGGAGACGCCGCCTTCGCGTCGCCGCCGCTCTCCGGCGCGGGCTGGCTCATCGTGGTCGCTCCCGGGGGGTACGTCGGAACAAATGTGGGTCGAATGGAACTATAGGTAACGAAGCCCCGACACCCGCGACCGAGAGCGACGGAGAACGAGACGTGAGTGGCCTTCGCCTCATGGCGGTGCACGCCCACCCAGACGACGAATCCAGCAAGGGTGCCGCGACGACCGCCCGTTACGCCGACGAAGGACACGACGTCCTCGTCGTGACGCTGACCGGCGGAGAGCGTGGAAGCATCCTGAACCCGGCCATGGACACGCCCGGCGTCCTGGAGCGGATCCACGAGATCCGCCGTGAGGAGATGGCCGCCGCGGCCCGTGCGCTCGGCGTGCGCCAGCACTGGCTCGGTTTCGTCGACTCGGGCCTGCCCGAGGGCGACCCCCTGCCGCCGCTGCCCGAGGGCAGCTTCGCGCTGGTTCCGCTGGAGGAGGCCACCGAGGCCCTGGTGCGCGTGGTGCGCGAGTTCAAGCCGCACGTGATGACCACCTACGACGAGACCGGCGGCTACCCGCACCCCGACCACATCCGCTGCCACGAGGTGTCGATGGCGGCGTTCGAGGCGGCGGGCGACCCTGAGCGTTTCCCTGGCGCGGGCGAGCCGTGGACGCCGCTCAAGCTGTACTACGACCACGGCTTCAGCATGAAGCGGATGGAGATCTTCGCCGCGGAGTACGAGCGCGTCGGCGAACCGTTCCCGCTGCAGGAGTGGCTGGACCGGATGCGCAAGTACGCCGCCGAGCGCGGTGACATGTTCGCCAGGATCACCACCCAGATCGACTGCGCCAAGTACTTCCCGCAGCGCGACGACGCCTTGCGCGCGCACGCGACGCAGATCGATCCGAACGGCGCGTTCTTCGCCATTCCGATGGAGATGCAGCAGCGGTTGTGGCCGACCGAGGAGTTCGAGCTGGCCAAGACTCGCGTGCGCACCGAGCTGCCGGAGACCGACCTGTTCGCGGGCATCGAGGACGAGCGGTCGTGACGTTCGTCCTGCTCGCCCAGACACCCGGAACGCCGACCGGCCCCGAGTTCGGCAAGGCGTCGCCGCTCGGCCTGGTCATCATCCTGATTCTGCTCGCGGGCACCTTCCTGCTGGTCCGGTCGATGAACCGGCACATCAAGGGCCTGCCTGCGACCTTCGAGCCCGAGCACCCGGAACCGGACCAGGAGGCCGACGAGGGCACCGAGCACGGCATCACCCGCCGTGCCGAGGAATCAAAGGGCGCCGACCCCGAAGGCCGAGCCGAATCCGGCTGAGCGGCGAAACCCTCGCTGACCTGCTCGTTGTTACCTTTCCGCGCTCTCTTTCGTCAATGAGGTAGTCGCGGCGCGAACCACGGCCTTTCGTCGAAAGCCGACACCCCGGTTCCCGCGCGCGTCTGCTTCCGAACGC
Organism: Nocardia sp. NPDC059691; assembly: GCF_042733915.1. Taxonomy (NCBI): domain Bacteria; kingdom Bacillati; phylum Actinomycetota; class Actinomycetes; order Mycobacteriales; family Nocardiaceae; genus Nocardia; species Nocardia sp. NPDC059691. Next base: position 70,507 of record NZ_JBHWFB010000018.1, on the reverse strand, counting down.
TGAGAGTCAGGACGAGCAATGACATTCGACGAACTGCGGGCCACGCTGCCCGGCCGCGTGCTGGTGGCCGGTGACGAGGGCTTCGAAACGGCGGCGCGGCCCTGGACGACGACCGTCGACCAGCCGGTGGCCGCCGTGGTGCGGGCCGGAGACGCCGGTGACGTCGCGGCCGTGGTCCGGTACGCGGGCCGCGTGGGCGTGCCGGTGGTCACCCAACCGACCGGACACGGCGCGTCCGGTGGCGTGCCCGAGGCGATCCTGCTGCGCACCGGGTATTTGGACGGCATCGAGATCGATCCCCGGCGTCGGGTGGCGCGCGTCGGCGCCGGAGTGCCGTGGGGTCGGGTGCAGGCGGCCGCGGCCAGGCACGGGCTGACCGGTCTCGCGGGCAGCAATCCGGTCGTCGGCGTGACCGGCTACACCCTCGGCGGCGGCATGAGCTGGTTCGGCCGCAAGCACGGCTGGGCCGCCGACGCGGTGCGCGCGTTCGAGATCGTCGACGCGGAGGGCGCTGCGCGCCGGGTCACGGCCGAGGACGATCCGGACCTGTTCTGGGCGTTGCGCGGCGGTGGCGGCGACTTCGCCGTCGTGACGGCGCTCGAGTTCGACCTGTTTCCCGCGCCGGAGCTGTTCGGCGGCCGCATGCTGTGGCCGCAAACGCGGATTCGCGAGGTGTTCGACGCATTCCAGGAGATCACCGCGGCGGCTCCGGACGAACTGTCGGTGTGGTTCCAGCGTTTGCAGATCCCGGACGCACCGCCGATGGTCGGCGTGGACGCGGTGTATCTGGGTGATCCTGATCGTGGACGGACGCTGCTGACCGCGCTGGACGCCATCAAAGATCTCATTCTCGACAGGCGCGGCGTGTTCGGGGCCGCCGACATCGGCGCGGTCACCGCCGAACCCACGGACCCGAGCCCGTCGCTGTCCCGTGCGGAGCAGCTCACCGATCTCGGCGACGCCGTGGTCAAGACCCTGATCGAGGAACCGGTCGCCCCGCTGGCCAATGTGCAGATCCGGCACCTGGGCGGCGCCCTGGCCGAAGCCCGGCCCGGTGGTGGCGCGCGCGGCCCGATCGCGGAGCCGTACCTGCTCTACTGCCTTGGTCTCGGGCTGCCGCACCTGCGCGATGCGGTCGAGGCGCGGCGCACCGCCATCGTCGACGCGGTGAGCGGGCAGATCAGCGGCCACAAGCCGTATACCTTCCTCACGCCCGGCGAGACGGCCGAGGCCGCTTTCGACGCCGCGACGCTGAACCGGCTGCGCGAGATCAAGCGCGCCCGCGACCCGCACGGCGTCATCCGGGCCAACTATCCGGTGCTCGGGTAGGCCGCGGAGCGGAACGGCCAGTCGGCGTCGCCTCCCGCTGCCAGCAGCGGGATGGTCCGGAACTCCGCGTCGGTCAGGCCGCCGAAGGCGTGCCGGTGGTCCGGTGGACCCACGGGCCGAGGTCGGGAGGCGATCTCGGCCCCGCCGCCGTTCAGAACGGCCAGTCGGCGTCGCGTCCCGCCTCCAACAGCCGGATCATCCGGAACGCCGCGTCGGTCAGGCCGCCGAAGGCGTGCCGGTGCGGGGTGCCGCTGGGGGCATGCCCGTGGCGGTATCCGGCCAGGCTCCACGTGTAGAGCGGCACCCGAGACGAAAAAATTTGCCGCAACCCATTTTTCGGAGCGGAATGTCCGAGGAAAAGCGGCGACGGGCTGCTCGCCGTATCGAGCGACCGAAATGGTCTCGGCAGGAATTGAATCCGAAGCAACCGTCGCCTGCGCACCGGACAAGCGCCGAATCTTCGCCCGAGCGAGACGTCCCGCTTCGCGCGTGCGCGAATTCGGTGGTGGTGCGCCCGAGATGAAATTCGGCGACGGAACATACCGCTCTGCCATTGAGCTATCTGACCATGGGGTCCGGGCGGGACTCGAACCCGCAACCTGTCCATTAGAAGTGGAAGTGCCTGCGCACCGGTCACACCACCGAGGGGAGCGGGGCCGTCCGGCCCGCGCATCCGAATTTCCTTCGCGGTCACGAGAAGCACACTGTCGGCAACTATCTCGACGCAAGGTGGAGTTCGCATTGCCGCGCGCTTGTCGGTGTCCTGTGTTACCAATTCAGCCAAACCGCTCGACCGAAGGAAGCTCATGGACAACGTGATCGGACAGATCGACCGTGCACTGGACGCGACCGGAGCGATCGTCGCCGCCGTGGGAGGAGCGGATCTGACGACGCCGACGCCGTGCCGGGACTGGGATGTCCGCACCGTTCTCAACCACACGGTCGGCGGTATGCACATCTTCGCGGCGGCCCTGAGCGGCATGGATACCGGCGCCGACCACGAATCCGACTGGCTCGGCGGTGATCCGCAGGGCGCGTACGCCGCGGCGGCCGAGGTGGACCGCGCGGCCTGGCACCGGCCCGATGCGCTGGACGGCACGGTGGGCATCTCGCTCGGTGAACTGCCCGGCCCCGCGGCCGCGCTGGTGCATCTCACCGAGATTCTCGTGCACGGGGTGGATATCGCGGTGGCCATCGATCGGCCGGATCTGGCCGACGACGAGTTGTGTGGCGAATTGCTCGCCACCATGCAGGCCGCGGGTGGCATCGATTCCTTCCGCGCGCCCGGCATTTTCGGTCCCGAGGTGCTGGTCGCCGACGACGAACCGGCACACCGCAGACTGTTGGCGTACGTCGGACGCGAGGTACTGGCGCGCACGTAGTCCGTCGTTTTCGGCGGGTGTGTCGAAACCTTCAACTGGGCCGAAGATTTTCGACGAGTCATTCCGGCAGGCAGTTCCGCGGAAAGCAGACGATATGCCCGGCCGCTTCCCGCGCGAAGTTCGGGCGCCCGAGTTCTGGGTGGCGACGGGTATACCGGCTCGAGCGAACCGAGCCCTGTGGATCCGGAAACCCTGCCGTGGACTGCTCTACCAATTGAGCCACCGGATCGAAACGATCCGGACGTGACTCGAACCCGCAGCCGATCGCGTGTATCGGAAGTATCCGTTGCCTGCGCACCCGGTTCGGGTAGAACTGCAATCGGTCCTATGCAACCGGCGCAGCTCAATTTGCTATGGAACCGGAAAGCCGGGCGGCGTATGGCCGATGGTGGCGGTGACCTTCTGGGCCGATGACAACCAGACGCTTGCCGCGCCGGCCAGGCGCGACACCATTACGGTTTCCGGCGTTCTGGCCGACCTCGCGGTCCGCTCCTGGGACCGGCATCTGCTCGACCCGGCTCTGACGTTCGGCCCCCGGCCCGTCGGGGCCGTGGCGTGCCGAGCCGAGCGCGCCGGGTCCTTACTGAGACGTGAGCGTGCAGCGAACCGGTTGACGCAGAATGGTTTTCGTCCTCTCGTTCGGTGTCCGGCGCGGGTCGGACAAGTAGATCTCGTGGTGGCGGCCGTGGTGCGCCCATCCCTCGGCCGCCATGAGGGCGTCCATGCGAGCCAGGGTCTCGGGCTCGGTCGCGTACGGGCCCAGGTGCAGGACCTGGATCGCCTCGCCCTCGGTGAGTCGTTCGAAGGACGCGCCGGTCACCATGTCGGCCGTCACCACTTCCGGCATGCGAATCAGCAGTTTCCAGTGCCATCGGTCGCGTGGCACCGTCAGTGGCGGAGCGTCGGAATCGACCCACCACAGGCCCTCGAGTTTGGGCACGACGAAGTCCTGCCCTGCGGCTTTCGCCGCCTTCTTCGCGCCGTACGCGGCCCGGTAGAGCGTTTGCACCGCCGCCGCGTAGACCGGGCCGTCAGGGTCCCCGATTCCTTCGACCGTCACGTAGTCGTATGCGCTGAATGTCCGGACCACAGGTCGCGTGCTCGCTCCGTAGTAGTGGCCATCGGTTCGGGCCAGATCGATTTTCATTCCTCGACCGTGTCGTCTCCCGCCGCGGGAGAGTCAAGGACGGCGTACCCACACGGCGGCGGGAAGGGTCGTACGGTGGAGCCATGAACCGGCTCGGAGAGGCGACGTCCCCGTACCTGCGGCAGCATGCGGACAACCCGGTGCACTGGCGGGAGTGGGACGCGGAGGCACTGGCCGAAGCGCGGGAGCGGGACGTGCCCGTTCTGCTGTCGGTGGGGTACGCGTCCTGTCACTGGTGCCACGTGATGGCGCACGAGTCGTTCGAGGACCAGGCCACCGCCGATCAGATGAACGAGAACTTCGTCTGCGTGAAGGTGGACCGGGAGGAGCGACCAGACCTGGACGCGGTCTACATGAATGCGACGGTCGCGATGACGGGGCAAGGCGGCTGGCCGATGACCTGTTTCCTGACGCCGGACGGGGAACCGTTCTACTGCGGCACCTACTACCCGAAGCTCCCGCGCGGCGGCATGCCGTCCTTCACCCAGCTGCTCACGGCGGTCACGGAGACCTGGCGCACCAGGCGCGACGAAGTGAATCAGGCCTCCGCGCAGGTGGCTGCTACGCTGCGCGACCAAGCGGCGGGACTGCCCGACGCGGACCTGACGATCACCCCGGAGCTGCTCGCCCATGCCGTCGCCGCCGTGCTGCGCGACGAGGACGCCGAGCACGGCGGATTCGGCGGCGCTCCCAAATTCCCGCCGTCGGCGCTGCTCGAGGGACTGTTGCGGCACTGGGAGCGGACCGGTGACCCGGCGGTGTTCCAGGTGGTCGCCCGCACCGCCGAGGCCATGGCGCGCGGCGGCATCTACGACCAGCTGCGCGGCGGGTTCGCGCGGTATTCGGTCGACGCGGCATGGGTGGTGCCGCACTTCGAGAAAATGCTCTACGACAACGCGCAGCTGTTACGCGCCTACGCGCATCTCGCGCGCCGCAGCGGGTCCGAGCTTCCGGAATCGTTGTCGCACCGGGTCACCCGGGAAATCGTGCGGTTTCTCCTCGATGACCTCGGGACCCCGCAGGGCGGTTTCGCCTCGGCGCTGGACGCCGACACGCACTTGGAGCCCGGTAAGCCCGGTGTCGAAGGCGCGACGTACGTGTGGACGCCCGCCGAGCTGGCCGGCGTGCTCGGCCCGATCGACGGGGCCTGGGCGGCCGAGTTCTTCGGCGTCACCACCGCCGGAAACTTCGAACAGTGCACCTCGGTGCTGACCAGGTACGCCGAACCCGCCACGGCGGAGGACCACGCGCGGCTGGAACACGTCCGTGCCGCGTTGATCGCCGCCCGCGATCGACGCCCACAACCCGAACGCGACGACAAAGTGGTCACCGCATGGAACGGTATGGCGATCACCGCGCTCGCCGAGGCCGCGGGCGCGCTGGACGAACCGGAGTGGACCGCCGCCGCCGTCCGATGCGCGCGATTCCTGCTGGCCGAGCACGTGGTGGACGGTCGGCTGCGACGTGCATCGCTCGGCGGCGTCGTCGGCGCGGCGCCCGCCATCCTGGAGGACCACGCCTGGCTGGTCACCGGCCTGCTAGCGCTGCACCAGGCCACCGGCGACCTCGGCTGGCTGGACGACGCCCAACGCCTGCTGGATACCGCGATCGAACACTTCGCCGACCCCGATCAGCCGGGCGGCTGGTTCGACACCGCCGACGACGCCGAAACCCTCGTCGCCCGCCCCCGCGACCCGATCGACGGAGCCACCCCCGCAGGCGCCTCCGCGCTGGCCGAAGCGCTGCTCACCGCCGCGGCCGCGAGCGACCCGGAAGGCGCCGCCCGCTACCGGGAACTGGCCGACCGCACCCTCGAGCGCGGCGCGATTGTGCTGGCACGCGCGCCGCGCTCGGCGGGCCAGTGGCTCACCGTCGCCGAGGCGGCCTTGCGCGGCCCGCTGCAGGTCGCCATCGCCGCCGAATCGGCGGCCCAGCCCACCGAGTTGCTCGCCGCGGCCCGTGCGGCCGCACCCGGCGGCTCCGTCGTCCTTGCCGGGGCCCCGAACGCCGTCCCGCTGCTGGCCGATCGGCCCTTGGTCCGCAACGCCGCGGCCGCGTACGTCTGCCGCGGCTCCGTCTGCGACCTCCCGGTCTCCACGCCCGACGAGCTCCTGATGGCGCTTCGGCGAAACTGACGACAGCACCTCCGGCCGCCATCGGCCGGTTGGCGAGAGACGGTTCGAGTCGGACGCTTCGTCGACGGAGGGCGTAGCCGGGAAATGTGGTCGGCCCCTCGCGGCCCGGGCGGTGCACCGGCGGCCCGACGGCCGAGACCATCGCGACACGATGCCAGGTGGGCGCACGACGACGTTCGTGCCGCCGAACGCAACCGAGCGGGCCCGATGCGGTCGGTGCACGCGCGTTCGGTCATGTCGCCATCGAGACGGCCGCTGAACCAGCCGTGCCGAGGTGCTTCGCTGTTCACCCAGCTGAGTGGACTAGCGCCGAGGCGGGGCGTCGAACTCGGCGTCCGGCAACTCGGTGCCACGGGGCGGCTCTGCGGCAGTGTGGATTTCGATGACCGGGTTCGTGTCCGCGGGCAGGTCGTGGCCGTCCAGCTGATCGGTGCGGGTTTCGATGTGTTCGGGCCGGGCGCCGGAGGTGTCGATGTCGGTCCAGCAGAACGTGGGGTTCTTCATGCCGCGTAGCACGATGGTGTCGTAGAACGTCCACTTGGCGCGCTCGTGTTCCGTAGCGGCTTCGATCACCGCTTGGCTCACCAGGATTCGCCGCGGCACCTCCTTGGCCGCCGTGGTGAGGCGGGCGGCCTCGTTGACGGCGTCGCCGATCACCGTGAATTCCAGGCGGGTGTCGGAGCCGACGTCGCCCGCGAAGACCCCGCCGCGCGCGACGCCGATCCCGATGTCGAGTTCTCCGGTGGCGAGCACCTCGTCCCGGATGCGGCGCGCCGCCCGCAGTGCCGGAGTCGCGTTGTCGCCCAAAGCGATCGGCGCTCCGAAGACGCACAGCGCCGCGTCGCCCTCGAACTTGTTGACCAGTCCGTTGTTCTCCTCGGTCGCCGCGACGACGATCGCGAGCAACCGATTGAGCTTGGCCACGAACTCCTGCGGCGGCAACCCGGTGGACAGCTCCACCGACCCGGTCACATCGACGAACAGCGCCGACACCTCACGCACGTCGCCGGTGAGATCCGCCCCGCGAGCCAGCGCGCGCTCGGCCACCTCGGCCCCGACGTGCCTGCCGAACACCTCACGCATCCGCTCGCGCTCGCGCAGGTTCGCCGCCAGTTCGTTGACCGAATGCTCCAACCGGCCGATCTCACTGGTGCTGCCGATCGGCACCCGGACGCCGAGATCGCCTTGCGCGATGCGGTCCAGCGCGCGACGCAGGACGCGCATCGGCGCGGCGACCGCGCGGGCGAGGAACGCCGTGGCCAGCGCGCCCACTCCGATGCCGACCGCGGACAGGTAGATGGCGGTGCGGACCCGGTCGGGCGCGGCCGCTACCGGGTCGGCCAGCACGACGATCAGCATGAGCAGCGGAAGCGCGGCCGCCACCGCCCAGGTCAGCACGACCCGCACCAGCACAGAGGAACTCCAGTGCATGGTCCAGCCGAGCACCCGGGCGACCACCGGGATCGTCGGCCGGATCAACCGGTCCACGATCAGGAAGGTGACCGCCGCCGACTCGAAGGCGCCGATCGTGAACAGCGACGCCGTCACGCCGGGGTCGTTGTCCGGGCTCAGCCGCGCGAAGACCGCGGTCGCCACGATCACCCCCGGAATCCACAGCGCGATCGCGCGCATGCTGATCGCGACGGGTAGGTGCAGCAAGCGCCGCGCCTCCACCTCCGTGGGCTTGCGCCCGGCGTCGAGCCAGCCGAAGTACACCTTGCGGTCGCGCACCGCCAGGACGATGCCCGCCAGGAATCCCGCCGCCGGATAGATGCCGACGAAGGCCAGTGCCCGCAGCCAATCCGTGCCCAGCCTGCCGAGGAACCCGTTCAGCCACAGCTGGGTGACGATCACCGCGAGGCCGCTGAGATTCGCCGTGGTGACCAGAGCGGCCAGACCACCCCGCGCTTTGAGCGCCCAGACGACGAGCTTCGCGATCATAGGGGTCGCGATCTCGATGACCGTTCCATCGCCTGCGCCGCCCTCTCGTCCGCCCTCCGCGTCGACTCTATGCGCTCAGCGCAGGACGACGAGCCAGACCGCCGCGTAGTGGGTCAACGCCGCGAGCACCGTGGCCGCGTGGAAGAACTCGTGGTGCCCGAACACCCCCGGCCACGGGTTCGGCCATTTCGTGGCGTAGAGGATCGCGCCGCCGCTGTAGAACAGGCCGCCGATCAGCAACAAAATCAGCGGTGCGATGCCGATCTGGCCGTTCAGTTGTCCGGCCACCGGCACGATGGCCCAGCCCAGCAACAGATAGAGCGGAACGCCGACCCAGCGGGGAGCGCCGGGCCACAGCAGTTTCAGCGCCACTCCGGCCAGCGCGCCCGCCCAGACCACGGCCAGCAGCGTCTGCCCGGTTCGTCCGGGCAGGCCGAGCAGGGCGAAGGGGGTGTAGCTGCCCGCGATGAACAGGAAGATCATCGAGTGGTCCGCTCGCTTCATCCGGATGCGAGCGCGGGCGGTCGGCCAGGTCACCCGGTGGTAGACCGCGCTGACGCCGAACAGCCCGCACACGGTGAGCCCGTAGATCAGCGTCGACCATCCCGCGGTCGCCGAGACCGTGCCCGCGGTGGCGATCAGCACGACGGCCGCGATCGCCGCGACGCCGACGGCCCAGGTGTGGATCCAGCCCCGCATGCGCGGTTTGACCAGCGCCTCGGCGAGCGCTTCGCCCGCCGTGGCGGGGACCGGTGTGACCGTTGCCGCATCGGCGGCGCCGACCGATTCGGACACGAGTACCTCCTAAGGGAACAGCCGGAGCAGTCTTTCCGCGGCCCCACGCCGGACCGAGTGCAGACGAGGTAGTTGAACCCGTCAGTAACCTACGCAACCGTAACTTGCGTGCTCCTGGCCACTGTACCGGCGTATCGCGGTCGATGCCGCGTTCGTGTCGCCGAGGCGTAGGGTTGCCCGCGTGGAACTTCCGAGTCAGGTGCGGGGTCTGCCGTATCGCATCTACGAGGCCCGGCTGTCCAGGCAGCTGGCCGGCAAGCAGCATCCCCGGCACGTCGCGGTGATGTGTGACGGCAATCGCCGGTGGGCGCGGGAGAACGGTTTCACCGACGTCAGTCACGGCCATCGGGTCGGCGCGCTGAAGATCGCCGAGCTGGTCGGCTGGTGCGAGGCCGAGGGCATCGAGATGGTGACCGTCTACCTGCTGTCCACCGAGAATCTCCAGCGTGATCCCGACGAGTTGGAGACGCTGTTCGAGGTCATCACCGACGTGGTCGAGGAGCTGTCGGCGCCGGAGCAGAACTGGAGCGTGCGCATCGTCGGCTCGCTCGACGGCTTCCCCGAACTGATCGCCAAGCGGATGCGCACCGCGGCCGAGCGCACCGACGGCCGCAACGGAGTGCACGTCAATGTCGCGGTCGGCTACGGCGGCAGACAGGAGATCACCGACGCGGTGCGCTCGCTGGTCCGCCAGGAGATCGCCGCGGGCGAGACCGGCGAGGACCTGGTCCAGTCGATCACCGTGAACGCCATCGGCCAGCACCTCTACACCTCCGGCCAACCGGACCCGGACCTGGTGATTCGCACCTCCGGCGAGCAGCGGCTGTCCGGGTTCCTGCTGTGGCAGAGCGCATACTCGGAAATATGGTTCACCGAGGCGTACTGGCCGGAGTTCCGCCGGGTGGATTTCCTGCGGGCGCTGCGCGACTTCGCCGCGCGTCATCGCCGTTTCGGGGTCTGACTCGATGTCGGTGCGCTGAATCCCGCTCCGGTATCGTTCTTCTCGCGTACCGTCCGGTCTCATGAGCTCGTTCGACCGCCGACCCGCGCTGGGCGAACCGGACGACTCGATCAGCTATGCGGACTTCGGTAGACGCTTCCTGGAGTACGCCGCCTCCGAAGCGCGCATCGCGGGCGCGTTCGACCAGCTGACCGGCAGCGCATTCGATTTCGGCCCCATCGGGGTCGGTCCCGGCCGACTCGCCAAGGTGACCGCCCAGGTCAGGCTCGGGTCGTCCAGGCTGAGCCGTCGCGACGACGAGACCATCACGTTCGAATTGATAATCCTGCTGGAGGTCGACCTGCTGCTGCACCTGGCGGTCGACCGGCACCGGTTCCACGTACAGGGCACCGTGCACCTGCACCTGACGGTACGCACGGCGGCGCCCCTGCGGGTGGTGATCGATATCGCGGAGCCGCGGTCTGCCGACGTGCACGTCGATGTCGCCGCCGCCACGCGGCGCGGGCAACTGCTGCGCGTCCTCGCCGGCGTCGATCACGAGATCAGGCGTTTCGTCGCCCGCTATATCTCCGCGGAGATCCGTAAGCCGCACATCGCCGCGGTCCGCGATATCGATGTCGCGCAGCGACTCGACGAGGCGTGGAAATTGTAATCGGAATCACAATTTCCGTAGCCGCAGCCGATTGATGCTGTGGTCGGCGTCCTTGCGCAGCACCAGGGTCGCGCGCGGGCGGGTGGGCAGAATGTTCTCCACCAGATTCGGCCGGTTGGTGTTGTTCCAGATCTCCTGCGCGGCGGCGGTCGCCTGCTCGTCGGTGAATCCGGAGTAGTGGTGGAAATGCGCGTTCGGGTCGGCGAATGCGGTCTTGCGCAAGGTGAGAAACCGTCGCACGTACCACTTCTCGATGTCCTCGATACGCGCGTCGACGTAGATCGAGAAGTCGAACAAGTCCGACACCATCAGGCGCGGACCGGTCTGCAGCACGTTCAACCCCTCCACGATCAGAATGTCGGGTTGGCGCACGCAGTGCAGCTTGCTAGGCACGATGTCGTAGGAGATGTGCGAATACACCGGCGCGCAGACTTCGGCCGCACCGGATTTCACCTCGGTGACGAATCGCAGCAGGCTGCGGCGGTCGTAACTCTCCGGGAAACCCTTGCGGTGCATGAGGCCGCGCCGGGTGAGTTCCGCGGTGGGATAGAGAAATCCGTCGGTGGTGACCAAGTCGACCCGCGGGTGGTGATCCCAGCGCGCCAGCAGCGCTTGCAGTACGCGCGCGGTGGTGGACTTGCCGACCGCGACGCTGCCCGCGACGCCGATCACGAACGGTACCTGCTGGTCGGGATGGGTTTCGCCGAGAAATGTCGCGGTCGCGGCGAACAGTCGCTGACGAGCGGCCACCTGCAGGTGGATGAGACGAGCGAGCGGGAGATACACCTCCGCGACTTCTTCGAGATCGATCTGTTCCCCGAGACCGCGCAGGCCGATCAGTTCTTCCTCGGTGAGCACCAGGGGAGTCGATTTACGCAGGGTCCGCCACTGTTTCCGGTCGAATTCCACGTAGGGACTCGGCTCGCTCATTCGTGCCATTTACCCGACACTCCGTTTCAGCAAACACGCACGGTTACCGTGCGGATCCGGTGAGATTCGGTCTAGCTGTCGCCGCATAGGCGAATTCTGCTCTGCGTCAGCATCGTGGGCCGAGCGGGGTACCACTACCGGCTGGTAACCGACTCGATGACACAGGTGTGAGCCGCTAATGTCGGCTGGCATGGAAGCGCATCCGCTCGTGACCGAATACCTGCGGCTCGGCCTCGCCTTCGACCGGCTGGAGGAAGGATTCGTCGACGCCTACACCGGTGATCCGGCGCTGCGCCGCGAGGTGCGGAACGCGCCCGCGCCGCAGCCGCGCGAGCTGGCTCGCCGTGCCGCCGAGTTGCGCGCCGCGGTGCCGGAGGCCGGATTGGCGCCCGAGCGCGCCGAGTTCCTCGACGTGCACCTGCGCGCGCTGGAGTGCTCCGGACGGAAATTCGCGGGCGAGGACGTCGGCTTCATCGAGGAGGTGCGCGCCTACTTCGACGTCGACATCGCGCCCGGTGACGTGGACGACTACCGCGACGCGCACCGGCGGATGGACGAGGTGCTCGCCGGGGACGGTCCGCTGGCCGAGCGGGTGGCCGCCCATCGCAAGGCCGACGAGATCCCGCCGGAGCGGTTGGCGGTGTGCGTCGAGGCGTTCTCCAGCGCGTTGCGCGAGCTGGTTCGCGCCCGCTACCCGCTACCCGACCATGAGCACGTCACCTACGAGGTGGTCGGCGACAAGCCCTGGTCCGGGTTCAACTACTACCTGGGCAACTACCACTCCCGGGTCGCGATCAACTCCGACCTGAAGCAGCACATGGCGCACCTGCCGCAGCTGATCGCGCACGAGTCCTACCCGGGGCACCACACCGAGCACTGCCGCAAGGAAGCCGGGCTGGTCGCCGCCGGTCAGGCCGAGCAGACGCTGTTCCTGGTGAACACGCCGCAGTGCCTGATGGCCGAGGGGCTCGCCGATCTGGCGTTGCGTTCGATCGTCGGCCCTGGCTGGGGCAAGTGGGCGCAGGAGATCTACGCGGATCTCGGGCTGCGCTTCGATGGCGAACGTGCCGAACGCCTTTCGAACGCCTCGGCAGACCTGCTGAGCGTGCGCCAGGACGCCGCGCTGCTGCTGCACGACCGGGGCCGGTCGCACGACGAGGTGGCGGAGTTCTTGCAGACCTGGAGCCTGACGACGCCCGAGCGGGCGCGCCAGTCGCTGCGCTTCCTGTCCTCGCCGCTGTGGCGGGCCTACATCTCCACCTACGTCGAGGGATACCGGTTGCTGGGCGGCTGGCTCGATCGCGCGGCCGACGCCGAGGACCGGGCCGACCGTTTCCGCAGGCTGCTCGACGAGCCACTCACTCCAGGGGCGGTACGCGCGGCGGCGTGAGGGCTACCGGATCGCCGCGCAGCCCTGTCCGCCCGTGGAGATGCTGCGAACTCTCACCAGGGAAACCGAATCGGTGGCCCGGCCATACGTCGCGGCCTCGGCACGATCGTCAGCGCACGGCCGCCGCGTCTGTCGAGCGGTCGCGGATTTCCGGTGCGCGGTCAAGCTCCGGCGAAGGTGATGCGCACCGAGATCGGATCGCTCTCCAGCGCTTTCATCGTTCGTTCGGCGACGGCGGCCGAGACGCGGCCCTTGGCGAAGGTGCGCGAGCGAGCCACCACATCGTCCTCGGGCACGAAGGAGGCCGTTCCGGTGCGCCACTCTGTGCCCAGCCGCAGCCTGATGTGCGGGTCGGCGGCGATGTTGCGGGCCCAGCCGGACCGATAACCGTGCTGCGAGATCAGCCACGCGCCGGTCTCGTCGATCGACGCGGTGACCGGCACCCGCCGCGGCTGACCGGATCTCGCGCCGACCGTCTCCAGTTCGGCGATCAGTGACGACCGGATGCCGAGCCGGTCGAGCAGGCCGACGGCCGGGTTCACCAGGTAGCGGCCGATGAGGCGTTCGCGCCGGAATTTGCGTACCGCGGCGCTCGGTGTTCGTCCCGCCATGACAGTCCTCCTCAGGATCGATGTGGGCGGAAAATGGCGCAGGTGGTGGTGGCGTGCGCGACCAGGCGGCCCTGCTCGTCGACCACGCGTCCCTCGGCGGTCGCGGTGGTGCGCCCGAGGTGGATCGTGGTGCCGGTGGCGGTGAGGCGCTGTCCGTCGGTGGGCACGGCCCGGATGTAGTTGATCTTCAGTTCCAGCGTCGTGTAGCCGACGCCTGGCTCCAGGGTGGTGTGCACCGCGCAGCCCATCACCGAGTCGAGCAGGGTGGCGCAGATGCCGCCGTGTGTGGTGCCGAGCGGGTTGGCGAAATCGGGCCGGGTACGCAGCGCGAAGACCACCTTGCCGTGCTCGAGTTCATCGACCTCCATGCCGAGCAGGTCACCGATGAACGGCGGGCGATCCGTTCTGGTCATCGCGACACGCAGGAGTTCCAGACCGGACAGCTGAGTCGGGTCGACGGTGGTTTCGGACATGAATCGCAATCCTTTCGATGAACCGATCGGTCCACATCTGACATGATTGCAACATGGACCGATCGGTTCACGCAACAGTGAGCAAGGAACTCGCATGACCGCAGGACCGCGCACCAGGCTGATCGAAAGCGCCATCGAACTCGTACGCGAGCAGGGCGTGCACGCCGCCGGACTGGCCGCCTTACTCGAACGCGGCAACGCCTCGCGCAACTCGCTCTACCAGCACTTTCCCGCAGGCAAAGGTGAGTTGGTCGAGGCCGCCACCCGGGTCGCGGGAGCCCGGATCGCCGGAGTGGTCGAGAAGATCACCGCCGCGCCGCCCCCGGGCTGGTTCGATTCGTTGCTCGGCTGGTGGGTCGCCACACTGGAGCGGACCGGATACCGCGCCGGGTGCCCGATCCTGGGGGCGGCGCTGGCCGAGTCCGAGCCGCGAGTGCAGGCCGCGGCGGGCGAAGTGTTCGCCGACTGGCACGAGCGGCTCGGCTCGGCGCTCGCCGATGCGGGTATGTCCGCCGAAGAGGCGCGCTCCTTCGGCAGTTTCGTGTTCAGCGCGCTGGAGGGAGCTATCGTCCAGTCGCGGGCGATGAAGTCCACCCGGCCGCTGGAAGACGCCCAGCGGCATCTCGCGGTGCTGTTGGAGAACTACTTGCCGGAGGGCGGCGCGTCCCGCTGAGCGCCTGTCCACCGGATCGAGTGCGGTCCGGCCGACCGCGTGCCGAGCCTGTGCCGACCGAGAGGGGTGAACCCCCTCCTCGAGGACAACGCCGACGGCCCATAGACTGAGGCACGTGACGCAGACGACCGCCTCTGTCAATTCCCAGTCTCTCGGTGAGCTCGATCCGGAGCTCGCTGCCGCGATGGCAGGCGAGCTCGCCCGCGAACGCGACACGCTCGAGATGATCGCCTCGGAGAACTTCGTGCCGCGCGCGGTGCTGCAGGCGCAGGGCAGCGTGCTGACCAACAAGTACGCCGAGGGCTACCCGGGGCGGCGCTACTACGGCGGCTGCGAGCACGTCGACGTGGTGGAGACCTTGGCGCGTGACCGCGCCAAGGCGCTGTTCGGCGCCGAATTCGCCAACGTGCAGCCGCATTCCGGTGCGCAGGCGAACGCCGCGGTGCTGATGTCGCTGATGGACCCGGGCGACAAGCTGCTCGGTCTCGACCTCGCGCACGGCGGTCACCTCACCCACGGCATGCGCTTGAACTTCTCGGGCAAGCTCTACGAGGTGCACTCGTACGGAGTGAGCAAGGAAGACCACCGCGTCGACATGGACGAGGTGCGCGACATCGCCTTGCAGGCGCGTCCGAAGGTGATCGTGGCGGGCTGGTCGGCCTACCCGCGCCACCAGGACTTCGCGGCGTTCCGCTCGATCGCGGACGAGGTCGGCGCCTACCTCTGGGTGGACATGGCGCACTTCGCGGGTCTGGTCGCCGCCGGTCTGCACCCCTCGCCGGTGCCCTACGCCGACGTGGTGTCCTCGACCGTGCACAAGACCCTCGGCGGTCCCCGTTCCGGCCTGATCCTGGCCAAGCAGGAGTACGCCAAGAAGCTGAACAGCTCGGTGTTCCCGGGCCAGCAGGGCGGCCCGCTCATGCACGCCATCGCCGCCAAGGCCGTCGCGTTCAAGATCGCCGCGGGCGCGGAGTTCAAGGATCGCCAGGAGCGCACCCTGTCCGGCGCGAAGCTCCTGGCCGAGCGGCTCACCGCCGCCGACGTCAAGGGCAAGGGCAAGGGCATCAGCGTGCTCACCGGCGGCACCGACGTGCACTTGGTGCTGGTCGACCTGCGAAATTCCGAACTCGACGGCCAGCAGGGCGAGGACCTGCTGCACGAGATCGGTATCACGGTGAACCGCAACGCCGTTCCGTTCGACCCGCGTCCCCCGATGGTCACCTCGGGCCTGCGCATCGGCACCGCCGCGCTGGCCACCCGCGGCTTCGGCGACACCGAGTTCGCCGAGGTCGCCGACATCATCGCGAGCGCGCTGGCCGGTGGCGCCGACCTGGACGCGCTGCGCGCCCGGGTGAGCAAGCTGGCCAAGGACGTCCCGCTGTACGACGGCCTGGAGGACTGGCGCCTGCTGGGCTGAATCGCCGAGCGCTCAGGACGACACGATCAACGGTTGTCCAGGGGCGAGGACGTGGACGGACGTGTCCGGCGCGATAGCGGCGGACGCGTCGACGTAGAGCCCGGGGTCGCGCTGGGCCTTCGTCATCACGCGGTCGCCGATCGGGCCGCTGGTGAACGCGTAGTGGATGGGAACGGCAAGGCGCGGGCGCAGGGCTCGGGTGAGTTCGGCGGCCTGCGCGGCGTCCATGACGACCTGCCGGTTGAACGCGGGGCGGATGCGCAGACCGTTGACCGGTAGCAGCGCCAGGTCGAGTTCCGGATAGCGCACGGCCACCTCGTCCAATTCGGCGATGCGCAAAGTGTCGCCGCCGAAGAAGACGCTCGTGCCGTCGGCGCGCAGGACGAAGGTGATCTCCGGGACGCCGTGGCGTGCGGGCGCCGCGGTGACCTCGATCGGGCCGAGGTGGGTCTGCTCCCACGGATCCAACTCGACGACATTGCGGAATCCGGCGGTACGGACCCGGGATGCGAGGCCGCGGACGACCGCGAACGGGACGGACTTGTCGGGGTAGGCCGCCAGTGCGCCGAGATCGCAGTGATCGTAGTGGCCGTGGCTGATCACGATGCCCGACAGTTCGGGCAGGTCTGCAGCGGTGGCAATGCTGCGCGGCTCACCCTGCCGATAGAAGGGCCGCTCGGACAGCCACGGGTCGGTGAGAATTCTCGCTCCCCCGAAGTCGAGCAGAACGCTGGCATGCACTACGCGAGTCACAGTGACCGACATGGAATTTCCTGACTAGACGGGTGTCTGCTGACAGTTGTTAGTGGACACCCGTCTTGTTAATCTGTCAAGATGCCGCCACCGAAGAGGAATCGAAACCCCCGCGGTGCGGGAAGCAAACTGCGCGAGGACTTGATCGAGGCCGCGAGTGGCCTACTGGAGACGCTGGACGGTCAGGAGTCGCTGTCGATGCGCGCCGTCGCGCGCGCGGTGGGCATCGCGCCGCAGAGCATTTACCTGCACTTCGCGGATCGACGGGAACTGCTGACCGCGGTTTATGAGGCTCGCTTCGCCGAGTTCGGCGCCGTGCTGACGGCCCTGCCGGACGGCGATGCTGCCACTCGGCTGCGCGAGATCTGCCGGGCCTACTGCGCATACGGCTTGCGCCATCCCGGCCATTACCGCGTGTTGTTCGCGACCGCGGGCACCCCGGGCTGGGAACCGACCGATGCTCAATTGCCCGGCCTGCCGGTTTTTCGTCACCTGGTGGATGCGGTGGCGGCCACCGGCAGCGCCGATCCCACCGCTACCGCGGCTTGCCTGTGGGCCGCCCTGCACGGTCTGGTGATGCTGCGCCAGGATCGCCCGAGCTTTCCGTGGCCGGATCTCGACGTGCTGCTCGACACCCTCGTCACCGCCCACCTCGCGGCGCGGTGATCAGGTACTACCTGTCCATGCGCGCCTTCGCCCGCACGATCGCCTCGTCCAGGTACCGGGCGATATCGGCGCTGGTACCCGGCCGGATCATCAGGGCGCGGTTCGCGGGCACTTCGCAGTAGCGGCCGTCGGGCGTGTCGATCCAGCGGAGGCGGCCGGTGCGCAGCGGTTCGGCGTTGCGCGGCCCGAGCAGCACGACGGCGGTGCCGCGGGTGGCGCACGACTGCCGCCAGAAGCGCCGGTAACGCTCTTTCGCCTGGCTGGCGGGCGCGTTGCCGAACACATCGGGGCGCTCGTCGTTGAGATCGTCGAGCAGGAAGCTCTTCTCACCCACCGTTCCCGCCGTGGCGTCCGGGAGCAAGCGCACCACTTCGGTGGCGAGCTGATCGACCCGGCAGCGGCGCAACCGGACTCGGCCGCCGTCCGGCGCGGGCGACTGCACGGCGAGCACGCCGGAGCCGGAACGGGTGCCGCAGGCGACGGCGCGCAGTTCGACGCCCGCACGCGTGTTGTCGTAGCCGAACAGCTCGATACGCCAGTCCGGAACGGCCAGCGTGCTGATCGCGCTGCGCAGTGGCAGCCGTTCGTCCCGCCCGAGCTCGGCGCGGAACTGCCGCTGATACGCCTGGTACTCGTTGAGACCGGGGAAGCGGCTGGTGAACCGGAACGGAAACGGCATGCGGTCCAAGCCCGTTGCGAACCACGCCGCGGCGAACTGCTCGGCCGACAGTGACCACTGCGCCGTCATTGCTCACCGAGTACCGGCGGCACCGTCGGTTTCACCTCGCCGAGCAACTCTTTCGCGTGCTCCTCGGTGCGCAGGTACTTCGGCGACTTGTGCTCGTCGTCGTCCGTGCGCCTGCCGCGCATCCCCGGCGGCATCATGCCCGGGTACCCCGAAGCGCCCGTCGCTCCCGTGCGCCCCGGTGCGGCGGGTTGCCCGTTCGCCGCGGCGGGGACGGTGGGCTGGGCGGGCCGAGAGGTGCCCGGTCGCGCTCGGTTGTCCGAGGCGTTCGGGGTTCCGGTCGTGCCCGGGGTGGCCGGCTTGCTCGGCGTGCCGTTCGGTCTGCCGTTGAACGAGGTCGGGACGACGGTGGTGGGCGTCGTTTGCGGCGGCGGCGAGGAGGAGGGCGCGACCGATGTGGCCGAAGTGGACGTCGGCGTCCTCGCGACGGTGGATGCCGGAGTGGTCGGCGTGGCGTCCTGGCTCTGGGAAACCGCCTGAGACGTGACGGTTTGCGGTGTGTTCTCGGCTTCCGGCTGCGCTTGGTCCGCCTGTTCGCCGTCGTCCGCCGAACCGGCGGGGGAGGCGGTGTCCGCGGCCGAAGGCGCGCTGCCGGACGGGGAGTTGTCCGTGGAGCGGGCGCCCGCCACGGCCTGCGAGCCGACGTTCGCGCTCGTCTCCACGCCTGTGCCGGTTTCCGCACCGATCGGCGCCGCGGCGGCCGGAGCGACCGGGGGCGGGAGCGTCGGGATAGCCGGAGCGGTGGCCCCGTACGGCTGGATGTACTGGGTGTTCATCTCGTCGCGGGCCTGCTCCTCCCGCGAATTGCGCTGTGCCGGATCGGCCGTGCCATTCGAGGTGTCCAGCAGATCCGGCACCGACAGCTTGAACTTCGCCGCGGCGTCCGCCGCCGCCGACAGCGGCAAACTCTGTGCGCCGAGTGCGTCACCGAGTTCGCCCACCCGCGCCGCGTAATCTCGCACGCCGCGGACCGCGCTGTCGGCCGCCGCGCCCTCCCAGTGCTGTTCCACCGCGTTCTTGATCGCGTCCTCGAAGCGCTGGCCCGCGTTCGTCACCGCAGCGGCGATGGCCGACCACGCGGCGAACGCACCGTCGAGCGCGGCCGGATTCATCGCCTCGGCAGCCTGTTTGATCTCCGCGTGCGAGAAACTCTGCGCGTTCTCCGGATCGGTGATCGCGCGTCCGTCGGTCTGTCTCATGATCGCTTCCCCCGGTGTTCAGCTGCCCGCGGGCAGCAGCGGTGCGACTGCTCCGGCGATATCGGTGGCGATATCGCAGGCGGCGAGGTGCTTGTTCGCCGACGTCTGCGGCACATTCGTCAGGATGTAGAGCGAGCCGGACCTCATTTCGACGTTGATCGTGCAGCCGCCAGGTACGTCCGGACGGGCTTCGTAGCGGACGGCTTTCCGATCGCCCGCCGAGATATCCACGGCAGCAGGGTATTTGCTGCGTACCTGTTCGATGGTGCCGTTGGTGGTCTCGACGACGAATCCGTACCCGGCCCGTGCGACATACCGGCACCCCCTCCAGGTGACGCCGCCCTGGCTGTCCTGTTTGGGTTCCGGGGGTCTCGAGTCCCACTGGCGCTCCGCGAGCAAATGGGGTGTCAGTGCGGTGCAGGGATCGAACGCGGGCTGTGCGTTCGTCTGTGGTGATGCGCTCGAACGGGACTCGGTCGCGCCGGTGGCCGATGTGGCCGGATCGTTCGATGTCGTCCCGCCGCATCCGGAGAGCAGGACCAAGCTCGCCGCTCCGGCGACGAATCCGATTGCCCGAAAGGCTGTTCCGGCCTTCATACGCTGAGCTCCCGCAGTGCCGCCGCGAATTCCGTATCGGTCCGAACGTAGCCGTCGCGGATGGCTTCGAACATGGATTTGATCTCTTGCGCCACGGAGATGTACTCGGTGAGGGTGTCGAAGGCGTTGTTCGGGCCACCGAAGGCCTTTTCGCGGAACAGCCGCACCAGTTCGAGGGCGGAGGTCAGCTTCGGATTGTCTTCGCCCAGCCCCCAGTGCTGCCGCTCACCGAGCTCGCGCGCGTCGGTTTGTGCCGCGACGAGCGTGTCGATCAACTCCTGGCAGGCCCGGTCGATGTCCACGAACGCTTGCGGGTCCATCCGCACCCGCAACGCCCCGGTTTTCGCAGCTTCGATGTACCCGGGAAACGGGCTGTCCGCCATTGCCGCCCCTTCCGTCAGTGCCGTCTGACCTTATAGACGCAACCCGTCTCGCTCCGGTTCCATCGAAACACAGCCGAATCCTCGGGTCGCCCCGTCGCGCCGCTCGTCGTCGGCCGCGCGACGGTTCCCAACTGGGATGTTGTGCCGGGCCCCGGCGGGTGCGGCGGGGCCGATCGCTGTCAAGGCCGCTGACGAGCGATCAGCGCGCGTTCGCCGCGGCGACCAGCGCGGGGTAGTCCCGCAGATCGATGTCGTTGGCGGCGTTGTCGCCGAATTTCGCCATCAGCGCGAACATCCGGGAGCCGAGGAACCAGTTGCGCATCTTGATGCCCCGCGCGGTTTTCGGGGCCAGGAAGCGACCGGCGTTGCTGTTGCCCGCGATCTTCGCGTAGCGCTTCATGTGCTCGTCGTAGCGAGCGAAGGCGACAGTATGGTCGCCGCCCGCCAAGGCCAGTTCCCCCGCGATGACGTACGCGCCGACCACGGCGAGCCCGGTGCCGAAGCCGCCGAGGGTGTTCCCGTACCCGGAGTCGCCGACCAGCGCGACACGTCCCTTGGTGTAACCGTCGGGCATCTGGACCTGGCTGATCGAGTCCATGTAGAAGTCGTCGAATCCGGTGAGCTCGGCGAGCATTCGCGGCACCTCCCACCCGACTCCGGCGAAGGTCTCGGCGAGGATGCGCTGCTGAGCGGCGATGTCGTCGCGGGCGTAGTCGAGCTCGGGCGCGGCGAACATGTACATCTGCTGTGCCTTCGGTCCGCCGCTGACCGCGAGTCGGCCGGGAGCGTTGTGGCCGCGGGCGACCACCCGCTCGCGCGGTCCGGTGGTCTTGCCGCTCCACGGGCTGGCGCCCGCGACGGCGTAGTAGTAGCCCAGGTGCTTCACGAAGTCCCGCTCGGGACCGAACGCCAGCCTGCGGACCCGGGAGTGGATGCCGTCGGCGCCGAAGACCAGATCGAAGGTGCGGGCGGGCGCGTGCTCGAACTCGACGTGCACGCCGGCGGCCGTCTCGGTGAGCGCGGTGATCGAATCGCCGAACAGGTATTCGCAACGGTCGGCGGTGCGCCGGTAGAAGATCTCGGCAAGGTCGCCGCGCAGGATCTCCACATCGCCGCCGGTGAAATCACCCGACATCAGCGCCAGCTCGGCGCCCCGCTCGTCCACGAAGACGGTGTCGGTCGTGCCCGTCTTGCGCTGCTCGATGTCGTCCAGCACGCCCATCCGTTCCAGCACGGTGCGGTGGGTGCTGCCCTTGAAGTCGATCGCCTGACCGCCAGGGCGCAGCGCCGGAGCGCGCTCGACGACGGTGACCGCGAAGCCGTAGCGGTGCAGCCAGTAGGCCAGCGCGGGTCCGGCGACGCTCGCGCCGGAGATGAGCACGGTGGTGTTGCGCATGGAGTTCTCCTCGTCTCAAATCTGCGTCCGGTGGAAACTGTATCCGATGGACGCTGATTAGCGTATGGTAGACACAGTTTCACGTCAAGACGTTCTCCGGAAGGATTTCGGGCATGCCGACACCGACCACACTGGAACTGCTCTGGGGTACCGGTCAGCGGCCCAAGCGCGGACCGAAGCCCGCGCTGTCGCTGGAGCGGATCGTCGCGGAGGCCGTCGCGCTGGCCGACGCCGAAGGGCTGGCGAACCTGTCCATGCAACGGCTGGCCGAGCGCCTCGGCTTCACCAAGATGTCGCTGTACCGCTACGTGCCGGGCAAGGCCGAACTCGTCGCACTGATGCTGGACACGGCGCTGGGCGCGCCGCCGGAACTGAGCGCGGGCGAGGAGGCGTCGGAGAACGACTGGCGCGACCTGCTGCGCGTGTGGTGCGAGACGATCTACGCGCGCTTCAGCGCCCACCCCTGGTCGATGGAGGTGTCGGTCGGTTTGCGGCCGGTCGGCCCGAACGAAGTCGCGTGGATGGAGTCCGCGCTCGGCGCACTCGCCGGGACCGGGCTCACCGCCGCCGAACGGCTGGACACGATCGTCCTGCTGACCGGGCATGCCCGCAGCCTGGCGCAGCAGGTGCGACTGGCGGACGCCGACGAATTCGAGAAGCAGATAGCGGCTCAGTTCGCCGAAATGGTGGCCGCCGCGGCCGATCGATATCCGGCCGCGGCCGCCGCGTTCGCGGAGGGCGGCGCGGTCGCGGGCGGGGACGGCGCGCTGAAGTTCGGCATCGAGCGCATCCTCGACGGACTGGCCGTGCTCATCGCGCGCCGCGGGTGACCGCAGCGGCCTACGCTCGGACCATGACCGACGAACCCGACCTGAAACAGGACTCGACCACCACGGTGCGGGAGTTCTTCGCCGCGCTGGAAATGGGCGCCTCGGAGGAGGCGATCGACCTGTTGCACCCCGACATCGTCTGGAAGAACACCTCGCTGCCCGATGTGAAGGGCATCCGCAGGGTCGGCGGCGTGCTGCGCGGCCTGCGCCGCGACTGGCTCGGGTTCGGAGTGGACATGCACCACATCGCCGCCGACGGCGACGTCGTGCTCACCGACCGCACCGACTACCTGCGCTTCGGTCCGGTGCGCGTCGGGTTCTGGGTGACCGGCACCTTCCGGCTACGCGACGGCCGAATCATCTTGTGGCACGACCACTTCAGTTGGGCGAACTTCCTGCGCGGCACGGCTGTCGGCCTCTGGCGCGCGGCGCTCACCCGCCGCTGACCTGGTCTCAGGAGTGCTGGGCCAGGTAGTCGAGATAGACCGGTCGCAGCACCTCGGCGACCGCGCCGTCACCGGCGTGGACGTAGTCGTCGAGCATGGGCAGCACGTACTTGATGTCCGCCTCGCTTTCGCCGACATTGCCCGCGGCGGCCTCCGCGGCCGGGATCGACGTGAGCAACCGCCACAGGAACTTCACATCCCCCCGCCGCACGGCGAGCTTCATCGCCCGGTCGTGCAGTTCCTTCGACGACAGCTTCTCCAAATCCTCGTTACCGGACATACCAGCGACTCTATCCGCCGAATCGGGCGACAGCGACCGCGTGGCGAATCCCGTCCCGGCCCGGACGTCGTGCTGCGATAACCGCTATGACACCGCAACCCCGACCCGGCTTCCGGATCAAGCGCGTCTACGACGATCCCGACCCCGACGACGGCACCCGGGTGCTGGTCGACCGGCTCTGGCCGAGGGGCATCACCAAAGCGCAAGCGCGGGTCGATCGCTGGCCCAAAGCGCTCACCCCGACCACCGAATTGCGGCGCTGGTTCCACGCCGACCGGGACGCGCGCGGCCCGGAATTCGCCCGCCGCTACCGTGCCGAACTCGCCGCGCCGGAGGTTCAGCAAGATTTGCGGGATTTACGTGCCCTGGCAGCCGAAGCTCCGGTGACATTGCTCACGGCCGTACAGGATCCGGCGCACAGCCATGTTCCGGTGTTGCTCGACGTGCTGCGCTGAACCCTCGCGACGTGCGGGTTTACGACATGTTCACGGACACGCCTCGCAGTCCCCGAGCGCGGACACCGGAATCGGAGGTAGCGTCGGGTGTGCGGGCCGCGGCGGTGTGGCTCGTACGGGAGGTCCTGACCGTGACTGAGCTACTCAGTACGAGGGGGCCGGAGCCCGGCCCTCGTGGCATCTGACGGCAACGTCGGGTCCATCAGGACGGACCGGTCCAGCGAGATCGTTCGTGCGACTGCCGCATGAACACAGAGGAGCCCACCGTGACTGCTGCACGCTCCGTTTCCGCTCCCTCGGCGAACTCCCGCTCCGCGAAAGGCGGAGCCGCCGCGAAGGGGGCCCGCCCCTCGCAATTACCCGGCAAAACCTTCGTCATCGACACCTCCGTCCTGCTGTCGGATCCCGGTTCCTTCACCCGGTTCGGCGAACACGACGTGGTGTTACCCCTGGTGGTCATCAGTGAACTCGAAGCCAAACGGCACCACCACGAGCTGGGCTGGTTCGCGCGAGAAGCTTTGCGCAATCTGGACGATCTGCGCCTGCAACACGGCAGGCTGGATCAGCAGGTGCCGATCGGCACCGAGGGCGGAACGTTGCAGGTGGAACTGAACCACACCGATCCCGCGGTCCTTCCGGTCGGCTTCCGCACCGACACCAACGACTCGCGGATCCTGGCCTGTGCGCTCAATCTCGCGGCCGAGGGCCGCGAAGTGGTGTTGGTGTCCAAGGACATTCCGCTGCGGGTCAAGGCCAGTGCGGTGGGCTTGCACGCCGACGAGTACCACGCGCAGGACGTGGTGACCTCGGGCTGGTCCGGCATGGTCGAGCTCGACGTCAGCACGGCGCGCATCGATCAGCTCTACGCCGAGTCGGTGATCGATCTCGACGAAGCGCGAGAACTGCCCTGCCACACCGGCGTCCGGCTGCTCGGCGTCAGCTCGAGTGCGCTGGGCCGGATCACGCCGGACAAGCGGGTGCAATTGGTCCGCGAGCGCGAGGCGTTCGGGCTGCACGGGCGTTCCGCCGAGCAGCGCATCGCACTCGACCTGCTGCTGGACGAGAGCGTCGGCATCGTCTCGCTCGGTGGCCGGGCCGGGACCGGCAAGTCGGCGCTGGCGTTGACGGCGGGCCTGGAGGCGGTACTGGAACGGCGCACGCAGCGCAAGGTGGTGGTCTTCCGCCCGCTGTACGCGGTGGGCGGCCAGGACCTGGGCTATCTGCCCGGCACCGAGAGCGAGAAGATGGGCCCCTGGGCGCAAGCGGTCTTCGACACGCTCGACGGGCTGGCCAGCCGCGAGGTGATGGAGGAGGTGCTCAGCCGCGACATGCTGGAGGTGTTGCCGCTGACCCACATTCGCGGGCGGTCGCTGCACGACTCCTTCGTGATCGTGGACGAAGCCCAGTCGTTGGAGCGGAATGTGCTGCTCACGGTGCTCAGCCGTCTGGGAACCGGCTCGCGGGTGGTGCTCACCCACGACGTCGCCCAGCGCGACAACTTGCGCGTCGGCAGGCACGACGGGGTCGCGGCGGTGGTCGAGAAGCTCAAGGGCCATCCGCTCTTCGCGCACATCACGCTGACCCGTAGCGAGCGCTCGCCGATCGCGGCGCTGGTCACCGAGATGCTGGAGGAGTACGGCCCCAACGCCTGATCCCGCGACGCCGTTCGCCGGCGTGTTTCACCGCATGTCCGGTGGGTATCATCGGCCGCGATAGCAGTTCGATATGACCCGGTGGCCGCTCGTCGGTCACCGGGTCATCGTCTGACCAACGGCCGAGGCTATGCGCGGCGTCGTCACGGAATCCGTGGTGCGCCGGCAGCCCACAGCGAGAGGATGGACATGCACCACTTCGCTCGACGAACGGCTGGATTCACCGCAGTACTCGCAGCGGCAGGGCTGGTCCTGGCCGGCTGCGGCGGCGACGACAACAAAGACAACGGCGCCAAGACCGGTATGGCCAGCATGACCGGTATGGTCACCTCGATCGCGAGCCCCACCACCACCGCCGGGATGACCACGCACACCGGCGCGAGCCCGACGACCACGGGCGCGGCCGAGGCGACGACCAAGATCGCGACCCCGGCGGGGGAGATCGCCGTCTCCGGCGCCATCTACGACAAGTATGTGCAGCTCGGCGGCCCGACCGGTCCGCTCGGCGCACCGCTGCAGGCCGAAGAGGACGCACCCGACGAGGGGCACTACCAGGACTTCACGGGCGGCACGATCTACGAACCCAAGGAGGGCGAAGCGCACGTCGTCTGGGGTGAGATCCGCAAGGCCTGGGAAGACAACGGCGGCGCGCAGGGACAGCTCGGCTACCCGATCAGCGACGAGAAGGACATCCCCGGCGGCAAGCAGAGCGACTTCACCGGCGGCACCATCACCTGGGTGAACGGTACTATCACGGTCACGCCGAAGTAGGAACCAGATACTCGGCGTCCGGGATCGCGGTGTGGTCTCGGTTGCCTGTGAATCCCATCCATCCGCCCCGCTCCGCGGGCCAAGCCGCTAGGTTATCTCGGTGCAAACTCTCCTGACCGATCGCGAATTGCTCGAATCGCTCGCGGTGGACGTAGAACTGCTGCTGCGTAAGCACGTGGACGCCGCCGATGGGTGGCAGCCGCACGACTTCGTGCCGTGGGACGACGGGCGCAACTTCGCCTTCCTCGGCGGTACCGACTGGGCGGCGGAGCAGTCCGAGCTCGGCGAAACCGCCAAGCTGGCGTTGACCGTTTCGGTGCTGATCGCCGACAACCTGCCCTCGTATCACCGCGAGATCGGCAAGTACCTGCGCACCGGCGCGTGGTGGCGCTGGGTCGGCCGCTGGACGGCCGAGGAGAACCGCCACGAGATCACCATCCGCAACTACCTCATGGTGAGCAGGTCCGTCGACCCGGTGGAACTGGAGCGGTTGCGCATGGAGCACATGACCAAGGGCTTCCGCCGCCCGGCGATGCACTTGCTCGACGTGCTGGCGACCTGCGCGTTCGAAGAGGCCGCCAGCGCGATCCGGCACCGCAACATCGCGGCGCTCGAGGAGAACCCCCTGGTCACCGCCATCGCCGAGCGCATCGCGCTGGACGACGAACTGCAGTCGGTGTTCTTCGCCGACCTGGTCTCCGCCGCGCTCGATCTGGCGCCCGACCAGACCGTGCGGGCCATCGCCGACCGGGTCGCGGGCTTCGAGGTCCCGACGGTGACGTTGCCGGACGGCCGCGACAGCGATGTGGTGCTCGCCGAGGCGGGCATCTACGACCGCGCCAAGGAGGGTGAGTTGGTGTTCGCCCCGCTGCTGAAGCGGTGGAACATCTTCACCCGCACCGATTTCGGTCCGGAAGGGGAGCAGGCGCGCGAGGAGCTCGCGCACTTGCGCGACTGATCCGCATTTCCGGGCGCAGCGCACGAACGCCACCTCGACAGCCTTCCGGCTACCGAGGTGGCGTTCGTTTCGGCGCGGGTCAGTCCTGCTCCTTCACCTTCGCCATGGCGAGCACGTCGAGGCGGCGGTCGAGTTCCTCCTCGGTCAGCTTCTCGTCCAGCAGGCCGCGGTCGATGACCGTCTGGCGGATGGTCTTCTTCTCCCGAAGCGCTTCCTTCGCGACCGCCGCCGCCTCCTCGTAGCCGATCGCCGAGTTCAGGGGCGTCACGATCGAAGGCGACGACTCGGCGAGCGTGCGCAGGTGCTCGACATTGGCGACCAGGCCGCGCACGCACTTGTCGGCGAACAGCCGGGAGACGCTGGCCAGCAGGCGGATCGACTCCAGCAGGTTGCGCGCCATCACCGGGATGTACACGTTCAGCTCGAATGCGCCGTTCGCGCCCGCGAACGCCACCGCGGCATCGTTGCCGATCACCTGCGCGCCCACCTGGGTCACCGCCTCGGGCAGCACCGGGTTCACTTTGCCGGGCATGATCGAGCTGCCCGGTTGCAGATCCGGCAGCTGGATCTCGGCCAGGCCGGTGAGCGGACCAGAGCCCATCCAGCGAATATCGTTGGCGATCTTGGTCAGGCTCACCGCGATCGTGCGGAGCGCGCCGGACGCCTCGACCAGACCGTCGCGCGCGGCCTGCGCCTCGAAGTGGTCCTCGGCCTCGCGCAGCGCATCGATGTCGGTGGCGCGCACGAGTTCCGTGACGACCTTCGCGCCGAAACCCTCGGGCGCGTTCAGCCCGGTGCCGACCGCCGTGCCGCCGATGGGCAGCTCGCCGAGCCGCGGGAGCGTGGCCATGATGCGGTCGATGCCCGCAGCGACCTGCCGGGTGTAGCCGCCGAACTCCTGGCCGAGGGTCACCGGGACGGCGTCCATCAGGTGCGTGCGGCCGGACTTCACCACGGTGCGCCATTCCGTGGACTTGTCCAGCAACGCCAGCCGCAGATGCTCCAGCGCGGGAACCAGATCGGTGATGACCGCTTCGGTGGCGGCGAGATGCGTTGCGGTGGGGAAGGTGTCGTTGGACGACTGGGACATGTTCACGTCGTCGTTCGGGTGGACGGTGACGCCCTTCGCCTTGGCGAGCGAGGCGATCACCTCGTTGGCGTTCATGTTCGAGCTGGTGCCGGAACCGGTTTGGAACACGTCGATCGGGAACTGATCGTCGTGTTCGCCACGCGCGATCTCGTTCGCCGCGGCGATGATGGCATCGGCCTTCACGGGATCGAGCAGCCCCAAATCGCGGTTGACCGTGGCGCACGCGGCCTTCAGCAAGCCGAGCGCGCGAATCTGCGCCCGCTCCAAGCCGCGTCCGCTGATCGGGAAGTTCTCCACGGCCCGCTGGGTCTGCGCCCGCCACAAAGCGTCCACCGGAACCCGGACCTCGCCCATGGTGTCGTGCTCGATGCGGTACTGCGTCTCCTCGCTCATGATCCCGACCCTATGCCGCGGCAGCGGCCCGTGGGGCAGCCACGCCTGAGGTCATTCGCACACCTCGGCAGGCCTTCGCTCGGGAATACGAACTGTTGTCCGGTTCCCCGCCCCACACGGCTCAAAGCTGTGTCCCCGTCCCGAACATGCGGGTACATGCGGTCCGCAAGAGGCGCACGAAGCGACGGGTGGAGGCTGCCGGGGGGCCATCAACGGCGCGCATCGGGTGCTGCCGGTTTCCAACCTGCAGGACCACCGACCCCAGCCCCCGATTTCGAGCGAAGCGAGACCGAGCATGCGCCGTTCGCGGCCCGGCTCGCGTTTGCGCGGCCACCGCGTCCGCGACGAAGTCGCCAGCGGTGGT
>NZ_JBHWFB010000018.1:0-41683 GCF_042733915.1 Nocardia sp. NPDC059691 | reverse complement strand
GCGCCACCCGCTTCCGCTACTACGTCCCCCGGGGTGTGCGCGAAAACGCGAGCCACAAGGGGGCCGCGAACACCAGCGCCGGAGGCGCTGCAAAATTACGGCAGCGGCGGGACCGCGTGTTCGTCGCCGATGAAATCGACAGAAGAGTATTCGCGCAGCTTGGTCAGGCGGTGGTAGGCGTCGATCATGCGGACCGTGCCGGACTTCGAGCGCATCACGATCGACTGGGTGGACGCGCCGCCGCCGTAGTAGCGCACGCCGCGCAGCAGGTCGCCGTCGGTCACGCCGGTGGCGCAGAAGAACACGTTCTCACCGGAGACGAGGTCCTCGGTGGTCAGTACGCGGTCGAGGTCGTGGCCCGCGTCGATGGCCTTCTGCCGCTCCTCGTCGTCCTTGGGCGCGAGCATGCCTTGCAGCTCGCCGCCCATACAGCGCATCGCGGCGGCGGCGATGATGCCCTCCGGGGTGCCGCCGATGCCGACCAGGATGTCGGTGCCGGAGTCGGGGCGGGCGGCGGCGATCGCGCCGGCGACGTCGCCGTCGGAGATCAGGCGGATGCGGGCGCCCGCGTCACGCACCTGCTGGATGAGCTCGGCGTGCCGGGGGCGATCCAGGATGCAGACGGTCAGGTCGGACTTCGCGGAATTCTTGGCCTTGGCGACCCGGCTGATGTTCTCCGCGATCGGGGCCGAGATATCGATCACGTGGGCAGCGTCGGGGCCTACGGCGATCTTGTGCATGTAGAACACCGCGGACGGGTCGAACATGGCGCCGCGTTCGGCGACCGCGAGCACCGAGATCGCGCCGGGCACGCCCTTGGACATCAGCGTGGTGCCGTCGATCGGGTCGACCGCGAAGTCCACTTCCGGGCCGGTGCCGTCGCCGACGGCCTCGCCGTTGTACAGCATGGGCGCCTCGTCCTTCTCGCCCTCGCCGATGACGACGATGCCGCGCATGGACACCGAGCTGACCAGCTGCCGCATGGCGTCGACGGCCGCGCCGTCGCCCCCCTCCTTGTCGCCGCGTCCGACCCACCGGCCCGCGGCCATCGCCCCTGCCTCGGTCACGCGGACCAGTTCGAGTGCGAGGTTGCGGTCGGGCGCCTCGCGGCGGCTAGGTGTGGGGGAAGTTGCCGTCATTGCGGGGCCTCCTGTGCGTCGGTACGTACCGGTCAATTGTCTCATTCGATGTGGCACGGCCGTACACCCCTGCTCGTGGTGCCGGGGTGCAGGGGGCGGCGTCGCCGCACGAGTGGATACTGGGAGCGTGTCGTACCAAAAGCCGCGCATCTTGAACGACTACCGGGATCTGTTCTGGTCATTGATCCCGTTGGTCCTGATCGCGCTGGTGTTCGCCGGGCTGGCCAGCCAATGCAGTTTCGCCGCGAACGGTCCGACGCAGGGTCAGATCCCGCATTTCGACGCGCGCGCCGCGCTCACCGCCGACGCTCGTTCCCTGCCGTTCCCCATCCGCAACCCGGACCTGCCCGCGGACTGGACGCCGAACTCCGGCAGTCGCGAGTCCATCGGCGGCAACGGGGGCGGGCCGGTCAGCACGGTCGGCTACATCACTCCGCAGGGCACCTACATGCGGTTCACCCAGAGCAACGCGACCGAGGAGGCGCTGGCCAGGTTCGTGCTCGGGTCGCGCTACGCCAGTGGCACCGAGCAGGTCGGCGCGCAGAAATGGATCGTCTACGCCGAGCAGGGCTCGGAGACCGCGTGGATCGCCGACCTCGGCCAGTCCCGCGTGCTGATCACCGGCGCGGGCAACCAGGCGGCGTTCAGCACGCTCGCCCAGGCGATCACGGCGGCGCAACCGCTGAAGCCCTGAAATCCGCTTGTCTTCGGCGGCGCGCGTTCGTTAATTTTGCCGCGGCACGAGACACGTGCCGAACCGGTTTTCGGAGGTCGATGAATATGGCTGTCCTCAGCCGTCTTTCGCATGCCTTTCGCCGGTTCGCGCGCCAGTGATTTTTCCGCGGACGCGGACCGGTCTCTCTTCGACGACCAGGAGTGTCACGTGTCTGTTTCCCTTTCCCCCGACCTGCGCACCGAACGGCTGATCCTGCGGTCGTGGACCGCCGGTGCGGCGGCCGCCGTACTCGATGGCCGCCGTCACGCCGAGTGGGCGGCGGATTTCCCTGCCGACGGCGATCGCGTCATCGCGGGCCTGCTCGTTGTGCACCCGGACTGGCTCGGCCCGTTCGGGCACCGGCTCGTCGTCGAGCGCTCGACCGGTCTCGTCGTCGGATCGATCGGGCTGTTCTGGCCGCCCGCCGGCGGTGCCCTCGAGCTCGGGTACGGCATCGTCGCCTCGCGGCGCGGTCGCGGGTACGCCACCGAGGCCACCGTCGCCCTCACGGCGCACGCGCTCACCGCACCCGGCGTTCGTGCGGTGCACGCCGAGGTGGAGCTGTCGAATCCGCCGTCGGCGCGGGTGCTGGAGAAGGCCGGATTCGAGCGGGTGAGCAGCGCGGACGGCGTCGCCCGGTTCCGCGCCGCGGCCGCATCGCGCTGACGAGGCCGGGGGCCGTCGTCAGCGGTGACTCACCACGTTGACGATGGTCCCGCTCGGATCGCGGACGAAGAAGCGGCGCACGCCCCACGGCTCGTCGCGCAAGGAGTAGACGACCTCGGCGCCCGCGGCGGTCACCGCCGCGTGCACGGCGTCGACGTCCTCCACCTCCACGCTCATGTCCGGCTGGAGCTGTTCGGCGTCCGGGCCGACGAGCAGGACCTGCGCGGTCGGGTTGGACGGCGAGGCCATCGTCACGACCCAGCCCAGGTCCATCGCCTCGTGGAAGCCGAGCAGCCGGTAGAAGTCGCGGCTCGCGGCCAGGTCGGTGGTGCGGATGTCGGGCGTGGCGCGGCGGATGGTCACTCTTGCCGCTCCAGGTCGGTGCGATGCAGCGCGTCCTCGACGCGCTTGCGCGCGCCCGCCAGATGTTCCTCACAGCGGTTGGCCAGCGCCTCGCCGCGCTCCCACAGGGCGAGGGATTCATCGAGGTCGAGGCCGCCCTGTTCGAGGATCTTGACGACGTTGACGAGTTCGTCGCGCGCGCGTTCGTAGCCGAAACCGGCGATCTCGGCGGCGTCGTCGGCCGGGTCGGCGCCCGTCCCGTCGGCTTCGGTGGACTTGCCGGACTGGGCCAAGTCAGTTCCTCCCTGTGTCGGTGTTCTTGGCGCCGAGGGCCTGGGTGCCGAGCGCGGCGGCCGTGACAGCCCCGTCGGCGACCCGGATGCGCAGCTGGCTGCCTGCGGGCGCGTCCTCGATCGAACGCACCACCTCGCGTTCCCGGCCGGTGACCCGCTGCACGACAGCGTAGCCACGGGCGAGTGTGGCGGCGGGGCCGACGGCGGTGAGTTTCTCGCGCAGATGCCTGGTGGCCGTGGCTTCGGTGCGGACGAAGTGCTCGGCGCAGCGGTGCGTGGCCGTGCGCAGGCGTTCGATCTCTTCCTGGCGGCGATCGATCTCGCGCAGCGGATCGGCCAGCACGGGTCGCGAACGCAGCTGGGCGAGCGCCTCGGTCTCCCGGTCGACCCAACCCCGCAACGCCGCGGCGGTGCGTTCGCGCAGTTCACGAATGCAGGCCAGTTCGGCGGCGGCGTCCGGGACGATCCGTTTGGCGGCGTCGGTCGGCGTGGCCGCGCGCAGGTCGGCGACGAAGTCACTGAGCGGGTTGTCCGGTTCGTGGCCGATCGCGCTGACGATCGGCGTGGTCGCGGCCACGATGGCGCGGCACAGCGCCTCGTCGGAGAACGGCAGCAGGTCTTCGACGCTGCCGCCGCCGCGCGCGAGCACGATCACCTCGACGTCCGGATGCCGATCGAGCTCTGCCAGCGCCGTCAGCATCTGCGATACCGCGGTCGGCCCTTGCACGGCGGTGTTGCGAATCTCGAAACGCACCGCGGGCCAGCGACTGCGAGCGACGCTCAGCACATCGCGCTCCGCGGCGCTCGCGCGGCCGGTGATGAGGCCGACGGTTCCGGGCAGGAACGGGATCGGACGCTTGAGCCGGGGATCGAACAGGCCCTCGGCGTCCAACAGCGCCTTCAGCCGTTCGATGCGGGCCAGTAGTTCGCCGATGCCGACGGGGCGGATCTCCAGCACGCGCAGCGAGATCGTGCCGCGCCCGGTGAAGAAGGAGAGCTTGCCGTAGACGACCACCCGGCTGCCCTCTTGCAGGGGAATGGGGGATTTGCGGATCAGGTCGGGATCGCAGGTCACCGACAGCGACATGTCGGCGGACGGGTCGCGCAGCACCAGGAACGCGGTGCGGGTGCCGGGCCGGAGATTGATCTGGGTGATCTGGCCCTCCACCCAGATGCTGCCGAGCCGGTCGATCCACTGGGCGACCTTGATGGAGACCGAACGCACCGGCCACGGATGCTCGGCGGAGTTGGCCGGAGCGGCGGCGGGTTGGCCGGAGGTCTCCCGGCCAGCCGTCGGCGACGAGGGTGTCCGGGGTTCGGTCACTGGGCCTGCACAGTGGCGATCCGGTTCGTGAGCATGGTCACGAACGGCGCCCTGGCGCGGGTGTGCTGCTCGTACTCCAGCAGCGCGGTGAGGTCATCGATCGTCAGCAGGCGCAGGCGGGCGCGCAGCTGAGCCAGGGTCATGTTGGCGTAGTCGTAGCGGGTGGCGACTTCCGGTTCGGCGATGACGGGCGCTTCCGCGACGGGTTCGGGATCGGTATCCGGGTCCGGCTCTTCGGCCGGTGGCTCGCCGATCGGCGTCACGGAGGCGACATGGCCGTTGGTCGCGCCTGCGCGGCTGTCGTCTGTGGCGAAGGATTCGGGCGCGGGGAACGCGTCGGGATCATCGGCGGTGTAGAGGTCGAATCGGCTGGCGCGCAGCGTGCTGGGGCTCGGGTCGTCGGCGAGGTCCTCGTCGAAGGTGGCCCACTCCGGCTGCTCGACCGGGCGGTTGGACAAACGGTCGAAAACCGCGTCGCCCTTCAGGGCCAGACTGGTGACGAACTGCTGGACGTGCATCGTCGTCTGCAGCACCTGACTGATGGCCGTGATCGGGAAATTCATTGCCGCCGTGGGTAGCCGACGGGATTCCTCGAGGGCGTATACGGCCGCGCCTGCGGCGACCCGGGCCAGAAAGGGTGGTCGAAACATGGTCCTAGCCTGCCGGAAATGGTGTGTTATGCAAAGGAGGGGCGCGCGGTTCGCGTATTCGCGGGTCGTAGCCGATCGGCGGGACCGCACACATATCGCGGAAATGCGCGCAGGAACCCGGCGGGCCGTCCGAAACAATCGTCGCACCCGGTCGTAGACCCCGGCTTACGATCCCGATCCGCGGGTCGCGGCGGGAATGTGACGGGCAACTCCCGGACGTGGCGCGATCCCGGGCCGCACGTATCCTGTGGGCATGTCTTCGGCCATTCCCTTGAACGTCGGAATCGCCCGCTCGGCAGGTGCCGGAAGCACCGTCGCCGACGGCGGAAAACGCGTGCTGCTCGCGGAGCCGCGCGGGTACTGCGCCGGCGTGGACCGGGCGGTCGAAACCGTCGAGAAGGCGCTGGAGAAGCACGGCGCGCCCATCTACGTGCGCAAGGAGATCGTGCACAACCGGCACGTCGTGGAGACGCTGCGCGACCGCGGTGTGATCTTCGTCGACGAGACCGACCAGGTCCCCGAGGGCGCGGTCGTCGTGTTCTCCGCGCACGGCGTGTCCCCCGCGGTGCACACGTCGGCCGCCGAGCGCAATCTGCACACCATCGATGCCACCTGCCCGCTGGTGACCAAGGTGCACCAGGAGGCGAAGCGGTTCGCCCGCGACGACTACGACATCCTGCTGATCGGTCACGAGGGCCACGAGGAGGTCGAGGGCACCGCGGGCGAGGCGCCCGAGCACGTCCAGCTGGTCGACGGGCCCGGCGCGGTGGACCAGGTCAGCGTGCGCGACGAGTCGAAGGTGATCTGGCTCTCGCAGACCACGTTGAGCGTGGACGAGACGATGGAGACGGTGCAGCGGCTGCGCGAGCGCTTCCCCGCCCTGCAGGACCCGCCGAGCGACGACATCTGCTACGCCACGCAGAACCGCCAGGTCGCGGTGAAGGCGATGGCTCCGGAATGCGATCTGGTGATCGTGGTCGGCTCGCGCAACTCGTCGAACTCGGTGCGCTTGGTGGAGGTGGCGCTCGGTGCGGGCGCCAAGGCCGCGTATCTGGTGGACTTCGCCCGCGAGATCGACCCGGCCTGGCTCGACGGCGTCCGCACGATCGGCATCACCTCGGGCGCCTCGGTGCCCGAGATCCTGGTCCGCGGTGTGCTGGACAGCCTGGCCGAGCACGGCTACGGCGACGTCCAGCCGGTAACCACGGCCAACGAAACCCTCGTCTTCGCCCTTCCCCGCGAACTGCGCGATGCCCGGCGCTGACGCCGGGCCCGCACCGAGCGTGCGGTATCCAGCTCCGACCGCACCGAGCGACCTCGCCTACAGATTCTCTGGCCTGCGCCGTTCCGGGCGGTTCGAATCGCGTTCGCGATAGCGCACATTGGGCTGGGGGTGCGGCGGCGTCTCTCGGCGCCGGCCCGCGCCGCGCGGTGGTTCGGCTTCGGCCCGCGGCATGGCCCCGGTCGGGCGGGCAGGGCCCCGGGCGGGAGCCCGCCCTTCGCGCGGACGGGAGGGGGCGACGCGCGGCGGGGTATCGGCGACCTGCGCCGCGGGTCGGCGGGCCGGTCGGGGAGCTGGCTGTTCGGCGTCGGCCGACTCCGGCTCGGCGGGCTCGTCCTTCGGGCGGCGGGTTCTGCGGCGCGCGGAGTCCGGCAGGCCACGGGAGGGCCGGCCTGGCTTGGTCTTCTTCGCTGGTGACTTGCCCCAGCTGCCGCCACGGCGTGGCGCTTTGTCGCTCCCCTCTTCCCGGCGGTGCAGGTAGATCCGGGCGCCACCGATCAGCAGGACGACCACCGTGGCCAGCATCATGGTCGGGAACCGGTTCACCAGCGGGATCGCCAGGTTCAGCAGGATGTCCTTCATCGAGGTCGAGCCACGGCCGGTGAGCTGCTGATAGGCCAGCGGGACGGCGACGAAGAGCAGCAGTGGCGGCAGCACCATCGTGCTGAACAAGCCCCGGTAGCGAACGGCGGCGACGGCCGCCACACAGCCCACGATGTACAGCGCGGCGAACGTGCCGGTCAGCTCGGCACTGCCGCCGCTGGCATCGATCAGGAATCCCAGAAACGTGCAGGCAACCGCGATCAAGATCGCCGCGCCGACCGGGATCCCCGGCACCGACGGCAGGATCGAGCGTTGCGGCGCGGGCACCCGGGATCGCACACGTTCGGAAGCAGCCACGATATGCACACTAGTTGCCGCCGCTCCCGGCGGCGTGGCGGCACGGCCATAGTCCCGGTTACTCGCCCGCGTCGGCGAAGCTCACCGCGCGAGGCCGGGAATCCACACGCCCGATCTCAGGCACCTCCTGCTCGGCCATCTCGAGCTCGTGCAGTTTGCGCGCGGTGACCATCACTCGTGACTCCACCGAGGCCACTGTGTAATTGAAAGCCTCGACAGCTCTGCCGAGTTGCGCCCCCAGCCGATCCAGATGTTTCCCCGTCATGCCGAGCCGCTGGTACAGCTCACGGCCGAGCCGCTGCACGGTGGCCATGTCCTTGGAGAGTGCCTCCTGCCGCCAGCCGAAGGCGATGGTGCGCAGCAACGCGATCAGGGTGGTCGGTGTAGCGAGGATCACATTGCGGCCGAACGCGTACTCCAACAGCTCGGAGTCGGTGGTCAGGGCGGCGTCCAGGAACGGATCGCCGGGCACGAACAGCACCACGAATTCGGGTGCGGGGTCGAAGGCGGCCCAGTACGCCTTGTCCGACAGCTGGTCGACATGCGCGCGCAGATGTTTGGCGTGCCTGGTGAGCAGCTCGGCGCGCACGTCGGGGTCGTCGGAGCCGCAGGCGTCCAGGTAGGCGGCGAACGGCACCTTGGCGTCCACCACGATGTGCCTGCCGCCCGCCAGGCGCACCACCAGATCGGGTCGCACCGTGCGGTCGTCCTCGCCGTGACCGGTGCGGCTCACCTGGGTCCGGAAATCGCAATGCCTGGTCATCCCGGCCAGCTCGACCACCCGCTCCAGTTGGATCTCGCCCCATCGTCCCCGTACTTGCGGCGCGCGCAGCGCCGCGACCAGCCGGCCGGTCTCCCCGGTGAGCTGATGCGACGTGCGCTGCATGCTCGCGACCTGTTCGCGCAGGCTCGAATACGCGGTGAGCCGCTGTCGCTCGACCTGCTGGATGTGCTCGTTCAGCGCTCCGACCGCCGCCCGCAGCGGTTCCACCAGCGCGCCGACGGCGTGCGAATGCCTTCGCGCGGCATCCTCGTTGGCCGCGGTGAGCGACTGCCGCAGCAGCCGTTCGTTGTCCGCCGCCGCGGTGAGCCGCGCCTGGGCCGCCGCCGCGCGATGCCCGTCCCGCGCGGCGCGACCCAGCCAGCCGAGGCCGAGACCGGCGGCGAACACCAGCACGAGGGCGACGAGCATCGGTGCGGTCATAGCGGAGATAGTGCCGTACGTCACCGACAAGAACGAGCATCTGGCAACTGCCCGGCATCGCGTCGGAAACCGGCTGGGCCAGTGCGTTGCCGCATAGTTCACATAGCTGCTCGGATTCTGGCATCCGGAATCGCCGACGCCGTGGGATTCGGGAGGTCAAGAGGTGCGTGAGGTTCGGCTCGTCGCCGAACGGGACCCCGGCGACTCGGACACGTCCGCTGGACACGCCGGGTTCCGGCCGGGCGAACCCGACACAGCGGGCGGGGCGATTGAAGTCTGTCGGTGCCTTGCCCTACGGTTTCGCGGCATGCGGATGCTGCACACCTCGGACTGGCACATCGGGCGCACGTTCCACGGGGTCGATCTGCTTGCCGACCAGGCTCGTTCACTGACCGCCATCGCGGAGCTGGTAGCCGAGGAATCGGTCGATGTGGTGGTGCTGCCGGGTGACGTGTACGACCGGTCGATTCCCAGCGCCGACGCGATCGCGGTGTGCAACCGGGGATTCGAGGCGATCCGCAGTGCGGGGGCTCGGATCGTGGCCACTTCGGGGAACCACGATTCGCCCGCTCGGCTGGGCGCCGGCGCGAGCTTCGCCGCCGCGGGCGGGCTGCATCTGCGCACCACCGTGGCCGACGCCGATCGGCCCGTGCTGCTGGAAGACGAGCACGGGCCGGTGGCGTTCTACGGCATCCCGTACTTGGAACCGGAGATCACCCGCGCGGAACTCGAAGTGCCGCAAGCGCGCTCGCACGCGGAGATCCTGGACGCGGCCATGGCTCGCGTACGGGCCGACATCGCGCGGCGGCCCGGGGTGCGGACGGTCGTGCTGGCGCACGCCTTCGTGGTCGGCGGGGAAGCCACCGGATCGGAGCGCTCCATCTCGGTCGGCGGCGTGGAGACGGTTCCGCTGGCCGCTTTCGACGGCATCGACTACGTGGCCCTCGGCCATTTGCATTCACCGCAGACGCTCGCGGAGGCGGTGCGCTACTCCGGCTCGCCGCTGCCGTATTCGTTCGGCGAGAACGCGCATCGCAAAGCGGTCTGGATCGTCGACTTGGATGCGTCCGGCCTGCGAGCGGTGCGCCGCCGGGACCTACCGACGGTGCGGGGCCTGAGCAAGCTGACCGGCACCCTGGACGAACTGCTGAGCGGCGCGGAGTACGGCACGGCCGAACAGCACTACGTGTCCGCGGTGCTCACCGACGTCGCCCGCCCGGTCGACGCCATGCGCAAGCTGCGCGAACGGTTCCCCTACGCGGTGCACGTCGAATGGGTGCGGCCCGAGGGCAGCCCGGACCTGCGCTACCGTGAGCGAGTGCACGGCCGCCGCGACATCGAAGTAGCCCACAGCTTCCTCACCGACGTCCGCGGCGCACCCAGCTCGAGCGAGATGACCTGGCTGGAGCGGGCGCTGTCCGCCGCCGTCGCCGAACCGGAGCAGGTGGCCACCGTGGCCGCCGCCGAGGAACTGACCGCATGAGCGCCCTGCCCAGGCCGGGAGCAGGCGCGGCGGCATGAGGCTGCACAAGCTGGAGATGACCGCCTTCGGCCCGTTCGCCGCCACCACGGTCGTCGACTTCGACGCGCTCGGCGCCGACGGGCTGTTCCTGCTGCACGGCCAGACCGGCGCGGGCAAGACCACGGTGCTGGACGCCATCGCGTTCGCGCTCTACGGCCGGGTGCCCGGTGCGCGCGGGGAGAGCAAGCGCCTGCATTCCGATCACGCACCGGAGCAGACACCACCGGAGGTGGTGCTGGAGGCGACCTTGGGCGGGCGGCGACTGCGTCTGACCAGAAGCCCCGAGTTCCAGCGTCCCAAGCGGGACGGCACGGGCATGCGCACGATCAATCCGAAGGCGACGCTGGCCTGGCTGGACGGCCGAGGCGAAAACCTCTCCCGGATACCGGATATCGGCGAGGAGGTGCTGCGCCTGCTCGGCATGAGCGCCGACCAGTTCTTCCAGGTGGTGCTGCTGCCCCAGGGCGACTTCGCCCGCTTCCTGCGCGCGGACAACGAAGATCGCGAGAAGCTGCTCGAAAAACTCTTCGACACGAAGCGTTTCGGCACCGCCGAGCAGTGGCTCGCCGACAAGCGCCGCGCCGCCGAAGCGGATCTGGATGCTCGTACCGACGGCATCAAGCGGCTGATCACGCAGGTGGGCATGGCCGCGGGGGTAGCGGATTCGGTCGGTACGGGCGAATGCGTCGGGTGGTCGCAGGATCTTTTGTCCACCGCGCGCGTCGACCTGGCCACGGCCGCGGCAGAAGTCGAACGCTGCCAGGCGGAATCGGCGCGCGTCCGGGAGCAGGCCGAACAGCAGCGTCGGCTACGCGAATTGCGTCGCCGCATGAGCTCGGCACGC
The DNA here is from genome assembly GCF_042733915.1 of Nocardia sp. NPDC059691. Taxonomy (NCBI): domain Bacteria; kingdom Bacillati; phylum Actinomycetota; class Actinomycetes; order Mycobacteriales; family Nocardiaceae; genus Nocardia; species Nocardia sp. NPDC059691. The sequence continues at coordinate 30,802 of NZ_JBHWFB010000018.1, read as the reverse complement.
GCGCAACTGGACGACTACGTGGCGGGCGCGGATCGGCGCGCCGCACTGCAAGCCGAACTCGACCTCGCTCGCCGAGCCGCGCCGGTCGTCGCCGCCATCGACGAAGCGCGTACGGCGGTGCAAACCCAGCGCAGGCGCGAGGGCGAAAAGCACACGGCGGCAGAGCGGCTCGCAGCCCGCCTGCTGGAACCGGCGAGCGCCGAACTCGGCGGCGCCGAACTGGTCGACGGCGACCGGGTTCGCGATGACGCCGACATCGACGCGGCGGTCCAGCGCTGGAGCGCGCAGATCGGTGCGCTGGACGAAGTGCGCACCGACGCCGCGACCGCCACCCGGCTCGGCGGTGAACTCGACGCCCTGCGCACCGAGGACGCGACGCTGGCCCGGCGTGTCACCGAACTCGCCGCGCGGCGCGAGGAGCTGCCCGCCGTGCTCACCGCGGCCGAGGCCAGGCTGCGCGAGGCCGCCGAAGCGGTCGCCGCCCTGCCCGGCATCACCGCGGAGACCGAACGGTTGCAGGGGGCCGCCACGGCCGCGGTCGAGCTGGCCGCCCGGCGCACCGCGCTCGATCACGCCCGCATCGAGTTCGACGCCGCCCGCGCCGCGCATCTCGACGTCAAAGAACTCGTGCTGGATCTGCGTGAGCGCAGGCTGAGCGGAATGGCCGCCGAACTGGCCGGCGAGCTGGTCGCCGGAAGCCCCTGCGCGGTTTGCGGTTCCGCGCAGCATCCCGCACCCGCCCAGCCGACCGACACCGCGGTGTCCAAGGACGAGGAGGAAGCCGCGGTGGCGGCCGAGCGTGCCGCGGAGGACGTCCGCGATCGCGCGCTGGCTCGCATCACCGGCCTGGAGCGCGAGATCGAAGCGCTGGTCGCTCGCGGCGGCGATACCGACCGCGTCGAACTCGCCGCGGCCCTGCGCGCCGCGACCGACCGCTACGAGGACACTTCGGAACTGGCCGCCAACGCCGACGGGCTGGAAGCCGAACTCACGCGCCTGCGCGGCGACGAGGCGCGCCTGCACGACGAGCTGCGCGCATCCGAGGCGCGCCGCAGCGCGGTCGCCGCCACCGTCGCCTCCGCCGAAAGGCGCCTCGGCGAGCTCACCGACCGGCTGCGGAGCGCGGCGGGCGCCGACCTGACCATCGACCGCCGCCGTGCCCGGCTCGCCGCTCTCGTCGCCGAGGCGATCGCCCTGCGCGACGCCCGCGCCGAAGCGGTGGCGGCGCGTGAGCAGGTGTCCCTGATCGCCGATCGGGTCGAAAATCTCGCCGGCGTCGCGGGTTTCGTGCCGGAAGGCGAGTATGGCGGTTCGTCGTCGGCTCCGGGCTCCGCGTCGGTCACTACTGAGGGCTCGGCTCTGTCCGGTGGTCCGGCTCAGCTCCCGGAATCCGCCGAGACGGCCGCTTCGGACTCCGTCGGCGCCGAGGAACCGGCGCTTGTCGGCACTCGAACTCGCGACACGATGGGAGACGATGTCGCGCGCTTGACCGCCTACGCGAAAGTCGTCAACGCCGCGTCGCGTGACTCTCGGCGGCAGGCCGAGATCGAAGCGGAACTCGTGGCCGCCGACCGTGCCCGTGCCGCGGCGGAAGCGGTGCTGGCGGAACCGGAGATCCGAGCGGCGTCGGAGCAGGAGCCCGGCGACCCCGCCGAACTCGACGCGCTGGTGACGGCCGCGCAGACCGCGCTCAACGCCGCTGTGGCCGCCCATGCCGAGGCGAGCAGGCGAGCGAGTCAGCTCGAGGAGCTCGGCGGCCAACTCTGGGCCGCTGTGGATCGGATCGCCCCGGCGCAACGAGCGTTCGAGGAACTCGACGGTCTCGCCGACCTGGTCGCCGGGCGCGGTGCGAACAACCGCCGCATGTCCCTGCACTCCTACGTCCTGGCCGCACGCTTGGAGGAAGTCGCGCAGGCGGGCTCACTGCGGCTACGCAGAATGTCCGGCGGCCGTTACGAATTCGTCCACTCGGACAAGGCAGGCCCGCGTGGTCGCCGAGGCGGCCTCGGCCTGGACATCCGTGACGACTACACCGGAGCCATCCGCCCGGCCAAGACGCTGTCCGGTGGCGAAACCTTCATGGCCTCGCTCTCGCTGGCGCTCGGCCTGGCCGACACGGTCGCCGCCGAATCCGGTGGCCTCGTGCTGGACACTCTGTTCATCGATGAGGGATTCGGCGGCCTGGACGCCGACACCCTGGACGCGGTGATGGGCGTGCTGGACGAACTCCGCGCGGGCGGACGCGTGGTCGGCGTGGTCAGCCACGTGGACGAGATGCGCCAGCGCATCCCCAGCCGCCTGCACGTCGTACGCGGCCGCGACGGCTCCCACCTCCAGGCGACGATCGCCTGAGCGCGGACTCCGGCTGCTCGGCGGTTCCGGCTGCTCGGCGGTTGAGCCCTGCAGGCGGTGGGTGCACCCGGCCGTGGCGACACGCTGCCGACGGTTTACCGGCCGCTGCGTACCGGACGTGAACATATCGGCTGCACTGCCGAGCGGCCTGTCCGGACGCAGCGCATCACGTCCTCACCCGCGAGAGCCGGCCCGTAGGCAGCGGAGCGTGGGCGTGTTCGCCTCGCAGCCGCCCAAACGACGTGCACGCTTCCGGCTGGAAATCAGCCGCGCGAATGGGCCACGGCGACCGTAGGCGTCCGCGCGACCTACCCGGATGAGCGGCACCGTGCAGGCCGCGCGGGGGCACGCTGAGCTGCCCGGGCGCACTCTTGACTGAGCGTCGAGGACTGACGGTCGGCGATCAGCACGTTACGGCCTCGCCGAACGACAGGCTGTTGCCGTCTCGGGCCAGCACGCCGACGTGACGCACGCCGTTGCTGTAGGTCCTCCTGCTCGTGGCCGATGCCCTGCGCGGCGAGTCGCGAGACCTCAGCCCTCGTGGTCGAGCAGCCACCGTTTCACCGGCAATCCCCAGCGGAAGCCGCCGAGTGCGCCGCCGATGCGGAGGATCCGATGACAGGGCACGAAGAGGGCGGCGGCGTTGCGGGCGCAAGCGTTGGCCGCGGCGCGCGTGGCGTCGGGGCGGCCGGCGCGGGCGGCGAATTCGGTGTAGGTGAGTGGGCTTCCCGCCGGGACGGCGCGGAGCACTTCCCAGGCGTGCACGAGGAATTCCCCGGACTGCTGGCGAACGGGAATCGGGTCGATCGCGGTGAGATCGCCTTCGTGATAGGCGGTGACGGCACCGGTCACCTCGCCCAGCGAATCCCGCTGCCGCAGTCGGCCGGGCCGCAAGGCGGGATGGATCAGGCCGCGCAGGTTTTCCGCGTCGGAGGTCCAACCGGAGGCCAGCACCGCCCCGTCGGGGTCGACGAGCGTGGTGAACGGGCCGAGCGGTGTCTCCGTGACGGCGAAATCCGCTGTGACGGTGCGGGCGCTACCGACGTCGGTGCGGACGGCGAAGCTGGCGTTCATGATTCGACACTGCCTTTCGTAGTGGCGAGCGCGGGGACGATGGAAGGTGTGGCGCGGCTGGTCAGTGCCGTTTTCCACAGGTGCATGGACAAGTACGACCGCCACGGCACCCAGCGTGCGGTGTCCGTCAGATCGATGCCGAGCAGGCTCGCGCCGCGGCGGACGACCAAGTCGGTGCCGAGCAGGACGTCCGGATCGGCGAGCAGGCGCATGGTCACGTAATCGGCCGTCCACGGCCCGACACCGTCCAGCGCGAGCAGGTCGCGGCGCAGGTCGGCGGCGGTGCGCCCTTGGTGCAGCGCCAGCTCCCCGGAGGCGAGCGCCTCGGCGGCCGCGGTGATTGATCGGATGCGCCGCGCCGGTCCGGTCAAAATATCGGCGCCGCGTTCGGCGATCACCTCGGGTGTCGGGAACAGCAGCGGGATCGGCCCGTCCACCCGTTCTCCGAGTGCCTCGACCAGTCGGGCGGTGTGCGTGGCGGCGGCGGCCACCGAGATCTGCTGCCCGATCATGGTGCGCAGCAATAGTTCTGCGCCGTCGACGCACCCGGGCACGCGGATGCCGGGGGTGAACGACGGGCGACCGACGTCGACCGGGTCGATCTCGGTCAGCGCTTCGCTCTCCGGCGGTGACCCCGCCCCCGCGTCCGGCAGATATTCGGCGGCCTGCTCAGGCGGCCGTTTCGGGGAGCCGCCGTGCGCCGTGGGCCCGACACCGAGTGCTTCATCGATGCCGACCGGGTCGGCGTCTAGGTCGAGCAGGTGCCGCAGCCTGGTCACCGTCGGCGCGAGGTCGCGCATGTCGTGCAGGGACAAATCCGCGCGCACATGGTCGCGCTGGAAGCTCAGCCGCGCGGTGGCGTGCCCGTGCGGCGTGCGCAGGTTCCTGGTGTAGGCGCGGTCCTCCCACAATTCCATGCCCGGCACCACGTGCGCGGACAGGAACCATTCCAGCCAGGCCCGGTCGAGCGGTTCCCGGTAGGGCAGCCGCAGCGTGAGCGAGCCGCTGCCGGACGGCGCGGGACGCGCGGGGGTTCCGGTTTTCGCGCGCTGCGCTTCGAGCCGCATGGTGGTGGGGCTGACCGCGAACACCTCGCGCACCGTGTCGTTGAACTGGCGGATCGAGGCGAAACCCGCCGCGAACGCGATGTCGGACATGGGCATCGCGGTGGTCTGGATCAGCAACCGCGCCGTGTGCGCCCGGTGCGCCCTGGCCAGCGCCAGCGGCCCCGCGCCCAGTTCGGTGGTCAGTACCCGGGTGAGCTGCCGCTGGGAATAGCCGAGCGTGGCGGCCAGCCCCGGCACCCCGGCCCGCTCGACCACGCCGTCTCCGATCAGCCGCATCGCCCGCGCGGCCAGATCCGCCCTGGTGTTCCACAGCGGCGAGCCGGGCGCCGCGTCCGGCAGGCAGCGGCGGCAGGCACGGTAACCCGCCTGCTGCGCCGCGGCGGCGGTCGGCAGGAACGACACGTTGGCCCGCTTCGGCGTGATCGCGGGACACGAAGGACGGCAATAGATTCCAGTGGTTCGCACCGCGGTGAAGAATTGCCCGTCGAATCGCGAATCCCGGGTCGACACCGCCCGGTAGCAACGTTCGAAATCCAATGCCGTGATCGTCACGCACACCACAATGGCAGCTGCGGCGAACCCGTGCTAGCGGGAATCGGCCACCAGTGCTGGGGGTAGCCGCGACCTCGCACGACGATGATGAGATCGCACAGCCGTTGCCCGGTCAACTGTTGTGAAAACTACCGAATCGGCATGTGGTGACGCGCGCCGAAAATCTTTTCGGTCAGCAGCACCGGTTGGCTGGATTGCGATCGGCCTCGGCATGCCGCTGCCGCCAGTACTCCCGCTCGGTCGGGATGGCGCAGCCGGGATGGCTGCGCCGCAGGTGCTCCACGTAACGCTGGTAGTCCTGCCCACCCAGGATCGAGTCGAACCACCAGACGCCCGCTCGGACGCCGTCGCCACAGGCGCGGGCCGCGGCGCGCAGCCGGGCGCCGAGCGGTCGCGCGGACCGATCGGCGCCCTGCTTCGCGGAGTCGCTCATTGCGCGTGTACGTGTGCCGCGCCGGAGGCGCGCGCCTTCCCGGTCGCGATCAACTCGTCCCACTCCTTCTGGACTTCCTTCTCCGCCGCGGTGGCGAGGAATCCGCTGGGCGCGAAGATCTTCGACGGCTGTTCCGGCGTCTCGGTGGTCGTCGACTCCCCGGAGCGCCAGGCGCGGAAGGCCACCAGCGCGCCCACCACCGCCACGATCAGTACCAGCACCGCGAAGATGATCGACAAAGTGCCCTGGATGAAGGTGTTGCGCACGATCGCGTTCATGTCGTCCTGGGTCTTCGCCGTCAGGCACAGCTTCCCGGCGTCCTGCGCCGCTTGGCAGATGCTGTGCTGCTTCCAGTAGCCGAGCTTCGGATCGGCGGAGAAGATCTTCTGCCACGACGCCGTCATCGTCACCAAGAGGTCCCAGACCAGTGGAATCGCCGGAATCCAGGCCCATTTCGCGAGGCCCTTCTTCACCACGATCACCAGCACGACAGTCAACGCGATGGCGGCCAGCAGCTGGTTGGCGATGCCGAACAGCGGGAACAGGGTGTTGATGCCGCCGAGCGGATCGGTCACACCCATCAGCAGGATCGAGCCCCACGCGCCGACCACGACGGCCGAGCACAGCCACGCGCCCACCCGCCAGGACGGATCACGGAACTTCTTCGCCGCGCCGCCGAAGTTGCCCAGCGCGTCCGACAGCATGAACCGGGCCACCCGGGTGCCCGCGTCGATCGTGGTGAGGATGAACAGCGCCTCGAACATGATCGCGAAGTGGTACCAGAACGACTTCATGCTCGCGCCGCCCAGGAATTGGTGGAACACCTCGGAGATGCCGACCGCCAGCGTCGGCGCGCCGCCCGTGCGGGAGATGATCGATGATTCGCCGACATCGCTCGCGGCCTGGCTCAGCTCCGCCGGAGTGATCGCCGGACCGCTGAGCCCGAGGCTATTGGTGTAGGCCGCGGCCTTCTCCGCGGTGCCACCGGTGAGACCGAGCGGCGCGTTCATCGCGAAGTACAGGTGCTGGTCGATGATCGAGGCGGTGATGATCGCCATGACCGCGACGAACGACTCCATCAGCATGCCGCCGTAGCCGATCATCCGCGCGTGCGATTCCTTCTCCAGCAGTTTCGGCGTGGTGCCGGAGGAAACGAGCGCGTGGAAGCCGCTCAGCGCGCCGCAGGCGATGGTGATGAACAGGAACGGGAACAGCGAACCCGCGAACGCCGGTCCGGTACCGCTGGACGCGAACGACGAGACGGCGGGCGCGTGCAGCACCGGCAACGTGACCAGGATGCCGACCGCGAGCAGCACGATGGTGCCCACCTTCATGAACGTCGACAGGTAGTCGCGCGGGGCGAGCAGCAGCCACACCGGGAGCACCGAGGCGACGAAACCGTAGGCGATCAGCAGCCAGGAGATGGTCACCGGCGAGAGCGTGAACCAGTCCGCGCCCCACTCGGTTTCCGACACCCAACCGCCGCCGACGATGGCCAGCAGCAACATGGCGAACCCGATCACGGAGACCTCGCCGACCTTGCCCGGCCGGAGGAACCGCAGGTACACACCCATGAACAGTGCGATCGGAATGGTCATGCCGATCGAGAACACGCCCCACGGGCTGTGCGCGAGCGCGTTGACCACCACCAGCGCGAGCACCGCCAGCAGGATCATCATGATCACCAGAACGCCCACGATGGCCGACCAGCCGCCGATCACGCCCAGCTCGTCGCGCGCCATCTGCCCCAGGCTGCGCCCGCGCCGCTTCATCGAGACCCACAGCACCAGGTAGTCCTGCACCGCGCCGGCCAGCACCACGCCGACCACGATCCAGATGGTCCCCGGCAGGTAGCCCATCTGCGCGGCCAGCACCGGACCGACCAGCGGCCCCGCGCCCGCGATGGCGGCGAAGTGGTGCCCGTAGAGCACCCGCCGGTCCATCGGCATGTAGTCCTTGCCGTTCTCCAGGATTTCGGCGGGTGTGGCCAGGTCGTCGCGTGGTTTGACGATCTTGCGTTCGATGAACCTGGCGTAGAACCGGTACGCGATGATGTAGGTGCACACCGCTGCGATCACGATCCACACCGCGTTCACCGATTCGCCGCGTGAGATGGCGAGCACCGCCCACGCTATGGCGCCGAGTGCGGCGATCCCCGCGAAGATCAATTTCTTGGCCGGTGTGATCGGGGACTTGTCGACCACGCCGACGGGCGGCAGATCGGGATCGGTCCGCAGATATTCGATTGTCGCCATCTGCCTACTCTCCTGTAAAACGCGCAGGATCTTGCTCAAACACGTGACAACGTAACCGATCGATGATCGCCGTCGTGCCGATTCCGGACGTCGGACGCGCACCGTGAAATATTGTTCATGTGTCGGCCGTCACCATGTGATTGCCGAACGTATGCTGCCATGCCGTTCGAGAAGCTCCACATCCGCCCTGGAGGAGGGCTGTGTTGCGTGCGAATCCCGTCGCCAGGGTCCGTCGCCGGACGCTGCTCGGGTCGGCGCTGGCCGCGCCACTACTGGCGAGCGGCGGCTGCGGCTCCGACGACGACGCGTTGACCTTCTTCTTCCAGGCCAGGCCGGAAGAGGCCAGGGTCCGGCTGACGATCATCGACGAGTTCCGGAAGCTGCATCCCGACATCAGGATTCGCACCATCATGTCGGGTCCGGACCCGCTCCAGCAGATGCTCACCTACTGCGCGGGCGGGAAATGCCCGGACGTGCTGATGGCGTGGGAGCTGACCTACGCGGGGCTGGCCGAGCGCGGGGTACTGCTGGATCTGAACACCCTGCTCGACCGCGATCCGCGGTACGCCACCCAGCTGCGCGCCGACAGCTATCCGGCGCTGTACGACACCTTCACCTACGCGGGCGGGCAGTACGCCCTGCCCGAACAGTGGTCCGGCGTCTTCCTGTACTACAACCGGGAGCTGTTCGACGGAACCGGGATCACTCCGCCCGCGCGCTGGCGCGACGCCTGGTCTTTCGACGAGTTCCTGGCCGCTGCCGAGGCGTTGACCAGGCATGACTCGTCTCGCACCCGGTGGGGGTTCGCCGACGCCTGGGTGCCGTACTTCTCGGCGGCCTGCTTCGGCATGAACAACGGCGCCGAATGGTTCTCGCCCTCGGTGCGTCCGACCAGGACCAACCTCGGCGATCCGCGGTTCGCCGAGGGATTCCAGTTCTACGCCGACCTCGCCGTACGCCACCGCGTGGCGCCGAAAGCCGCCGACACGCTTTCCGTCTCGGCCCCAGACCTGTTCCGGCGGGGCCGGGCCGCGATGGCGCTGGGCGGGCATTGGCTGTATTCCGAATTCGCCGGACACGACGATCTCCCGATCGACATCACGGTGCTGCCGGTGGGCCCGCACGGCGGTCCCGGCGCGATCACCGACGTCGGCAGCACGGGCCTGGCCATCGCCGCGGGCAGCCCGCGTGTCGAACAGGCCTGGGAATTCGTCAAATTCGCTACCGGACCGGTGGGTCAGGCGATCATCGCCGCGTCCGGGCTGTTCGTCCCCGTGCTCCAGTCGGCGATGAACTCACCGGGGTTCGCCGCCGCGCACCGGGAGGTCCGCAATCTCGAGGTGTTCACGGCGGGCCCGGCCAATTCCCGCCCGCTGCCGATCACCCCCGCTTGGGGGAAGGTGTCCGCCCTGCTCGAGCGCGGCTCCAACCGAGTGCTGCGCGGCGCCGCCACCGCCGCCTCGTTGGACGGCCGTTTCGCCTCCGACGTCGACGCGCTGCTGGAGACGCCATGATGGCAGGGCGGCGATCGCAAACATCGGGCAAAGCGGGGGTCGCGTCCCGATTGGCGCGGCGGCGCGAGCGGGCCGGTTGGGCATTCGTCGCACCCAACGTGGCGGCCGTCGCGGTTTTCTTGTTGTTCCCGTTGAGTTTTTCGCTCTATCTGAGTTTTCATTCGTGGGACCTGTTCAGCCCCATGCGATTTGTCGGTGTGGACAACTACCGGCGGCTGTTCACCTCGGACCCGTTGTTTCTCATCGCATTACGCAATACGGCCGTTTTCACGCTGCTGACCTTGGTGCCCACGGTGCTGATCGGACTCGCCGTCGCCGCCGCGCTGAATCGAAAATTGGCCGGCATAGGCGTGTTTCGCACCATCGCTTTCCTGCCGTTGGTCGCCTCGGCGGTCGCCATGGCCGTGGTGTGGCGGTTCCTGTTCACCGACGACGGGCTGCTCAACGTCGCGCTCGGCTGGATCGGCATCGACGCGGTGCCCTGGCTGACCGACCCCGACTGGGCGCTGGTCTCGCTCAGCATCGTCACCGTGTGGAAGAGTGTGCCCTTCGCGACGGTCATCCTGCTCGCTGCCATGCAGGGCGTACCGGAGACGCTCTACGAGGCCGCCAAGATCGACGGAGCCGGGGCGCTGCGGCGATTCTTCGCGATCACCGTGCCGCTGATCCGGGGGCCGCTGTCGTTCGTCTTCATCATCACGATCATCAATTCGGTGCAGGCGTTCGACCAGGCATACGCGCTGACCGGCGGTAACGGGGGGCCGGAGACGGGTACGTACCTGCTGGGGATCATGTTGTTCCAGAACGCGTTCGGCTTCTACGAGGTCGGGTACGCCTCCGCGCTCGCCTGGGTGATCTTCGCGATCCTGTTCCTGCTGACACTGGTGCAACTGCGGATGGCCCGGCGGTCGGAGGTGGAACAGTGAACACCTACGAGGCGGTGCGGCGCGCGCTGCCGGTTCGACGCGACCGCGCGTTCATCGCGGTCGGCCGCGTCGACCGGGCTATCGTGCGGCGAGTGGTGCGCGGAACCGCGATATACGCGGTGCTGGTCGGCATCGCGTGGTGCGCGCTGCTGCCGATCCTGTGGGCGGTGTCGGGCTCGCTGAAACGGGACGGCGAGATCGCCGATGCGGCGTTCCTTCCGCAGCGGCCGCAGTGGTCGAACTACGGGAAGGTCTTCGATCTGCTGCCGATGGGGCGGATGCTGCTCAACACCACCATCTACGCGTTGTGCGTCACGGCGGGGCAGGTCTTCTTCTGCTCGTTGGCCGGTTATGCCTTCGCGCGTCTGCGTTTCCGTGGGCGCGACATGCTGTTCCTGGCCTACCTCGCGACGCTGATGGTGCCGTTGACCGTGACGGTGATCCCGCAGTTCCTGCTGATGCGGGCGTTCGGCTGGGTGGACACCCCGTGGGCGATGATCGTGCCCGGCCTGTTCGGCAGTGCGTTCGGCACGTATCTGATGCGGCAGTTCTTCCGCACGCTGCCCGAGGAACTCGAGGAGGCCGCCATCCTCGACGGCTGTTCCACCTGGCAGGTGTACTGGCGGGTGCTGCTGCCGCACACCCGTCCGGCTCTGATGGTGCTCGCCGTGCTCACCTGGATCACCGTGTGGAACGACTTCCTCTGGCCGCTGGTCATGATCCAGCGCGACGACGTCGCCACCGCGACACTGGGACTGGTCCGGCTGCAAGGCCAGTACTACACCCAGTGGCCCATCCTCATGGCCGCCGCGGTCGTCATCTTGCTCCCACTGCTGCTCATCTACGCGATAGCCCAGCGCGCGTTCATCCGCGGCATCGCGATGTCGGGCTTCGGCGGGCGCTGAGCGAGTGTGCTCGGTTCGCCTGATTCGCGCGCCTTTCCGGTTGCCGGTGCTCTTCGGTGACGCCCGCGCTTCGCCCTCAGGCCGATCAAGCGCCCCAGTAGGTGCCGAAGCTCCAGAGATTGCCTTCCGGGTCGCGGACCGTGAAGCCGCGTGAGCCGTAGTCCTCGTCGCGCAGGCCACGGACCACTTCGGCGCCCGCGGCGGTGGCGCGGGCGAACAGCGCGTCGGGCTCCTCGCAGACGAGATAGACCGAGTTGGTGCCGGTCGGGCGGGTACTGAACGGGCTGTCGTCCTTACCTGCCGAGCCGAACATGACACCGCCGCCCAGCGGCCAGCGCAGTTCCGCGTGCTCGACGATCGATGGGTCGTCCTCGCGGGCGTAGAGCGCGGCCTCCCGGAAGCCGAACGCCTCGATCAGGAAGGCGGCCATCGCGCGGGCATCGCGGAAAACGAGCGTGGGCCAGACGGCGGTGCGGGTGCTGACTTCTGTCGGATTCGTCATGCCTTCATCGTCATCCGGCGGACTCGTCCGGGGCTTGGACGGATGGAATCTCCTCGGCCAGCCACGCGGTCGGGCTGGTTCCGGCGAGGTCGGCGAAGTCTCGATCCAGATGAGCCTGGTCGTAATACCCGCACGTGGCGGCCACCTGGGCGATGGTGACGTAGGAGGGCGTGTGCGCCAGCATCCGGCGCGCCTGTTCGAAGCGCGTGATCCGGGCCGCGAGTTTCGGGCTCAGGCCGAACTCGCGCTTGAACCGGCGCGTCAGATGCTGTCTGGTCCACCCGACCTCCGCGGCGAGCGAGCCGACCGCGATTCCGCCGCCGGAACCGACCACCGCACGCCATGCCCAGGTGAGTTCTGGACCGACCACACGGACCGGATCGGCCAGCGCCGAGAGCACCCGATCGCAGACACCGAAACGCTCCGGCCAGCTCGGCGCGTACTGCAATCGCTCCCACAGCTCCGATCCGACAGGTCCGACGACGTCGGCGAATTCCACCGACGTGTCCCACAGCGCCGCTGCGGGCATGCCGAACAAGGTGCGGCAACCCAGCGGTGTGAGTGACACGGCCACACCTTCCTGACGACCGTCGTGCGCGATCAGCGCCGTGCTCGCTTGCAGGCCGCTCAGCACACACCGATAGTTCTGGGGCGACTGCCGTGGATCCGTCTGCTCGACGACGTCGATCGTGGGCCCGATCGCGACGATGAAAGTCATGTGCCGCGACGGCAACCCACGATGCATCCCCGCCGCGAACCCGGACATGCGATAACCGACGTACCGGTCGATGAACGAGGCGAGCGTGGGTGCCGGACGCGCCGTCACCACCTCGGAGGTCGGCTCCATGCGGTCACGCTACGCCGGGGGACCGACAGGAGTGCCTCAAGAGTTGAGGTGCGCGGACGATCGTCCAGTCCAGCGCCGAATCACGGACGACGTGCTCCGCCGCGGACGTGCCGGCCAGGCTGTGCCGCAACAGCGGGCACGGGATCAGCGGCTTCACCGCCAAGCGGGGGAACCGATCGTCGCCGGGTGCGGCGACTCGGGCGCTGTTGCTGACGATGACCATCCGCGCGAGGTCCGCCATAGCCATCGCCTCGACGATGGACCGCACGGCATCGGCGCGGACCCAACGCTCCGGCTGCTCTCCGCCGGTCTCGACCAGCGGTGAGATGTACCACTACAGCGTGTAGTGGACTGTGATCACCACCCGCGATCCGGTTACCGTTGCGCCTCCTGACGATTTCTGGAGGTGTGATGCGGCGGGTGCAGTACGAGCGCAGCGGTGGTCCCGAGGTGCTCGAGCTCGTCTCGGTCGAAGTCCCGACACCAGGGCCGGGTGAGCTTCTGGTCCGTGTCGAGGCGGTCGGGGTGACCCTGCCGGTGGTGCGGAAGGTGCGTGAGCAGCGCGAACCGATCGCGTTGGGCGGCGAGATCGCGGGCGAGGTGGTCGCGGTGGGCGAGGGCGTCGACCGATACGGGCCCGGCTACCGCGTGACCGGTCTCGTGTTCGGACACGGCTACGCCGACTACGCCCTGCTCTCGGCGGCCATGGCGTCGCCGATTCCGGACGGTGCGTCGGCGGTGGACGCGGTCGCGCTGGTGCGCAGCGGCCTGGTGGCGCTCGGTGCGCTCAGTGCCGCATCGCCCAGGGAAGGGGAGTCCGCCCTGATCACCGCCGCCGCGAGCGGCGTCGGTCACCTCGCGGTCCAGTTGGCGCGGGTCCGTGGCGCGGCGCGGGTGGTCGGCGCGGTGTCGGATCTCGCGAAGTCGGAGTTCGTGCGGGAACTCGGAGCCGACGACGTGGTCGAGTACGGCCAGGAGTCCTGGGGGGCTCCCGCCGACTACGTGCTGGACGCCGTCGGCGGCGATCTGCTCTCACCCGCGATCGCGGCGCTGGCTCCCGGTGGCCGGTTGATCGCCTACAGTTCCGGCGGCGGCACCATTCAGGCCTACGACCTGCTCGTCGGCGCGAAATCCGTCATCGGCTTCCAGATGGCCCGCATCGCGAAAACCCAGCCCGACGTCTACGAACACTGGCGCCAAGAACTCTGGCAATACTTCGCCTCCGGCCGACTACGCCCCGCCGTCCACGCCGAATACCCCCTCGACCAAGCCGCCGCAGCCCACGCCGCCATCGAAGCCCACGCCAACCTCGGCAAAGTCGTCCTCATCCCCTGAAACGGGCCGCGAGTGGCACATGGCTGCGGCGAAGTCCGAGAGACCTCTCCGCCATGTGCCACTCGCGGGAGAGCCGGGTCGGCGCGCCGCGTAGACTCTGTTCCTCGTGAGTCTCACCCTCGGAATTGTCGGTCTGCCCAACGTCGGCAAGTCGACGCTGTTCAATGCGTTGACCAAGAACGACGTGCTCGCCGCGAACTACCCGTTCGCGACCATCGAGCCGAACGTCGGCGTGGTGCCCCTGCCCGATCCGAGGCTGAACAAGCTGGCCGAGATCTTCTCTTCCGAGCGGATCGTGCCCGCCACCGTGTCGTTCGTCGACATCGCCGGCATCGTGAAGGGCGCGTCCGAGGGGGCGGGCCTGGGAAACAAATTCCTCGCCAACATCCGCGAGGCCGACGCCATCTGCCAGGTGGTACGGGTGTTCGCCGATGACGACGTGGTGCACGTCGACGGCCGCGTCGACCCGGGCGCCGACATCGAGGTGATCGAGACCGAACTCATCCTGGCCGACCTGCAGACCCTGGAGAAGGCGGTCGTGCGGTTGGAGAAGGAAGCGAAGGTCAAGAAGGACCGCAAGCCGGTCGCCGACGCCGCGAAGGCCGCGCAGGAGATCCTCAACAGCGGCACCACCCTGTTCGCCGCGGCCGACAAGGTGGACACCGAGCTGCTGAAAGAGCTCTCGCTGCTCACCACGAAGCCCTTCCTCTACGTCTTCAACGCCGACGAGTCGGTGCTCACCGACGAGGCGAAGGTCGCCGAGCTGAAAGCTTCCGTCGCCCCGGCCGATTCGGTCTTCCTCGACGCCAAGGTGGAAGCCGAACTCCTCGAACTCGACGAGGAATCCGCCACCGAACTCCTCGAATCCATCGGCCAGACCGAACCCGGCCTGCACGCCTTGGCCCGCGCCGGCTTCCACACCCTCGGCCTGCAGACCTACCTCACCGCGGGCCCGAAAGAAGCCCGCGCCTGGACCATCCACCAGGGCGACACCGCCCCGAAGGCCGCCGGCGTCATCCACACCGACTTCGAACGCGGCTTCATCAAGGCCGAAGTGGTGGCCTTCGACGACCTCGTCGATGCAGGCTCCATGGCCGCCGCCAAAGCCGCGGGCAAGGTCCGCATGGAAGGCAAGGACTACGTCATGACCGACGGCGACGTGGTCGAGTTCCGTAGCGGACTAGCGTCTGGTGGCAAAAAAGCTTAAGGAAGCCCAGGATCTCGGACTTGCCTATATAGTAACGGCATCCTATTGGCCGATATTTGGCCCATGATGCATTCGGTAGTAGGGGCACGGTGGACGAGGTAATTTCAGATTTCCTTGCGCATTATCGACGAGAGTTCGACTTCTATCAAGAGGTCGGGAGGCTAGTCGAACGACACGTGACTGAGGCGTGCAAAGCTGAGGGGATCAGCTGTTATGTGACCAGTCGCGCGAAAGATTTCGATAGTCTTCGCAATAAGTGTATAAAGAGGCATGCAGAGAAGTGTTATTCCTCAGCAGATGAGATACGTGCAGATATACCCGATCTTGCTGGCGTCCGTATCGCTCTATATTTTCCTGGTGAACGCAGTCGGGTTGAGGCGATAATTTCTCGGCTTTTCGATATTGAAGTGAAAAAAGAATTTCCCTTGGTTAGCGCTGGGGAAGGTGAAAAGTCTGGGTCTACTCATGTCGAGCGAAGGTTTCCGGGCTATTCGGCAGTGCACTATAGGATAACGGTAAGAGAGGACGGCCTCAAGGGCAAAGATATACGGTTTGCCCGAGCTCGAGTTGAGGTCCAGGTCGCTTCCGTTCTTATGCACGGCTGGTCCGAGGTCGAGCACGATTTAATCTATAAGCCGCTGGGGGATTCGCTCTCTGATCAAGAAAGACAGCTCATTGACCAGCTGAACGGTCTTGTCCACGCCGGAGAGGTTGCTCTGGAGCTTCTCCAGAAGGCTGGTCAGCGAAGAATTGAGGAAGGCGCGCGGAGCTTTGTCACTCACTATGAGCTCGCCGCATATCTCCTTAGTCATGTTAAGCGCCTACGTGAGGAGTCTATTTCAGAGACCGAAATGGGCCGCGTCGATGTTCTATTCGATTTTCTGAAACGCGTAGAGCTGACGACGCCGGATAGCCTTCGACCGCATCTTGAGCGAATCAACTCTGATTTCGAAAGTCGACCTTTAACTGACCAGATTGCCGACGCTGTTATTGCCGATAACCCGGACTATCTTAACCTTTATCTCTCTAGGATGTATAGGCATCCGGGAGAAGTGATGAGACCGGCTGTAGGTGATGGCAGGGTTCCGTCCGAAGAGGAGTGGTACCAACTCGTCGGCCGATATTCTATTATGTGGGCGCAACTCGAACGCATAATAAATGCAGCTTCGGACAGGGTGCAGCCAAGCTTTGTTCGTAGTTTAAGTAGTCTGCATGACCAAGGGATATTGTCTGATGAGTTGATGAAAGCAATCAGGTATTCTCGAACCTTTCGGAATAGTTTGATCCATGGGCATGCTGATCCGAATATCGACTATTTACGTGAACAGCTTGACTTGCTGACTTCGATACTAAATCTTGTAAAGTCGCTACTTCGGGATAGGCCAGACGAAGGCGACAACGGAGCATCCGTGAGGTAATCCCACGTCCGTATGCTGCATGAGAGTGTGCGGAGGGAATCGGCTGCCGACGATAATCACGACTTACGGTTCACGTGCAGACTCGCTACGGTCGTAGTATGACGGGCGCGGAGACAGTCGCATGGGCTGAGCAGTTGGCCCGCAGATACCTTGCATCCCTGCCGCGGCGACTAGCGCACGTTGAAGGGGTGGCGAGGCAGGCCAGCTGTGCCGCCGCCGTGGTGGATGATCCGTCGTTGCTGGTGGCAGCAGCGTGGCTCCACGACGTCGGCTACGCCCCGGCCTTGAAGCGAATCGGGTTCCATCCAGTCGATGGCGCGGAATTCCTTCGCGAACGGGGTTTCGGTGACCGATTGTGCGGTCTGGTCGCGAATCACTCGTGCGCGTGTGTTGAAGCTCGCCGCCGCGGGATGTCCATCGGATGGCCTGACGAGGAGACTGCACTGCGCGATGCGCTGTGGTGGGCGGACATGACCACAACGCCAACGGGGGAGGTGACCGGGGTTCGTGAACGGATCTCCGAAGTGGAAGAACGGTACGGCCCTGACCATGTCGTCTCGCAGTCGGTCACGGAGGCTGCACCGCATCTGATTGGTGCAGCCGACCGGACAGAGACTCGGCTGAAGGCTCGCCTACCCTTCAGGTGAAGTATGGAACTGTCGTGCCTTCAAGGCCCGTGTGGATCCTGAGCAGGATGGACGGATGGATATCCCGTTCGCGGAGTTTCTCCGGCGCAACCCATTCGACCTCAGCCGATTCCTCACTCGGCCGTGGTTTGCCGCTGATCGGTCGAGCGCGGAAGCAGATGGAGAACTCCTGCCGGACCTCGCCGTCGTTGTACGCGATGACATGATCAGGGTCCGAGAAGACACCGATTAACTCAGTGACCTTGACATCGATACCCGTCTCCTCATTTACTTCCCGGACGACTGCTTGTGCCACTGTTTCGCCCGCTTCGAGGCCACCGCCGGGGATCGAGTACTTGCCGTTGTCGGTGCGACGAATGAGCAGTATCCGCCCTTCGTCGTCCTGGACCAGCGCGCTCACTGCCACCTTGATGCTGTTCGCGGGTGGGGCGGTCGGATCATGAAAATAGTCGGTCCGGCTCATGCGTGACTCCCGAAGTTGGCTTCGTAACTCTCGGTCCAGACCTGTTCGAAACTGGTTGTGTACGTTTCGAAAAGGTCGGCGGCTGGCAACAGCTTCAGGTGCATCGCCGGGGCGTATGCGCCCGGCTGCCCATACACGTGCATGTTTACGATCATCTCGTCGTCGAACCGGAAAATCGAGTTGTAGAGCGTGGTCCGGTGGTAGCGGATTTCGACACCGTCGATCTCCGACAGCGGTTCGATGAGGGCCAGGGCATTGCGGATTCTCGCTGGCACGGTTCCGGCGGCCAGCCGTTCTTCGGCGCTTCGCTTGGTCGCTTCGTCCTCATCGGGATCACCGAACAGCATGCGTACTTTCAGACCGTCGCGGGTCTTCTGCCTGATCGTCCTAGCGAAGGATGGTTCTTCCGCGAGGAACAGGCCCGCCAGAACGAGTACGTCGACTCGTTCTGTCGCTTGCGAGAGCAGGCGTGTCCACACGTCGAGGGGGATCGAGTTCCGGTGCGGATACACCTGGAGCAGTTCTGACTGCGCCATCTCGATCCGGCGCTCCGCGGGCAGCGCTTCCGGCCATAGGTAGTTCTCCGTTTCGCGCACCATCGACGCGACCTTATGGCGGTGGCGGGGATAGGGTGTGCGGCCCTTCGTAATCCATCGTTCGACGGTCTTCTCGTCGACGCCGGTCGCTTCCGCGACATCGGCGAAATCCAAGCCATTGCGTAGCAGTGCTTCTCGGAGCCTGTCGTTCGGCATCGCAACCCCCTTGGGACGACTAGGGACGTCTTCACTGTACAGGAGACGTTCTATCGACGTCCACCCCTGAGGTCGCCAGCTACTGATTACGTCTGTCGATTTCCCGAAAAGTGAGGAATTGCAACGCATTTCCCTTACTTCTCGAAGGAGTGATCGACCGTGTCGCACAAGACGTTCGGTGATGTCAGCGGGTCCGACGCCCGCCGACTGATCAGCCTCAAGACAGCGGCCAACTTGGTCGACGTCGACACGAAGACGATCCGCAATTGGATCGCCGCAGGACACCTCCGTGGCTTCCGGATCAACGGCCACTTGCTGCGGGTCAACCACGCCGAACTGCTGGCGCTGGTTCAGCCGGTGCTCGCGCCCGTACCTGAGGACGTGGCATGAGCACCGCGAAGAAGGCTGCGGACCAGCAGCAGAACGAGGCCGAGCGCTTGGCGGAGTACGTCGCCGAGATTGTCGCCACGGCGCCGCCTATCTCGTCCGATGCGCGTGCGCGTCTCGCGGCCGTCTTGGGCCGCAGTACCGATCGGAGGGCAGCGTGATGCGCTCCTTCGGCTTGGCCCTCGCTGCGGTGGCAGTGGGCTACACGGTGCTGACGGCGCCGGGGGTTGTGGGCTTCGTCCTGATGGTGTCCGGTGCGGTCTGGTTCTGGCGGGCGCAGCGTCGGTGGGGGGTGCGGCGATGAGCACTCAGTGGAGGCAGGACCCACCTATTCAGGGGTACACGGTCACGCATTTCGACCGCCGTGGCGGACACAACCCGTTGCATTCGATGGCCGGGCCGGAGTTCACCGGCACGAGCGCGGTGTTCGCCCCGCTGGGGTTGTTGCCGCCGATGGTGCGGCTGGCCGCGTTCGGTGTGCTGCTGCTCATCGGCATGGGTGGCTGCACCGCTGCGTGGATCGATCAGCAGGACTACGTGCCGTCGCCGAACATCTGCCGTCCGGTGGATGCCGGGGTTCCGCCTGAACCGGCGGGGTCGTGTGTGCCGCGGTCGCAGCTGCCTGAGGGGGTGGCGCGGTGAGCGCGCAGGACCACCGCCGGGAGCAGGCGGAGCTGGAGGCCGAGAAGGCCCGCTTGGATCTCGTTCACGGTGTGTTGGCCGACATGGTGTTCACCGCTGGCGACGTGTCGGAGGCGAAGGGATACCGCGACAACGACTTCGAGATGTCGAGGGCGCGGCACGTCGGTGAGCATCAGGCGCAGGTTCACGCCGAGCGAACTGTGGTGTGGGACCGGTTGCTCGACTACCGCCATGGTCCGGCGTTGGCGGTGAAGATCCGCGCCCAGGTCGCGGCTGAGCGGGACCGTTTGCGGGGGGAGCGTTCGCGTGGGATCGAGCGTTCGCGATGAGCCGTTATCACGATCCGGATGGCAAGCGGTTCGGTATCCCGACGTGGCCGTGGGGTTTGGCGCCGCAGCATCTGCGGACTCGGCGCCAGCTCGCGCGTGAGGGCATGAGCCCTGGTGGTGAGTACGAGGCGCAGATGCTGCGGGCGCGGGGTGGTTCGCGGGGGCCGCTGAAGGCGCACCTGTATGACGCGGAATCAGCGGTGCCGAAGCGAGTTTCGAGCGAGGCGCAGCTGGAGGCATTGCAGCTGGCGCGGTGGACGCGCTCGGCGATGGCCGCGGAGCGGCGAGGGGTGGATGCGACGGAGATGCGCGAGTTCATCGCGCAGGCCCGCACCGACATCGCCGAGCGCCGCCGCGCGGCCGGTCACAGCCGCAGCTCGCGGCAGGGAAGGGATCGAACCCAATGAACCACAAGAGGAAGGGGGGCGACCGCTACACCGCGTTGGAGCGTCACCACCGTGCCCAGATCGTAGGCGGGCTGCGTGATCAGGGCTTGTCCTACCAGCAGATCGGCGAGCAGCTGGGTATTTCGCTGGCTCAGGTCGAGTCGTGCCTGGGTGAGGCTACGCGGCTGCGTGAGCAGGGGCTGACGAAGCAGGAGGTCGCCGAGGAGATCGGCATCCCGTACGGGTCGTTGGGCCGGGTGCTGGCTGTGCGGCGCAGTAAGGGCCTGTCGGCGCAGCAAGACGCGGCGCTGGCCGCGCTGGTGGACATGCACGGGATGCAGGTCGATGTGTTGGCCGAGCTCATGAGCTTCAGCAGTCTCAGCAGCGCCTACGACCTCGCCGACGCTCTGTTGAAGCGTCGGATGGTGCATCCGCTGCTGTCGGTGCAGCGTGGCCGGGCGTGGGTGTACCCGAGGCGTGAGGTGGCCGAGCGGTATCTGGGGTGGCGGCCCAAGGACTGGAAGCCGCCGCTGATGTTCGCCAACCACTACCGCGCCGTCGCGCAGGCGCGGGTGATGCTGGTCGGTTCCGACCCGCAGCTGTGGGTGTCCGAGCGCGTGCTGCGCCGCCGCGCCGAAGTCGCTGCCGCGGAGTCGAAGTCTGGGCATGTGGTGTTCAGCGACAGCCGGACCCCACGTAAGGGACGCCCGCACGTGCATGACGGGCGGTTCCTCGGCGAGGTCGGCGGTCAGCACGGCTGGTGGGCGCTGGAGATCGAGCTGAGCGCCAAGGACCGCGTCCACATGGACACCGCGCTTGCGGGCGCGATCCGCGCCGCACGCGACAGCGAGGACGAGGCCGTGATGGGCCTGCTCTACCTGTGCCGTTCCCAGCGCGTCATGAACACCGTCAATGCCGCCTACCAGCGGCTTCCTCGCGAACTCGCCGCCGTCGAGTTGCTGTTCGCGATCGGCGACTTCGACGAGGAGTGGAGCCAGTTCCTCAACCGCCGAAACCAGGGCCGCGCCGCCCGCAAGACCCGGCGCCCGAACCTTCTTCTCACTCAGGAAGCGTCATGAGCAACTGCCAGTGGATCATCACCCCGCAGGACTGCCACCCCAACGGCAGCGCACAAGTCCCCACGACCGGACAGCCGGACGCGCCCCCGGTGGAGCCGGGCGCCGGTAGCGGCCCGCTGGTGCCGCAGGCGCCGCCGATCCGCCATGTCGAAGGCTGGGATCTGCCGAGGCTGGACTTGTCTGCGGTCGGTGACGCGGCCTCGACAGCGACGGTGTGCGGTGTCGTGATCGTGGCGATGCTGGTCATGATCGTGGCCGTCGCGGCGCGGTGGCCGTTGGCGCCGCACCGGTTGCGCAACTTCGCAATCGGGTCGCTGCTGCTGCCCGCGGCCTCGGCGATGGCCGGCGGATCGTGGATCACCCCCGCCTCCCTGTTGTGGTCAGGTGCGGCGCGGGTCGCCGACGGCGACCTGGGCGGACTGCGAACGATGGTCGTGCTTGGTGCCCCGGTGGCCGCGCTGGCCGCGACGTACTGGTGGGCGTCGTTCGTGCACAAGACCAACACCGTCGGGTTGAAGAACCTCGGCCGCACCGAGCGGGTGCAGGCGGCGCTGGCCGCACGCCAGTTCGCCGGGGCCGCTCGGGCGGCGCGGTCGGTCGGCGCCCCGTTCACCACAACGGACGGGATCGTGCTGGGTCCGCTGGCGGGCCGGCGTTCGGCGAACCCTCTCGGTTTGTGGTCGGAGCTGACCGCGCGGCATCAGGCGTGGATGGTGGTGCCGCACAAGGAAGCGCGCCGCCAGATGGCCGCGTTCGGCACGACCGGTTCGGGCAAGACGGAGCTGATCAAGCGGTACGCGGTCGGGATGCTCGAATACGAGTGGAACGCCTGGCAGCGGTGGAAGGACGTGCCGGGAATGCGGGGCAAGCACCCGCGCCCGCTGCTGGTGGTCGTGTCCTGCAAGGGCGGCAACGACGACAAAGTGTTGGGTCACGAGTTGCGCGAGATCGCCCAGCGCCGCGGTATCGCCGCCGACCGCATCGCCGAAGTTCCCCACGGCGCCCGCCTGAACGTGTGGGCTATGCGTGGCCGCGATCAGCGTGCGGTGCTCGGCGACATGCTCAACGCCGGACAGGCGTCGACATCGGAAGGCCAGCACTTCGACGAGCTGCGCCGCCGCATCGTCTCCCTCGTCGTGGACGCCCCGGCCGGGCCGCCCCGGTCGAGCCGGGAGTTCCTGGAGCGCTTGAATCCCGAGACGCTGCTGGATCTGTGGGGCAACGCCCCGGACGTGAAGCGGATGGTCGAAGCCCTTCAATCGGAGAAGGTCGACCAGCTCGCCGACATGCTGATCAAGGCATCCAACCTGTTCGACAGCCTCCAGGGTGAGGACGGGCGGATGGTGTTCGACGGTGGTGTCGACCTCGACGACCTCGACGTGCTGTATGTGACCGTGCCCGGCCTGGACAAGGACGCCGCCCGCGCCCAGGTCGCCGCCATTCTGCGGATGCTGATGCAGCGCGCGGCCCGCACCGCCAAGGACCAGCGTCGCAGCGTCACCCTGATCATCGACGAGCTGAGCGCGCTCACCACCGGCCAGGGCTCGATCGGGCTGGAAGAGGTGTGCGAGCGGGGCCGCTCCCAAGGCGTGAGCGTGCTGTTCGCCGCCCAGAGCCCCGAGGGTGTCGCCGGGGATCAGTGGGCGCTCGACCGGATCTTGAAGTCCTGTGCGGGTGGGGTGCTGCTGGGCTACGTCGAGAACGCCGGAGAGCTGTGCAAGCACTTCGGGTCGGTCCGGCACATGCTGCCGTCGCGGCACCTGATCAAGGGCCAGCGCACCGGCGACGAGGGTCAGGTGTCGGTCGGTGAGAAGTGGCTGGTCGACCCCGACCGTGTCCGCCAGTTCGACACCGGCCAGTTCGTCTACGCCAAGGCCGGACGCGCGCAGTTCGGGCACGTCGTGCCTGTCGACCTCGCCATCGTGCGCCCCCTGCCCGGCACCACCAGCGCCGATCCCGAGGCCGACCCCGTCACCGCCGACGCGACCGCCTGACCCCTATTTCTCCGACCGATTGAAAGGCAACCCCATGCGCATCATCCGACCCCACGACGACAACGACGACAACGAGGACCAACGGCGGCCCGACCCCGCCCCGACACCGACCGATCCCGCGATCGCGGGCGAACTGTTCGCCGACGAAGTCGAGGACTGGCTGGCGGGTATCGCCGACCTCGACACCGCCCCGACTGTGACACCTGCACAGACCGAACGACCCGCCGCCGACACCAGGCCGGTGCGCCGGGTGGGGCTGAGCGTCGTGCCCGACCTCGACGACGAACCCGACGCACAAGCCGCCGTGGTGGCGCCGGTTCCGGCGCGGTCACGGGCGCAGACCACGCGCCGCACCGCGGCAGCTTCCGCTGTTGTGGTCGGCGCGGCAATGACCGCCGGATGGGGTGAGGGGCCGCTGGTGGTCGGTCCGCTGGCCGTCTACGGCGGCGCCTGGGTGGCCTACCTGTGGTGGAACGCCGCCCACCGCCCGCCTCTGCCGCAGGCCATCGGCACCGTCACCGCCGGTATCAGCCACGCCGTCGCGGCCGTCGCGACCGCCATCGTCGGGCTGCTGCGAGCCCTGGTCGAGCGCGTCGACCGCGCCCGCACCCAGCACGAGAACAACCGCACCACCACCACCCAAACCCAGTAATCAACCACAAAGGAGGAAAACCGTTGAGCACCAACCGAATCCCCGACGACCCGATCCGCACTGCGCCCGCTGATCTGTACGAGCGCCTGCACAACGTCGACGACCGGCTGTTCCAGCTGCGCCGCGAAGTCAGCGAGATCCGGCGCGAGTACGCCGCCCTGCGACGCCACCCCGACGCGTTGGCGGTCGACAACCTCGGCGATCCGATCGACCCCGTCGCCGCCGCGCTCGGCGCGGAAACCGCGCTGGCGATGGCGGACGAGAAGTTGGACGCCGCCGACATCTGGCTGTCTCGCGCCCGCGGCCGGTATGCGACCCGCCTCAAGCTCACCGACACCGCCGCCGACGAACTCGACCGCCGACGCAACCGCGTCGAGCGGACCCGATGACTACCGAAAACACCCACCACCGAGAGGAATTCACCGCAATGACCGACCGTAGCCCGGAAGACGAGATGATCGCCGAAGCCCGCAAGTTCGCGCGATCGCTGCCGGAACTGACCCGCCTGCACGCCCAAGCCCGCAACTTCCTCGAACGCCGCAAGATCCGCAAGGAGATCAGCCGCACGCTGCGTGAGCAGCGCCGCGAGGCCGAGGTGATGCGCAAGCACCAGCTGACCTGGACCGGCCAGGCTATCGACCGCTACCGCGTACACGTCCAAACCGTCGCTGAGCGCGCGAACGACCCGCGCGTGGACCATGACCGGCGCGCCCGCGACGCTGATGCCCTGGCCGAGCACCGCAACCGCCTGGCCCGCGGCTTCATCGGCAACGAGCACCTGACCCGCACCGAGCAGGGCATAGCCCTCGACGGGTTGGACTCAGCGACGATCTTCCCCCACTTCAAGGTCGGCAACCTCTTCGCCAAAGCGCATAAGGTCCGCGGCATCGACGCACTGCGCTACCGCGCCCACGTCGCTCGTGAGACGGTCAACGCCCGCCAGCGCGCCCAGGCAGAGCGTGAGCAGGGCTGGCAGCAAAGCCTGGACGCCGCGCGCCGCGGCAACGCCGAGGAGTCGCTGCTCGCACGGATCGACGCCGCCCAACCCCACCGCCACCGCTACACCGCGGGAATGACGTGGACCGACCCGGACGGCGGGAAGCTCACCGAATCCCGCTCGTTCGCCACCGAGCACGCCGCCACCAGCTGGTTGCAGCGCAACATCAGCGGCACGTCGTGGGCGGACGGCACCACCCTGGAGGTCGAGACCCGCGACACCCTCAACGCCGCGAAGCAATACGCCGACTACGGGCGCCCCGAGACCGTCGCCGGGCAGCTCGCCGACCGCGAGTCGGTGTTGCGGGAGCGGACGTTGTCCGGGCAGGTTCACCGCGAGCAGGCCGAGCAGGTCGAGCGGGCCCCGCGGCAGCGTGGGACCACCGACCGTGAACGCCCGCCCGAAACCGCCGGTGTTGACCGGTTGGCGCAGGTGGAGCGCCAGTTGAACGACATGGCCGCCGACCGGGACCGGCTCGAAAGCCGGGTCGGGATGTTGCAACGCGGCCTGGATTCGGTCACCGCCGACCGCGACGAGATCCGCCGCAAACTCGATTCGGCCGAGGGACACATCGAGGCGCTGAAGAACCGCAACCTGCGCCTGTCCGCGGAGATCGGTGAATTGCGGGACCGGCCGGGTGTCGAGCAGCTGACCGCTGAGCGCGACCAGCTGCGTGGCGAACGCGACGAGGCGGTGGCGAAGCTCGCCGAGCGCACACCGACCCATGAGCGGTTCGGCAGCCCCGAACGCCGAGCCGAGCAGGCTCGCCAGGCCGCGCGGTCCGAGCGGACCCCGGCCGACCAGCGGCTGGGCAGCCGTGGACCGCAGGCGGGACGGGATCGGTTCGGCGGTGGCCTGTCTCAGGAGATCGCCGACGCCACTGCGGTTTTCGAGGCCGGGCGCAAAGCCTCTGAGCGGGGCCTGGTCGAGCATGTGCTGGATCATGCGCGCGAGGCTGCCCGCGCTCATCAGGAGCGCTACGGCAACCGCCAGCACGGCAACGGCAACGGCAACGGCGTAGAGCAGGAGCAACCGAACCCGACCCTGGATGAGCTTCGCAACTCGGTACAGCCGGGCAACGACACCGGCGAGCACGGGCCGGTAGGCAAGCGCGCCAGCTACCTGCGCGACCTCACCGGCGCCGGCCGCGAGCAGGCCGGTCCGGACACCCAGTCCTGGCCACGGCCGAAGCGGAACGGCCACGGCCGCAACGGTATCGAGAGGAGCCGTTGACATGCAGCGCGAGCACGAGGAAGCAATGCGCGTCGAGTTCGCCCGCTACACCCAGCTGGGTGAGGACATGTACCGGCCGGACGCCACCGACGCCGACCGCGACCGGATCACCGCCCAGCTTCGCGAGACCGATCAGCGGTGGAGCGAAGGGCCGCACGCCGAGCACTGGAGCTACCTGACCGACGCCTACGAGGACTGGCGGCAGGCACCCGACACCATGTTCCGGTTCCTCGACAACATCGACCACAACGGAGGCGAAGGAGTCACCGACCTCCAGCACCGCAGTCTGCGCCAGGCCGGGCAACTGGCCGGTCGAGATAGCGAGAAAGTCCGCGACGCCGCCCGCCGCTACATCGACCGCGCCACATCCGAGCAGTCCACACCCCGATCGGGCGGCCGTCAGATCGAGCGGGGGCGGTGAGCATGCACATCGAGCACGAGGAAGCGATGCGCGAAGCGTTCGCCGAGGTCGACCGGCTGTCGCGGCTGCGGGACCGGCCGGGCGCCAGCGAGGCGGAGATCCACAGCCTCTACGCCCAGCAAGAAGCCATCGACCAGGAGTGGCGCAACGGGCCGCATCCGGGGGAGTGGAAGTACCTGAAGGACGTGCACGACCTGTGGTCTCCGTCGCCCAGTGCCGTGCGGCGGATGCTGTCTTTGCCGGGCGCGGATTCGTTGGACGGGGTGCAGCGGCGCAGTATCGAGCAGGCCCGCATCCTCACCGACGCGCAGCGCCCGGAGATCGAGCGGGGGCGGTGACGATGACCAAACCGGCACCGCAGCAGGGCCGCTCCTACGAGATCGTCACCGACGCGCTGATTCGCCGGGTGGGTCCAGCGCGGTGGCCGCGGGAGCCGCAGCAGTGGACGAACTACCTGTGCCCGGTGCACGAGGGCGACGGCCACCACCACAACCCCAGCCTGGGTGTGCGGTATGACCCGCGGCAGGGCAAGACGATGGTGCGCTGCTGGGCCCGCTGCGACGACCAGGACGTGCTCGACCGCATCGGGTTGCGGGTGCGCGATCTGTGGGATCGGCTGCCAGAGCGCACCAACCAGCAGAGTTCCGCTCGTCGGCCCTACGAGGGCGGCGGGCGGCCCGCCCGCCCGGTGAACGTGGCTTCCCCGGTCGAGAAAGCCATTCTGGCGGCCCGGTTCCCCCTGCCCGCCAAGCGGGATCTGGGTGCCCAGATCGGGGAGCCCGCGGCGGTGGACACCTACGTCTACCGGTGGCCGGGCGGCCGCGTCGAGGGCGCGGTGGTGCGGCTGCACACCCCGCACGAGCACGGGCACGCCAAGAGCTTCTACCAACGGCGCTGGACCGGAACCGAGTGGGTCAATACGGGCTTTGCTCCGCTGCCGTGGCAGCTGGGCGACGTGCGCGAAGCGCTCGACACCGGGCGCGAGTTGTACGTGTGCGAGGGCGAGAAGGACGTGCAACGAGCCCGCCAGGCCAGGCAGCTGGCGACGTGCAACGCGATGGGCGCGGGGAAGTGGACTGACGACCACGCCCGCTGGCTGCGTGGCGCTGGCCGGGTGATCGTGATCGCCGACCGCGACCGGCCCGGCTACCGCCACGCCGCCCAGGTCGCCGAATCCCTCGCCGAGCGCGTCGGCGAAGTCCGCGTGATGCAGGCCCGCGACGGCAAGGACCTCTGCGACCACCTCGACGCCGGACACGACCTCGACGAACTGGAACCGGTCGCCTACCTGGACCGACCCCGACCCCCGCGCAGCATCCACGACCTGCACCCCACACCGACCAGCCGCGACCGGGCCGACCGGACCCGCACCCGCTGAACACCACAACAGGAAGGACCCCATCCATCATGAGCACCAACACCTTCGGACAGCGTTTCCGCCGTGCCGCACGCCCCGCGTCGGCGTTCACCAAGACCAGCAAGCCCGGAACCACCGTCTACGGCCGCATCATCGCCGCCGTCGAGGAACCCAAGCTGAAGTTCGGCGGCGCGCCCGGCGAGGTCGAACTCGACGAGGACGGCCAGCCGGTCATGCAGACCGTAGTCACCCTCGACACCGGCGCCGGACCGCGCAACCTGTATGTGTCCTGGCGCATGGAACAGGCCATCGGGCTGGCGCTGGAGAACGCCGGTAGCGAGGACTTCGAGATCGGTGCGACCCTGTCGGTCACCTACACCGGACCCGACCCCGAGTACTCGCGGGCGCGACTGTTCACCGCCGTCTACACCCCCACTGCGGAACGAGGTGGGGCGTGACCGGATACCCGACCGGCGCCGCGGACGTTGTGCCCAGCACCGATGCTTTGCACCATGACACATCACACGATTCGGTGCTGTTCGAGATCGAGAACGCGCCAGGCGATCCGGTGCGGCCTGGAATGCATGCACCGACGCCGGTGCAAGACGTAGCCAGGTTGAATCGCAGCCAACGTGAAGCGCGCGTGTATTGGCTCATCGAACAAGCCGAACAGATCGTGGTCGACGGTGTGCGAACGCATCTGGATGACCGTCGGATTGCTGCGGTCTGCGTGCTGTTCTCCGGAGGCAACGACTCGACTGCGCTCGCGCACTTGTTCCGGCGCAGAGCGACTCACGCGATTCACTGCAACACCACCATCGGCATCGAAGAAACACGCGAATTCGTCCGGACAACCTGTACGGAGTGGGGGTTACCGCTGCTGGAGGAGTACCCGCCGCAGTCATACGCCGAGTTGGTGATCGCCCGCGGGTTTCCCGGGCCGGCCATGCACTGGCTCATGTACCAGCGGTTGAAAGAACGGGGGCTGCGGCAGGCTCAGCGCAAGCTCGTCGGCGACAGCCGCCGGGAGCGAGTCGTATTCATTGCGGGCCGTCGACGCCAAGAATCTGCACGGCGCAAACGTGTCCCGCTGTATGAACGGCAAGGCTCCGTTATCTGGGTTTCGCCGCTGGCGAACTGGACCTCGCTGGACCTCAACACCTACCGGCTCATCACCAAAGATGTACCGGTCAACCCGGTGACCGAACTGCTGCATATGAGTGGCGAATGCCTCTGCGGCAGTTTCGCCAAGCCGGGCGAACTCGACGAGATCCGCACATGGTTTCCCCGGGCCGCCGAACAGATCGACACCATCACCGCGGCGGTTCGCACCGCAGGCTGGCCCACCCCTCTGACCACCTGGGGGCATGGGCAAGGCCGACGGTCTGTGACGGGGCGGCTGTGTAGTAGTTGCGAATCTCTCTTCGAGGTAGGTGAGTGATGACCGGATTCGATTCCGGTGCGGACGCGGTGCGCAGGAGCGATTCTGCTGCGCACCGCCGCGCACCAGATAGTGCGCAGGGCGGTGCACGGACCCCGGAGGAGGCGTCGGCGGTCCGGTTCTTTTGGGGTGAGTTGCTGTTGGTGGCGGCGATGTCGATCGCGGGCAACATCGTCCATGCCTGGATCAACGCACCGGAGGACAAGCGGTGGATCGCAGCGTTCGTCGCGTGTTTCCCGCCAGTAGCGTTGCTGGCAGCAACCCACGGTGTCGGTCTGCTCGTCCGCGCCCAGAACAAGGCACGGTTCGCCTACTGGGTAGTTGTCCTGCTCACCGCCACGATCGCGGGCATTGCGTTTGCGTTGTCCTTCGACGCCCTGCGGGAACTCGCCATCCAAGTCGGTATGAGCAAATCACTGGCAGGGCTGTTCCCCGTCATCATCGACGGCGCCATCGGACAAGCCACCATCGCTCTGCTGGTTCTCGCACGCACCGACCGCACCAGTAATGAACCCATGGTGCGCACCAAGCCGGAACCAGCGCAGCGGCCGGAGCCGGTACGCACCGTGTCGGTGCGGGAGGTTCGCACCGAGACCCGGTCGACCTCGACCGAACTCACCGCGCAACAGGCGCCCCCGGGCGTGCGCACCGTCGAACAGCCCGCGCTCGACGCCCCCACGCACCACGCACCCGCGCCCGGTGCGGAGGTCGACCGGTGGGTGCGGGTCGCCGAGCTGCTGTGCAGCGCTGACCCGTACGGGCGGCGTGACCCGGAGAAGGTGACCGAGATCCTGCGCCTACGTCACGAACAGAACTGGTCACACGCGCGCATCGCCGAACATGTCAGCCTCAGCTCGTCCTCGGTGACCCGCACCCTCACCGCGGCCCAGGAATACCTCGTGGAAGAGCCCGTCAGTGACCAGCGGTCTGCACCACAACTACCACGAGCGAATCGAAAGGATGATCACAACATGACCGGGATCAACTCGACCGACACCGCTTGGAGCACGTCATGCCGAGACTGATGTCGGTGTCACTGACCGAGGACGCGGTCCGCGCCCGCAGAAAGACCGTCACCCGCCGGATGGGCTGGCTCACGCTGACGCCCGGCACGCGGCTCACTCTGTGCCGCAAGGTCATGGGCCGCAAGGCTGGCGAGCCGCTGGTCCGTATCGTCGACGTCGAAGTCCTCGATGTCCGCCGGGAGCGCCTGGCCTTCATCAGTCCAGAGGACGTCGAGGCCGAGGGATTTTCGGACATGAGCCCGGAGGCGTTCGTGGAGTTCTTCTGCCGCAGCCACAAGGGCTGCACCCCGGACACGTTCGTCACCCGGATCCGCTGGCGGTACCCCGACGACGCCCAGTAGCCGCATGTAGCCCACCCGAAAAGCAGCACTGAACCGCATACGAATAGGCCCCGCTGGCATCGCCAGCGGGGCCTACTCGTTCTCTCGACGCCGGAATCCGATGCGGACCTGATCCGGATCTGATCCGGACCTGATCCGATTCTGATGCGACTCCGAGTCCGATCAAAATCGGATCAGGGTACGCGAGAAACATGGGCTGAGCTGGGGAGTTTGGCGTCGTCTCCCTCCCCACCCGGCCGACACTCTCTATGGCTTCGCTGTTCATAGAG
>NZ_JBHWFB010000017.1:0-189113 GCF_042733915.1 Nocardia sp. NPDC059691 | reverse complement strand
GCTCCTCGCTGTCGCCGCCACCACCGCGGCACTGCTGACCGCCACCGTATGGCTCGCCGGACGCCGAGACCTCGGCGCAGGGCTGCTGCCCGCCCATGACACCGCACCTGCTCATGTCCGCTTGCTGACCGGCCCGCTCGGGCTGGCGGTGCGCCTCGAGAGCGTGAGCGCCCTCGGCTGGGCCGGCGGGTTGGCGCTCGGTGGTTTCCTGGTCGGTCTGATCGCCCGGGGCTCCGCCGATATCTGGGCCAACCAAACCGGCGGCCTGTTCGTCGCCCTCATCGGCGCCAGGGGCGGAGCAATCTTCCTCGGCATCTGTTTCCTGATCATGGCTCTGCTGGTCGCCATGGCCGCCGCCGGGCACGCCGCCGCCACCCGTGAACAGGAAGCCGACGGCTACCTCGACCACCTGCTCGCCCGACCGGTCGACCGGCGCAGCTGGCTGGCCGGGCGCGTCGCCGCATCGGCCCTCACCCTCACCGCACTCGGCATCATCGCCGGACTCACCACCTGGGCCGGAACACTCCTCACAGGCGGAGCACAGTCGGTTTCCACCCTGCTGGCCGCCGGTATCAATCTGATCCCCGTCGGCATCCTCGTCCTCGGCATCGGAACACTCACCCACGCGATCGCGCCCCGCCTCACCACCACCGTCTCCTACGGCGTGGTCGCCTGGTCGTTCCTGCTTGAGGTCATCGGCGCCAGCCTAGGACTCAGCCCCTGGCTGCTGGACCTGTCCATCCTGCACCACCTCACCCGAGCCCCCGCCGAACCGGTCAACTGGACCACAGCCGTGGTCCTCACCACCCTTGGAGCTGCCACAGCAGGCGTCGGGATCCTCGCCTTCGCCCGGCGTGACATCGACACCACCGCATGAGTGCTCACCACAGCACACGGGTCTTCCCGGCCGCAGACGGTGGGCGGTTTCCCCTGAAGCAGGTGACCTCAGCCCCTGGCGTCATATACCCCCGTGGGGTATATAGTGGGTGTGTTCGAGTGCCGCAAGACAGGAGTGGTGGGATGGTCGACGAAGCCGGGCGAAGTACCGCGGTTCTCGACGTGCGTGGGCTGTGGTGGGCGAGTCAGCAGAACACCGTGACATCGGTGCTCGGGCGGCGGCCCGGGGTGGTGTCGGTGGCGGCGAATCCGGTCGCGCAGACCGCCACCGTGGTCTTCGACGCGTCCCGCACCTCGGTGGCCGAGCTGCGGGACTGGGTCCGCGATTGCGGGTTCCATTGCGCCGGTCAGTCGGTGCCCGCGCATATCTGCGATCCCATGACCGAACCGGATCCACCGACTGTCGCGGCCACAACGGGTGACCATGCCGGACGCACCCGCATCGATCATGTTGCGGCAAAGCCCGAGGGCATCGACCGTGACGGTGCGCACCAGCACGCGCAGATCGCACACGACCACGCCGCAATGGGACACGCCGGTCATGCGGGGATGTCGATGGCAGCGATGGCCACCGAGATGCGCAACCGGTTCGTGGTGGCGGCGGTGTTCTCGCTGCTGGTGATGGCATGGTCGCCGATGGCCACCGACATGTTCGGGCTGCATCTGCCGACCCCGTTGGGGGTGCGGCAAGACATCTGGGCACTGGTGCTGAGCCTGCCGGTGATCTTCTATTCCTCGACGATCTTCTTCACCGGCGCCGTGCAGGCGTTGCGGGCGCGCACACTGGACATGATGGTGCTCGTCGCTGTCGGTATCGGCACGGGCTGGCTGTATTCGCTGGCGATCACGCTGACCGGCGGCGGTGAGGTGTTCTACGAAGCGTCGACCATGCTGGCCACGTTCGTGCTGCTGGGGCACTGGTTCGAGATGCGGGCCCGCGGCGGCGCCAACGACGCCATCCGCACCCTGCTGGATCTCGCGCCGCCGAAGGCGGTGGTGATCCGCGACGGGCGAGAGGTCGAGATCCCCACCGCAGAGGTCGTGGTCGGGGATGTGCTGTTAGTGCGGCCCGGCGCGAAGATCGCCGTCGACGGCGTGGTCACCGACGGTGACAGCGAGGTCGACGAGTCGATGGTCACCGGCGAGAGCCTGCCGGTGCACAAGCAATTCGGCTCGCCGGTGATCGGTGCCACCATCAACGCCAACGGCACCCTGCGGGTGCACGCCACCAAGGTCGGTGCCGACACAGCACTGGCGCAGATCGTGAATCTGGTTCAACAGGCCCAGAACTCGAAGGCACCCGGGCAGAAGCTGGCCGACCGGGCCGCGTTCTGGCTGGTGCTGGTCGCCCTTGTCGGCGGCGGGCTCACCCTGGCGGTGTGGTTGCTGGCGGGTGCGAGCTTCGCGAAAGCGATGCTGTTCGCGATCACCGTGGTCGTGATCACCTGCCCCGACGCGCTGGGTCTGGCGACACCGACCGCGATCATGGTCGGCACCGGGCTCGGCGCGAAACGCGGTGTGCTGTTCAAGAACGCGATGGCCCTGGAGTCCTCGGCCCGGGTGCAGATAGTGGTTATGGACAAGACCGGCACCCTCACCAAGGGCGAGCCGGAGGTCACCGACATCGTCACCGACGACAACACCGGCGCCGACACCGAGTTGCTCGCTCTGCTCGCGGCGGTCGAACGCGAGTCCGAACACCCCCTGGCCGAAGCGATCGTCCGCTACGCCGAAGCACACGGCGCCGGCGTCGCGGTCGCGGAGCGGTTCGAGAACGTACCCGGTCACGGGGCGATCGGCGTGGTGGATGAGCGTCGGGTCGTGGTCGGCAACCGGCGATTGTTCGAACGGGAGAATATCGAACTGGGCGAACTGGCCGCGGCCCGGGACCGGCTGGCCGGCAGCGGGCACACCGCCGTGCTGGCCGCCGTCGACGACAAGGCGGCCGCGGTGATCGCCATCGCCGACGCACCGCGGGAAACCTCGGCCGCCGCGGTGCGGGAACTGCACGACCTCGGTCTCGAGGTGGTTATGCTCACCGGCGACAACCAAGCCACCGCCGACCGCATCGCCGCTGGGCTGGGCATCGACACCGTGATCGCGGAAGTGCTACCCGGCGACAAGGCCGCCCGGATCACAGAACTTCAGGCCGGCGGCCGTAAGGTCGCCATGGTCGGCGACGGCGTCAACGACGCCCCCGCATTGGCACAGGCCGATCTGGGCATCGCGATCGGCGCCGGTACCGACGTGGCCATCGAAACCGCGGACCTGGTGCTGATGCGATCCGATCCGCTGGACGTGCCCACCGCGCTGCGCATCGGACGCGGCACCCTGCGCAAAATGCACCAGAACCTGGCCTGGGCCGTCGGCTACAACACCATCGCCCTGCCCATCGCGGCAGGAGCGTTCGAACCCATCATCGGGCTCACCCTGCGCCCGGAAATCGCCGCGATGTCGATGTCCGGCTCCAGCATCATCGTCGCGGTCAACGCGCTGGCACTCAAACGACTCCGACTGCCCGACTACCCCAAGTGACACCGAAGCCGCTGTCAACCTGCGATCCTTCCGGGGAGACCGCAATGCCGGGTGGGCTCGAGCCGAGCTGCTTCGTGGCTCGGGCCAATCCGAATGGCGGGTGTTGATAGCCCGGGTGCCGGGCCCGGCCGTTCGACAACCGTGACTTTCGCGGGACGGCTACGCGAGGGCGGGCGTTCTCGGTGGCGAGTTCGACAGCAGGCGTCGCGAGCGAGAGCCGCCCCCCGGCGCAGTAGTGCGGTTAACACGGCAGTTGGTGCAATGGCTGTGTGTGCACTGTGGCAGTGGTGGTGCGTAACGGGCTGCATAAGACCAGCTCATCGAGTCCGCCGAGGTAAGTAGATGACCGAAACGCAGCAGTCCGGCGATTTTGACGCCGAATCCGTGCAGCCGGATTCCGGGGACCGCCTGGCAGACTGCTGCGATGATATCGGCGGCCTGCGCGCTGCCTTGGCGGCGGCATACCGACCCGACACCGACGATCGGCTCGGCGGCCAAGTCGATGCCGGCATCGTGGAACATCGCCACGGCGCGCCGATAGTCGGTGGGAGTCCAGCCTTGCAGGACCGGAGCGATCGGCAATTCCGGTGCCAGACAGCGAAGTTCGAGCAGGTTGGCCACTGTGCGTTGCTGGTGCTCGAGTACGGAAGCGCCTGTTCCGGCGAACCGGAGCCCTCCTTGGCCGACCCCACCGAAGCGGACTATCGGCTCACACGGCCAGTCCTGCTGGGCTATCCACGCCAAGCGCCCGATTTGGCGAGAGTAGCGGCGTGCACGCGAGACGTACTCGGCGGGGGTGGGACCGTGGGCCCAGCCGCCGTGCAGCTGCAATTCGCTGAACGCGCCGCTGTCGAGCGCCCATGTCTCCGTGGTGGCCGGTCGCAGGCGGCGGTAACGGCGCAGTTGACGGTCGGAGACGAACAACGGCACCTTCACACGCCACAGCCAGCCGGGTCGGTGACTACCCAGATGGAAGACCGGCCCCGGCTGCGCGGCCACGATGGCGGGTGCCGGGAGGGGCAGGGACCCCGGTAGGGGTTCCTGCCCCCTGCGCGTGTCAAGCGGCGTCGGGCAGGGCGTGATCGGGCACCGCGAGATCGTCGTCGGTTTCGGTGGCCTCCTCGATGTCGGCGGAATCATCGGCGGGATGCGAAGTGTCGGATTCGTCGGGATCGGCGTCCTCACCGAATTGTTCGTCCGCAGGATCCTGGTCTTCCCCGGCGGTGGCGGTGGCGGAGGGTGTGGTGATTCCGCCGAGGACCTGCGCGATGGTGAGCTCTCCGGTCAGGACACGCTCGACCGGTGCCATCAAGTAGCCGAGGGAGGAAGTCAGGAACCCCATGTAGTCGCCCATCAGTGAGTTCACCCGCCGCCAGTAATCGGGGTGGTCATTGGTGGGTTGCAGGGATGCCTCCATCGCCGCGACCACGCGCAGCAGGGTGCGCAGCGCACCATGGTTGTCGCGGGCTTTCATCCCGGAACTGGACGGGCTGTTGGGCACCTTGGCCCCGAGCTCGCGGGCCTTGTCGGAAGCGTGGAAGGCGGTGAGTGTGTGCGGATGCTGCAGCACTCGACCGATCAGTTCCCAGCTGCCGGCGGGGATGGTCTTCTGCCCGTTGAACAGGTTCGTCACCAGGAACTCGCGGCGTACCTTGGTGGCTGCGCGGGCATACCGGTTGAGGATCGTCGCCTGGGCGCGCTTGGCGGCGGCCTCGTCGGCCAGCCGCTGCAGCCGCTCGGCCTCAGCGCGCTCCCGCGCCAGGCGCGCCTCGCGCTGGTCGGGGTCTTCGGCGATGACTGCGACGTCGTGCTCATCGGTTTCCGGCTGCGCGTCGTCGAAGTCGGTGCGGTGCAGACCGGCCGCTTCGAGGTCGGTGCAGTAGTAGGCGGGCTCGAACTCGGCGAGCACGGTGACCTCGGAGATGTGGAATTTGCCCGGGTCGGGGTCGTCGTCGGGGAATTGCTCGGTGCGTTCGTCGATCAGATCGACCGGGATCCGCTCCTGAGTGTCCTCGACGATCGCCTGCTGGACCAGCACCACGCCGAGGTGCTCGATGGGCACGCTGTCGGGGGTCGGGGTGTTGCCGTCGGCGTCGATCAGGTTCTCGAGCAGGACCATGCCGTCGGGCAATGGCTGTTCGAGCACCATGAACCCGGCAGTGGTGAAGCTGGTGACGGCGTCGCTGTAGGCGGCGGCGAGGCGTTCCTCGGCTTCGATGTCGGCGCGTTCCTCGAGCATCTGCGCGAGCACGTGCTCGAACTGGCCGTCGGCGGCCGCGGCGATCAGTTCGTCGATCGCGTCGGGATCATCGCCGAAGTGCTCAGCCGCCGCGGCGGCCTGCACCAGATTCAGGTCACTGTCATGGAGTGCCTGCGTCGCCGTCTGCGAGCGGGTCACCTTCTTGACCGAGCGAACCTCTTCACTGGTGATCCCCACCAGCTTTCGGCGCGTCTCGGTGAGGTTGAAGCCCAGTTCGAGCATCTGGGCCACGGCGTCGGCCCGGTCGATCTCACTTTGGGTGTAGCGGTGGGCGCCGCTGTTGAACTGCAACGCGATCCGCTCAGCTTCGATATCGAGCTGCTCGGCACTGGTATCCAGCGGGTAGACCGCGCACTTGGCCATATGCGAGGTATCGCGCAGCAGCACGACTCGATGCCAGCCATCCCACACCGCGAATCCGTCGCCCTCGGTTCGGACTACTACCAGCGGGATGAAATTGCCGTGCTCGCGAATGGAAGCCGCGACCTCGGGGTCGATCGGCTTGAGCGGCCGGTTGCGGGCGGACTCGAGTTTGGCTGGATCCAGCCACAGCAATTCACCGGCCACCTGACCGTGGGCGGGCCGCTCGCGCTGCGCCGCCTCGGGAGGGGCGTCGACGCGTACGTTCTCGCCGATGTCGATCGCGGTGTCGGTGAGATCGGCGTCCGGTTCGCCGGTGGTGGTGTCGGTGGCGAAGGTGGTCATCGTTCCTCATTTCTTCCATTCGGATCATCAGATGGGGTGTGCGACGGATTCGCCGCATGAGCGGACGGTCGCGACTGGAGCGGGCCGTGCGCGGTCTATGGGTATGGCCTCAGTGCAGCCAGAGGTTCACGGGCAGTGCGGGATGGCCACGCGGATGCGTCGAGCGCTTTACGCTGCGAGTGATTTCGTCAACTACCTCATCACTGTCGCCGATATCTCGACTGAGCGCAGCACCGACGGGCAGGCGAGAGTTGATGGTGCTGGAAGCGCCGAGGAGGACAGGAAGGCCGAGGGCGCAGCAGCGACCCGCGGCCTGATCCGTTAACTGCTGCGGCTCAACGGGTTCGCTTGTCGCGCCGTCGGCGGCGACGGCGGCTCGCGGTGGGGACGAGGGTGGAGAGGGTGGTGTCGAGTCCGAGTTGGTCCTTATGAATCCAGTACGGGAGCACGAATACGGTGCGTGGCACCGTTCGACCTGCCTTGGTCCACACGACCTTGAAATGGCAGGCGCGCTGACGCGGAGGGTGGGTTCGGCCGGTGCCGATGCCCGCAGCTGTGGGCGAGTGCTGATCTACTTCCGCAGCGCGCAGCCGCCGTAGCCGCCTACCCAGGCGCCAGCCGACAGGAACAAATACGGAGTCTTTGCGTTTGCGACCGGCCTTGCCGGATCGGCCGCCGCGGTTGCGCGGCGCATCCTCGTCGGCGCGCGGATCCTCTATGTCAGCGTCTTTGCTACACAGGTAGAGCAGGCTGCCCAGGACCGGCCGCAGGATCTGCTCGAGACAGGCACGCACCGAACGTTGGCTCGCGCCGGCCGCGGTGAAGGCATCGAGCGCGTAGTTGGCGACAGTGTTGTCGATGTATTCGGATATGACCAGGCGATCGGCGCGCAACGACAGCAGGAAACGGTTCACTTCTGGTCCGTGTCCACTGCCGTCGAGGGTGTCGAGCACGGGCATGACGCCCAGGTAGTCGGGGTCGTCGTGGGTGCTGAGGATGCACGCGTCGTTGCCGTGCATGTCGGTCAAGCCGTAGAGAAAGAACCCGAGAAGGCGTGCGGGGCGGTCATCGGCGGTGCGGCACGGAATCGGAGCCGCGAACACGATGAGGGGGTCGCGGTAGCGAAGTTGACGCAGGATCTCCGTGGGCATCGCTTCGGCTGTCGCCCGTGCGCATTCCTCGACAAGTGTCGGGTCCATAAGACAGGCGACCTGCGATTCACGTCGCCACCGCATTCCGACCGCCGAGGTCTGAACGATATGGCTGCGCTCCGCATCCGGCAGTTGAAGCCGGCTGGGCAACGGGGCCTCTCGCCACGGACGCCCGGCGGCCATGTGTGACACTGCGGGGAAATCGCCGCACTGTTCGGCAGCGAATCGCATAACTCGAACGACATCTTCGATCGCAGTCACCACAGCAGACGCCGAGGACAAGGTCGTCGATTGGCTGTCGTCGGTCACGGGAGGTCCCTTTCAGAAGTCGAAAGCCTGCTGGCAACCGCGGTCGAGTTGCTTCTACGGCAGCACTGCCAGGAGCGGACTAAGTCAGCGGCAGTGCAGAAATCGCCCTGATGGCGCTGGTGGTGATGAGCTGTTTGGCACGAAGAGTGGCTGCCACGACAATTCGCGTCCTGTGAGGACGGTTGCGGTCAGGGTTCGGGTCGCGCGGGAACAGGAACGGCCGAGGATGAGGCGCGCGATGCGGCGGCGCAGCGAGAGGTTGGCGTCGGTGAGCATCGCTTCGGCCTGATCGGCGAGGGTGAGTTCGGCCGCGGCGGCCGCTACGGCGTCGCCCGGGTCGCCTGTGGCACGCCACTGCCGCGCTAATCCTTGATTCGGTGATGGCTGCCGCCAGTGCGACTGCGTCACTCCCAGTTCGGGTCATGTGTTGCGGTCGGTAGCCGCCGGTGTGGCTGGACTTGCGCGGCCGGGCGCGCGACAATCCGGCTGTGGTGTGGTGAGTTCCGCGATCCTCGTCGAGGACGGCTTGTGTGCCGTCGACGGTCGCGCTGGCCGCGACCGAGGTCGCGATCTCGGTGACGATCTCGAGGTGGTCAGGCAGGTCGTGTCGCCAGACGATCTCACAGGCGAGGCGCAGGAACGTCAGTCCCTGCCACATCGCGCGGGTCTCGCAGTCCCGTTCGGAGATGTCGTTGGATGATTACGGGCACACCTCGCACCATCGCCATGAGCAGCTCGGGTCCGGCACCGGTGATGATATCGGGCCATCGCTGTTGTTCACATGAGGTGGACTGGGTCCGGCGGACCGGAGGTCGCTGGCGGCGACCGTATCGAGGTGTTTGCGCAGCAGCCCGCGCGAGAGGTTCGCGAAGTGCAGTGGGTCGGTCATGTCGTGTTTGTTCTATCGGCGTCATCACCGCGGTCAGGGGCGTACTGCTGGGCAAATCGCAGCGCGCGGGCCAGGACGACGTCGAGGTGGGCGGTGACCGCGTCCAATAGCGTGAATATCCGCTGCGCGCCGTCGTGCTGTCCTGTGAGATCGGCGAGGTCCTCGAGGGTGCTGATGCCAGTGTCGGCGATCTCGAACCGGCCATCGATCACCATCGACAGCGTCAATTCGCCGTTGTAGGTAAGGAACCCGCTTTCGTCGCAGCTGAACGCGGCCAAGACAAACAGTGGCACGTTCTTTTCGATATCCAGTCGCCACAGGCTGTTTTCCATGCCTGAAGCGGTCTCGATGAGGTCGCGCACGAGGGCGAGGCCGTTGTCGTCCTCGGTGGATCGCCATCGCTGGAGCCGTGTGGCGATCGCGCTCATAGGGCCGCTGTTGTACAAGTCAGCGGCGACACGGTCGCGGTCGTAGAAGAGTCGGGGCATCAGCATTGTCCTCGAAACTGCTGTAGTGATCATGAAATCGAAGTCGGTCGGCACACGCCCGCTGCAGAAACGCTGAGGAGATGTGTCTTGGGCTGTCAGCCCTCTGTTCAGCTGCAGACGTGAATAGCCACAGGGTGAACAGGACAGGCGACAGCGGGATCAGCCGGAGCGTCCCCCGCCCAGAGCGCCACCGGACTGCCGCCGGTGATGCCGGGTGCGTCGAGGTCGGACAAGCCCACATTTCCCGGCTATTCGGCGTCGTTCCGGGTGAGCAGCCGGCGCCGAGCACGTCGGTGCGGTCGAGAGATCCCGCGCAGCCAACCCCCGCAGATCCAGCGGGGAAATCGGCCGCAGCATGCTGTCCGATGGTGGGCCGGGCGGCGGCTTCCTCGACTGCGAGGGTGCGCATCAGCTCGCGCACGACCGGCGCGGCGGTCAGCGTCGTCGCGGTCGCGTAGCCGGATGAGGATCGTGGCCAGATCCGGGTAGTAGGGCACGGCTGGATCCGCCGATTCGAGCTGGGATGGCAGCCGATGGTCGGCAATCAGACCCAGATGTGCGTGGTCAGGCGGTTTCGAGTTCGATGAGGTCGGCGTAGCGGTCCGTGCCGTCGAACGCGGCGCAGTCGCAGCGGGGGAACGGGCGCAGGCATTCGGCGCAGAACCCGCAGGCGGTGCAGTGCGGGCCAAGCTGGTTGGGGTCGAGTTCCCCACAGTGCAGGCAGCTGTCCCAGTCCGCGGCGGCGCTGTACCGCCACGTGTGTGATTGGTAAGTGTGGTTGGAGTACCAGCTCCCGCTATCCCAGTGGCCGTAGTGTTCGTTGAAGATGTAGGCGGAATGCTTGTAGGTGGGGTCGACGGTCAAGATCACCATCTTGTCGCCGCCGAGCCACCGCTCCAGCCGCTTCCGGCCCCACGCGGAGTCCAGTGACCCGAACGGGCGGGTCGGCAGGAAGTCCTCGGCGGTGATGCGGGTGTCGCTACGCTGATCGCCGCTGGTCGGATGGACGTTGTCGGGCAGGATCCCGTTGTGCGCGAGCACGGTTCGCTCGTCACCGCCGACGAGGAAGGGATGACAGTTGTCCACCGTGAGGTGGCCGTGGGTGGCCAGCCGGGAATGGAACAACGCCGCCCCCTCGGGATGACGCTCCCGCACGGTGGCGAACTCGGTGATCACCTCCTCGGCGTCCATGCCGCGGCCGACGGTGATGCCGGTGTCGGTGAGCACGGCGTAACCGTGGCCGTGCGGGTTGGCCAACGCCCCAGAGGTCAGGGCGTCGAGGTCGGGACTGATACCGGGTTTGACGAATGTCAGGATGCACACGCGAGGGCCTCCATTTCGGCCAGCAGCGGGGAGTAGTCGGGTCGCGAACGCACCCAGGTGGTGAAGGCGGTCCATTCCCAGCCGCGTCGGCGCGCGATATCGGCCGCCGACAGGCCGCGGGTGTATTCGACCGATGCCGCGGCGAAGGCGAGGGCGGCTTGGACCTGCTGGGGGTGCAGGGAGCTGGCGAAGACCCGTAACTCGAAGGTGTGTTCTGGGTACACATTGATGGCCTGGTAGCGGCCGTATCCGGCTTGGCCTCCCTTGGCGTAGTCCTGCGCGTTGGAACGCTGCTGTGGTGAAAACTCAGCCCACTCCGAGTCCCGTCGTCGCGCCAGCGTGGTGACGGAGTGTTCGTTGCGGTAGACGAACTTCAGCCAGCGGTAGGCGTGGGCGGGGGAGGAGAATCCGGCGCGGGAGAGGTGGACGTGGATGCCGACGCCGTCGTCGGTGTAGCGGCCCAGCAACCGCAGCCGGCCCAGTAGCTGCCACGGAAAATGTTGCAGTGCGTACTGATACGACATGGGGTGGGTGACGAGTTC
Source organism: Nocardia sp. NPDC059691 (assembly GCF_042733915.1). Lineage (NCBI taxonomy): Bacteria > Bacillati > Actinomycetota > Actinomycetes > Mycobacteriales > Nocardiaceae > Nocardia > Nocardia sp. NPDC059691. The sequence goes on along the minus strand of NZ_JBHWFB010000017.1, from coordinate 178,014 downwards.
GAACCCGCAGGTAATCGAGCCGTCAGTCTTCAGATACGCCAGGTCCCCGACATGGGTGACTGTGGTGTCGACCGCGTTGTGATAGTCGCGGTTGCGGGGGGTTTTGATCTCCAGTTCCATCCCCAGGAACAGCGGACCGTCACCGTGAAACTGCGGCACGGGGGTGTAGTACGACGAGCGGACGGCGGGATGGGTGGGATAGGTGTCGGCGCAGCTGTCGCAGTAGGTGGTGTCGAGTGGGACGAGGGTGAAGCAGTCGGAGCATTCGTGGTAGTTCTTGTCTTCGCACCGCTCGCACACCCGGTTGTCGCCGTCGACGGGGAGGAGGTCGGTGGCGAGTTCGCCGCAGTCGTTGCAGGTCTCGTATCCGGAGGCACATTCGGCGCAGACGTCTGCTGCGGCACCGATCACGGTGCGGATGTCGCGGGTGTAGATGGCGCAGTCTCCGCACCGATCCCAGTCGGTCAGGCATGCGAGGCACAGCAGAGTGTCATCGACGGTGCGCGCCAGGGTGTCGGCGCGGGCTTCGGTGGTGCACCGGTCACAGCGCGACAGCCCGTCCGCGCAGTCCCGAGCGCCGTCGACGGTGATGGTCAGCTCCTCGCTGCGAACGGGGCTGGACCGTTGCTCGCACAATGGGTCGGCCACAGTGGAGGCGGGCATGACGATTAGAGGTCCCTTCGAGTGGAATGGAAAAGCACCAGTCCGCGCTCCGGGGAGTACAGGGCACTGGCGTGGTTCTTGGAGGTGACGGATCGGTGGCTCGTGTCGCGCCGCTTACTCACGGAGCGGTGGCCCGCCGATGGCCCGGGATCGACGCGACGGCGCACGTGTGGTCGCAGCTGGGCGTGAGGGAGCCGATGTACACCCGCGGTTCGCGGGGGCTGACTATGCGCGAGCCGATTCGGAAACTGCGGGTGGCGAGCTGGACTGCTTCACGAGCTGATGCAGGTGGTCGCCAGCGGCCATGTCCAGTTCACGCAGTGGGTCTGATGCGTGTGCCATCCAGTGGTTCTCGAATCCCCGCTGTTGTTTCTCCGTCACGAGCGCTGGGATGGCGACGAAGAAGCACTCCACCTGCGGGTAGGTCGTCGACTGTGGTGGGCGCTGCGCCAGCCACAGGCGGGTGTGGTGTCGGGCGTCGGTGACGGCCGGAATCTCGAGAGACTCGGCCAGGTGCTCGAGTATCTGCTGGGTGTGTTCGGGTGTGCCCCGCAGTGCGATGTCGACCGATCGCCAGGCGGTGGCGGGCGCGAAGTAGACCCGCCGAAGCCGATACAGCGCCCAGGGGCTGTGGAGGATCTCGTTCTCGGCGAGTTCGAGGATCGTGTTCGCACCGGCGGCGCGGAGTCGTCCGGTCAATGTGTCCTGCGGTCCGAACAGCCCGGATTTCTCGTTGAGTGCGAGAGTGACGTATTCGTCGACGACATGTCGAGATGATTGTTCGGGTTCGGCCAGTAGCCGCCCGAGGTGGTCTGGCCATTCGCGTTTCGATACGAAGCAGCATTCGCGGCACAGCGATTTGGGCCACCACACGCCGAATATTTCGTGAAGGTATTCCCGGCAGTCTTGCCGTGTCCATCCGGCCTCGTGGACGGGATAGATCATCTGACGGTTCCCGCCCAAATCGAGGACGGCCTCTCGTGCTATCCTGTTTTCTTCCTCGACGTTATAGCCGATCGCGTGAAGATAGGGGCGTGCCCCGAGTTCACGGTCACGCCAGGTATCCATCGGCCAGCCTTTGAATTTCAACGTGCATTTACGTTTTCCGCTGCGCTGCGGCTGGACGGCATTCGCGCGGTTCTCGTCACTGAGGGCGTAGAAGCCATGCTTCTTCGCGTCGGAATGCAGGCGCACCGGCTGGCGGGTGTCTTGCAGGACGACGATTCCGTCTTCATTACGCGGCCCCGCCCGAGCGACCTCGACAGTGCGAATGTTGTGGGCGCGCAACAATGGCAGCATGTGACGTTCGACCAAGGTGGCGAGTGAGGAGAATTCGTCACCCGTCTGTGCTATCACGATGATGAGGTTCGACAGATCCGGTAGCAGGCTCGGATGCCGGAATAAGGGGTCGAGAATTGTGCGGACGATCCCGCCGGTGGAGTCGGCACCCATTCCGTAGGACCAAACCAGCAGCATGGGCTTGTTATCGGCACCGCTGCCGAAAGTGGTCAAGGCCGTGATGTCGAAGAGTCCGTCGAGATCGGTCATCTTCCATCCCGAGGGTGTGGGCAGAATAAAGAGGGCGCCTTCGGCGAAGAGGAAAGCGCGGAGCGCGAAAGAAGTTTCAGGTGCGAGGTGGCTCGGAGTTCGGTCGCGGTTCGATGACGATGTCCAGGTCGGCGCGGCCGATGGCGACGTCTGCACCACCTCCGGCGTGTTTGACGGGGACCTCGACGTAGCAGGCGCGGCACACGACACCGCTGTCGGAGTTGTCCGAGCCTTTTCCGTAGGCGTAGCAACAGGAGGTCAGTGTCACGAGGGCGCCGCTGCCGTCGTCGACGACGACACAGTGTTGTGCGTCGAGGCCGACGATCGTGTTGATGCGATCGGCGAAGTGGGAGGGTAGGGGCAGTGTCGTTTTCACCGGGGAGGCTTCTTTCTCGGCGGGGATTGGGGCGGCAGGCTGCGGAAGACACTGTGGTGTACCGGGTCCGGGGGTCGGGTCAACGCTGCGATGGCCTGGGTGTAGGCGGTGGCGAAACAGGCGTCCACGGCGTTGGCGACTGTGTGGCCGGTGTCGTGTTCGTAGATGCTGATCGACCAGTGCCCAGGACTCGCTCCGGTTTCGCTGCCGGCCAAGAAGCCGTCACCGTTGGTGGCGAGCAACTGGTGCGCGTCCTCGAGGCAGGCCGCCACTCCGGTGACTGCGGAACCGTCGACGGCCCAGGCGATGGACGGTGTGTGCCCGCGGGCACGCAGGAACTCGATCTCGGTGGCGTAGAGCTGAGTCAGTTCCCGCTCGTAGTCCGCGCGGGTGGGCCGAACGCGGGCACGGCTGCGAAAGTAGTCGAGCAACGCGCACAGGGCATTGCGCGCGTCGTCGGGGTAGCGGTGCGGGTCGGTGTCCTCACGCAGGATGCCGGCCGCGTCGAGCAGCCACTGGGTGTCCTCGATCAGGCGGGTGGTGTGAGCGACGTCGATGCCCGCGCCCCAGTGCTGTAGAAAGCTGTCCTGCTGGGCGTATGCCGCTGCCACGGTGCGGGATTCGGCCTCGTTGAGGGCGTGGTCTCCGTCTCGGCAAGCGGTGAGAATGCGGGCGAGTTCGGGATCGACAACGTCGATTGCGTCGGAAGGGTCTGTCATGGCGGGGGCCTCGAGGGTTTCTGTCGTCGCGGATTTCGGCTGGCACCGGGCAGCGGCGCACGCAGGCGGGTCCGGTGACCGGGTAATCCGGTGGTGGTCATTTCGGCATGGATGCCAGGACGTGTGGTCGGTAGCCGGCGGCGGTCAACTGCTGAAGCAGGGGTGCGATCTCCTCATCGGTGGCGGGCCGTTGCTTGTCGACCCATGCCGCGTGCACTCGACGGCGGCGACCGTCGATGCTGAGGGCGTGGTGGAGGTGCGCGGCGGCCGCATCCTGCTCGAGCAGGATCGCGGTGACCTGCCCCAGGTCGTGGTCCCACACGAAATACACTGGCCGGGCTGGTGGTGGCGGCTGGTTGGGTGCGGTGTAGGAGTAGGGAAGCCCTGCTCGGGCACTGTCTTCGGAGGCTGCGTCCCAGCCTTGCTGGTACTGCGCGGTGATCTCGGCAATGAGGTCCGGATCGGTGCCCGGGTCGGTGAGAAAGGGGGCGACTGTTTGGTGCAGCAGCGGTGAGGGGTGCTCGAGACCGGCGTAGAAGCCCTCGCGGCCGAGCTGGACCCAGTCGTGACCGACAGGTTCGTGTTCGGGCGTGGTGAGTTCGGCCAATAGCTCGGCGATCCGCACGGCGTCGGCGGCCGCGACGTCGATGACGAACCGGAAGGTCCTGCGGTGCACTTCGACGTGGATGGCGGTGATGCCGGCGGACTGTGGCCGCACCGTGATGGTGTGGTCACCCGGGGCATAGGTCGCCGAAAGAACCGCTGCCACAGCATTGGCGTCACTGGCGAAGCCCGCGACCGGCTGGGAATGGGCAGTAGCAGGATCGGTGGCATTCATGAGTTGCTCCTGACCGCGGTCAGTTCGGGGGCGTGGCCGGGGATCGGCGAGTATGCGGGTGGCGGGGTGCGATATGAGGCGGAATTGGCGCGATAGTTTGTGTCAGGCACCCTCGCCTGTGGCGCGGTTGCGATGTTCGTCTACGGCTTGGCAAGGATGACGGCTGCTGCTCCGGAGGCGCGGAGAGTGGAGCGCGTGTCGCCGCTTCCCCGATGGTGTAGCTGACCGAGGCCGGGTCACTGATGACCCTGAGGCGGCAAGTGAGTTCGTTGGACACGTCGCTACTGGCAGAGCTGTCGACGCTCGGCAGTCGCCTCGTCCAAACCTGAGGGTGACGGCTTCCCGCTTCTTCTGCCACGCCCAAGCCCGCCCCTGAGCGATCGAAACGGGCGTCTTCGCCCAGGCCGGGCGCGTAGACCTGGCACTCGGCGGGCTGTCACCGCGGCGCGGGCTGGCTACACCACGTACATCCGTGGTGAGGGCGGCGCGGTGAGAGGTTCGCCGGTGGGGGTGGTCGGGCACGTGCCGGGCGGCACTGTGCCGGCGGCGATGTTGTCGTAGTGCTCGAGCAGTGCCCGGTGGTAGTCGCATCGCGTGTTGATGGCGGTGGTGATTTCTTCGAGTCTGCGCTGATCGGTCACGAGACGCTTGAGGAGGATCCCCCGCTGGGTGGTGGCGTCGAGGACGGCGGCGCGTCGGTGGAGTTCACCGACGTTCTCGTTGGTCAGAAGGTGATCGGCGATGGCCCGGACCAAGGCTTCTAGACGCGCTGCGGTTGGGCGTGGCAGCTGGTCACCGGAGGGGAATCGTTCTCCGTGACCGGTGAGGGTGTCCCGGTCGGTGATCATCATGCTGCCCATGATCTCGATGCCGTTGACCACGGGCTTGTCGCGGCGCGTGAACTTGGTCGACGCTGCCGCGCAGATACCGAAACAGATTTCCAGGGAAGTGATTTCGGCGCTGTCTGCGGCCGAGAGCAGCCGGATCATCCAGGTTCCTGCCAGTCTGGGGCCGGTCAGGTTGTAGCGAACTGCAGCAGTATCCCAATCGGTGACCGCGGTTCCCGTGACGGTTGCGCGCCCGGCGTCCACCGCGAGCTCCACCAAGTGTGTGCTGCGGGCGGGCGAAGCGGGAACTTGGTTCGACAATCCGCTGTGGGCGGTCATGGCGTGGTGTCCCGTTCCGGTCGGGGTGCGTCGGCGGGGGCGTCGCTGGTGCCCGAGGAGATGGTGACGATGTCGTTCTTGGCGTAGTGCCATCGATCGGGATAATTCTCGGGCACAGGGCGGATTTCGGGTGCGTCTCGATCCAACAGCAGAGGTCCGCAGGTGCGGTTGATGAGGCGACGGCCAGCGACGGCTTGCTCGGCCAGCAGGCCGAGGCAGGCCAGGTCATCGAGGGGGACGGCATGGCCTATGAGGCAATCAAGGCAGCCGCATCCGTGGGGGTCGATATCGACCGCGTTGCCTTTGAAGTCGGTGAAGTCGCTGATACTCATACGTTTCGCTTTCGGGCGGGTGCCGAACAGGAGCAGTGGGTGAACGCCGGGCTCGGATTCATGGCACGGGCATTCGGGTCATCCACCGTCGGGGGCGCCGACAGGGTCGGGTCGTAGGTGGTAGTCGTAGCGCTCGATGTGGACCAGGTCGCTGAAGGTGTAGTCGTGGATCGCGACGCCGATCCAGCTGGGGGGTTCGCCAGGGGAGTCGCTGTCGCCGTACAGCCAGGCTTCCAGGGCGCCGACGAGTTCGTAGCAGCGGCCGGTGGCGGGATCGGGGATGCAGAGGTGGGCGATGTCGTCGTAGCGGACTCGCACGATGCGGATCCCTGACAGCCGCTGCACGGTGTCGAGGACCGCCCCGAGTATCCACGGGTGGTGTTCGGCGATGCTCGCCCCTGCCAAGCAGCTCGCGAGGGCCGCGGGCGGATCGAACACGGTGGCGGTGCGCGCGAACTCGTCGCGCTGAGCGTCGATCGCAGCGGCGAGGACCTCGCCGAGGCTGTCGCGGACACTCGATCGCGGGATGGCCTGGCGCAACCGTGTGAGCTCGGCGGCGGTGAGAGTGCCACCAACCATCTTGAGCAGTTCCTCGACGGTGATCACCGGCTCCTGCGCTGCCAGATCAGTCGAGGGTGGCTCAGCGGGGTCGCCGGCGAGGATCAGCGATGCCGCAGGTGTGGTGTCGGTGGGTGAGGCGGTGAGCCTGATAACGCCATAGTCGATGGTGAGGCGACTGCTGGGGTCCAGCCCACTGAGCCATGTCATGAATTCATGCGCGAAGATCATGCTGAGTGCCTTCGAAGATTCGGGGTAGCGGGCGATCCCGCTGCGGGCGTGCGGTAGCGCGGCTTGTGATCGATGCGGGATTCATGCCCTGCTGTCGCTCGGTAGGTCGGGCTGCCAGGGGACCGGCAGGCGCACGAGGTGCGCTGTTCACTCGCCGATCGGGTCGGACACGAAACACGCTGTAAGGCAGCTATATCGGCGACACCCGACGGGGAGGTGTTCGCCGTCGTCGGTGCGGCGGGGGCGTGATGGATGCTGTGCGGTACGCGGACGGGAACGCTGTTTCCGTTCACGATGGTGCTCCTCTAGCCTCTGGACTGTGTGGCGGCGAAGAGTGCCGGTCATGCAGGGTTTCCTGCACTGGAGGCTCGGTGCCCGGGCCGGGGCGATGCCCGCCGCTGCCACGGCTGGTGCCGGGGGAGTCTCGGTCGTGGACGACGCTGATAGGTGGTCCGGCGGTGATCGCCCAAGGTCGCGGTGGCAATTCCGGCACCGACGACCAGTGCCCACCTCCGAGACATCGGCAAGGAGCGCGGCCCGTTGGGCCCACCGATTCGGTTGTCCGGAGGTGGGTCCGCCGCCGGGTGGGCCAGAGCATCCTCAGGTAGGTGGCTGGGCCGATTGTGGTGACGGAAGGGGGTATCCGGATGGCTCGGTACGGCGATGACCGGCAAGAAGTCGGTGGCGATCGCGTGTCAACTGTCACCGGTGCGGTGCTGTCGCAGCGCTTGGGGAACGGTGGCCTGTCTCGCAGCTTCGGTGAGGGCCTCACGGTCGCCGATTCCGGCAGCACCGTCGTTGAGGTGGTGTTCGGCGGCTTCGCCGGCCAGGTTGTGCAGGACGTGCTGGGTGCAGACCGGGCAGGTGATGTCGGTGAGGGAGGATTCGTAGATCGGACGTGCTTCGGTGACGGGCAGGCCACAGACGGTGCGGTGACCGGCGTAGGTGGCGTGTGTGTGGGTGCGGTCGATGTCTGACCAGCACACCTGCATGCTGTTCATTTGGGATGGGTCTCCTGACGCGGCCGCCGCGGGGATGATTACCGGTTCCGGTGTGTCGTGGGTGCGGCAGCTTGAGTTCACGGCTCGGTCAGCCAGCCGCTTTCACGCACTGGTGGGTGTGTCGGCGGGGTGCGTGCTGGCGGCGATTGCGCGGGCGAAGGTGAGCACGTGGCGGGCGTCGATGTCGAGTTCGACGTGGGCGCCGCCCTGAGCGTTGACGGTGACTTTTCCGGACACCGGCCGGTTGCCGCCGAGGTAGACGACGTTGTCGTGGATTCGGTCGGCGGGCGCGAGGATCTGCGGCAGGGCAGCAAGGATTTCTTCGCGTCGCTGGGCGCGGGCCGCCTCAGCATTCGCCCGGGGGCGGGCGTGCGCGAGTGCGGCCCGGTAGGGCGGCAACAGACGTGATTCGATGTCCGCGGCGATCAAGGCCGGGTGCCGCGCGGCACCCACGGTGATGGGATCGGCTTTGTCTCGGTCATGCAGGTGGGTGCCGAGCTCACCGTAGTGGCCGGTGATGAGGACACGGCCGTGGTCGTTGCGGCGATGAGAGTGATCGCCGTCGGTCAACGCCAGTTGTTCCTCGTCGGGGCCGTGCAACTCGGCTTCGTAGCTGTAGTAACGATGCGGGCGGGCAGTCCAGCCGGGGCCGAGCTCGGCAGCGACACGGCAAGCGAATGCGAAAATGTCCATGAGGAATGCTGTGGTCTCGGGGTCGGATGAGGTTGCAGGTCAGTTGAGGTCGGCTTGGGTGTCGGCGAGAGTGGCGCGCAGCAGCCAGGCGGCTTCGGCGCCGATGGCGATTTCGATGAGTTGGCAGAGGATCTGACAGAACTGCTGGCCGTGGCCGGGACTGCCGAGCGGTTGCAGATGGTGGGCTATTTCGTGCAGTAGCACGGATTCCCTGAGCATGCTGCGATTGTGCAGGGGCATCGCGATGGTGGCAGTGGCAAGCTCGTAGTGTGCGCGCGACTGTCCGCGTCGGGCCCGGACCGTGACCGGGATCCGGGCTCGCTTGTACCGGCTGTGCACTGTCTCCAGCGCGAGGACGGCATCGACGTAGGTTTGCATCGACTCCAGCGAGACCACTCGCCGCTCGATCGGCAATGTCACTCGCGAGCCAAAGATCTCGACCTGGCGGCCGGGTAGCTGATCGGCCCGCTCGAACATGTTCCAGACCAGCGCTTCGGCAGCATAGACACGGTTTCGATGAGTATCCCGGGTGCTGCGGGTCATGACGACAACCGCCGCGCAGCAGCAGGCAGGGATTGTTGTTCGGTGAGGCGGGCGCGGCGGCCGGCCTGGTCTCCGGCGATCGATGCCGCGCCGTCGACGCGGCGGCGGCGCGGGGCGCGCCAGGTTCCGCGAGCTCGGGAGTGGCTGGTGTAGAAGTCGGCGACTTCGAGTTCCTTGCCGCGCAACACCAGCGCCGTGCTCGGCCCCGCACCGCGATCACCGGCCGAGGACAGCGCCTGAGCGCGAGTGATGTCGCGGACCTCGGTGAGACGCCGGCCGATGCGGATCGCGAAGGCGTGTTGGAAGGCCAGGCGCGCGGTGATGCCCGCTTTCGCGCGTCCCTCGGCGCGCTGCGCGCGACGCTCGGGGGAACGAAGGTAGGCGCGAGACTCGTGGATCATTTGCGGCAACAGGCCGGCGTAGAGGACTTCGACCGCAGCGATGTCGGACTCCATCCCGAAGGCGACCACCCACGTCGAATTCGTCGCGATGTCCACGCACACATCGTTGGCACGCGCGATCGCAAGGAACAACTGCACGTAGGTGGACAGCCCTCGGGCGCCGGGCTCACCGATGGAGATTTCACGCATGACTGGGGTCGCCCGGGTGGTGATTGGCTGCGTGGCGCGAGCGAGGGCGAGATCGATCGAGTGCCGCGTCGCGAGTTGCTGTGCGCGGGCAAAGTAGATCTGAGCTTCGTGCGGATTGTCGGTGCGCTCTGCCTTGCGCAGCAACCCGGCGACGCGCGAGAGCGCCCGGTCGGATCCGCTCACTGGTCTGTACCTGCGAACAACACGCCGACGACGAGAAGCATCGCCAACGGGTCGCGCTCGCGCTGGCTGGGTTGCGCGGCGTCACGGATCTTCCGGATCCGGTGCATCAACCGGGGTGTCTTCAGGTCGATGCCGGTCACCGCTGGGCGGTTATCGGTACCGGGAACGGTGATGACCCGGTACTCGCTCAACGGAAGGCGCAGTTCGTACCAGGCTTCGGTCGGTGCCCCGTCCCGGGCAGGGTCGGGCCGCGGCGGCACCCACCCCCAGCAGTGGCAGCGGGGATCGGCGCATCGGGTGAGACGGTGTGCGGGATGGCGGTGGTAGCGATGCATCCGGCCGGCCAACAGGGGGCACGCTCGGGCCGAATACTCGGCGCAGGCGGGGTGGAGCCCAGGTTCGACCGTGAGGCCTCGGCGGAAGTCGGAGGGCAGGATGAAGAGGATGACCTGCTCGCCGAGAGGTCTGCCGCAGATTTGGCACAGCGCACGCTCCAGTACCTCTCGCAAACGGATCGGGTCGACGTTGCCCCATGCGGGCCGGTCGCTGCGGTCGCGATGAGCCAAGGTGATGTAGGGCACCGCCATGCCCTGTGACATGGGTGCATCGCGCAGCGCGTCAGGCAAGGCAGCGCGGTTTCTGTTTCGGGGCGCTGGGGGTGGGGCGTGTTCGGTCATGACAGTGAACTCCGTTGTGAGAGATGAGCGAACGGTGGACCACCGGGTACAGGGGCTCCAGGGCCCGCTAGAACAGGGCGGGTCGGCGATCAGCTGGGTTGTTCTTCGGTCGCCGATGCGTCGCCGCTGCCGGGATCGCTCGTCTCCGGATCAGCAGGGATGGTGGAGGGGACGCGTTGGTGATCGTGTGCTCGCTGACCGGCCCAGCCGGGAGGTCATGGACCCCGTCGTGGACGAGCACGACACGAGTGAGGGCCGAAAGACCCTTGTGTCTTTCGGAGTCAGCGTGCTGAGCGGCGAACTTTCCACCAGCCGGGGTTCAGGCTCTCTTCGGCGAGCTGTGCCAGGCTGTCGACGAACTCATCGGCGTGCGGGCCTTCGACGGTGATCGTGGTGTAGTCGCCGCCGCCGCCGACGGATCGGGTGCGTGCTCCGTCGCGACCACGCCATGCGGTGTCCGACAGGTGTTGAAGACGGGCGGTGTCGTCGGCGGTCTCGGGATAGCCGTGCTCGATGGTGAGGTGTCGCTGGCCGTGCATGACGGCGTGTGCTTCGCCAACCAGCGCGGCGTCGCTGTAGTGGCGGAGCAGCTGCGCGGCCGGGGTTTCGGGGTGGTGGTGGTCCTCAGGGGAGGTCATACACGGTTACCGGGATCCCTCGCGCGCACATATGCGTACGGATGAGTGGTTCGACCTGCTCCCAACGGCCTCCCGCCAGCCCGCACCCGATGCGAGGTAGATGGACCGACGCGCCCGCGGCCGCTGCGTGGTCGGCCAGTGCCGCCAGGCATCGACCGGTGGCGTCGTAGCGGATCGGCGGGCGAGCAGAACGGCGGGTGGCGATACCGTGCTGGCCGATCATGTTGGCCACATACAGTTGGGGCTCCACGCGAACGAGTTGAACGGCACCGAGAGCGAAATCGTTGGAGTCCCGCCCGCGGTGCCAGGCGCGGTAGGCGCGTTCGGGCTCGGGCCAGCGGCGGCTGACGGCGAGGACGAAACCGCGCCCCCACGCGCCGCGGTCGTTCACGATATGAGCGATAACCGCAGGACGGGCGCCGTGGGGTGCGGTCGCGTCACCGCGGGTGTAGCGGATATCGGTTGCTGCTGCCATGGCATCCTCCTGAGCCGAAGGTAGGTGAGGTCACCGACAACGGGGCACGGCGTCGGGTGTGCGCAGTGCCGGCCGCCGAGAAGACCGCCGGGAACGCGCCGCCGGCACGAGCGCTGGGGAGGAGTGTTTCGTGCTGGGTTCTTCGACCGGCTTGCGGCCACTCGGCGCAGGGGGCGCGGTCTCTGAGAGGGTGTGCGGTATCGGTGCGCACTCGGCGCGCCGCCGCAATTCCGACAAGGGCAGCGGATATTTCACGCTGCGGCGTTGTTCTGTGAGGATCGACCGGTCCCCGACCAATGTCCGCAGGTGGTTCTCGTGCCGTTCGGCTTCGGCGAACCGTTCGGGGAACACGCGCAGGGTGTGGCGCCACTGCTTGTGGCCGGCGCGGACACACACGCCGCCGCAGTTGTTGTGGCTGTAGCCGAGCTCGTACAGTCGCGGCGGCACCAGTCCGCGTGAGCGGCAGTCATCGAGCATCTGCTCCTTGGTTCGGCCAGGCCCGCGCTGACGTGCTCGTCGCCGCGCTCCCGGCCCGAGCCTGGCAGCGGATCTCGGCCGGTGCCGGCGCGCACGGGCCGCGCGACGACTGGGCGAAGGTCCCGATCCGGATCGGCTGGCAACCCGGCCGCGGGCACTGGCTCCTGGCCCGGCGCAGCATCTACGACCCCGCCGAGATCGCTTACTACGTCTGCTATGGGCCGCGCCGGTCCACGGTCGCGGATCTGGCGTAGATCGCGGGGTCACGGTGGCGGACCGAGGAGTGTTTCCAGCAGGCCAAGAACGAAGCCGGGCTGGACCACTACCAGGTCCGCAGCTGGTGGGCCTGGTATGCCCACATCGCCCTGTCCATGCTCGCCTTGGCCTGGCTCGCCGGGACGGAAGCCGTTGCGCAAAAGGGGAACCACCGCCAGCGATCAAGATATGATCGCACTTACGCTACCGGAGATCCGGCGCCTCACCATCGCCCTGCTCCTACCCGCCATCCGCTGCGCCTACCGTGTCTGGGCATGGTCGAACTGGCGCCGCCGACGACAAACACCAAGCCCGCCTCTCTCACTACCGACGACGCGGACACCCACTCACCTGGCTGCCGTTGCAGTACTAGTGGTCTGGTCGTGCCGTCGGTAAACTACTTTGACGCGAACATAGTCAATCCGGCTACTTGAGTTCGCTCGGTCGCCGCCTCTGGGAGGGGAGAGGGGCGCTGAACCTCGGCACGTGATTGGTCGCCGCGGCTAATGCGCCGATTGTGTCGATGCGTCCTGCCGGATCCGATTCGAATGGGAGCGCCATCAGTTCATCGGGCTGAACTTCCCGGGTGAGCGGCGACAACGATGCGGCGAGGCATTGTGGATTGCCGACGAACACCGAACTCTGAGCTAGATGTGACTGGGCCAGGCGATGTTCCAGGTCCGTCAGCGAGGTGTCTTGTAGCACTGCGACAGCAACGTCGAGGTCGCTCCGATCGGCTGCGGTTTGCCGTAGGCGAATCGCCGACGCTGTGACTGCGGCGGTGGATGCTTCGGATTCCGAGGTCCTGCCGACAACACGTACGCTCAATATCACAAACGGCACCGCGCATGCATCCGACGGCACGAACGCCGAACGATATGACGATATCGCGTTGGCGGTGCCAGCAGGATTCTGAAAGTGCGCGTAGGCGAACGGGAGTCCAAGCGCCCCGGCGAGGGTCGCGCTGCCTGCGCCGGAGCCCAGAATGTAAAGGGGCGGCGGCGCGACCGGTGGCATGCGCGTGGATCCGTTCGCATGATGGCCTGGAATGCGACCGGAGAGGCAGGTCTGCAATTCGCGTATCTGGCTCGAATAGGCTCCATAATCCGCGTCCGCCCGGCGCAACAACGGCACCAGTGCGTCGTCAACGGCCTTCGCCCGCCCGAGCCCGAGATCGATTCGGTCCGGGTAAAGGGCTGCCAGCATGCGGAACTCTTCGGCCACTACGAGCGGCGCGTGATTCGGCAGCATCACTCCACCTGCGCCCACCCGCATTCTTGTGGCCACCGAAGCGACCCGGGCGATCAGCACAGCTGGTGTGCCGCAACCACTGTCGGCCGAAGCGTGATGCTCGGCGATCCACAGGCGCCGGAAGCCGAGACTATCGGCGGTGCGAGCCAGGCACAGGCTACCATCGAGCGCTGCGGAAAGGTCGATTCCGGGGCCGACCGGCACGGTATCGAGAACCGACAGCGGCGGCAGCGCGGACCCACTTCCAGCATGCTGGCCATTCATGTCGTCAGGAGCTCGTCGACGACGAAAGTGAAGCAGGATGGCGTCCGCCCGGCAGCAACTTCGAGCAGGCGGTGCAGGAAGAGGCCGACGCCTGCTGCCCCGGTGGCGAAGTCCGCACTTTCCCGTATCGCCTGCTCGCCGGGGAAGGCCAATCCCTCGTCGCGCTCGATCCCGAACAAGAGGATCCCCTGGGCAACCTTCCATGCTTCCTGCTCGCAGGCTTGATTTTTCGCCAGGACAGCGATGTCGAGAAGTGCGTTGCCCAGTCCGGCCAGCCCATGGAACAGTTGCGGAAAGACCGCGTATTTACGGCAGATGTCGGGTATGAGCTCGTCCAACCATGCCGATAGCTGGACGTCGGGAGCGATCGCCAGATACCGAACCAAGCTCGACGCGATACCGGCGGTGCCGATGTCCCAGTAGCTTTTGAGAACCGGCGCGCCGAGCGGCTCCTCGGTAGCCTCATCCGGAAATCCGACGATATAGCCGTTGCGTTTGGCTGCCTGAGCAAGTTCGAATTCCAGTGCGCTTCGACTGAGTTGCAGCCAGGTCGGGTCGCCCGATGCCCGGTAGAGCAGGAGCAGGAACAGTGCGATTCCACTTCCGCCGAACAGGTATCCCAACCGGACACGTCCTGCTTCGTTCCAATAGATGCCGTGGTCGGTAGCCTGTGCTTCTACGCGAAGCCGTTCGCCGACGGCGCGGGCCTCGTCGAGGAACGTCGACCCCGCTCCTGATACCCACATTTTCAGGCAGGCCATTCCGTAGCCACTTGACCCGTGCATCAAGTTGCTCGAGGCCCAGCGCAGATCATGACGACCTGCGTCCTCCATAATTTTCGTGGCCGGGTCGAGGTGGCCCAACTCGGCCAGCACCCAGGCGATGCCGGACTGGCCGACATAGAGCCCTGGAGGATAGTCCTCGCTCGAATGTCGCTGGCCGAGTAGCCAATCCACCTGCTCGTCAGGTGCTGATCCTGTCATCCTGTGTATCGCGTGGATTACACCTGCCGCACCGTATGCGACCGAGCATGGGTTCGTCTCATAGACCATGAGATCCGCCGGGAAGAGACGATCCTGGCGCGCACGGTCGGCCACGGCAGACAGATAGTCCACGACGCGTGTGCAGGCGTCCTCGACGCGGTGGCGCAGCGAGTCGTCGGTGGTCGAAACGTTCCGCTTGTCGCCACGCGACTTCGATGTTCGGGCGGGGGCTTTGGGCTCGACTCGTGTGATCGGCACTTTCGAAATGCGGTCGGCGAGATTGATTGTGGTGGCGGTGGAGTTCGCACAGAGGTCGTGAACCAACTCGGCGAACTCGTCGGTGAGTGCGAAATCGTCGTGCAGTTCGCGCAGGAACGTACGTCGGGCCGGTGGATGGAATCCGGCGATGCCGGTAGCCAGCATGACGCTGCCGAATATGATCGATCCTAGGGCCGAGTAGTCGTCGGACTCGTTGGATGTATTGGTCTCGAGCGAGCGTGCGCTGCTGATCCCAGGGGTGAGCAAAGCGACCTGGCTGTCGACGCCCTTCTCGAATGCTGATTCCAGGTCGATGATTCGGACGACCGGCGGCGCGTCCACGAATATGTTTGTCAACGACAGATCGGCGAGAATGATGTTACGCTCGTGGGCCGCTCGGATGGCCTTGGCCACCTCGACCCACAGTGTTCGCATCGTCTCGAGGTAGCCGCGCATCTCGGCCTGTGGTTTGTCTGTCCAGTAGATCGGATTGCTCCGAATCGAGAACCTTCCCAGGTGATCGCCCGGCAGGAACTCCTCAGCAAGGAACGCGTGTTCCCACTCGTGAAACAACGCGACCGGACGAACGAAGTAGTCGGTGCCCTGTAGCGCTTGCAGCAGTCGATGCTCCTTGTGCAGGACAGATACGGCGTCCACCCGACGGTACCCGATTTCGACTCCGGGTCGAGCTTCCTTCAAGACGACTTTTTCTCCGCTCGCCCGATCTATCGCGACGTAGACTCCACCTCTGCTGGAAAATGTCAACGCTGATTCGATTGTGAACCGTCCGTCGCAAAGATCGACCTGCCCTTCACGTGCGCGCTGAGCTGTGGCAGGAAATGGGTCGACAGCCCATTCGGGGGGACTCCAGAAAGGATTTCGCTTGTCGACCATCAGGTCGCCGTCGGGTGTCTCCATGACGAGATCGTGCATGCCGTCCGGGCGCACTCGCGTTCTCGCCTTGAAGGCCCCATAGCGGTAGAACACATTGTGGGAGTTGGGCCATCGACGATCGGACAAGATATAAGGGCCGACGTAACCCTGCAACTCGTCACACAAGCTATTTCCTATGCGCAGGAATTGGTCGATGGACGAGGGGTATATCGCCATGAACTTACCTGCCGCGCCGCGCGGCCAGAGCTTGCCGTTGACGAGCGAAGCAATCCTTTGATCGACCAGGAACTTGAACGTCACATGCTCGCGCTGAAGAAGAGGTATAACAGCTCCGAGAACTGCGTTGGTATCCGCGGTAGATGCTGAAATGTGCAGCTTCCATCCTTGCTCGGGCATGCTTCCGTCGGGTGCGTCCGCGACAAACCACGCCCCGCTTCGACGAAGGCTCCAGCCCACTTCGGACGTTTCTCGAAACGTCTTCGCGTGTTCCCCGCCCGGATTGTATCGGTTTATCGACTCGAACCATCGCGGATGAAACTGGCGATAGCCGTCGATGGCTTCCCAATCGTGCATTCTGCGACCAACTCCTCAATTGGAAAGGTCCGCCCCGCCGCGAACCTCGCCGATACTTGGATACCTGGGTCCAGAATTATCCGGGGACATTGGTGACAGGCCGATCCTCGGCCACCCCATTGCAACTGCCGTTGGTGCACGAGGAACAGCTTTGCGGCGCGTCCATGCTGGATACAGCGCGTTCGAGAAACAGTCTCTGCAGCTCGAGGACAGCTGCCGCACTGTTATCGACATTGCCGCCGCGGGTCATGATGCTTCCCGTTCGGACGGCAGCGCGCACATAGGCACCGGCTGACAACTGTGCGAGGCGCACGACGACGTGCTTTGCGGTATCGCATTGGCGTCATTACGGAATAGGGCTCTTTCGATCAGCATTCGTTGGAGCCTGAGAACATCCTGTGCAGTGGTAGATGAATCTTCGTGTCGAGTACCCATCACAGTCCTTCCTTCCAAGTCCAATGCGCGACGCTCGAAGGCGATGAGGACTCAGGTGTGGCGAACTTCAGCTATGCCTGCGCGATCTCTTCGGCGGGATGATTACAGCTGTTCGTTGTGCATGACGAGCAACTCTGAGTCGCAGCATCGAGTTCTCGAATGGCTTTGTTCAAAAACATGCGCTGGAGTTCAAGTACAGCACCCATTTCTGTGAGCTCGTTCTCCTTGGCCATGATGCCGTCCTAATTATTCATCGAAGATATGATTCGACTCTTGACGTATTTACGCTCATGCTGTCACATTCTCGGGAATGCAGTGCATACCACCGTTGCAACTGCCGGACGTACATGACGACGTGCTCTGGGGGGCTTCAAAATCACGCTGCGACAACGCTCGGTCCAGCGCCAATCGCTGCAACCTGAGCACCTCGTCTGCATACCCCACTGATGGACTTTCGTTACCGGTTGCCATTGTTGGTCCTTCCACCGCGCGGCCTTTGAGGTGGCCGTGCGTTCGCCGCCCTACGAAGGATTCTGGAGTTGACTGTCGATATCGCTGGTTCGTCGACTCTCCGTGTCTCGTCGTTGCCGTGACGAGGCCCAATGACCGCGGCTCATGGTAAGGAGCCTGCTTCAGGATAACGTAAGTGGAGGCGGCCTGAATAGGTAGTCGACTACTCGATTTCGGACCACTTATGAGTGGGCAACGAACATCGGAGCCTCGATGGGCTCGGTCGTGGGGATAACTCAGGATACGTTGCGCTTGGAGTGAGGTCATCACCATGTACCTCTGTTCGAACATCGGCTGGGACCAACAGCGCGGTCAATCTCCTCCCCGAAGCTGGCGTCGATGCCGTACCGATTCTGCGTTGGCCGTCCGGATCATCATTAGTGCGGGTTGCAACACATCGATACGCATTCGGCGCAGCCAGATCGAAACAGTTAGCGAAAAGTAGTGGGACACAACTACTGCCTCGAATGTCGATCGGATACTACGGTGATTCGTCTGTCGGCTGACGAGGAAAGGTTCTGACGCAGACAGCATAATCATTGCGAGCGGCACCGGATTCCACAGTCGATCCGGACTCGTTGTGGCTGAGTATTATTCGCTTTCGGAGAAGGTCCAGGCTCACGGTCCGCGGACAGGACGGACGCGAACTGTCCAAAAGTTCTACGCGCGTTGCAACTACGCACGCTGTTCGCAACATGCCGGAGGCGATCTCGCCGAGTTGAGCACTCTGGAACGCAAAACCGAGCCGACCGCCATCCCGAAATACCTACCCGCCTGTGTGGTGATGGATGTGGTTGCGGTGGAGTTGGATTCGTTGTTGGGGTGGATCGGTGGGCGGTTCACGAGGTCGGAGCCGCGGGGCAGGGCTCGGGATTATGCGGCTGGGTTGGTGGCGGGGTTGGAGCGTAAGAACGGGTGGACGTTGGCCGAGCGGGCCGGTGAGGTGAGCCCGGACGGGATGCAGCGGTTGCTGCGGGCGGACTGGGATATCGACGGTGTCCGTGACGATGTGCGCGCGTATGTGGCCGAGCGGCTCGGTGACCGGGACGCGGTGCTGATCGCCGATGACACGGGGTTTCTGAAGAAGGGGCTGCGTTCGGCCGGGGTGCAGCGTCAGTACTCCGGCACGGCCGGGCGGACCGAGAATTGCCAGATCGGGGTGTTTCTGGCCTACGCGTCCGGGCGAGGTCACGCGCTGGTGGATCGGGAGTTGTACCTGCCGGAGTCCTGGACCGCCGATCGTGAGCGCTGCCGTAGTGCCGGGGTCCCGGACGAGGTCGGGTTCGCGACCAAGCCGCGGCTGGTGATGGCCATGCTCGAACGGGCGATCGCGGGCGGGGTCCCGTTTCGCTGATTCACCGCCGACGAAGCCTACGGAGCGGTGAAGTATCTGCGGTTCTGGCTCGACAGCACGACATAGCCCACGTGCTGGCCACCCGCCGCAACGACACCTGGTCACTACCGGATGGGGCCAGGCCCGCGCCGACGAACTCGTCGCTGCGCTGCCGGCCCGTTGCTGGCAGCGGATCTCGGCCGGTGCGGGTGCGCACGGACCTCGTGACTACGACTGGGCCAGAGTCCCGATCAGGGTGTTGTGGGCGCCCGGTCGCGGGCACTGGCCTCAACGATGTTCCGGCCGGTGAAGCGCGGCCGGAACATGTCCGAGTCTTAGACGACCTTGGCGGTGAGGCGGGCACGCCGCGGCCGCGATGTCGCTGCCGGTCAGGCCCGCGGCGGCGACGGCGTCCCCTGTTTCGTTGCCTTGGGCGCTGTGGCGGATGGCGGCGAGGATGGTTTCGAGGTGGTGGGGATCGGTGGGGTCGCGAGTGGGTGTACTGGTCGCGGCGCGAGAGACGGTGATTCTCGAGAAGATCCGCAGCAGCGGGCGGTAGTCGGTGGGCGCCGCGTATTTCTCTGGGCATGCTGACCAGGCCGCGTGGTTCCACTCGCTGGGGTCGTCGCCGAGGCGGCTGTAGTCGAGTGCGTATCGAGCGTCGGCGATTTGGCGATCGAGGAAGATGCCGAGTGCGCGGCCGTTGCCTTCGCGGAAGGGATGCGCCCAGTTCAACCGCATGTAGGTGTAGGAGATGTACTCGACGAACCGGAAGCGTCCAGCCGTGCCTAGGGCACCGCGCGCAGGTCGGCCAGGGCGGTGTTTGGGAAGCGGTCGAAGTGCAGCGGGTGTAGGAAGTCGCGGCCGCTTTTGCTCATGCCGACGGTGCGCAGCTGGCCTGCCAGTCGTAGACGTTGCCGAACAGGTGGGCATGGATCGCACGCCATTCCGCGAGATCACCGGTGACGGGGATGTCAACCTTTCCGGTGCGGATTTCCAGTTCCCGCTTCGTGGTTTCGCGGTGCTCGCGGCGGGCCAGTTCGGCTTCGTTGTGCAGCCCGTAGCGGTTGCGCAGCATCATCTCGCCGGCGTCCGAAGGCCACAGATACGCCTGCCACAGCGTGTCGTGATCGTAGGGTTCGTCGATGTTCCTCACCACCTCGTCCTGCATGGTCGGTCACTGCTGGATGTGCTGCACAGAAGCGGGCGGTCGACTCCGAATGCGCGGCAGCGAGTGCTTTGCGGCCGTTCATGATTGCGGGGATGGCCCCAGGTCCTGGTCGGGGCGATCGGGCGGCTGCGGCAGGTACACGAACGCCTCGCCGACGTGGAAGGTTTCGGCGGACATGATGTCCCCGACCGCGAACCCGATGCTGTGTCCGGCACGCTGGTCGGCTGTGATGGGCTCAGAATCGGTGCGGCGTTCGTGGTGAGGAAGGCTGGCGATCTCGAGCCGTAGGTCCTCGACCGCGGAATCGAGCTGTGTGGTGATTCTGTCGGTGGCGGCATCAGAGCGTGGTGGTCCTGGATAACGGATTCGCTGCATGGTGCTGGCAGTGGGGTCGGCGAGGACGCGGTCGGGGCCGTCGGCGGCGAGGAAGGCTTCCAGCGCACCGCGCGGGATGTAGCGGCGCCATGCGTCGCTGCCTGTACGCCACATGCCGGCCAGGTCAGGTTGGTGGTAGCGCATCGGCGCCTCGACAACCGTCACGCTGCGTCGCAGGATCCCGGCGAACAACCGCGCCGCGGTCGCGTCGACCGTGTCGTCGACCCGCTCGGCGGCGAAGACGAGCTGGAATTGCCGGACGGGGAAGCGTGCGTTGATCTGGTCGAGGTCGGTGACCTCTTCCACGCTGACCCGCTCATCCAGCCCCGCGGCGGTCAATGCCGCCGTCCACATCGTCTTTCGTTGTTCACTGGTCAAGGGGTTGTATTGGGCGGCGCTGAGCCGCTCGAGTTCGTGATGCGCCAACACCAGCTCCGCGGGCAGAGGCGGTGGCGGTGGCAGCGGCGGCCGCAGGGTCAACACCCCGATCGTGAGACGCGGATAGCTTTGCAGCATCGTGGCCACGGTGTCGAGATCCGCGACGGTCACGACCTGAGAGCGGTCGAGAGTGACTGCCGACAGGTGTGATCGCGGTCTTTGGGCGGTGCGCCACAGCAGTGGCTCGACGAGTTCGCGGGTGTGGTCGAGTGCGTGCCGCAGCTGCGGATGAGCACGTGCTCGCAGGCTGGCATGCAGGCGAAGCCAGTCGCGGCTTTCACGAAACGACAGCGGTTGTTCGCGGATGAGCTCGATTGATTCCCGGGTCGAGGCGCCGCTCACTACGAGGGGTGGCTTGTGGGGATCCGTGGTGTCGCGGGGTGAGATGGTGGTGCGCCAGCCGGTGTGCTCGCGGATGCTGCGCAGGTACGGTTCGCTGTCGCGGCCGTGATAGACCGACAGCGCGGAGACGCGGTCGGCGGTCTGTGCCCAGTCCGCGACGTCGAGCAGCTTCTCGGTGCACTCGGCGAAATATTCGCCGCCTGCGTAGTCGACCGTTCCGAGGCAGTGGTAGTCGATCTGGGCGGATTCTAGGTCGGCGAGGCGGCTTTCGGCCAGCGAGTGAGCGGTGAAGGCGCATTCGATGCGGTAGGTGTCCGCAAGCGCGGCGACGACGTCGGCGGCGACTTCCCTGCTGGCGAGGGTGTTGTCGATGATGAAGCTGGCGCCGATGTTCGCCAGATGCTCGGTGGCCGCGATCAGCCATTGATGTGCCTGCTCGGCGACGAGGGGATCGACGGGGTGTTGGCCGCGCTGGTAGTGCGGGTGAAACAGGAGCAGGTCTTCGATGCCGAAGATGCTCGGCGTGCTGCGGGCTGAGAGGGTGTCGGCGATCGTGCGGGCCAGGGCGGCTGACGGTGCGCCGGGATGGCTGGTGAGCACGATCGCGTGTGGATCGGGGTCCGGGAACGCCTCGGCGAGCAGCACCGGGATGATCTGGGTGGTGAAGATGTGGGTGTGAACCTGTTCGGGTAGTCGCGGCGGCGCAGGCCCCGGCAGAGTCATTGGGGGTCGAGCTGCGCTGCCAGGTCGGCGGCGTCGATGGCGAGCACAGCTTGGATGTCGTGGTGGTGTTGCGGGCGCAACGCTGTCCGCCGGCGCACGAGCTCGTCGCGGATCGAGGCCCATCGCGGATCGGTTTCCGCTCGTCGGCTCGCGTCAGCCGCGAGCGCGGTCAGATAGCGTGTGGCGCGGTCGTATGCGGCGGTCTCATCGAGTGGCGGGATGGGGTGGCCCACAGTGATATTCGTCCTCTGATATCGGGGCTCGCGGCGTGTTCAGCGAGTGCGGATACGAGGCTACGCGCTGATCGACCTGCACTGCGGCGGGTGGTTGACGAGCCGCGTTCGTGTCGTGGACGTCTGTGCGCTCCGCGCCAAGGACACGCCGATCGGCGAACGTGTTGGAAGATCTGCGTGTGCGGGAGTTACCAACATTGTGAGGCGGAGTATTCGCTACTGCCTGAGGAACTCGTCGCGGTGCTGCTGCCGGACGGCGGGTTTGGAAAAGAGCGTCTTCTCACCGACGATCCTTCGCTTTGGCTGCCTTACCCGTCGGTGCCGAACTGTTCATCAGCCCAGTCACCCGAACTTCTGCCCGGACATCAGCGCGGCGGGCCAGCGTCCGTACTGCTTCTCGGTCATCCTCAGGAACTCGCGAACATGCGAATCTCGCGTACTCGCAGCGTGCGGCCCTCGTCGGGACCGTCCAGGACCGTGAGCCAGTCGCCAGCGCGATGCATGCTCATGGCGCGCTACTTTCCGCCCAGACGGGCGCACTGTGGGCAATACCGTTCACCGACGTGTGTGACGACACCCCAACTCTCCAGCGTCGCCGGGCTGGTCATCGTCTGCGCACCGCACAGGGCGACCAGCGACGTAGGGTCACTACTGAGGTGGTAGACCCATGTGCTGGATCTCGACTCGACGATCCGGACGTTGCTCATGTGATCTCCTCGGCCAGCAGCCACCACGGTGAGAAGGCCGAGAACGTCCAGACGCTGCCGTCGAACGCAGTCTCCACCTCACCCGAGATCGGGTCGGGCGGGAATCCGAACCAGCGGGCGGCGTAGTCACGATTCATCTTCCGGTGTATGGCGCCCGGAGGCACAGTCGACAGACCGTGCGCGCTCATTCCGCCTCCTCGATCAATCGCTGCCGATCGACAGCGGCCTGCTCCGCGTGCCAATGCTGCGACCCTGCGCAGCGTAACAAGACAACCGCGCTGGCCAGGGAGTCGAGATAGCGCGCATACAACCCGCGCGGCCTCAGGGAGCTACCGCCACTGAACCCGCAGGTGTCGTCGTTCACCGACGAACGCACCGCTGACTAGTCCCCGGCGAAAGCTTGCCTGTAGCAGATGCATTCGGGGAAGAAGGCTGTGAGGCAGGATGTCGGCATGAGCGTACCCAGAGTCACCTATGACCCCGTAGCCGACGCCGCCTACATATACCTGAGGCACGAGATCCCGCCCGGCGGTGTGGCAACGACCGTTCCGGTCGATCCGATCGCGATCGGAGGCATGGTCAACGTCGATCTCGACGCCGAGGGCGTCATTGTCGGGATCGAAGTGCTCGATGCGCGGGCGAAACTGGATCCGAACTTGCTGCCTGACGACTGACCCGCGTCAGCACAAACACCTGCCCCGCTCGACGAAATGATCATGTACGTCGAGATCGGGCCGGAGGTCATCTGGTGTCCGGCATTACCGCGCGTTTGAGGCATCGAGTCAGTTGGGAGAATCTAGCCGACAGGCTGCGCCTTTACGGCGCGGGCCGGAAGATACCGCGGCCGTGTCAATCGCACGCGGGTCCAGGCAATTGCCGATGGTGACGGCCAAGCACTCATCCATTGATAGCCCGATCCTGGCGGTGATAAACGGTTCGCACTGGTCCTGCGGCTCGGCCGGTCAGATCCGCCCGCATGCCTTCCCGGGCATCGACCCACTAGCGTGTGGCGAACTCGAATGCACGCCTTCCTATTGCGACGAGATAGCGTTGCCCACGGTGATGTTCATTGTAAAAGCCTGCGATACGTTGAGCGGGTCACCGGCCTAAGGCTACGTGCGGATCCCCCGCGCTATGCCGGTCTGCGTTGACCGGCCGACCCGGGCCGCTGCGACAGGTGGGCCAGTCGAGAAGCCTTGGGGTTATCGCGCTGAGCAGTTTCGAATTCGGCCATCCTTCTTGGGCCGCAAAAAGTTGCACCATTAGTAGCGGCGCTAAGCGCGACTTATCGCCACTAATGGGTTGCGTTGTTTGTCGGTGTCGCCTGCGATCCTTGGCAGGGACAGCGAAGGAGGTGGTGGCCGGTGACTGGTGGGGTCGCTGCGGCTGATTTTCGTGACGGTGGGGCGTTCGGTGAGGAGCCGGGCGGTGATGGTGGCTGGGCGGGGGAGAAGGAGTTGTTTCGTCGCTGGCTCGCGGCGAGTCTGCTGGCGCCGACGTCGCAGGCAACGTACCTGGAGCGGACGGGGGCGTATCTGAGGTGGCTGAAGGCGGCGGGCCCGCAGTATCTGGATGCGTTGAGTTCGTCGACCGGACGGGATCAGGCTGTGGCGGCCTACTTGACGCATCTGGGTGTGGAGCGGGGGCTGGCGAGGTCCACGCACAATGTGTCGTTGGCCGCGTTGGATTCCTACTACACCTGGCGAGGTTTGGGGGAACCTGAGGTCGAGGCGGTCAGTGTGGACAGGGCTGTGCCGCCGACGTTGACTCCATTGCAGCGCAGCCGGTGTCTGGATGAGGCGGCTGCGCGGACACCGCGCGATTACGCGGTGTTCGTGCTGCTGTTGAAGACCGGGTTGCGGCGCGAAGAGCTGTCCAACATCGATATAGACGACATCCACCTGGATGCGGTGTCCGGTTGGGTGCGTGCGCCAGGCCCGGGTGATGAGGATCGTGTGGTGCCGTTGGATGCGGGCGCGCGCAGGGTGCAGTTGACGTGGGCGGCCGCACGGCGAAAGTTGCTGGGCCGCAAGAAGGAGAAGGCGTTCTTCCTCGGCCGTAGCGGTAAGCGGATTTCACCACGACGTGTTGGTGAGATCGTGTACGAGATCGGCGTGGCAGCGGGCCTGCCTTCGGCCTTGTCTCCGGGAGTGCTGCGCAATACCTTCGAGCAGGATCTGCTGCTGGAGGGGCGGGAACTGGCCGAAGTGGTCTATCTGATGGGCCGATCCAAGCCGGATCTCGGCAAGGTCCGGGCGCTGCGCGCGGCGGGTATCTCCGCCCGGCCGCAACGCAGCGGGCCCGGTATGCGCGCCGGTGGCCTGCCTGGGGCTGCTGTGGGGGTCGCCGAGCAGTTGCGCATGGAGTTCTGAAGGTCTCATCTGCCGCGGGCCCTGCATGGTTGAGCACGTGCGCGTGATGTGGTGATCGAGTTCAGTTGTTCTCGTCGATGTCGGCAGCGGGAGTGGATCCGCGTGGGCAGTTTCGATCGGGTTGCGGCGGTGGTCGTGGCTGTCGTGGACAGAGAATTGTAGGAGCTAGTCCACGATGGCGGGCACCTCCTCGGCGATGGTCGGGTCGACCGGCAGCGCCGCGGTGTGCGTGCTGTACCAGGTGAAGAATGCTTCCGCGCGCGCCTGGTCGAAGGTCACCGTCAGCGTCAGATCGTTGTGCTGGAGGTCCATGGTGACTCCGCTGGGCAGCTGACCGCCGTGGCCGGTGTCGGCGAGCCATGTGGTGACCAGGCTGCACACCGCACCCGTAGCCTGCCCAGTGGCAGTGAGCGTGGCAACGACGCTGAGAGTGGTGTGGTCGATCTGGATACGGGTGCCGAGCCCGGGAATCGTCGACTCCAGGTGCTGGGTGAGGTGATCGAGGTCGCCGACGGTACGGCAGAATGCCTCGAAAGTCTGCGCCGCGGTGATGAGGTGGTCGCGGTGGCGGTCGACCAGCTCGCGGGCGCATTCGCGGAATACGGGATCGGTGATGTCGGCGAGGCGCCGCACAGTGATCTCTTCTCCGCCGCGGTGGCTGTCTGCGCCGCGGCGCACGGTCCATTGACGGACGATGCCCTCGGCATCGATCAAGGTCACGGTCTGCAGGTCACATGCCGGTTTGATGCGGACACTCCATCCGGTGGGCAGGCCGGTGGCGCGGTCGACGGTGATCACAGCAGACTCCTCGAGGTTAGGGTGGGCACCCGCTGCGGCAGGCGCACTGCAGCGGCGGCGGCTGTTCGAGTTCGGAGGGCGAGGGCGCGGGCACGCAGTCCGGCGCAGGCGAAGTAATCTGCGATCCGGACAGCGCGGGTGTCCAGCAGCCATTCGGCGCATCGCGCCAGTTCCACTGCGGCATCATGTTCTGCGTTGTCGGAGGAGCTTTCGGCGGCGTCGTAGTAGTCGGTGAGGGCGGCAGCGAGGGTGCTCGC
Organism: Nocardia sp. NPDC059691; assembly: GCF_042733915.1. Classification (NCBI taxonomy): domain Bacteria; kingdom Bacillati; phylum Actinomycetota; class Actinomycetes; order Mycobacteriales; family Nocardiaceae; genus Nocardia; species Nocardia sp. NPDC059691. The sequence continues at coordinate 152,134 of NZ_JBHWFB010000017.1, read as the reverse complement.
GCAGGTGATAGGGCGGTTCATCAATCGGTTTCCTCGATGGGGTAGCGGTCGTAGAGTCCACGCAGCCGCGCGGCGGCGGCCGGTGAGGCACCGGCGAGGGTGATCTCGCGGGCGGCGCGCTGCTCGGCGGTGTCGTCGCTGGTGCCGCGGCCGGGGTCGATGTGGTATTCCACGACCTGTTTGTGGTGGCGGCCGTCGATGTAGAGGTCGACGGCTGTGCCGGCGTCAGGATCACGGAACACGACCAGTTCGATGAGCTGTCGTGTCTCGGTGTCGGAAGCGGCTGATGGGGTGGTCTGCGAGGTGAGGACCGAGCGCACTGCGCGCAGGTCATCGTTGAGGCGACGCACGAGGTCGGTGAGGAAAGCCGTGACGGCTTCGACCTGGGTGGCGGTGTCGGCCGCGTAGTGCAGGCCGCGTTCGTATTCGACGGTGGCCAGGCGCACGCCCCACAGGGCGTCGTCGGGCCCTGTCTGCGCCCACACCTGGAGCCCGGCCGGGTCGGTGAGGTCGTCGTAGCGCACGGTGACCGGCAGGTCGCTGGGCAGGTTGGCGGCGAAGACGCCGCCGTGGGCGACGAGTTCGTCGATGATGCGCCGAGTTTCTCTCCGCCAGCGCAGGTTCCAGCCGCGGGCGGTGGTCGGCACCGATCGTAGCCAGGCGGGGTTGCGCAGGCAGTCGGCCAGCGCGGTGTCGTTGATGCTGATCGCGACGGGCTTGAGAAGCGAGGATGTCGGTGGTTGCCGCGCTGTCGGCCGCGCCGGTGTCTGCGAGCGCTGCTGGGTGGGCGCGGTGGACGGTGCGGCCCATTCTCGGCAGCTGCAGATCGTGGGGGCGTGACCGCGATAGACCTTGGCGCTCGTGAGGCTGTCGATGCGGGCAGACACCGCCTTCGACAGCGTCTCAGCGTGGTCGATGAGTTCGGTGAGGTCCTCGGTGCGCAGGTGCATCGCCTCGGCCAGCGCTGCGACGGTGTCGTCGGTGAACGTCCCCGTGGCGCGCAGTCGCGCGATGAGGCACGCGAACTGCACCGGGTCGTGTGGCTGCATACAGCAGACTCCTTCCAGGAGAGGGGGCGAGGCGGCCGGGTGTCGGTGAGATCGCTCGCCAGGCCGCCGTGGCGGGTGATGGCCTCGATGCGGATGCGGCTATCGACCGCGCGGCAGGCCGTTTCGTTACGCAGCCGACGTGCCGCTGCAGGCGCGGTGCAACAGCGTGAGGTTGTGCCCGACGCGCTGGCAGGGGGCCTCTAGAGCCTGCCCACTCGCGGCTGCGTAAGTACGACAGTGGTGGCGAGCTGCTGCCGGAATGCGGTTGGATATTCGTCAGATCGCGACAGTGAAGGATCGCCGATGTTTTTTCCTGCCCACGTGCCCGATATCCACAACGCCCGCATGATCGAGGTGTTCGGAGGGCCTGCTGCGAACCTGACCCTGGATTGGGATGTCGCTGTGTGCAATTCGCAGTGGAGCCGGGTGTTCACCGGGCTTCGGACCGGGATGAACCTCATCGAGTGGCTGTTTCTGGACCCGGCGGCGCAACGGATGCCGAACTGGGGGCAGGCCGCCCGGCAGTTTCTGCTCTGGTATCTCGACGCACAAGAGCGCGACTCAGGCACCAGACGCGCCTTCCAACTGTTGTGCTCGTGCGCTGCGGAGAACCCGGCTCTGAAGCCACTGCTGCAAGACCCTGACCCCGAAGAGCTGACACGGATATGGAACGAGCCAGCGCCGATGGTGGCCACCGACCCCGCCACCGGGTTGGAAACCACTTTCCGGTTCCGCATCCAGTCTCCGGTCGGTTTCGACCCTCAGACACTGCAGCGGCGTTCGACGGCCTATTACACGATGCTGGGGATAGCGGACCGGTAATCCCTGCCCGCCCTTCCCACGGGCAGGTAAGCCGGCAGCGGTGCGGCGAGGAATCATCGGTGGCGGATAACGGCTCGCTACTGTGCGGTGGTGGTTTCAGCGGGGGGAGGGCTCGGCGGCGCAGGATTTTGGTGATGAGTCGGCGTGCGGCTCGGGTGGGATAGTGGAGGTGTCTGCGGCCGTGGTGGGCAGCTGCTTCGGCGCCGGTGTCGAACAGTGGTGTCGACGACTGGTAGGCGATGGCGGCTGTCAGTGGCCAGCTGGAATTCCCCATCGGCGGCCAGCTGACGGGGAGCTATCTGGCCGCCAGGGTTACGTTGCAGCAACGGCGACGCTGGCTGGTGGAGGCGTGATACACGTTAAGAGGATGTTCGTCGGACCGCCTGCTTGACAGTTCGCCTGCCGGGGCCGTTCTTGGGGGCTGGTCAAGATAGCATCGGGGGCTGGCACTAGGTCAGGACTGGAGATGCCTCGCAACAGACGTCCGCAGGATCGGGAAGAGAAGCGCGCGGAGATCGTGGTGGCTGCTCGGCGGTTGTTCGTCGAGCACGGATACGACGCGGCGTCGATGACGCGGATCGCCCGCGACGCCGGAGTCGTGTCGAACACGCTGTACTGGTACTTCCAGGACAAGGACGCGGTATTGATCGCGGTCCTGGACGCGGTCCTGGCCGACTCGATGGCCTCCTACAGCGAAATGCTCGGCTCCGGGCTGGCTGATCGGCTGTTGTGGCTGGTCGAGGAATTGGAGCAACTGGGCCGGTTGGTGAGCACGGTGCACACGCGCGCCAAGGAGTCCGCGGCCATTCACGAATGGCACGAGCAGTTCCACGCGCTGGCCGAAGGATTGTTCCGGGCAGAGCTGATCGAGCTCGGCGTGCCCGCTGACGAACTGGATCCGCTGGTCGCGATCGGCGTCTTCGTTGTCGAAGGCTTGCTGACGCATCCGACGGAGCAGGCCCAGCGGCGCGCGGTGATCGAGACGTTGCTGAACAGCGCTCGCAGTCTCGCCGCAGCCGCCGGCTGAGTGCCTGCTCTCCGCACGCCCACGAGCCAGGGGCGACCTACTGCGTGTTGTGTGCTGTGTTGTCGAATTGTGTTGCCAGGAAATAGATTTGGTCACACACGGCGCGTTCGAAGTGCTCGCCCAGGTAGATGCCGAAGTGGTCGCAGGGATAGCTCTGGACGTGCACGTGTGCCAGGCCCTGCGCGCGACGCTTCGTGGTCTTCGCGGGCGCGGCCGCGTCGTTGTCGCAGACACACAGCAGCGTCGGAGTGCTGAAGCGAGCCAGCGCGCGACCGGGCCGATCGAGCGGGAGGTGCAGCACCAGCCGTGCGGCCAGGGCGTTGGCGGCATCGAATTCACCGTCTGGGCCGCGCAGTACACCCCATATGCTGTCGCGACCGACACCGGTCACGGGTTCTTCCCCACCGTCGATCTCGGTCAGCGCGATGCTCTTCGACACCTGAGCCCGCACCGACGGCAGCCGTTTCAACAACGCGCTGGTGCGCCGCGAGAGCCGGGTCCCCGCAGGCAGGAGTGCGGAAGAACCGGCGAGGGCGTCGGGTGAGGCCACGAACGCGGGCATCCAGGACGTCCCCGCCATCGGCAACAGGATCGGCTTCGCGCCGAACCAGGAACCGACCGTGTCCAGGATGCCTGCCACTGTCAGCGCTACCACGCTCAGCGGGCCGGTCCGGATACGCGAGCGCAACGACGCCGGTCCGTCGGTGAAGGGGCACTGGGCCACGACCGCCGCGATTCGGGTGTCTTCGGAGGCGACCTGAAGGACATGTCCGCCGCCGAAAGAGCTGCCCCACAGCACGATCCGGTCGACATCGACCTCCGGTAGTGTGCGTACGAAGGCCAGGGCGGCATGCCAGTCGGCGCGTTGCCGTCCGATATCGAGGAGTTGGCGCGGCGCTCCGCCGCTGGCCCCGAGGTGGCGGTAGTCGAACACCAGCACCGACCAGCCCGCTGCGGTGAACCGTTCCGCGTAGGCATCCAGGCGCATCTCCCGCACCGCCCCGAGCCCGTGCCCCATGATCGCCATCGGGCGCGGGCCGTTGAGGTCAGGTGCGGTGTACAACCATGCCGCGCACTCGTCCTGGCCAGAGGGAAACGAGACCTCGCGCCGCCGCACCGTTGCCGTCTCGCGCCGATCGGCCGGCCCCCTGATTTCCATGCCTCGCGTCCTTCCGCTTCACCACCACCCTTCTTGGATGCCATCCAAGAAGTAGGTCGCGGTTACGGTAGAGCCGTCTTGGACGCCAGTCAAGAAGCTGGCGGGTTCTGGGTGTGCGTTGGCGGCCACCCCCGGACCTCCGATCGCGTTGCATTCGGCATGAGCGCGCTCGGCACGGTTGGCTGGTCATACGCCAGGATGTGCCAACTGGCCGCCTGCGGGGACGCGGAACTGGCCATCCGTGGGGAATCTCGGCTGGCCGCTGACAGGCGGCCCGGTGGGTGTCGCGGCTGACCTCGCCGATCAGAAGCCCGAAGCGAAGGGCGAGAGGTTGGGCGCCGTGGCAAGCCGACCCATCCGGCGCACACACGGCTGGCGGGGTGGTCGCGGTCGGTTTGGTGGCATACCCACAAAGCCGGCGGTTGGTTGTAGGTGGGCTCGCCGTAGCGGGGGAGTTCGTCGTATTCGCTGGCGTCCCAGATGCCGCTGGGAACATCGCGGCGGTAGGGGCGCGAGCGGCACGGATCGGCCGCCGGCGGCCCGAGCTGCCTCCGGTGACCCGTGGTGCCGGGAGTCGGTGTGTCGTGGTCGTGGTCGTTCATGGGTGATGTCTCACGCGGTGCCGGTGGGCTGGCTCGATGTGGTGTCGGGTATCCGCCAACGTTGACTGAAGCCTTGTAGGCCGCTAGACGAGTAGTTCCGATGTGCCTGGTCACCTCTGGTCGGCTTGCGGGGGTGAGCGCAGGGCTGATGGCCTGCAACGGCATCATGAAGGTCCGCCTCTGAAGGAGTGCCGCCCGTGCGACTGGTTTTCGATCCCGTGTTCGGCGAAGTGGATATCACCGCTTCAGTGGAGGAACTGGCCAGCCTGGCAAGGGCAGTGGCCGAGGGCTACGGGTTCATCGGCTCCACGTCACCACTGGGCGGTGGCACCTTGGCAGGGGTCGGCGTCAGGAAGGCTTCCGGCCCCGGGATTCGGATCGAACTGGACGCCTCACGGCAGGTTCTGGTGATCAGCGGCGCGCCCGGTGCCAGAGCGATCCTCGCAGCCGACCTCCAGAGCATGGCCACCGCCGAGGACGGTGGTCACCTCCACATCGACTACTTCCCTGGACACCCCTACCTCGTCGAAGGGTCTGTGCCGATCGTGGTCAACAGCCCTCACGGAGGGATGCCGACCCGATGACTGGCGGCAGGGCCCGCGGCGATCAGTGATCGTAAGCGACCAGCGAGCGGGTGACCGGTGCACCGATCCTGTTGTTGTGCCAGATCCCGGCCGCCATCGCCAGAACACGCTGGGCAACCCGGACAGCGACACCCTCGAAGGTCCGCCCGCTGTGTTGTTCCAGGTCGAGCTGCCCTTTCAGGGTGTCGTTGACGGACTCGATGAGCTGGCGGACCTTCTTGAGCATCGGCTCGCCGTGCCGCTGCTTCTTCCGCTTGAGTGAGGGCCGCAGCAGTTCGATGCCAAGTTCGGCGAGGGCCTTCTCGAAGGTTTTGGACGCGGAGCCCTTGTCCGAGATCAGCAGGATGCCCTCACGCTCAGCGACCAGGTTGGCGTCGACCTCCAGCATCGCGGCCAGAACCTCGCGCTCACCGATCTTCGGGTTGGCCAGGGCCCACATGATCGGCATCCCGGTCGGGGTGCAGACCAGATACAGGCGCAGGCCCCAGAAGAACCGCGAGTGGGAGGCGCAGTAGCCGTAGCCGGCCCATCCCGCCAGGCCCGAGCGCCGCACGGTAGGGCGGGACATCCCGCACGGCACCGGCGTGGAATCGGTGATCCAGTGGTTGTCGAACCAGAAGTCGCTGTCGATCGCCAGTTTCCGGATCAGCCGTTTGACCAGGGGCAGGGCCGCGCGCAGACGCTTGTTGTAGCCCGCTCGCTGCGGCAGGGAAGGGAACATGCCGGACAGGTGCTTGTTCGCGTAGCGCAGCCAGCGGGCTTCAGAGTGGTAGCCGAGCAGGGCTTGGGCCACCGCGAGGCAGATGAGTTCGGAATCGCTGAGCATCGGGGGTCGGCCGAGGCATCGAGTTCCTTCGATTTCGTCATCGATCTTCACGTAAAGTGCGGTCAAGAGGGTGTCCAGGTCTGTTGTCACACACGGATCTTGGGCACCCTCGCCCCTTTGACAGACCGAAACTTCGGAACTACTCGTCTAGGTAGCGGGGCGTAGGTGGGCCGAAGCCGTGACAATCGAAGGATGGGCCGGCGCATGCTCCGTCGCTGTCCTGTCTGTCGGACGGCACTTGCTCGCGACGCTCATCCCCGGCGCCGCTACTGCTGTCCGGCGTGCGTCGCCCGCGCCTATCGTGCCCGCAAGAAGTTCGGTGCGGGGTGGGAACGGGTGCTGGCCGCTGGCCAGCGCGTTGTCGCCGCAGATGCGCCTGAGGCGGGGATCATCTGTCCCGGCTGTGGCCGGTCGATATTCCCTGGCGGGCGGAACCTTCGCGCCGATGCCCGTCATTGCTCACCGACGTGTCGCCAGCGCGACTATCGCCGCCGCAAGCGCGAAAGAAGTTCGTGATCATGACGCAGAGCCGTGACAGTGTCACGGCTGTCGTCATGATCGGCACCGATGCTGTCGGTACCCGTGTTCACACTGGGTCGACATGACGTCTCACCCGGCTGTGCAGGTGCCGGAAACTGAAGGGGGAGAATCGATGTCGGAGCGCCCATGGGTCGAGCGCGCGATCAAACCAGGAACCGAGAAGACCACCGAGCTGTACGCGTACCTTCCCTACGAGAACGGCTCGAACCGGTACTGGCTCAAGAAAGTACTCGGCAAACAGGTCAGGCTCACACCAGTGCAGCGCAACGACCGCACGGCGTGGAAGATCGGCCGCAAGCACATGCTGCGGCTCACCTCGGCGATGGCCGACAAGTACGGCGAAATCGAGCTACGGCTCGAGATCTCGAAGACGATGCAGTGTGACACGAACTGCGAGGAGGCCAGCCCTTCCACAGTCTTCAATTGTGTCTGCGCCTGCGGCGGGGAAAACCACGGCGGAGTGGGCCGCTACAAGGACTGGTACCGCGCCGGACGAACCACCCTGCTACGCAACGACAAGACGGAAGTGAAGCAGATAGTCATTACCCGCGGCCAGATCCAGCTGCCGAACCAGAGCACCGAAACCCCCACCCGCACAACCGCCCCGGCCATCTCGGTGGAACCGCCCCGCCGGCCACAACCATCCCCGCCGTCGCCTCACCCGGTTACCCCGCCCAGTTCTCCGACGTCCCTGCCCGGCTCGACGCGTATCCCGCCACTGCCGCCGGAACCCGCACCGCGCACAGTGATCCCGGCGGCGAACCGCTTCGGCGATCTCGACCGTGGAACCGCTGAAGTCGTGCCGCGACCGGCCGCCCCCAGTTCTGCGCCAGCGGCACCCGAACCGGTACGGCGGCGACTCGTAGGCCCGCTGGCTGCTGCTGCACTGGCACTCATCGCACTCGGCACCGGGATCTGGTTGATGGCGACGCCCCACCACCCCGCCGCCCGGCAGGTCACGAACCAGGAAACGATCCAGCCGCCCACCACACAAGCAGAACTCCCGCCCGCGCCACCGCCGTCCGAGGAAGCTGCGGCCCCGCCGCCGGAGGAAGCCGCGGCGCCTCAGCCGCGGTTCCCGGCAGGTTGCTACCCGTTTCAATCGGGCTGCTGAGAGGGATACCAGGAATGGGAAGACGACGTAGTCGCAGCGGATCGGACGCGGCGGCGTTGATGCTCATGTCCGCCGTCGCCGCGTCGGTGGTAGCGCCCAAGGCCGCGGACATCGCCGAACAGCAGGCCGTGGCACTCGCTGCTGCGGGGGTGTGCGCGCTGGCCGTCGCCGTCGGCGCTGCTGTGCTGGCGGTGTGGCATCGCCGCCGGGTACGTGCCCGCGATGACGCGCGGGTGCTGGCGGCGCTACGGCAGAACTCGCTGAGTCCCGCCGAGTTCGAGCAGGCGCTGGCCGCGATGTGCCGCCGCGACGGCTGCACCGATGTCCGGGTGGTCGGCGGATCCGGCGATCTGGGCGCCGACGTGATCGCCCGCGCACCGGACGGCCGCCGAATCGTGCTGCAAGCCAAGCGCTACCGCCACGACCGCACCGTAGGCAGCCAAGACGTGCAGCGGTTCGGCGGTACCGCGCACACCATCCATGGCGCCGATGTGGCGGCCGTGGTGACCACCGCCCATGCGTTCACCCCGCAAGCCCGCGTGTACGCGGCCAAGGTCGGCATCTCGCTCGTCCCGGCAAGAGCCCTCGCCGCCTGGGAATCGCAGACCGGGCCGACTCCCTGGGACTGAGCCCGAGAAACCGGTGTCGAAAAGGCTGTGCACCTTGTGAACCCGCAAACTCCTGCAGATTCTCAGCGTTTGCGAACGGATGCTCTCCAGACTGGAGGTGTTGGGCCTGGCCGGCCGACACCACCCGCCAGGCCCAACCTCTCGGCGACTGGCTGATGGTGTCGGGCTCTCGCGTCATACTGGCGGTCATGGGGCATGAAGCCGTGCGGGGGCATTCGCGCGGGGGACGGGTCGGCGGCAGTTACATGAGGGGGTCGGTCTGCTTCACCGACCGACGCGCACCGCAGCGGCCGGGGCGCTACCGGTCCCCCTACTACCACGGCTACCGCAGTGCATCACCCACCCCGATCTGGTGGGGCCTCGCCGCGCTCTTCGGCATCCCGGCCCTCGTGCTGGTCGTGCTGACCCTCACCCACATGGGATCTCCCGACAGGCCGGCCGACACCACCAGGGCGCCCTCGTCCGTCGCGCCCGCGCAGCTGGTTATGCCTGCGAATGCTGACGTCGTTTATCGGTGAATTGTCCGGTGCCAATGAACCTGAGCCACTCGTCGAGCTGTGACCTGGGTGGCTCACTTTTGGTGGCAAGGAGCCGGAGGGCGGATTGTCACTTTAAGTGAGCCGAGTTGGCGTTTCTGCGTCGTCGTGTGCTGGGACCTCGGAGGTCGGCGAGGTAGTGCCGGAGCGCGCTGTAGGAGATCTCGGCGTGGTGCTGGTCGAGTAGTTGGTTCCAGATGTCCTGGACCGTCGCGTCGGGTGTGGCTTCGAGGATGGCGGCGATGTCCGGGGTCAGGTGTTGGATGCTGGTTCGTTCGCGGGCCCGGTAGTTCTTGCGGGGTGGCGGAGTGTCCAGTGTGAGCGCCGCGCGGACGGTTCGATATCCGACGTTGTGCTTGCGCTGGATCTCGCGCCCGGACAGGCCTTTGTCGGCGTCGCGGCGGATGATCACGTAGAGAGCCTGCTTGATGGAGTCGTTGCGCTGCTTGGCTTCTCGTCGGGCTTGGGTGGTGCCCTGTCGTTTGGGACGACGGCGTTCGGCGAGCGACGATGTGGTCCTGTTGTTCTCCACCGCATCTGCCGAGACGCTCTCCGAGGCGGAGTAACTGCGATGGCTGACATTGGCACGTCAAACGCCGACACGGAACCGGCTACCGGAATGCGGACCCATATTCCTCGAGGCCAGACAACTATTCCAAACTCGGAACCCACTTGGGGGACATGACCTACTACCTGCCTGTGGCCCAACCGTTCCCGCACACTGGATACCGATATGCCCTAACCTTGCCCTGTGACGTCGTCTGGGGATGCGCACCACGAGGTGGCAGCCGTATCAAGCGAGCCCGGCAGCCCGCGGCCAGCGGACCCGGCCGATTCGCCACCGACCAAGCAGGAGAAGAATCCGGATCGCAATGCTTCGCCCGCACGAGTCGAAGCGGGAAGAGATACAGATCAGCAGTCTGATGCGCGATCCATGGAAAGATGGTTCAGGGGAATCATTCTCGCCCTAGGCGCGGCCACCGTTGTTTCTGGTCTTCTCTTCGAAGCGTTCGGTCCGGAGACCAACAACTCGGTCAGATACTTCCCGCTGGTCTTCGGCCTGGTGTTGATATCGATGGCGACGCGCCCCTTCAAAAGGGCAGTCTTTGATCGACAGGCTGACGACATCCGTGATCGGATCGAGGCACGAGAGCCGCCGTTCATCATCAATGCCACTGACCAGGCCTACGTTCGTGTGGACTCAGTGGGTTCGGACGTATCGATGATCCGGACATCTGAGTCGCTGCAGAAGCAGGAGAAGATCCTCCGGGAGATGTACACGCAAGGCCTCGCCCAAGCCAAAATCAGCTTCTTCGTCAGCATCATCGCCGCGGTGGCCGGCGCCGGCCTCCTGATGTGGGGGATATTCTTGGCAATCTCGAACGCGCCGACGCCTGATGGCCAGAAGTACGCCAGTCTGGTCGCCGTATGCGCAGGTATCGTGACGAACGTCCTGTCATCGATCTTCTTCATCCAGTCGAACCGTGCGCGAAGGGACATGGCTCAGCAGGGATTGTTGCTTCGTGAAGAGAGCCAAGAGGATCGCAGGCTGGCGGCAGCGCGTGAGCTGGTAGGCGGTATACAAACCGATGATCTACGCGACATGGTCAGGGCGCATTTGTCCATGACGCTGCTGTCAGTGGATCCCGACGAGAATCAGAAGAACAGACTAGAAGCGATATCGCTATCGATGCATGAGGATCCGAACGAGTAGCCCAATGCACCGTCGACACCCACCCCTGCTGAGTCTCGACTTCGTGGTGGACATGGACGCTCAACTCATTGATGCCAATTTCCGTGGTTCTCCTGCTCCGGTCGTCGACCAGCGTGCTTGATGTCGCGCCCTCGCCGGACGGCAGCCGCGCGTCCGTCAGCGGCGAGATGGTTGTGAAAGAGAGGAGGAGATCGTCACGGTCGTGGCTGATCGGATAGTTGCAGTTGGCCGGGACCATGGGTCGCTGCGGCTGCTGCCGGAGTGATGGCGAGGCGGATCTCGCAAGCAGGGCAGGAGATGCGGATTGTTGCTGCCATAATCAACACACACGATGCGTTGACCGTTGGAGGGAGGTGACTGGTGGCGACTGCCGACCAGGTGAAAGCGCTGGTGAAAAGCCACGGCGAAGGCGACAACTCTCGGTTCTACACCGTGGCTCTGCAGGTGGCCGCCGGTGCCGCCCGCAACGGGCAAATCCGCTTCGCGCAAGATCTGCGTGATCTTGTGGACAGTCTGCGGACACGGGAGAGCCACCGCAAAGTGGCGCCGATCGCTTCGGTGGCTCAGCCACGGGGGGAACTCGCTCAGCTGTTCTCGGCTTCCTATCCCGACCTGGTCGTGTCTGATCTGGCCTTGGAGGAGGCGGTCCGTTCACGTCTCGAGCGAGTACTGCTGGAGCAGCGGCAGAGCGATCGTTTACGGTCCCACGGCTACCTGCCGATGCGTCGTCTCCTGCTGACCGGTCCGCCTGGGACCGGGAAAACGATGACTGCGCATGTGTTGGCCGGTGAATTGCGGCTACCACTGTTCCAGGTCCGTCTCGATGGGTTGATCACCAAGTTCATGGGCGAGACTGCGGCGAAGTTGCGGTTGATCTTCGATGCCCTCGCCGAAACGCGAGGGGTGTATTTGTTCGACGAGATTGATGCGCTCGCCGGTGAGCGCGGGTCGACCAACGACGTCGGCGAAATACGACGAGTCCTCAACTCATTCCTGCAGTTTCTGGAGATGGAACATTCCGACAGCCTGGTGATAGCCGCGACCAACCATCCACAACTATTGGATCGAGCTATCTTTCGGAGATTCGACGCGGTCATCGACTACCCGCTTCCCTCACCCAGCGTGGCCCGGCAGGTGATCCGCAACCGCCTGGCCCACGTCCGGCGTCGGCCGGCTCGAATGGGCCAAACTTGATGCCGAAGCCGAAGGGTTCAGCCACGGCGAGATCGCCATCGCCTGCGACACAGCAGCCAAGGACGCGATCCTGGCAGGAGGAAAACAGGTGACCACGGCAAGCCTGCGCGCAGCTCTTCGCGAGCGTCGCCAGCACGCGATCTAACGCGGGCCGGTTCTTGTGGCACAACGAGACAAGCCCCACCTGATTGTTTCGACCGCGCAGTCGGCGCAGTACAGTCCGCCTCCGAAAGGCAACAGTGAGCCACCACCCGACCCGCCTCCCGACCGCGGTGCCCACGGAAGGAAGCTCCGCGGCGACCTCCAGCAGGCCGAGGCAGCCGCTCGCTCGCGACGCAGCAGTCGAGGCGTGACGGTTGCGGGCGCTATCGAAGGGGTGTATGTCGTCTTCGAAAGTTTTCCCGGTATCGGGCAACGACATCGAGCAGCGCAAAGGTCCGGTCAAATCGCTGTGGCGGGGCCCGCTCGGCGCTCTACCGTGACCAGCATGAAAGAGCTGGGGGAACTGGACGACTGGGACACACTCGGCACTGCGCGCCAGCAGCTATACCACGCGATGGTCGTCAACTCCACGCTGTCCCGCAGTCAGTCCATTCAATTTCGCCCGGTAATGGACACCACAGCAGCGTCCCAGTCTGCCGGGCCGCGGTTGAAGCGCGATCAGCGAAATCCGGCGATGCGCCACAGGCGCAGCTGGTACTCACGAGGCGCGAGGAGTCGGCCCGCGGGCAGGATGTCGGGCCAGTTCGTGTGGGTCAGGAAGCAACCACCGCACCGGCCGCAATACCAGCTGTTGTGCCACACCCCCAGTGCGATCGGCCTGCCGCGGCTGATGCGCCGGTTGCTTCGTGCACGCACTGCGGCAACCGCGAAACCCGCGACCACGGGCAGACCGAATACCGCCGAACAGATTGCTGCCTTCACAGCCACATCGACGCCGTGACGTGCTTCCTCCGCCAGCATGAGAGTGACCAGCGGGAAGACCAGCATGAGCCCGATGAGCGCAACCAACGCGAAAACAATCGGCCCGGCGGTGGACCGCGGCGCCGGTGCCGGGGCAGTCTGTGCCGCCAAGTAGCTGGTGTGCACCGCGAGGGTCGATGTCGTGCCCGTGACCGGCAGCAGGGCACCGGTGGAGGTGATACCGATACCGGTGTGGGTGCTGTGGGCTTCGATCGTGCCGGTGCCTTGCTGGTTCACAGCCCGCAGGCTGTACACAGCGTGGGTGCTGCCGCAGGTCGGGCAGCAGATAGCGGGCTGCATTGGTACTCCCGGGGATTGTGGATCCGGGAACCCAGACTACGCGCGGGCCACGCTGCCGCCGAGTCGATTTCCGACTCGCACTCCAGAACCATATTCACCAGGGGTGGATGCCTCGCGAGAGCCGCCGCAAGGACAGGTGGACAAGCACTTCTTCCTTCGGCATCGTCAGGTGGCTGGCTGGATGACACAACATCCGGACAACCTCACCCACGCCGACCGAGTTGAACTCGACCGGATCCTGGCCCGCAGCGAACTCCTCACCAGCACCTCTCAGCATGTGTGCGAATGCGCCGACATGTCGCCAATCGTGGGTCGCATCGGGCAGGTCAGCTGAGTAGGGCAGAGATCTTGGGCAGCACATAGTCGCGGGGCCCGGACTCGACCAGTTCGTCGCGGGTGAAGTCGCCGATCGCCGATCCGATCCAATCGACAGGAAGACCTGGGGAGGTGTCATACCCGTGGAGCCACGACTGGAGCACTTCGTCGACCTCGAACAGTCGCCCCGTCGCTCGATCATCGACACACAGCCGGGCCTCATCGCCGCAGCGTACTCGTATCAGCGCCAGTCCGGTCGCCGATTCGATCTCGGCGAGGATTGAGCCTACCTGCGCGGCGGGCATAGCCGACAACGGCTGGGGGCCCAGGCTACCGGCGTAGGCCGCAGCATCGGGAAACGTGCGGACAGAGTCGGTCAACTGGTGGCGGCGTGTCTCGGTCACGGCAAAGACCACATCTTTGAGGAAGTCACTGATGGTCGAACGTTTGATGGCGGCACGAACGTGTTCGAGTTCGGTGCGTGTGAGCCTGCTGCCGACCATCTCTTGCAGATCTGAGACTGTGATCACCGCATGGCTGGCCGCGACGCCAATTTGGTAGTGCGACATCGCTGATTCGGTCAACGGCGTGGACTCCGCGGAGCTGTCGGACCCGCCGACCCTGATGCAACCGCGGGTGCTGTTGCTGTCCCGGCCCGTCGCGACGAGCGTCAGGTCATCTTCGCGGATACCGACGCCGCTGCGGGGATCCAAGCCCCGAAGCCAGCTCATCAGATCTTGCACTGCGATCATCGATGACCTCTTTCGTTGATCCCGGCGTGCGGGTCCTGGGGATCCGCACGGCGTCGTACAGGAAAGTCCCGACGCCACCCTGGTGGGTGGGGCAGCTCCCGTGGTCATCCGTGAACCATCACTAACCGGCGTGGGGGAAACCTCACGCTGAGCGGGGGCCGGAAGCAGATCCATGTGTTCGTATGTTGATGTATCCGCCGCTGCGTTGGCCAGTGTCAGGGCAGCGCCTCGAGCTCGAGTGGGAAAGGAAGGCTGCTATAGGCCGAGGGCTCTGCGGTGATGATGGGATAGAACCCGGTTTCGCGAGATTCATACGCGGCGTGGGCGATGTGCTGGGCGACTGGCGTGGCGGCGTCGTGCATGATCGCGGCGATGTCGTCGATGATGGCTTCGGTGAGCGCGACGATTGTGATTCCGCGGTGATTGAGCTCGTCTGCGGTGATGCGGCCGGTGCTGGCTGCTTGCAGAAGCGCTGTGGCGGGAATGACGATGCGGCGATCCTGAGCGAGGTTCGTCCGGATCAGTGTTTGAAGGAAGATGCTAGAGCGGGCTCGAGCGATTGCGGTCGCGTCGATGATGAAGCCAGCTGCCGCACTGCTGGCGTAGGTCACGCCGCGTGGCGGGCTTCACGGCGGGCTTGACGCTTCATGAAGGCGTCCACAAGGGCCTCGGCTTCGGTGATCTGGTCAGGTGTTGGCGCTCCGTTGTCGCGGCGCCATTGCTCCACCTGCTTGTCCCAGTTTGCGACCGCCTGCTCGCTCATCTTGCACATCATACGAGGCGGGCGTCCGCTGTGGGAGTTGCAGGACACGTCCGGGCAGCGTGTAGGAGCCAGCTCAAGGCCGCGTTGCCCGCGCCGCGCCTCGGGTCGGAATTGAGGACAGCGGGCGCGCTGCGCGCCTGTGCGCTGCGGTCGACGGGCTTACGTGCTACTGCTGCGCCAGCGCGAGTTCCGCGCGGAGTTGGGAAAGGCGCAGTCAACAACTCGCGAAGTCTTCAGGAGTCGCCCAAAGGCGCGCACTGCTCGCGACGACGGCCGAGCGGATCCACGTCAGCGTGGGGGCGGTGGGGTGCCGATGCGGTGTGGCGTGGGTTTCGGAGAATGTCGAAAGTGCCCGGCCGTCGCACAACTGCGTGCCGTGCAAGGGACAACCGGCGCTGGTGGCTCCTGTCGTGGCGCTAGCTTGGCGGGACGTTCACCGGGACGGTTACTTCATGGAGAGATTTGTCCGGCCTTACCCCGCGCCAGCTCGGGTGGCGCAACCCCTCGGCTGTGACTTCGCGATACTCAACCAAGCCGACAATCTGGGGTTCGACCCAACGCGCGTACCGGGTCAGCCACCTCTGTGGAGGTAGGTCGAAAGGGTCGGTGTCGCGGGCAAGCTCGTTCAGCCGGGCCTGTAGGGTTCGGCGGGCGCGCATCGTCCAGCCCGTGCCGACATTGCCGATGTGTACCAATCGGCCCTGGCTGTCGTAGGCAGCCAGAATGAGGGAGCCGAAAAGTGTGCTGAAACGGCCACGGCCTGGGACCCAACCGGCAACGATGACGTCGGCGGCTTGGCGCAGCGGAGTCTTCACCCAAGTCGGAGACCGTATTCCCGGCCGGTAGGGGGAGGCCGCCAGTTTGCTGACGATGCCTTCCAGTTGATGTTCCCGTGCTAGATCCAGCATCGTTGCCGCATCGACATCCGGCCACGACGGTGGGGTCTGTACCGATGCCGAGGACAGCGCCACGTCGACCAAGCGGCGGCGGCGCTGGGAATAGGGCAGGCCTGTGATCAACTGACCATCGGCACCGAGCAAATCGAATGCGAAGTACTGGGTGGGTATGGTGCGCATCAACACCGCCGAAGGCTTCTGTACATGTATCCGCCGCTGGAGACGCCCGAACTGTGGCGCTCCCGAAGTGAGGTCGGGCGCTACGATCTCTCCGTCAATGATCAACTCGCGTCCTTCGGTCAGCGCATCGAGGGCGCTAGCAACCTCGGGAAACGTCGCGGTGACGTCGCGACCGGTACGGCTGGACAATCGGCAGCGCTGACCGGTCTGTGCGATGGCGCGCATACCGTCCCACTTCATCTCTATCGACCAGACTCCAGGGACATCCGGAGGCTGTCCTGCGACGGCCAGCATCGGAGCCAATGGTCCGATCATGAGATCAGCTTATTCTTGGCTATCGATTGGTGGGTCTTGTCGACAACGAAGTCGAGATATGTCATCATTCGCACAAATGTTCGATGATGCCTTGTCTGTTGTGAGCGATGAACCGCCCCGTGCCGGGCGCATCGCTGATCAGTCGCTGGTTGGGCTGTCGAAGGCGGAGAAATTGTCGGCCCTTCGTGCTCGTATGGCGGCGATCGACGGGCGCGTCGGTGCGACAGAGCCGCCGTTGAGGGCCGCCGTCGACTCCAGCAGAGTGTTGTCGATTGCGGGTGGGCTCGGTGATGCACTGCCAGAGGGTGGCCTACCGCGCGGCGCCGTTATCGCCTGTACCGGGTGTAAGGGTCCGTTGCTGGGGATGTTGGCGGCGGCCACTGCGGCGGGGGAGTGGACGGCCGTGGTGGGGTTGCCCTCGTTGGGGCTGCTCGCGGTGGCCGAGATGGGTGGTGACCTCAGCCGCGTGGCCCATATCGCTGCCCCTGGGCCCGACCCATTGGAGGTGGCCGCAGTTCTGCTGGATGGTGTGCCGATGATTGTTTTCGATGCTGCTGGCGGTGCGTCGCCGAGCCGGATGCGGGCGCTGCTGGCACGAGTTCGTAGAAATGACGCAGTGCTCATCGTGACGAGCACGAACTGGACACGACCCGACCTCGAAATACGGAGCGACCTGGCCGACTACACAGGCCTCGGCCGAGGTCGAGGACGACTGCGCGCAGTCAGCTATGAGATCAGTGTCCGTGGGCGCGAGCCACATCGGTCTCGCACGACTCGTGTGCAATTGACCGGAGATGGAGCGCAGAAAGTGCGTTGGGCGACACGGGAAACGGCTGCTGCGGCCGCGTCGATCGCCAGGACGGGGTAGGCCGCGTCAATGAAGGGCAACCAATACGAGACCACTCGGATGATCACTCCGCCGCGGAGGGTGCTTGTGGATCCGCGGCGAGTGTGGGTGTCGCCTGTTCGCAGCCCCGAACGGACAATGCCGGTGACGTTGGGCGAGAAGGCCGCCGCGCTGGATTTGCGTCTAGGAGAGACGTGGATCCCCGCGCTGGGGTACCGGTGGGCGCGCCTACGATTCGGTGCCGAACCCGTATGGTTCCTCGAGATAGAGCTTGGACTCCGGTCGCAGGCAGGTTTGACTGAGGTGACCGTCCGGCAGTGGGTGCCCTGGGATGCCGTCAAGCCAGACTGAACCACCGATCCGTTCTCTTGGCCCTGAGCCGCATCCGCGCATTCTGGTGCCGATCGCGTGCGGCCGCATGAACTGGGTATCACACTCGAACACAGAAGACGGTGAACAGCGGACGGATGAGAGTCATCTAGAGGGGCAACCGGACGCTGGATGTCGATTGTTGTCGGACGATCGGAGGAGAGGGTCATGGCGGCGCGCGACCGTACTTACCTCGTTCGTCTCGATCCATGCCTGCGCGAGGGGAGTGCGCCACCGGGGGGCGTTCGAGGGGCGTTCTTCGACTGGCTGCAGACCGTCGACGCCGAGCCCGTTGAGCTCTGCGGCGCCGATCGCGTCGTCATCTCTTGCTCGCCGGAAGCCGCCGACCGCGTCCGCGACCTCGAGTACGTCCTGGACGTCGAACAGCGCGCCTAGATATCTGTGCCGATACCGTCGCCCGAGCAGACGTTCACGCCGGCCGGGCGGTGGACTCGGATGATCAGCCGGGAGCGTGTACAGGCGGTCAGGTCGGGTATCTGCCGAGTATGACCAAAATCCAGGAAGAAGTGCTCAAGCCGGGGCAGAAAGCGCCCCAGAGCGGCATCTACGAATGTTGCAGCCCGACCTCGTGCGGGCACCGGTTCAGCACCGACGTCGTGGGCCATCGGCTACCCCCACTGCCCGCAGACTGCAAGGGCGGCGGCTGGCGACTGCAGCAACCCACCCCGCACACCCACGACAAGTGACCCCGCCCGCAGCAAGCCCCCCGGTTGTCGACACCATCGTCGTTCGCCTTGCTTACTCGCCGCGCCGCCGATGAGCATTGCGGCCATTCAGACGGCGGAATCCGCGCGGCCCCCGCACGATACTCACCGAGCCCGCAGAGTTGATCACGCGCCTGATGCGTCCATCGGTTCTGACATCCCGGACAGCCGCCTCTCGTCGTCACGCAGGGCCAGCTACAAGCAGTCGCCCCCCTCGGAGGTCATGGACGGGTCTAACTCGACCGACGCGACAGGGGTGCAACTACGGCTGGTGAAGTTATTCTGAACGACAGCTCGCGCATCCGCCCCACTCCCGCCGCGGCGGGCGTTGGATGCTACTCGGAAGCAGCTCGACCCGGATCTGCGAACTGTTGGCCGCAGTCGGGCTGTGCGTACCTCATCGTGGCGAAGAGTTCCTCGAGGTCGTCACAAGCGGCGCCGAGATCGTCGAAAGCCATCATGCGCTTCCTGATTCGTCCGATGAACGGCCCGAACCGCTGCGCCTCGACGCGTTGGACATGCTTGAGGTCCCACACCGGCCGACCCGACGTGGTCCGTTCGGTCCGAGGTCCGAAGACCGCCTCTAGGTCCTCTTTGCGGTAGCCCAGCAGACGCAGGTCCACTTCGGAGATCTGGCCATGTTCGGCCAAGTCGCCGTCTTCGTTGTCCCACTCGGGTGTTCTGCGGTACTCGTCGATGACGCGCTCATCGTCCAGATCGGATTCGTGCACGCTACCCGTCACAATGCCTCCCCGTTGGTTCCCTCGATGGGCTGCCCGCCCGCCCACCCTGCACTGGAATCTACCGCGACGGTGGATTGAGTGCCGCAGAGGCGAGTCGGTCGGCGGCTTCGGCCAGTACGAATCCGAGTGAGCCGCGTTGGTCGTTGTCGGCTGGACCGCGACCGTAGGTGCCCAGGCGTGCTGCGGTCGAGGCGAAGATCGTGGCTGCGATCGCTCGCGCGGTGGCCTGCTCCCACGGATCCGGAACAGGTCCGGGGGTGCCGTCAGGACTCGCGGCTGGAAACGGGCCAGGCCAGGGTAGAGGCCATTTGGCCGGCCACGGCGTACCGCACCATTCATCGGTGACCGCGCTGATGAACACGGCCGCCACGTCGGGTTCGGCGTTGGCCGCGGTGTCCAGGGACGTGGCGGTACGAACCAGGTCGTGGGCCAGTTCCGCTGCGCCGATGAGGAATTCCTGGCCGGGCGGAAGAGGTTGGGGGTTCGGTCCGATTTGCTCTCGAGTCGAGACAGCGTGCCTGCGGGCCGAGCTGTGGGGAATGATGGCATCCCATACGGCAGGGTGCAGTCTGGCCAAGATGGCCAGCAGCTGGCTGTAACTCATGATGGAGGCCTTCCAGTTCGCGTCCGCGGCTCCTGACACTGCAAGACTCACTCCCCATAGCCGAGCCGAATAGCGTAGTGAACTACGCGAATACGGGCACCCACCGCGCTCTACGCGCCGTCGCGCGCGGCGGGGTGCAGGCGGCCGCGCACGGCACGCGCGACCACGTCCCGCACGCTAGGACCGAACGTGCACGCCGCGCGCGATATGTGGAACTCACTGACCTCCTCGCGCGCACACCAGGCCTATCAAGCGTGCGGTGCACGTCAACAGATAGTGCGATCTCACCCGCGTGCAGGCTTCCAGCGGCGCAAAGCCAACGCTTGCCCCACATCTCCTGCGCGCAGGCTCTCGGCTGGATTATCCGACCGCGCGCGGCGGGCGCGCGCATCGCGCACGTTGTGGACGGGCCGCACCGGTCTCGGGATGTTGTCGCTGACGGCTCGATACAGAGCGCGCGCGACGCTGTGCATCCGGTCGCGGTCGAGCCGTGCACGCTGGCCGAGAGAATACGATGAAGAAGACCGGCCGCCGATGCGGTCTCAGGTACATGTCGTGGCAGCGCTGCTCGTACCGACCGTAGCCTTTTCTTACGGGACGATTTCACCCCGCGGCAGGCCGAGTTCGGGAAGGTACAGGGTGAGCAGCTGCCCGCGTCCACTCACAGTGCCGGTGTATTTCACATCGGCCAGGTCCACACCCAGGGTTTGCAGGGCGTCCACCAAGAGCTCCGCCGCAGTGTCGGCGTGCTCGTCGGAGATCGTGCTGCCGAAGTTGCGCTGCCACAGATCGCGTGTCCAGCCGAGGCCGACGAGTCGGTCCGGGTCGGGTGGATCAGGGTGGTGGACGAAGGCTTCAGTGGTCAGATCCCCACCCACGTTCCACACGCTGACGAAGGTCTTCTCATCGACCGCTGACTCCAGATGAAGAATGAACTGTCCGGGAAACTTTGGCGTGTCGCGGCAGAGGGCTCGCAGTACGACACTCAGCCTGTTGCGCAGAACATCCCAGTCGGTGACGGAAACCTTGGGCTCGCGACCGAGTAGTTCCGTCGATTCGGCGGCTTGCCACACCATCGGCGGCCCGTTGCTCGCGTCGCCGGCGAGCGCGGTGCATGACAACTCCACCACGACACTGCTGCCGTCCAGACGCACGGCCATGTTGGTCTCGGGACGCTCCCACATCAGCCACGGGCCGCGCCCACCCCACCGTGTCGGCCGCACACCGCAGACGCCCTCCACGATGCCCCAAGCCTCCCGGACGAACTCCACTTCGTCGTCATATGCGATGCCATGGGACACATTCACCGACAGCAAGACAGCTTGTCGCGGATCCGTTTTCGCGGCAGCTATCGTCGCAACACCGGCTCGGGGCCCTTCCGGATACCAGCCGAGTTCCCAATCGACGACCTGCAAGGTCCACCGCGCCGGATCCACCGGACGAGCAGGAACCACCGGCCGCAACTTCCATCCCAGCGTCGACAGCGCCGACTCCACCTCGCCGATGCTCCATCCGCCCATGCGCAGACCAGCGAGCTGTCCCACCAGCTCCCGGAAACGTCGATCCGCCGACCAGTGCCGGTACTCGTCCCGCGCCACATCCGCAGTGTATCGATCCGCCACTCCACAACGCTGCGTCCGCTTTTCGTCGTGCCAGGCGTTGAATACTCGAAACAGCGGCGAGGAAGGCCGGCTGCGGTACCGAGGCCGATCCCGCCTTCTGACGCACTCGACGCCCCGCGCACCGCGCGCTGCCTCCGCGCACGGCCCGGGCCCGCCGCGACGAAGCCGCGCGCGACGGGCGCGACCGGACGCGCGCGGAGCGGCTGCGCGTGCACGGCGTGCACGGTGGATCGACTCGAAGGGCCGACTGCCTGCACAGCATCCGGTCCGACATTTCGCCGCCGTGACGTCCTCGACCAGTTGGATTCGCAGCAACGTTGTTCGCGGTATGCGTATCAAAAGGGGGGAAACGAACCGTGAACGACACCGGGCCGACGAGGCAAGCAGCGGACCGTTGACACACACGGAGGTGCGACGGCTTCTCGACGTGGCGAAGAATCTCGGTTTTCCCGGTCACTGCCGGGTTGATCTCGGCGGCCAGCCTCGATAGAGCTCCGTGACGCCTGACGTGGGGGCGGGTCGATGCTTGCACACCTACACTTGCCGCCGCACGCTCCCGATTCCCCCATGGGTTCGCCGCGCACATAGCTGAAATCGGCTTGCGCGAAGCTACCCAGTCGCAAGCTGCGCGTGACTAACGCGACGGTCGAAGTGCGTCGCGCGCGGCGCGCACGCTTGTCGCGCGCAGTGCGCGCGGGCAAGTAGTCACGCGGTGTCACCTGCTGCTGGCCGCCACGTCGATCCGGGCGCACCTCGTTGTCGGCGCGGTGGGATGGTCGAGACGTGACTGAGGATCTCCGCATAGAGGTGACGCCAGACGTGTCCGGGATGGGGCTGGCGCTGCGCGCGCTACTGGAACAGCTGGATCAGCGGCACAAGCTGCGCGACAGCTCGTTCCTGCGCTCAGCTCACCGTGTCAGCGCGCCGATGCTGCATCTTGTGGCCATACGTCGAGGAGAACCTGTCGGCTGGTTGGCCGGCAACGCGTCCACCGGACATATCGCTCTGGTAGGAGTGCTCCAAACCCGGCAGCATGTCGGCTCCGCCTTGGTGAGCGAATTCGCCGCCCGTGCACGGCGCGCGGGCGCGGGCGAGCTGACCGTCACTCTTGATACCGAGCCAGTCGGCCGCTGGGACCGGCGGCGCTTTTTCCTCCGTCAAGGCTTCATCCCAGTCGGTCACAGCGCTCTGCACTTCGCGCTGCCTCTCGACAACGCATCACCCCGGGGACAACGCTTCGCCGCGCCGGCATCGACGACCGGATGCGTCGCTCGTTGCTTCACGGTTGCTCGCAGCAGGACAAATCACCGTGACCGGTCTCTAATGTCCAGCAGTACCGCAATGGCGACGAGAACGCCGCTGAGAACGATCGGAATGGATATCTGGGATCTGTCGACTACCCCGACCAATGCTGATGCCACGACCGCCTCGGTGAGACCTACAGCGCCGACAGTGGCTGGACGCAGATGACGAACCGCGCGCCAGTACAGCGCAAACCCCGGCCCGAGTAGGGCCGCACCTAAGACCAGTTCGGCGAGCACGCGACCCCCGTTCCAGGTCATCGACAGCAGCAGGGGGGCGGTGAGTACGCCAGCGACAGCGAGTTGAAGTCCGGCTGACATGGTCGGGTCGCGCTGGCGAGACTCGCTGGTCACCAGGACGATGAGGGCTGTCACCGCGGCGGCGCTGCCGAGCGCCAGTGCGCAGCCGCCGACTGCTCTGCCGGTACCGAGGTCCGCACCCGGTTGCCCGGCGACCAACGTGATGGAGACACCGAGCAGCAGAAGCCTCGACCACGATTCCCACGCTCACGGGGCGCTGTCCGGTGCGCACGGCCAAGAGCAGCAACATGATGGGGGAGGTGAGGTGCAGGGCGACCACCACGGGCGCCGGCCCGATCGCCAGCGCGGCGGAGTAGAGCGAGATGTTGACGCCCTCGAACAGACCCAACTGTAGGTAGGTTCGGGAGTGTAAGCGCAGTTGCCAGGTCACCAGCGGGCACCGCGGCGGCGGCCCGGCACGGGCCGCGCACATGACCCTCCGGTCGTAACCCGCACGATGCCTACGAGAGGACACGCGCCGGGCCATGCGCTCAGGTGAAGGCTGTCGCGGACGGCATGGACAGACAGGGCTCCAAGGACGAGCGGGTCCGAAGGCCGACGAGTGCTCCTATAGCCCTACCCGTCCGGCGCAAGCGGGGCCGGGTAGGGCGCGAACGTTGGAGGGTTATCGAGGCGCCCGATTACTTATCGTGATCAGTGGCCTTCAGGCGTTGGATGACCTGCTCTGGCGAGTTCGCCCAGTTGTCTTTGTCCGCGTCGAATCGCCGGTAGAGTTTCGCGGCAGCATCGACGAAGTCGGCGGGTAGGCCGGCCTCAGAAAGGCTTATGGCGGCCTCCTCTACCTCGGGTACCCAGCGCCAAGCTCTGGCCGCGACTCCAGGGAGCGCGGCTCGGTCGTTGAGGAAGCCGGTTCCGATCCGATTCGCCTCGGCGACAAGCATGTCGGTGATGCCGTGCTGGTCTGCGAGACCATGTGAAATGGCTGCCAACAGCCGGGCCGGGCGTTGGTACGCGATGAGAGCCATCTTGAGCGCGCTCGCTGTACCAAGCCTGTCGCCAAGGAGATCAACCGGCACGCCCGCCGGGGTGAACAGATCACGTACCGCTACGCACGCATTGCGAGCACCCGCAACGAAAATCTTGGCGGACGGGTTGTCATCACGTGGCGGCGGTCCGGAGATGGTCGCGTCGACGACTGCAGCGCCGTGATCAGTCAAAAGCGCAGCGATGTGTTGCAACTGCTGTGGGCTGATCGCATTCGCCTCGACATAGATTCCCTCGAATTGGTGTTCGGCGACCATCTCTGCGACCTCGATCGCAGCGGCGGACGGGCAGATCGATACGACGATCTCGGCACGCCGAAGTAGTTCCGCGGGGTCTTCGACCGGGGTGAGCTTGGCGTCAGTGGCACGCCTGCGAGTGTCAGTGCTGCGGCCGTCAGGGCACCACAGAACGGTGTGGCCAACTGCAGCGAGTCGGCCACCGAGCGCTGCCCCCATATTGCCTGGGTGTAGCAGTCCGACGATCATGATGCTGCTCCAGGTGGCAAGGCCTGAGCGCTACCCACGGGCGAATCCTTGATGCGGTCGCGTAGACCGATCGCCAGAGCCGAAGTCTGGAAGTGGGGCCGCTCCAATGCAGTACTGATTTGGCGAAGTCGTCGACCGACGCTTTCGACACGTCGTTGTCCACCTGTTTCGAGGACCGCTTCGATCTGTTCCGCGGCGCCGTCGAGGTCGCGCTGCAACAGCCGCGCGACCGCCAGGTCGAGGCGTGCTAACGACATTTCGCCGAGCCGTCTCTGCTCGGGCGGGTCTTCGAGGTAGAGCTGAAGCGATTCGTCAGCGAGAGTTTCCGCGATGGCGTAGTTGCGATCACCGCCGAGCCACAGACGAGCATTGGCCGCTGAGTACGCCTGCTTACCGATAGGGAATGCCATCATGCCGCCGGGCTGATCCTCGCCTTGTACGTGCCCCCGGGCCCAGTCGGCTCGAGCTAACGCCTCCTCTGTTCCACTGGCATCCCTCATGCGGGCGCGAGCACGGGCCTCGACGGAAGCGAGGCGTACACGAGCCGTGTCGGCTTCGGGGGCGAATTGCCATCCTTGTTCGGCGAATTCGACCGCATCGGTGAACCGATCATCCCAGTAGGCGATCAGTGCCTGAAGACCGCGCACCCAGCCGCGTAGGCCATTGTGCTGAGCGAGTTCCCCACAGAGAAATGCTGTGCGGGCCTGCGTCTGTGCGGCGTCGATGCTACCGAGGTCGAAGGAGGCATTCGCCAGGACCGCGCAGACTGTACCGGCAACGAGGTAGAGATCCCGAGTCAGCTTGGGCGGCTGCCGTCCTTCGAGCTTCCTGAAGACGCGGTCGCGAAGCGAACGCAGCTCGACGAAGGCGGGGTAGACGGGCCTGTTCGGGTAGACGTTGACGATGCGCTGGAGGTCAGCGTGGAACTGCTCCAGCGTGTGCGGCCCCACGTTGGATTGTTCGGCGAACTCGCCGAACGCGGCGGATTCGGCTGCCGCCATTGTGGTCATCTCCTCGATGTCTTCCCGGATACCGGGTACAGGACGCCATGGGGCTACCAGTTCCTGGGGCGGCACCTGTACCGGTGTCGACGGTGTCCAGTCTGCCAGCGGGGGACCGAACAGATCTTCTGCGGTCACCCCATACTCCTTGAACATCTGCTCGAGGACTCGGCAAGAGATCGGGGTGGGAAGCCCGATCTCTCCCTTGATCCACCGGCGAGCGGTTGACCAAGACACGGCGGCCTTCGGCGTATGCGTCTGTTCAGCGATCTCAGCAGACGTCCGCTGGAAAACAAGCACAAATTCACTCGTGGTGAGCCGCTTCGCTTTCACCAACTGTTCGAGGCGCGTGCGATCTGCCTGGCCGGCCACGCGATCTCCTTCTCCGATGACTGTGGGTACGTCGACAAGCTGAGACTACGGACCCGATGAGACTCCCAGACCTGTCTGCTGACCAGATGCGCACCACTGCTGACCACATGCTGACCGCATGCACGCCCTTCCTATACGACGATCTGAGGTCATCAATCACTGGCCAGATCAGCAGTCAGGAGGGGCATGATGACCCGAACAGCAGGAGGCGGTGTTCTCTGGTGGGACAAACCTGAGTCTCGGATCCATTGTGCAACTACTACGGTACGGCGACTCTGTCCTGCAGCGTGTAGCAGTAGCCGCAATGCTGATGCTGGGTTTGCACCGCACAAGGGCCCACGGTCGTGACCCGATGGATAGCCACATCGCAGTCGAGTTCAGCATCAACGGTCTGCCGGTGATCCTGCACTTCCGCGCAGAAAGAAGCGCAGCGGGCGTTTTCGCCGCAGAGATGCGACGACAGAGTCTTTCTCGGACTGTCACAGTCGATGACGCCGTGACAGAAGAGATGGCTCGCCTTCCCTGCCAACGGCTTTTCCTACCGTGATCGCGCTTGCTCGCGAACTGCACTAACCAGCGAGTCATATCGACTGAGCCGCCCTGAAGCCTTCCACCACCAGCGCCGCATTTCCTTGACGCTCGCCTACCATCGTATTCCTGTGAGGATTAATGATTTTAGCCCATTCATCGACCCGAGCCGCCGAGATATTGTGTGCGCGGTACCGCTCTGAGAACGGTTTCGACGGTGCGCAGGTGAATCGCTTTTCGCGCATAGTTGTACCTGCTGGAAGTATCGACAGCATTCAAATGCCCCGCCAGTTGGGCGATATCGTGCGCAATGAATTGGAGCAGAGCAAGATTCGGACGCCGATCATCTTGAACAAGACAACCGGCTATCTGATGTTCATCACCAACGCTGCGCCAGCTAATGACTCACGGCCGGTGCACATGCTGAACATCGGGCGCGAGGCTGAGAGTGGCGTGCCGGTGTCGCTTCGCCGGGACGCTGGGCTTTACCGCAATGCTGCGATCCGCACCGTACACGGGGTCATGGTCCCGCTGCCGGGTCCAGACGATAAAATACGCAGCTGGCTGGAAGAACCTGTTGGTCGCAGGCGGGCCGACTTCGACACCGTCGCGGAGATCACGGTGTCGGCCGGTGACAAGCTGGCAGGGCGGCGACATGGGTGAACACGAGCCTATGACGGCCCAGCTGCACACCCCGCTCATCGTTGCCAGCGACCAAGGCGGCGACCCAGATGATGCATTAACGCTTGCCCTGCTGGCGATGACCGAACCACGGCTCGAACTGGTGATCACCGCTGACGAGCTCCCGGATTCGCGCCGCGCGAAATTCACTCGACACCTGCTGACCCTTCTCGGCCGAGACGACGTTCGAGTAGTGGCGGGCCGTGTGCTCGGCGAGAGCAAGTACTGGGCCGCCGACCATCTGTATCCGGCGGATATCACTGTCGAGAGCGTAGATGTGTATGAGGCCGTCGCGGAGGTCTGCGGCCGAGTGAGCACGTCGGTGCGCTACCTGGGGTTGGGACCGCTGACCGATCTCGCCTACATCTTGGAGGAGGATTTACGCCAGTCCAACCCTTTGAGGTTGGGCGAGCGGCTGTGTATCTGGCAGATGGGCGGTGCCCTGAACTATCGGCGCCCGGAGCGTGCCGAGCACAATTTCCGGCTTAACCCGCAGGCAGTGCACGCGGTCATGGCGCGGGCGAAACACTTTTCGCTGGTGATGTCCGATCACACGTTCGTGCCGGATATCGCGGTCGATACTGGCAGCCCGATCTATCGGTTGCTGGCCGCATCCCCGCGGCCGTGGGCGCAGTTGCTTCGACAGCACCTGGATCAGTGGTTCTTGGGCTTCCATTCGTCCAGCAAGATGCATGACCCGCTGACCATGACGGCCGCGATCGGACTGCGGTTTGTCAGTTTCGAGTGGGCCGAGTTCCACCTCGCGCCTGACGCTCGCATGTCCGCGGGTACCGACTTTGGTGCGCTGCTGTCGGCCGGGGCTGACTATGGCGCGTTCGTGGAGTGGGTGTTGGCCACCTTGCGCACCGGGAAACCGGCACGACCAGTCACTTTGGGTCAAGCGGCGGATGAGCGCGCAACGCTGAAGGCGGGCTTCTCCGGATTCAGCGAGCCGGGGCGCGAATGACGATCATGCCTTTGGTGCTCGTCCCGGCTGCGGCCGCCCGAGTCACCGATTCGTGGTGGAGCGGAGGGCTCCGGTGAATGGGAATTACCTGGACCGCCGCACATATCAGCATATGGATGCCAACCTTTGGAACTGCTGGGACGATCCGGGCGAGTTGACTCCCCAGCGTGCCGAGGACACACGACAACTGCATGGGCAGTGCAGTTCCCACTGTCGGGTGCGCCCGCGGGTCGAGCAGAGTTCCAGCTCCGGCGACAGCGGCCCGCAGCAAGAAGGAACCACCTGATGGTCGGTGCTGGGAGGAAGTCGGTGCCTGCGTTGAGCAAGCATTTCGATTCGCTCAAGGCGCACAGTGGTCGCATCCACGATTACCTGCTCGGCGGCAAGGATCAGTACGCGGTCGACAGGGAAGCGGGTGAACGAATCGTGGGAAGCGCGGGCGAATATCAGGTGGCCGCCCGCGCCGCCCGCGCGTTTCTCATCCGGGCGGTTCGTCACCTTGCTGCCGAGCGGGGGGGTCGGGCAGTTCGTGGAGCTGGGTCTGGTTATCCCTGTCCACCGAATGTGCATGAGGCCGCCCAAGCGTGCGCTCCGGCGGCGCGCACGCTCTACGTCGACAACGACCCAGTTGTCGCGGCGCACGGGCGCGCGCTGCTGGCCGACTTCCGGACGAGCAGTGGGCAGACCCGATTCGTGCACGCTGATGTGATCGACACAGCCAGGATCGCAGGCGAGATGGGCGGCTTTCTGGATCTCGGCGAGCCCATCGCGATCTGTTTGGGAGCCGTGCTGGAGTTCGTCGAAGACCCGTGCTGGGTTGTTCAGGAGCTGGTCGGTACGTTGCCCGCCGGGTCGTACGTCGTTGTCAGCCATATCACTGGCGATTTCGATACGGAGATCGTTGAACGCGCTGCCGCCGTCTACGCCAGCTGTGACATCGCGTTCTGGCCGCGCACCCGTGACGAGGTCACCCGAATTCTGGCCGGCTGTGAACTCATCGAGCCTGGCTTGGTCGCGCCGCATCGATGGCGGCCTGATGACGAGCTCGAGCAGCGCCGCGCACAACAGCTCGGGTCGGTGCCAGCACACAGCACCGATATCTGCTGCTACGCAGCAGTTGGGAGGGTGCCATGACCCGGACCGAGAATCCCGCGGCTGCGTCGCGTCGAGGGCGCGCGGTAGTGGCTGGTCCTGGCCCCGAGCACCGGGCTGTGGAAGCGCCCCGGTCGGCGAGACCGCGACATCTCACCGTCGTCAGGGACGCGGTCGATGCTCGGCAGCCGCTGACCGCGGAACAGCGGCGCGAGCGGCTGGAGGCGCGAATCTCCTTGCTGTCCGAGTGCGCCACTTGTGAGGTGCAGGTCCGCGGTGATCTCAGCGCGGTGGTGGTGCTGTCTGGACCGCCGCCCCTTCATCTGATCCATGCAGCGCTCACCGTGATCACGGCTGGCGCGTGGAGCTTGATCTGGCTAGCCGTCGCACGGCAACGACGCCCGCTGCGAGTGCGGCTGAGCGTCGACGAAGCAGGCCACGTACGGGGGACGGCGTGGGAGTGATCCGACCGCGTCCGCACGGTGAGGTCGTGTCGCGGCGCGTACCGAATTGGTGTGAAGGAAGGAAGCACATGGCACGTCATCTGACTCGGTCCGCGCGCCGTGTTCTGGAGGCTTTGGCGGCTGCCGAGGGCGCTCGGATGGTCGCCGAACTGGCAGGCCGCAGCCGCCCACACCGACCGATCCGATCGAGGTTGGAGGAGTTGAGACGCCGCAGGTTGGTGCGGTCGGTGTCCGCGTGGGAACTCACCCCCGCAGGGCGTACTCACCTCGCGGCGTTGGTCGACCGCTCCCGCACACGGTGGATGGACGGACTGCCACGCCCGTACCCGCTGCCGTCATCGACCGAGCTGCTATCGGCGATGGCCGACGGCCAGGTGCCCGAGCACCACCCGCATGTGACGATCCTGCGCGCAGCGTTTCTGCTGGGTCGATTCGACAAGTGGTGCAACCTCGACAGCGTGACCGCCGCCGATGGCGATTCCGGGTCGGAAGTGGTCGGCCACATGGGCATCAGCTGCGAGGACTATCTCGAAGCAGTGCGGGAACCGCTCGTCACCTCGGTCGAGGCCGCAGCCCCATACGTCGAGGGGATAGGCGAGCTGTCGCGGCCATTGCGGACGCGTGGCGCCGCGCCAGCTACGGAGAGCCGACCCTCGCGCGATAGGATACCGTCTACCAGGCATGTCGTGCCTACGACAGCCGAGTCCGGCCGGACTATCCGACCCTTACCTGCCCACTGGGGGTGGTGTGGTGATGAACTTCGCGCCCTCCGGGGCTCGTTTCTTCGGCTGAGGATTCTTGGCGGTTGGAGGCCGCCCCGGAACCCGATCGTTGTTTGTGGTCCGGCTGCACGCCGACTTGTCGGGAGCACATCGGATCCGAGGGATCTCGGCACCGTTTGCGCTATCTGCGCATGAAAATGCAAGTGCGGCAACTTCTTTAAGGAAACAGCGTGTTGACGATGTGTACGCGATGTGCGGACACTGGAATTCTCGGCGACCCACACGATGCGAAGGGGGCCGACGTGTCGATGTCTGCGCCTACGCCTGACGCAGCGGTTCGCGAAGCGCGGGTCATGTGGTGCTCGTATTTCGATTCGTCGGTGGCTGATCTGCAAGAGATCGGCGCTCACCATGAGTGGTTGTCCACCGGCATCACGCCGAGTGATAACGAATTCGTCCTGAGTACGGGCCAACGGGTGGAGCTCGTCTCGCTCGAAGCGATCCCTGCTGGGGGCCGTGATCCGCGGATGCCAGAGACCGCCGACCGGATCACCGGTGAAAGCGCCGTGCGGCAGAGGCTGGCCGAAATCGCGGCCGGACTGCGCGCTCGGATCGTGGGTGAGGGATTCGTGCTGCGCCAGGTCGCCTCGGCCTGCCAGCGGCTTCCTGAACGCCATCCGTGCAAGCCGGTCGTCGAGGATTCCGTGACGCTGGCGCGGCGGTTGCGCGAAGAGATTGGCTTCGCCGCAGCGCTGGATTATCCGGCGGCGGCCCTCGCTGCCTTGGCCGAGCGCTCGGAACAAGCGGGACGGACTCTGCTGGTGGTCGGAGGCGGAATGCTCGGGCGAGCTGTTGCCGAACAAGCAGGAACGGCGGGATACCCGCAGGTACTGATCGTCACCCGCAGGCCCAGCAGAGTGCGCAAGAAGCTGGAGCGCACCACGTGCCCGGTATCGCTGTCAGCGGTCGACGGCGCGCGAGAACGGTTGGGAACCCGTGGTTGGGATGCGGTGATCGCTACGTCCGCGGTCGACGGCGGCTACCGGGCTCGGATCAAGACGTTGATCGACGCACCCGACTGTGTCGGCGCGATGGATTTGTCTGGGGTCCCGCTGCGCAGCCAAGCCACCGACCGGTATCAGCACATGTACGGGCCGCGCTTCACCGCGCTGGTCCACAAGCAGAACCGCTATGTCGCGCAGCGTGCCGACCTCGTGCGCCGCAAGATCGCCGAATCGGTCGGGGAGCAGCGATGACTATAGCTTCGGAGCACAGCAGCGGAGCCGCGACCAACGACGTCGAGGTGGATCGCATCACGGCGTTGACGACGGCCCTCGGGTACATGGATGTGGAGAGAGTCAGGTCGTGGGGACGGATCCTTGCCGACCGGTTGCAGCAGGGTGGGCGGGTCCTGGGCGTCGGCAACGGCGGCTCGGCGGCGCAGGCACAGCACTTGGTCGCCGAGCTGGTTGGCCGGTTCGAGTCCGAGCGGACCCCCTTGGCGGCGATGGCGTTGACCACCGACTCCGCGGTCGTGACTGCGGTCGCCAACGACTACGGGTTCGATGAGGTGTACGCGCGACAGGTGCGCGCGCACGGCCGCGAAGGTGACGTGCTGGTGGCGTTTTCCAGGTCCGGGTGCAGCGCCAATGTGCTCGCGGCGACCGTGGAGGCGAACGGTCTGGGAATGCTGACTCTTGCGGTGACCGGCCCGTTCGGCAGCCCGCTGGCGAGAGCGTTTGACGAAGTGGTGTCCGTCGAGTGGCCGACGACTTCGACGATTCAAGAATGCCACCTGCTGATCACTCATGAACTGTGCGGCGCCGTCGATTCCGCCTTGACATCGAAAACGCAGCAACCGGTGCCGATCGAGCCGCCGACCTACGGCACTGCACCGCCACGGCGATTCGGGCACCTGGTGGTGGTGGGTGACGCGCTCGCGGACTGCGACTGGAGTGGTGAGGTCACGCGAGTGTCGCCAGAGGCTCCGGTGCCGGTGCTGAGCGGGCTGGCGAGGCAGTGGCGTCCCGGCGGTGCGGGGCTGGCCGCGATGCTCGCGGCCAGCGATGGCTGGTCGGTGACGATGGTGGCGGCTTTCGGCGACGACGAACCGGGGCAGCGGATCAGGGCAGAACTCGCCGCGGCGGGAGTATCGCTGATCGAGCTCGCCAGCGACGGGCCGACATCGGTGAAACTGCGGATGCGTGCGCGAGGACAAACCCTCCTGATGGTCGACGACTCCGCGCCCGTGACAGCGGTCGGTGAGCCACCGGCCGACGTCGCACGGGCACTCGCTGCGGCTGACGGCATCCTGGTCACCGACTACGGCCGCGGGGTCGCCGCGCAACCGCAACTACGCGCGCTGCTGGCAGCTGTTACCGGCCGGGTGCCGGTGGTGTGGGATCCCCACCGGCACGGCCCGGCACCGATCCCACGCGTGAGCGTCGTCGTGCCGAACCAGCACGAAGCTGCCTGGCTCGCCAATGACGACATCGTAGGAAATGATTTGGACACCGATGTCCGCCGTGCTCGGAACCTGCGGGCGCGATGGCGCTGCGACCACGCCGTAGTCACCCGGGGAGCCGACGGCGCTGTCCTGGTCGGCGGCGATACCGAGCCTGCACAGGTGTTCCCGGCACCGCGCCGCGAGCACGGCGATGCATGCGGCGCGGGCGACAGGTTCGCGGTAACACTGCTCGAGCAGCTGATCGGCGTCCGGATCCCCTCGACGGCAGTACAGCAGGCGGTCATCGTGGCCGCCGATCAGGTTGGCGGAGCCATCACTCCGGGCTCGCGCTGTGGAAGCGGTCGTGAGGTTGTTATCCCGGCTGCCACATACCTGCACCATGTCTGGTTCACGAGTCCGGGCGCGTGAATGGCGAAGGCAAATACCTCCTGCCGCAGATCAGTTCGCGCGCCAGGCTGTCGTAGGAGACCAATGCACGACCGAGCTGCTGGCGGTTCCTGCCTGCCGGGCCGTCAAGTATCAAGGGACCGAACGAGATCCTATGCAGGTGGACCATCCGGCCGAAAACCGCGCCCAAGCCCTCATGATGCTCCACCGCTGCAGCACTCGGATCTGGAAGGAAGCTGCAGCTCACGAGGTCGATGTCGAGCATATGCCGCTGCGCATCCTCCCACGCACCAGCGAAGGGATCAGCGCCGGCTGCGGACAACACCGGCACCGGACCTGAGGCCCACACGACATCCACGTCATCCCAATCCGGCTGCGCCACAGCCATGCGACGATGCGCATCCACTAGTCCCGCGAGTGGTTCGAGTATCCCGCCACGAAAGTCACTTACAGCGGCCATCCCCGACTCAGAAACCCGCGCCAACACGGTCGTCACGGTCGCGATATCTGGCAATGGCCCCAACCCGTTGCCCACCGAAGGCCCCCCTTCCGGCCCCCATTATGGACAGCAGTGCGAAGTCCCGCGCTGGACCCACGGCCATCCATAACCCAATAGTGCTGTAACACAGTCTATTTCACTGCCAGCAGGTGACTCTACTCCCTCGCCGGGCCAACGCACTTTGGATCACCTCGGTGGTTCGCGCGGCAGCCGACATGGGGCGCGATCTGCGTGCCCGGATGTATCAAAACGAACCATGTCACCGATCCTTCGTACTGTGCCGTTTGTCCGGAAAGACCCTCCGGCGAAAGTCGCATCGTCGTCGTGCGGATACGTACATGGCATTGAGTCGTACCGCTGTTCTCGGGTGAGTGATCATGGCATCGACGCCTTCAACGAGGATGACCGCACCATGCTGAACTACTGCTGGCCGAGATCGACCCCTATCAGGTGCACCAGCAGCAGCTTCACGCCGACGAACTGTAGAGCGCGGGCGTGGCTGGCCGCTGGCGTGAATCTGGGTGTCGGATTCGTTCTGGCGAGACGTAACGGCAATTCCGGTCGGACGTACATCGCAGCCAGGCAGCGGTCAGTCCCTTCGATGGGGTGCGACCAGGTTTTGCCCGTCGTGGAGGTAGGCGACCCGGCCGGTGGTCAAGGCATCGAGGGCGGCGGCGAGACGGGCCCAGACGTAGGGGCGGAGCCGTTGGGCGGCTTGATCTGGGGTGCAGAATTCGAACGCGTCGAGTTCGTCGTCCGCTATACGCAACTGCCGGGCTTGGTCAGGGGTAAGTTCGCCGATGGTAAAGACGAACATCAGCGAGTCGTCCCAGACGTTGTGGGGCGAGACCCAGTCGACACAGAGCAGCGAAGGCGTAGTGGCAAATTGTAGTCCGAGTTCTTCGGCAAGTTCTCGGCGTAGGGCATGGTCGGGTGGCTCGTTGGCTTCGGCCATGCCGCCAGGGAGGTCCCAGTCGGGTTTGTAGTTGGGGTCGACGAGCAGGATGCGGCCATCGGTGTCGAAGATCAGGCCGTCGGCGCCGACTCGTTTGCGCGGCTGGTTGACGTTGCCCTGGGCCAGGTGCGCTCGGTAAGCCTCGGGGTCACTTTCCCACGGTGGTTGCTGCACAGGGTCCATCATCACCGATCGCCCGCATGCGAGAGTCCGTCGCTGCGGTGCGGTATCCATGTCATGGTGTTCACGGTGTGGTCGAGAAGGTCCAAGAAGTCGGTCACCGACGGGCTGGTGCGATAACACAACAGCCTTCCGCGCAGGTCGTGGAGGTGGCTGACGACCAGGTAGGAGGCGAGTTCCCCGGTCGTGGCCATAACGCCGGAGGCGATCGCGCAGGCGTGATCGGGGTGGCCCTGGTCGGCGAGGACGGCTGCGTAGGTAAGTTGGCCGAGTGCGCGGCTGCGGGTGCGTTCGCGGGGTCGCAGGTCGATAACGCGTTGCGCGGCGGCGGCGGCGGTGAGGTCGCCGAGGTGTCGGAGGCTGCGGGATGCCTCGCTGGCGAGAGAGCCGAGGTCGAATCGGCTGACCCACGGTGAAAGCGTGGTGGCGATGGCGGTGTCGAGGGCGTGTTCGGCGCGGACGAGTAGTCTGCGTGCTTGGCGGGCTTCCCCGATGGCGGCGAAGCCACGAGCCTGCATCGCGTATACCCGGGCAGTGAGTTCGGGACTGGCCGGCGCTTTCGACAACGCCATTTCGGCGTCGTAGGCCTGCCGGATGGCTTGTCTGGGGTCGCCGCGGTGCAGTGCGAGGTGTGCGCGGCTGGCATGGATGTGGACGGTCAGCTGGCGGTCACGGCCGATCTTCGACAGTTCCAGGGCGCGGCGGAACTGGCGGTCGGCGCGGTCGTCTCGTCCGGCGTCGTGCGCCATCCATCCGGCCATTTCCACGATCCCCGCCGCAGCGGCGAATACCTTGGGTGCGGGGTCGTCGTCGCCGTTGAACAGCCGTGGGGCCAGTCGGGTGTTCCAGTAGTGGAAGACCTCGGAGTACAGCCGTCCGCCACCGTAGGAGCGGTCGGCTTCCCGGAAGGTCTGCATCGCTGCGATATCGGCTTCGTCGGGTGGTAGGTGGTCGTCGAATCGCAGCAGCCGGTAGCGGCCACCGCTGGGCTGTTCGGAAGGTTCCGGCGGTGCGGACAACACTGGATGTGGGGTGCCGGGCATCTGGAACCACAGGAGCTGGGCGGGGATGTCCAGCAACCGCGCCCAGAAGACGAGGTCGTCGAGATGTTTGATGGGTGGACCGGTTTCGAGTCGGCTCAGTCTCGCTTGGCTCAAGCCGGCCCAGCGGGCAACGTCTGTCTGGCGCAGCGTGCTGGTGTGGGCGTGGTGGCGGCGGTAGGCGGCGACCACGCGGCCCATGTGCTGCTCGGCGAGCGCAGCCCGCAGGGTGGCGTCGTCCCAGAACCCGGGCGGCACCACCGGGGGCCGGTGCAGACGGTCTCGTGCGCCGTTCACGCACGCCACGCAGCGGCCGGTTGTGTTGTCGCGCGCCAGCGCTGCCCCGCAGCGACAGCGCGGGGCCCGCTCAGGTGTGTGCCCCATTGCTGCCCCTTGCTTGCGACCTTCGCCGAGCCCGTGCGGCTCGATCAGCCGAGTGTAGGCAGCACCCGGCTTGGGAGCTGGGCGTATTACCGCACACGCATATCGCATGACAGATCGGGAGTACACCAGGCCGGTATCCGGGGCCATGGTGGGCCAGGACAACAGTGCTCGACGAGAAGGGAAGCGTGCGTTGGTAAATCAGCTATCCGCCACAGGGGAGGGCCACCCGCGGACTCACGTAGGGGATTTCTACCTTGGCCCGACCGACGCCGTATTCGACGTGGATCTGCTGCGTCAGGCCTACGAGGAGGTGATGCAGCGGGTGCGACCGATAATTGCCGATCGCGCGGGTGATTCGGTGACAGCTGTTTCGTTGACCCATCGCAGGGATGCCACCGACCCGTTGACCGACGGCCTGCAGTCACAGTTCGCCCCCGACGGCGCGATGCGCTACCTGGAAAGCGAGTTCTGCTGCGTCAACGAAGCACTCGCCGATACCTACTTCGCCATCGTATGGCAATCGGTGAGGGCGTTGATGCCGGTCGGCCGGATGCGGCTGATGATCGTGCCTCCGCGCAAGGTCTACCGGATGCACGCGGATGCGACCCAGCGTGCCCACCTGGCCATCCGCACCGATCCCGAAGCGTTCCTCGTCGGCCCGGACGGGGACGGCTACCACGTGCCCGCCGATGGGCGGGTGCGGGTGTTCGATACCCGTCTGCGGCACACGGTGTTCAACGCGGGCACCGTCGACCGTGTGCACTTGGTGATGTCGGTGGCCGACACCGAACGCCCTCACCACACCGCGCTGCTGCGCCGGGCGGAAGGTGATAGCCGGTGACGATCCTGACCGGTGAGGAGATCCACCGCCAGTGGCGGCTCGGCGCGATCCGGATCGAGCCGTTCGACCAGGCGCGGATCAATCCCAATAGCTACAACTTCACCCTCGGTGACACTCTGCGCGTGTACCGCCGTCCGGAGCTGGACGCGCGAGCGGACAACCCGACCACCGAGATCGTGATCCCC
The DNA here is from genome assembly GCF_042733915.1 of Nocardia sp. NPDC059691. Classification (NCBI taxonomy): domain Bacteria; kingdom Bacillati; phylum Actinomycetota; class Actinomycetes; order Mycobacteriales; family Nocardiaceae; genus Nocardia; species Nocardia sp. NPDC059691. Next base: position 115,088 of record NZ_JBHWFB010000017.1, on the reverse strand, counting down.
GATGACGGATTCGTGCTCGAGGCAGGCAGGCTCTATCTGGCGGGAACGGCAGAAGTGCTGGGCGGCACCAAGTTCGCGCCGACGTTCTCCGCGCGCTCGAGCATCGCGCGTCTGGGCTTGTCGATTCATCTGTCCTCGGGGCTGGGTGACATCGGCTACGAGGGCCGGTGGACCTTGCAGCTGCTGGCCACCGCACCGGTGCGGGTGTATCCGGGGATGGAGATCGGTCAGATGATGTGGTGGACCCCATCCGGGGACATCACCTGCTACGACGGCAAATATCAGGGCGCGCGAGGACCGCGGCCCAGTGAGAGCTGGCGCACCCTCGACCGCGACATCGCACGCGTCCGATTCCCCGGCCGGGACGATGCCGGGATGGACGCCGGGCGAGTGGGGGCGAAAGCCGCGACCCTCGCCCAGATGGCGGCCCAGGTCGCAGTACCGGACCTGATCGCCGTGCCCGACACCGAGTTCGCCGCCGCGCTGCCACCGCGGACGGTCGAGCAGATCAGCGCCGTGTTCTCCGATCTCCACGCCACGGTTGGGGCGAACCTTACCGACGACGTCGCCCGGCTTCCCGGCTTGCTGGCCGACGTCGCGCTCACTGCCCGCAGCCGCGAGCTGTTGGCCCTGCGGCTGCGCGAGGTGTTCAATCCTGGTACCAGGTTCGCGGTGCGATCCTCAGCCGCCGGGGAGGATTCGGTAGCAGTCTCGCATGCGGGGCTCTACGACAGCCTGCTCGATGTCGCGGCGGAAGACGTGCCTGCCGCAGTGACTGCGGTGTGGCGGTCCTACTACTCGCTGCCGGCGGTGACCGCGCGTTTGCGTGCCGGGGACCTCGATCCGGCTCCGCGGATGGCGGTCATCGTGCAGGCCATGATCGAACCGGCCGTCGCGGGCATCGCCATGACCGGCTTGGACCCCGCCGAGCCTGACCGGGTACATGTCGAAGCCGTCCGTGGCCGCGCCGACCGTCTCGCCGGCGGCGCCGCGACCCCCGACGAGCATCTGCTGTCCCCGGCCGACACCGACCGCATCGCTGTGCTCCTCGACGCCGCGCGGGCGCAACTCGGTTGTGCGGCAGTCGATGTCGAATGGGTCATCGGCGATGACCAGCGACTGTATCTGGTGCAGGCACGGCCGAACACCGTCCGCCACCTCAGCCACCGTGACCAGCCAGCGGTGGTCCGGCTCTACGACGACCCTCTCCCGGCCGATATCCCCCTCGGGCCGATCGGCCCGGCCGTGGCGCACTTCGTCGGCAAACGCCGAACGGCCGCGTTGCTCGCGAGCGAACTGGACCTGGCCCGGGGCTCGGCCTTCGTCGTGTACGTCCCGGCCGAGCCGCACCGTGGCTGGTACGACGACCTCGCGGCGGTCCTGGATCCGGCGCTTTCCGGCGCCCAGGTGATCCTCGACGCCAGCGAATACGAACGGCAGATCATCCTCGACTACGTGCAGCTGCGCGGTCACCTGGAACGGCTGCTGGCCGCCACCCCCGATGGACAACCGTTGACGGTGCTCGTCCGGCAGTATGTGACCGGCCAACGAGGTGTCATCACCCGCCGCATCGGCAGCGAGTTCTATGCCGAGGCCTCGCCTGATGGGTTGCTGGCGATGAATCGCGGAACCGCGTCCTGCGCGGAGGTGCGGTTCACCGTCATGCAACCGGGACCGGCGGCGAGCGTGTTCGGCGGCACCTACAACGTGCGCCAGGTGATCGAATTCAGTATGCGGCTCGAGCAGCAACTGGGTCCGGTCGCGGTGGAATGGGTCGTCGATGCCCGCGGCATCGTCTACTACATCGACCACACGGCGCTCGACGCCGACCGGCACGACGCCTTGGCCATCCCAGCGGCCGCCGACACGATCATGATCGCAGAAGGCCGCTGTGTCGGCAGGGTGCTGCGTGTGACCGATCACGAAGCCCTGCAACGGTTGTCGGTTGCCCCGGCTGTCAGCGTCAGCGGTGGGGTCGACGTCAGCGGACACCGCGCCGTCGCCGACCTTGTGGCGCGCGCCCGCGAGATCCGCGCCACCGGGGAACAGGCGATCGTATCCGCGCCCCACCCCTACGCCATCCTCGCCGCCCTCATCGATCACGTCGACGGATTCCTGTTCGACTCCGCCTCACTCCTGTGCCATCTCGCGATCATCCTGCGAGAGAACCGGATTCCCGCCGCAGTACACCAGGCGCGGGATGGGGCGTTGGTGATGCTCGACGACGGCGCGGTCTACACACTCGCCACCTCGGAAGCCAACATCCATGACTAATACTGATCGTCCGAACCCGGTACTGCGACTGTGCATGATCGGCCACTCCGGGGCGGGAAAGTCGAGCGCCGCCGCGTTCGTCCGCTCCGCGGTCGCTCGCCGTTCGATGTCGTGTGAGGTGGTGAAAGTAGCCGCGCCGCTCTACGACCTTCAGCAGGCGTTCTACGCCCGCCTCGGGCAGCAGCTGCCCGACGGACAGCAGGACCAGCAACTGCTCGAGGCGTTGGCGCACTGGATCCGCAAACGCGAAGGCCAGTTCCTGGTCGAGGACTTCCTCGCCCGAGCGGCTGCGACTCACGCTGATGTGCTGGTCAACGACGACGTACGTTCCTACGACGTCGACTACCCGCAGCTGCGGTGTCGCGGCTGGACCGCCGTGCGGATCACCGCGCCCGACGAGCTGCGCGGCAAGAGGCTGGCCGCCAAGGGGTATGTGAGCTTGTCCGACGCCAGCACCGCCGGCGTCGATGCAGTCGAGGTGGACTACGAGATCTGCAACGACGGCACCCTGATAGACCTGGAGTCTGCAGTAGCCACCTTGGTCGAGCGGGTGCTGGCGTGCTGACCGGGCCCGCCATCGCTACCGCGGTGCGCCGCGGCGACATCGTCATCGACCCATTCGACCCCGCCGGATTGTGCGCGAACAGCTACGCCTTTCACCTCGGCGCCGAGCTCCTGCACTACACCCCGTCCGAAAGAGGCGTCCTGGACCCGCGCACCGACACCCCAACCGAATCGACGCTCATCCCCGACACCGGATTCGTGCTCCAGCCCGGCAGGCTCTATCTGGGCGTGACACGGGAAGCGATGGGCGCGACCAGCTATGCGGCGACACTGCACGCCTGCCGGTCGGTATCGTCGCTCGGGCTGCGGATCCAGCTGTCGGCACCGCTGGGGCACTGCGGTGCAGTCATGCCCTGGACTCTCGAGTTGCGCGCGGCGATGCCGGTGCGTGTCTATCCCGACATGACGATCGGCAAGATCGCGTTCTGGCCCATGCAGGGACGCCCCGTTCAGTACAGCGGCCGCTACACCGGCTCCGACGGCGCGGTCCGGTCGCTGATGGCCGCTTGCTCGGCGCCGGAGCAGCCGAAGGTGATACCGTCCGCCGAGCCCGTGCTCGCACCTCATCCGATCACCCACGCGTTCCAGCGAGAGGTCCCACAGCGTTGAGCAGCATCGATATCGTCATCCTCACCTACAACAGTGCCCGGCTGCTGCCCGAGGCCGTCGCCTCGGTGCGTGCGCAGACCGTCGCCGACCAGGTGCAGATCACCGTCATCGACAACGCCTCGACCGACAACACCCTCACCGTCGCCCGCGAACTGGGCATCGAGCCCATCGCCAACCCGACCAACGTGGGATTCGCCGCAGCTGTCAACCAAGCCGTCGCCACCGGCAGCGCCCCCTACGTCGCGATCCTCAATCCCGATGCGGCACTGGGCGATACAAAATGCCTGGAAGCGATGCGCGCCACACTCGACGACGAACAGGTGGGCGTCGTCGGCACCCGAATGATCACCGACGGCAAACCGTATCCCAACGGCCGCCGGTTTCCCTCGACCACGACCGCGGCCCGCCACGCCATCATGGGCCTGCTGCGTCCCGGCAACGCCGGAACCCGGGAATACTTCGGCGACGCCGCCGAGCACGCCGATGCCGACCAGGTCGTGGACTGGGTCTCGGGGTGCTGCCTGATGATGCGCCGTCCACTGTGGGAGGAAATGGGCGGGTTCGATGAGCGGTACTGGATGTATCTCGAGGACTGCCATCTGTGCTGGCGGCTGCGCCAACGCGGCTACCGCACCGTGCTGTCCGGTCCGGCGTGGGTCATCCACCACGGCGGCCAATCCAGCCGCACCCGCAAAACCAAATCGCTGTGGCACCACCACCGCAGCGCGGTGATCTTCTACGCCGACACCCGCACCGGCTGGAAGCGGGTACTGTTGCCCGCCGCCACCGCGTTCCTCGCAGCCCGCCTGGGCGTGCTCGTCGCGATCAACACCGCCCGCCGGATAACCTCCCGCGCTTGACCGAACCATCTGACGACAACGTCTTTGGGGGTGTATTTCCCATGCCCGAAAACCCTCGATGCTGGCTGATCATGGGACCGTGGCGCAGCCGCTACGACGACCCTACCCACGCCATAGACGATATGACCGGCCACGGCGTGCACCGCCTGGTCGACGTCGAGGCCGTGGGTGGGCGCGCCACCCGAGTCGTGTCCTGGAACCAATTGCGTGACAACCCAAGCGTCTACCACCTCACCGATGGTGTCATCGCGGCCGAGGAGACCGTGACCTACATTGATCTCACCGTCGCGGTGCACGGCAGCCGACCGATCCCCGACGCGATGCCGCTGGCTCTGCTGGCACCCGACACCGCCGGCTGGCTGGTCTACCTGCCGATCCGCCTCGGGGGCGAGGACGCCCTGTTCCACCGCCTCGACACCATCGAGGCGACCACACCACCACAGCACCCACCGACGCCCGCGGTGCTGGCTCACACCCTGCGGAATCTGCCCGCGTACTCCCAGACTGCTGGCAGCCACGAGTGCTGGTACTTCAAACAAGACCCCGACATCGAGTACGAGCACAAAATCACCCTCGACGTCGACATCGACATCTACGCACTCGCCCGCGACATCAACACCGAGATCCGCCGCGGCGGGCTGAGCGGATACCGCGCCGAGTACCGCAACGACTTCGAACTGTGGCAATTTGGCAACCACCTGTTCGACATCACCGGGCCCACCGAATCAGACCGCGGATACGCCTCGTTCATCCCCCGCCTCAACGGCGGCTACACCGTCAAACGCAAGCAATTCGCAACCGACGGATTCGCCCGGTACGAACGTAAACTCGACTGCCCACACGAACTGGCCACCACCGCCGAAATGAGCGCCTACCTGACCGGCCACCTCCACCTCGACGCCAACTACCTCGGAAGCTTCGACCGCATCCGCTTCGACAACATGCTCGAAAACAGCGACACCGGCCACATCTACTCACTCATGACCGACCGCTGCACCGTCACCGGCAACCGAGCAGTCCTCCAGCAACTCGAAATCGAATACTTCAACTCCCGGGGCGACAGACGCCAATGCCGCGCCGAGATCATCGACGAACTCCACTACCTCAAGACCTGGACACAGCAATACCTCCACAACCGAAACATCCCCGCCAGCAGCGACTACACCTCCAAATACACCTTTCTCCGTAACCTCAGCGATACCGCACACCACCCTCAATAAACGACAGCGATGGTGGGCGCGGCGGCGGCTGCGGCTGACCTCACTCGACGAGCTCCAGCGTGAAGGCATGCGACAGTGAGACCGACGTGGTCGATGGCGACGTCGTGCCGAAGACGGATACCGGGAGATGGTGTGGGATACGGGATCATGGCGTACGCGGTGGATGTGCAGGTGCTGTCGGCACCATCCGCGCATACCGGCGACCCGCAAAGATTCTTCGACTGGATGGTAGATGTCCATCGGGCCATGACTGGCTCCGCGGCAGTCCGGACGGCGTTGCGGGAGCTGTTCTTTTCCGAGGAGCACAGCGGCAGCGACGGCGCGCCGTACGCATTGGCGTTGCAAATTCTGTGCGCACGGTTCGGCGGAGCGTTGAGCAACCGTTACTGGTATCCGATCAGTTCCGGCTGGTTCGACAAGGTCGGCGACGCCCTCGGCGGCCTGGATATCGACTTCGATCCCCATGATCTGGCCTTCTCCGGATCTCCGATCTCCCTGCCGGAGATCGAGGACTTCCCCGCTGTCGGGCACTTCACCCGCGCCGAGCTGGAGCCGGTCGCCCGGGCGTTCGACACCGCCGATCTGTCGGGGATCGGCGATGAGGAGATCGCCGAATCGGTGACCGAACTTCGCGACTGGGTCCGCACGTGTGTCGATGACGGCCTCGACTTGGTGAGCTTCCACTACTGATCGTGCCCAGCCTCGGTTACGCCCACCGGGCGTCCCGGCATTCACGTCGAAATCGTGGTGCGTCAGATGTGCGGTGAGTGCGTCGAAGCGATCGAGCAGATCGTCCAGTTCATCGAGGATCGGCTGGGTGCGCCAGCGAGCCGCGACGCAGCGCGCAGTCGGCTCGAACCCGACGGCCTCCGGGCCCGGCGAGATCGTCAAGCGGCGGCACTGTCTGGGGGTCAGCCGGGGTGGGCTGATCGCCCGTCCGCCTGCGGGCGCTGCGACAACGGCCCCTTCCTCGTCGGTGACCTGGCCGCCGAACTGATCGGACTCGACCAGCTCCCCACACCGGTGCGGGACCGGGTTACTCGGTCACGGCTGACGCGAGCGCCCTCGGCACGGGCTGATCTGCGCCGAGCATGCCGGATGAGATCGGTCGCGTGATCTTCACGCGGCTTGTTGAGACCCTGTCGGGGCGTTGAGGGTCGACCGAACTCGCCCGTGAAACCTTGGGGCAAGGGCAGACTGGGGTGATGGCGCGCACGATTACCCCGGTGTACACCTGCGCGGTGTGCGGGAAGACGACCACCCGGCTGTTGGGTTTCATCGCGGTTCTGAAGCTCTCCGTCGACGGTGAGGGTGGTGGCCGGGCGAGTCGACACGCCGCGGTGCTGGGTACCTGCGCGGCTCATCGCGACCGGATTCCCGAGCAGTTCGCCGCCCAGGCCGCTGCCCGCGGTGAGGTGATCTCGGTCCTGGACGAGCCGGTTGCGCTGCGGCCCGCCCAGGTGCAGGACTGGTACATCGAGGTGGAACGGGCCGCCGCCGAAGCACTGGCCAGCGTGGGCTACCCGATCGACAACACCTTCATCCCGGTGAACTCACCCGACGAGCTGCCCAGCACCTGCCCGCACTGCGGCGGCGAACTGTCCTGGGGCACCGGCCCGCACGTCGCCGACGCCGCAGCACGCGGCGCATCCGCATGGGAATGCTTGGGCTGCCGAGCCGCCGGACTCCTGCAGCCGACCGACCGGCCCGCACACTAGCCTCGAGCCCACGGGAAGAGCAGGAGACTCACTGCCCACCTTCCTGCTGCTCTCGCAGTTTGCGGACGGCTCGCTCGAACAGCGCCCGGACACCGGCTTCGGCCGCGGCGATCTCTGCGGAGGTGGGTTCGGCGCCGTCACCACCGCGGCGGCGGGCCGCTTCCTCTGCCTGGTAGCGAATCTCGGCCTCGGCCTCGGCCTCCAACTGCCGTGCCGCCTCCTCGGCTCGCGCGGCAGCGGCCTCGTCCGGGTGCTCACGTTCCCAGACGACCGCGGCCCGCACGCCCTGCTTCAGCAGCCGATGCAGGCACGCCTTGGCGATCCACTCCGACAGGTTCTCCCCGGCCGCCTCCTGCACGTGAGCGAACAGGGCATCGTCCATCGAAATCTCTGCTGTTGCCATGTCCGACAACGATATGCCTGCTGCCGATCCAGACACGCCGATGTCGAACTCCTCGTCAGTCGGAATCGCGCTTCGGCGTTGTCAGGTACGTATCCGGCACCGAGCAGCAGCCTCAGCGGCCGGGCAGATCCGCGATGGGGAAGTCCCGGGCAAGGGTGTAGGTGCCGGGCGGCGCGATCGGGCCGGGCGCCGGCCCGGGACTGCCCGGGCCGGTTCTGTCGAGTGTTTGATCCACAGGCGCGGCATTGTCGCCGACCGGCGGGGTGAAGTCACGCTACGCCGGCGCCGTTGTCGGTGTCGGGATCAGTGGTGCTCGGGAATGTCAGTGCTCGTGCGCTGCGTTCGATGGGTGCCAGGTCCTTGAGTGTGGCGTCGGCCCCGCGCAGTTCTGCCATCTTCCGGGCGCTGGGAAGTACGCGGCCCTCGAAGGAGCCGACTGTCTTGTTGAAGTTCTCGACCGCCTTCCCCAGGCTGTTGCCCGTAGCGTTGAGGTGCTCGACCATCGTGGCGATCCGCTTGTACAGCTCGCCGCCGAGTTGGGCTATCTGCTCGGCGTTTTCGGCAAGCGACTGTCGCTGCCACATGTACGCGACCGTGCGCAGCGACATCAGCAGATTCGTCGGGGTGGCGATGATGATCTTGCTGGCGATCGCGTAATCCCACAGCCCGCGGTCGTGGTCCAGGGCTGCGTGCAGGAAGGCGTCGGAGGGCAGGAACATCACCACGAATTCCGGTGTGCACGCGAACTGCGACCAGTACTGTTTGGCCGCGAGCTGTTCGACGTGGCGGCGGACATTGCGCGCATGAGCGGCCACACGCTCCTGGCAGGCAGCCTCGTCGTCAGCCTCCTGCGCCTCCAGGAACGCGCCGCACGGCGCTTTCGCATCCACGACGATCGTCTTGCCGCCGCCGAGGTTGATCACCATGTCCGGCCGAACATTTTTGGTGTCGTCGTCGGTGACCACATGCACCTGCTGCTCGAAGGTGACATGCTCGACCATGCCGGCGGCTTCCACGATGGTACGCAGTTGAAGCTCGCCCCACTTCCCGCGGACTCCCGGCTTGCGCAGCGCGTTGACCAGTTGCTCGGTCTCCTTGCGGATTCGCTCGTTGGTGTGATTCACCATCTTCACCTGTTCGGCAACCGCCGCGAACGCGCCGACACCGCTTTCGTGAAATGTCTGCACTTTGGCAGAGAGCTTGTCGAGCGCGTGGTGCAGCGGTGTGACCATGGCTTCGATCGCGCTCTTGCGCTGATCCATCTCCCCGGCCGTGGCCTTCGCGCGATGATCGGTCATTTCGGTGAACCGCTCGATCAGCTGTGAACCGGACTGCTGCAAAACCTCCCCGGCCATCTGCCGAACGGTGTGCTGCATCTCTTCCTGAGCGCCGCGCAGCAGGCCCAACTGTTCGGCGAACCGCTGCCGCTCGCCATCCAGCTGGGCTTGCAGGCCACCCTGCACAGCGGCGGCCTCCTGAAGCTGCTGCTGCAACGCCTGGACCTGCGCCACCGCGGCGTCGCGTTCGCTACGAGCCCGCTCAGCCTGCTGGTGTTCTTGGCGGGCACGTTCCTCGGCACCGTCAGCGCGGCCGCGCGATACCATGTATCCGGCACCCGCTGCCAGCGCAGCGACGAAGACAACGACAATAATGAAAGCAATCGAACTGATCACGCCAAACCCTCCATAGCTCAGATGATTTCGGGCACCGGCTTGCCACACATTGCCGGTTGAGGTGACGCAGACGATCGACCAGAACTCGGGGGTGTCGATCGGCGCAGAGCATGCCACACCCCACCGACAACAACGTCGGCCAAGCTCGATTCGCGTCGGCTGCGGAGAGGCCGGGTTGGACAGCGCGGTGTTCGGTGAACACCCGCCAGGAGTTCAGATACCGGTCTCGAAATCGTTGAGCGTCAGGTGTGCGGTGAGTGCGTCGAAGCGGTCCAGCAGATCGTCGAGTTCGTCGAGGATCGGCTGGGTGCGCCAGCGAGCCGCGACGCCGCGCGCATAGTAGTCGGGGTCGAGATCACCGGCGGGCGTCGAAGCATATTGTCGCAGTAGGTGTTCGGTGGTGATGGCCGCGATGGTCTCGGTGGTCAGCGGGTCGAGGTCGTCGACATATCCGGTGGCCAGGCCGCGGTCGTCGAAGTCGGTCAGGAAAGGCAGCGCGCCGTAGGCCGGGGGCAAGACGGGGTTGGGGTCGGTCTCGGTGGTCGAGGTGAGGATGCGTTCTATCTCGAGGTGTCCTGCGGCTTTCGGTGCGTGAGCGAGGACAGCGATCCAGCGGCGGAACACCCGGACCGGGCAGCTTGCGGGCAGCCCGGTGGCAGGTAGTTCGACCAGCGGCTGCGGCCCGATCGTCACCGTGGTGTCGGTGACGGTGACCTCGTGTTGGGTTAGGGCGGCGATCTGCCGCCAGGACAGCCCGGAGGTGGCCAGCAGCAGGAGGACCGCGTCGCGGCGCCCGTGCAGGCCTTCGGTCCATCCGGTGACCGGCAGCTGGGGCAGCAGCGCGCCGGCGCGGTCGCGGGCGGCGTCGAGCCGGGCGCCGCGGCCGGGGTTCAGGGCCCGCCGGACGGCTTCGGCTTCGCCGGGGGCGGGGTGGCCGGCACGCTGGTGGGCGGTGTTGATGGCGGTGACGCGGCCGCGTTGGGTCGCGGGAGTGCCGGGGTGCTCGGCGAGGTAGGCCAGCACTGTGGCAGCGCTGGCCGGGAGCGCGGTGTGCTCGGCGGCGGCCGCCCATCGTGCGAACTGCCGCCACTCCCGGGCGTGTTCGCGCCCGAGACCGGGGACGAGGGTGGGGATGGGCCGTTCGTCGATCAGTGCGGTATGCGGGTCGTGGTCATGGGAGTCCGTCATCTCTGTCCCGTCTCGGTTCGCAGCTTCGCCACATCGCGGACTCGCGCACCTGCGCGCGGTGAAGCTGAACATATTCCACCGCTGGGACAGGTGGTGCTATTCGGGCGTGCGCACCGCGGGCGCCGAGTCGGATCGCCGCAGGCGTCGGGCACGTAGGAAGATCACCGTGTTGTACACGCAGATCAGCAGGCACAACATCGGCACCGAGGTGACCACGACCGAGACAACGGCAGACAGCCGCTGCACATCCTGTGTGAGGATGAGGGTGTTGCCCGCCACCGCGACCACCACCCAGACCACCAATTGGCCGGCGAAATACCAGCGCGCCGATCCGCCGCGGTCGCGAGTGCTGGCCAGCAGCGCGTAGAACAGCCCGGCCTGGAACACTGTCGCCGCTACGACGATCGGCCACAGCCCCGTCAGATACAGCGGCATCCCCGCCAGTTCGGCGAGCTCGCGGCCGAACAGAAACGACGCGACCGAGGACAACCCCATCAGCACGAGCGCGGCCCACACCGCGACCCGTCCGATCCATCCGCTCATCACTGCTCCTGACACCCACCACATTCCGGGCATCGGTGTGGCGGACACGTTGGGAGAGAGGGCAATTCACACAGCTTACGACCGGGCACCGACACGCGTGCGGCTTTCACGGCCGGGGCGGTGCGAGATCGACGCCCCCGACGAGTTCCGGGGACGGCCAGTGCACTGCGGCGGTCACCAGCCGAAGTAGCTGCGGATGAGCAATTCGTCCGGGCGCGGCTCGGCTATCTGGAGGTCTTGTGGTGCGCATCCGAGCAGGGGGTGAGCGTGCGCGGCAGCGTCGGTTGGGTGGTGGAGCAGGAACGTTCGATCACAGTGTTGACGTAGTCGAGCGCGGTGGTCATCAAGGTCACCGCGAAGGTGGCCAGGTCACCGACGGTCGTCGGTTCGGCCGACAGGATCGCGATGATGGCTTTCCAAACGCCGAGTCGGTCGGCTTGTCGCTGGGTGAGTTCCACGTCGGCGAGCAGGTCGAGGTTGACCGCGATGGTGGTAGCGCTGCCGTATCCACGGCTGGGTACCGGCCCGGTCGGCAGTACTGCCTCGTGGATGTAGTTGCGCAGTGTCGCAGTGATGTGGGCGTAGCTGCGGTGCTCGACGATCCGGCCCACGATCCCGTCGTCGGCGTATTTCTCGACGATGTGGCTGGTGACCAGGGCCGGGGAGTACAGGGTCTTGGGTTCGTTCCTCCTCGGCGCCCTGCCATCGTGCAGCCGTCTGAACAATCGGCCGAAGGTATCGAATACCGCTGTCAGGTACAGCAGTTCGCGGTCGAAGGCCTCACTGACCCGCTCGGTGGTATCGACGGTGGGTGTGTGCGGTCCGTTGTGGGTCGACAGCGCGGCCAGCAACTCGTCGAGCGCGCGCAGTGCGCGCTGGGCCCGCGCCGCGATCGAACCGAGGTCGGAGACGACATCGGCGTGCCCACCCACCCCGGCGGCCACCATCAAGTAACGAAACAACGGGACGTGGCTTTCGACCCCGACGTGATACATCCCGCTGACCGACCCGGCGCGCAGATCGTCGTGGACGATAACGCCCTGCCGGTTGTATCGCAGGCTCAGGTTTCCGGTCATGCGCAGGTAGTGGCCGAATATCGGAAGCAGGTCGGCAGGAGTGATCATGGCGGCGATGTCGTTGTCGGCGACATCGGCGCGGCCCGCGGTCGCGGCCTCGGTCACCACGACGTCGAGCCCGAGTTTGAGGGCGACGGCGGCCAGAGCGGCGGCGCGGTATCGGTCTTCGTCGCTGAGGTCGGACTCTGCGGACTGTAGGGCGTCGAGGTCGGCATAGACGCCGAAGAACGGGCACCAACCACCGTAGATCTTTTCGCCCGCGGTGTAGGTGCTCACCCAAACCTGGGAGGCGTCGGCGACCTTCTCCAGTTCACCGAAGCTGCGATAGTCCACGACATGCACGACTTCACAATCGATGCGCCGGCTCCACAGCTCGGTCAGATCCTCGTCGCGGTCCTCGCCGAACACGAGCAACGCGGGCTCCACTTCCGGACGCCGCCGCAGCACCGACACGAAGTCGGCGACATCGGGCGGCTCCGGCCCCAGCGTCGAGACATCCAGGCCGACCCGCAGCGGCCGCGTCGCCGGGATGAGCGGATACAACGGCTGATGCTCGCCGTGAGGTGCACGGACATACCTCATGAAGCGATGCTTCGGCACATCCTCAGGCAGTACCAGCCCTTCGGTGTCGGTCACGCCGAAAGTCTCTCCCGCCGCAATGGCCCTGCGCTACACCCAAACGCCTGGACTCGGTCGAGAAATGCTCACCCACCTCGACGGTCACGTTCCCGCCACCAGCATGCAGCTACCACGAGGCCGAGCACGACCATCCCGAATTGCGGATCGTGGGGGCGGAACAGCGGAGCCGCATCTTCTCGCCGTGCTTGGACATCTCGCTTCTCGGTGTGAAGTGGAGGTGTGGCGAGCTCGCGCGGGGCGCTTCCTGCCGTCCGGGCAGAGCTCCTCGACGGCTAAGCTGCTCCTTCTCATGGATATGCAGATGCCGCCCCGAGGTGAAGAGATGGAACTCGGCAAGAAGTTCGAGGAGTTTCTGGCCGACTACGATGCCTCGGCGATATGTGATGCCAACTTGGATCGGCTGCGAGGGGAAGATCCCGACGCTGCGCGTATCTTTGCTGGTTTGTCCTTTACAGGATGGCTGACCGACCGTACCCGGATCGCTCCGCTCGGTCGAGCACTCGAGGAATACGCTGCCAGCAAGCTCGCCGCGGATCGGATGGATCTGTATCGTCAGCTCTTCGCCGGTACCGACAACGAATAGCGCTGACGGCCTACTACTTTCGCAGTTGGCTGGTGCGATGGCGATATTCCAGACATGCGGTATTCGGTGAAACACCGGTCGCGTCCATCACCGGGTCCTCGCTGCCCGGCTCGAACCACCAAGGTGATCTACTCGGGCCAAATGACGTGGCCGAACAGATGATTCGGGTCAATCACCACCACCGCCTTTCGCGAGAGATGCCACGCCGTTCGTGTGCGTCGGCCGCGTAGGTATGAACGCACCGCATCTACCGGATCGGCATCGACCGGGACATCGAGATCCTTGCCCATGAAGTCGATCCGGCGTCCGGAGTGGCCGACATCCGCAGGATGTCGCCCGAGATCGGACGCACCGAAGTCCCGGCACTTCCTCCGACGCGGCGGGTACGGCTGCTCGGGATGCCTGGCGTAGAAGGTGAACACGTCGAGGTCCTTCACACCGTTCTTCCCGTCTACCCAGTGCAGCGCGCCGCCCTGGCACAGTGCCGTCAGAAGAACCCGATCCCGCAGTACCCGCAAGTGAGGGTGGCGTCGCATCAGCTCAGCGTGATCTTCGTACGCCAACTCGGCCAGGCGGCGAAGGTGGTCTTCGGTCAGAGGCTCATAGGAGCGCTCGGCGACATCGTCATAGGCCATCGAGCGATGGTAGGCCCGCGATCCGCCACATACGTTGGCCTCGCGCACGATCTGCCGGGCGTCCAAACCTACGTACGCCGATCACCTGGCGGGTGCTGCTCCTGTCGATCACTTCCACCGGTCCTCTCATCGTTGGGCGCTGCGCTGCAGGCACGGGGCCAGGCGGCGCTTCACGCGGCGCGGTGCCGAGTCCGGTGTCCGGCGGCGTGATGTCAGGCCCAGCCGTCGCGGGCCGCCGACTCAAGTACTTCGTGACCGAACTGGCGCAGCAGCGAATAGTGCCCGTTGTCCGGATAGATCACCTGCCCTTGGGGATAGGGTGCTGGAGCGTCGAAGGTGAAGTTGCCAGTGATACCGATGAAACTCAGTCCCTCCTGCAGGGCGACGTAGAATTGCTCTAGCTCGTCGACGTGCGCACCACCGTCCTTGTTCACCATCGCAAGGACGATCTTCCTGCGAGAGAACGTCGTGCCGTTGTGGACGAACACCGGCTGACCGGTCCACCAATTCTCGATCGACACCCGTTCCAGGATTGCTTGCCCGAGCAACGGCGACGTGCGCACGGGGGGCGCGGTGAGCGGGGTCAACTCGATCGTGAGGAAGTCCTTCCAGTCGCCATGATGCCGCTTGGTGGCGTGGATCTTCTTCGGGGCGTCCGCCCCAAGATGGGTCATCAGAGATGTGCTTTTGGGCGTCTGGTGGAACAGTGTCCGGAGCCGGATGCCGATGTTCAGCGCCTGCTCCTGCTCCCCGGCGTCGAATGCCGTACACGCCGAGCGCGTCAGCCTCAGCTGACGAGCGAGTTCGTCCTTCATCCGCGCCGGGTCACTCACCGCGCGCTCCTACTGTGCTTCGGCGGGTAGAGCGCCGTGAAGGCCTCGCGGCGGCAGATCTCGGCCGGATCAGATGCCAGTATGCACACCTGTCCTGACAGCTCGAGCGCGTGATCGCCGCAGGTACAGGCGACCTGTGCTGTCGCGGTATTGCGACAGTGCCACAGTATTGTGCGTGGCGGGAGCTCTCGACCCGCCGAGACACTTCTCCGGCTCATCACTTCGTCGTGGTCCTGCGGTCGGTAGTTCCCCGCACTCGGTGGCGGCGAAGCTCAGGGGGATCAGGAAGACCGAAGTCGATGACCAGCTGCTCGAGATCGGAATCCGGGCCTGGAATGCCATTGTCGTACACGGTAGCCAGGACTGCACCGGTCACCGGATCGATCAGGATGCCCAGGGCGTGATCGAGCTGCATCTGATGTTTCTTGGCGCGAACGTATAGGTCGAGGCGACGCAGGTAGGCCTCTGTCGGCTTACCCGCCGTGCTGGTCATGGCCGCGAAGAGGCAGCTGTTGCCGCGTCTGGATCCGCCGATGATGCCTGTGGAGTGGGAGTTGTTGTCGGCTCGGGTCGCGTTCGCGAGCTCCGCCAGCTGGTTCATGAAGTCGTGCTGCGTGGTGTCGCTGCACCCGAGCAGTGCGGTGGTCATGGACAACCAGCCCGGGAAGCGGTTGGTGGTGAGAGTGTCGATCAGTTCGAGAGCTGCGGGGTCGGCGTGCATCCGCGGCTTCTCCGCGGGTTCTGCCGATGGGTCCAACTGGTAGCGGTACCAGTCATCGATGTCCGCGGTGAGGCCGGGGATGAACTCGACCTGTTTGCGCTGGCGCCGGCGGCGGCGCGCTGCTGCATTGGACAGCGGCAGTTGCGGAAGCTCGCGGCGGGTGAGGGCAGGATCCGGATCGACGTAGAGCTGCCCGGCGAGGAAGTGCAGGAAGTAGTCCAGCTCGTCGACGGCTCGGAAATGCTGGGTGAGGTCGCGCTCGGTGCGGCGGCGCAGGTACAGCAGCAGCTCGGCGGGTCGATCGACCAGTTCCGTGACGACGCGTAGATCGTGCAGGCACACCACCCACGGCAGGTTGTCCTGGGTGAGTAGACCCGCGTTGACCATCTCGTGCGTGATCGTGGCGATGCCGGAGAGGTCGTCAAGGGTTACGGCCAGTACATGGACCTCGCGGACGTCGGCGAGGTCGATCCATGTGTCATCACGCAGACGAAGACCATGGTCGGCGAGGATTCGATCGCGCATGCGGTTACCTTGTTCGCTGGCGGCCGAGACCATGCGGCGAAGGTCCAGTTGCAGCGGGCCCGGCTTGCCGGTGCGCGACCCGGGCCGCAGAGCCACCGCCTTGGCCTCGATGACAATGGCGATGTCGTCGAGCACAAGAAGGCCGTCGCCCTCGACCAGTTTCGTGTACTCGGCCGGAGAATTCTCCGTGGAGTTGGCTGGGATGAAATAGTCGAAGGCGCAGTGGGTTCGGCAACCGGGTAGATGCGGCTGGATCAGCGCGGTCGCGGCACGTTCGAGATAGTCGCCCCGGTGCTTCTGGTAGGTGTTCCACGCCCCCGGGTTGGTGCGTAGTTGCTGTTCGACGCGTTCCCGGATGGCATGCGTCGGTAGCGCCTCGTGCACGACCGCATAGCTGCCGTCGGCAGCGCGCAGGATCGGGCGGGTGCGGAAGGGTGAATTGCCGGTCAGGAACTCCTCGGCGGCTTCACCGGGTTCTCGGTGTTCGAACGACACCGCGAACAGGTCGATGATCGCTGGAACGACGCCGGGGGAAACGGCGGCTCGTCCGGCGACAACAGTATCGTCGAAGGTGGGCAGCATCGTGCTACCTGTTCCTGACCGCCCCCATGCCTCGGCCCACTCGGTGCGCGCTCGGTCGATGAGATCGTGCTCTGTGTCAGTTGGCTCGTCGCCGATGGACTCAGGCAGTTCGACCAACCGGCCGATCGCAGCGATCCTGGCGTGCCACGCTTCCCGGTGCAGGTCTCGCAGCGCGATGAATACCCGTCGTATGTCCGCGACGGTGAACCCGAGTACGGTTCGGCAGTCGTGTTCGATCTGGGGGTGATCGAACAGTTCGGACAATTCGTCCTCGACCATGTGTGGATAGGCGATATTGCGGACGAAAACCTCTCGCAGAGCCGAACCCATCGCGAGTACAGAGGCCTGTGATGGATCCTGGGATGATGTTCCCGCGATTCGGAGAGCACCAGCTATAAGCGCGGACGTTGCAGCGGAACTGATTTCCTGCATCGCGGATTGGAGTTCGCCGACCGGTATATCTTCTTCGACCACCGGGCTTCGGTCTCCACGTGCTGCCAGGATGAGCGCTACGAACTCGATCGCTGCCAGCAGCTCGGAGTCAGGTGTCGACGCATCGGCGCCGAACAGCTCGTGCTGGAATTGGAGCTGACCCACCACATCGAAAACATCGAAGGGGGCGGCAAGGTCGGCGATGCGTTGGGCGAGCTGGTCGACGGTCTGCCGCTGGTTCACCACGTCGAACACATCCACCACAGAGCCATCGACGACTACCGCGGCGGTGTGATGCGCGGCCCGTCGATTGCGAAGGTCTCTGCGGCGTTTGCGGGCGCTTCGGCTACTTGACACGAATGCCAACGGTACCTTCGGCAACCGACACTTCTCGACGTTCAGCCGGGTGGGGTTACGGTCGAGGTAAGCGCAGGCAACGTGCGGTTCTGCGCCGGACGCAACCCGTCCTATTCGACTCGTGACGGGTCGGTAGTGCCCGCGTCGGTACGCGGCGCCGCGCCGACGCGGGCCTGCGGGCCCGGGTGAGGGACAAGCTGGCCGAGGTCGACGCCAAGCTCGCCGAGCTCACCGCGGTGCGCGATACCTTGACCGCTGCACTGGCCGCGGGGTGCGAGGACTTGCTCGCGTGCAGCGAATCACCGTCGTGCCCGGTCCCGTTCGACACCACCCCCACCGCCACCGGCAGATCCTCGTCGACGTGTGCGGCGGGCCGTTGTGAGTGCTGAGCAGACGAACGGGCGCCGCTGGTGGGCATCTATCGGCGCCGGGATCGCGGTGTGTGCGGGCTGCTGCCTGGCCCCGATACTGATCGCCGCCGGAATCCTGGGCGACGGCACCGTGTTCGTGAGCCTGTCGTGGCTCGAGCCCCTCGGGGGTTCGCCCTGATCGGGCTCGGCGTGGCCGGGCTGGTGTGGTCACGGCGACGTTCGCGGCAGCGCGGCTGTGGCGGCACTGAGTCCGGCAAGCGGTCGTGTGCGAGCACCGGCTGCGGGTGCTCGACAACGTCGGCCGATGCCCTGGGACTGGGCATTTAGGATCTGCGCCCATGACCGTGTTGCGCTCGATCCTGCTGTTCGCCGTGGCGGCCGTAGCCGAGATCGGTGGAGCCTGGCTGGTCTGGCAGGGCGTACGCGAACACCGCGGGTGGGCCTGGATCGGCACCGGCGTCATCGCTTTGGGCCTGTATGGGTTCGTCGCCACTTGCAACCGGACGCCAACTTCGGGCGCATCCTGGCCGCCTATGGCGGGGTGTTCGTCGCCGGATCCCTGCTATGGGGGATGGCGTTGGACGGTTTCCGGCCCGATCGCTGGGACGTGATCGGCGCCGTCATCTGCCTGGTCGGGGTCGCGATCATCATGTACACGCCCCGCACCGCCTGAAATACCGGCCGTCGCGCGGGCCGGACCCGGCGGGTCGATCAGCTCAGGCGGCCCAACGGGCGGGTCACGGCGGCACCGATCCGGGGCAGCCGGATCATCATCGCGTGACCGCCGACGGCGACATTGCCCACGCGCTCGGGCTGTTCGGTGCAGTAGTGCGCGACATGTCGGGCCAGCCGGAGAAACTCGGCGTCGGAGCCGTCGAAGGATCGGAACTGGCCCACGGGCACCTCGGGGAGGATCAGAGTTCCCTCCCGAGTTTCGGTCTTGCGGGCGAAGTTCGACCGGGACGACACCGAGATCCTGGTGGCCCGGCCGTAGGGGTCGAAGAAGTACGTCCAGGCGGTGGTCGGGCCGAGCTGGTCCTCACCGAACTGCTCGCCGACCTCACGCCACAGCTGCGGCAGCATCGACTCCGCCTCGGCGATTACCGCGGCCGCCGAGCGATCCGGACCGGCGGCGATCGCCTTCAGCCACGGTTCGACGACCGCAGCGGTGCCGGTGCCCGCGACGATGAACCTCCCGCCCGCGGGTGCCCAGCACTTGGTGAAGTGCGCCCCGACGGGCGCGCCTGCGGCGAATGTGCAGCGAGTGGGCGGGGACGGTGATCGCGCATGTCGGGGCCACGGCGGTGGCCGATGTCCGCGCGGCAGCGCGGCATGCCGTGGAGCACGCCGACGCTGTGGCGGTGATCGCCCCGTACTTCTTCGCCGCCGCACCCGAGTCCGGCGTCGAGCAGTTCTTCCGCCAAGTCATGACCGGCATCGAGCTGCCGTGGCTGGTGTACAACTTCCCACGCCACGCCGGTAACCCGGTCAGCCCGGTGGTGGTAGCACGGTTGGCGGGGGAGTTCCCGCAGTTGGTTGGCGTCATGGACTCCGGGAAGGATCTCGAGGTCACCCGGGCGTACAAGACAGGCTGCCCGCGGCTGTCGGTGCTCGTCGGCGACGACCGCGCCGCGGCGCGGCTGGCCGAACTCGGCCTGGACGGGGTCGTCACCGGCGCGGGCGGCCCGGTCGCCGAGCTGCCGGTCACGATCACCGCAGCCGCCAGGACCGGTGACGAAGCCTCGGCGAGCAACTGGCAGCGGGTATGCGACACCTACAGCGACACCCGCAAGGCGATGGGGTTGTCGGACATCGCGTTCGCGAAGGCCGCAGCAGCCACACGGCTGCCCGGCTTCCCCCTACAAGTACGCGCGCCACTGACCGGTGTCGACGAGCAGCAGCGCACCCGCATCGAACGTTTCCTCCGCAGTGAAACGCTGCCCGCGATCGACGCGCTACACGCCGGTACGCGCCACTGACCACCCGCCCCGACAGCTATCCCGCCGCAGGAGAGGTGGCGATGACGTGGTCACAGAAGGTGTGGGCGAGGGCGCGGACTCCGCTATCGAGAACTTCTGTGCGGTAGGTCTCCCAGTTCGCCAGCTTGGGTGCGTCGCGTTCGGCGCCGCGCGCGATCATCCGCGCGCGGATCAGCGGCGCGGTCGCATCGAGCCAGATCGTCACCAGCGGAACCGATTCAGCAAGGCCGGTGTAGTCCCGGAGGTGATCGCTCAGCGGCATCTCACGCGCGGCGGCTTGGCGGATAGTGGACAGGAACGGGGCGTCGAGCACGACCGGGTGTGTGGCGGCGACGGTGAGTCCGGTCCGGATGAGCCCGTCGTAGATGCCGGGGCCGACAAGCGTGCGGTAGGTCTCGGAGTCGCGATCGTGGGGGTCGCCGGTCAACGTCTGCATGACCGATTCCTCCAGCACCGGCGCGAACCGATCCTTGTCCAACACCGGAGCGCCCAACACGTCCGCGAGATATGCTGCGGCCGTCGACTTCCCGGACGCTGGGAATCCTGCGACGACGATAGCGCCCCAGTCGTGCAGTCCGGTGACCGCGTCGCGCAGCGCTTCTGCCACCGACTGGGGCAAGGCGGAGCTGAGTGTGGGGTGATCATCTGCCATGTGATCAGTCCATCACGAAGCCTTGGCGAAGTTGCGGAGCTGAATTGTCGAGTCTCGCAGCGTGTTCTGTGTCGCTGACATTGCTGTCGCGTCCACGGGCGAGTGATCGGTTGGGGTCCCAGGCTGCCGAACATCATGCGACCCCGGTTTCACGCGCTGTCCACCGTGTCGTAGAGCTCAAGAATCTCGGTTGCGCCTGTCACGCTCGCGGCCTTTCGCGCGCGATGGGCAGATGCGCCAATTGCTTACTCAGCCAGAAGGCTACATCGCTGATTTCCGTGGTGACCCACCGCCGGTAGCCACTGGCCGGATCGACGATGATCTGTCCGGACTCGCTGATGATCACATGCTCTTGGGTGAATTCGAACGGCATCAGCAATCCTGCGGCTGTCGTCGCGATGGGCAGCGCAGAACACACCGGGTCAGCGGGCCAGCGGTCCAGAAGGGGCCCGAGCGCGGGATCGGCCGGTACGCCGCATGCAGCGAACAGCCCGTCGTGCATGGTGATCTCCGCAACCGACACCGTCTGCGATCGTACGAGCATCAGATCTTCCACGGACTCGACAACCGCGGCCGCGTCAGCAGGGGCGTGGAGAAATTCGGTGTCGGACAGGGTGACCGCGAGAAGCGTGCGCAGCTGCGCGTCATGCCGGAGCACGCTGGCGAGCGTGGCCGGGGAGCCGGTGGCGATCCAGCGCACAGCGGGAGAAGAGGTCGCGCATACCTTCCGGACCGCGGCGAGGACATCCACACTGGGATCGTCGACAGCGGCAGCAGCTGAGCCGTCACTGTCCAGCCCGTGGTGTTGTTGCGGCGGTCGCGCCTGGCCGACGACCGGGACGTCGTCGCGGCCGACCGAGTCCAGGACGTAACGGGCGCATCCCAGTGCGCGGCTAGCGGCGTCACTGGTGACGACGAGCGCGAGGTCGTTCGAGGCTGCGGCGCTCAGTAGTGCCAGCAGATTGCCGGGATCGCTGGTGATCGGCGCCTCGAAGATGACCGGGGTGCGCGCGAGTTCGCGTGCTGGTGGGCCGGCCTCGCGAAGCTTTTTGGCGAGGCTGTCCCAACCGTAGGTCTCGGCGCGCCACAGTTCGTGGTGGTACCACGCGGTCGGATCGCAGCAATCGTCGTCATCGATATCACCCACAGCGAGAATCCGTTCACACCAGGCGGGAGGTAGGGCGGCGTCGGTTCAGCGCCGGACCGCCGGTCAGCTTCCCAGCGGTATTCGGCACCGTGGTCAACGACCACAGCCCTGTCACCAAAGGCGGCGTCGCGGGGAAGATGACCGGCAGCGCGGACAGCGCCCGGTGGAAAGGCCCTGGCCGCCAGACCAGTTCGGTCGCGGGCACGGCCAGTTTCATGTCGGGCAGGGCATCGAGCACTTGATCGACCCCATGCTCCACGATGAGATACGCAACCGACTTCGCTGGGCAGATGTGCGGTCCCGCGCCCCACGCCAGATGCGACCGATTGCCGGTGCGGTCTTGAGCGCTGAGCGCCGGGTCGTGGTTGCAACCGGCGAGGCTGATGAGGACCGGCTGGTTCGGCGGCAACCACACGTCGTCGATCAGCGTCGGCTGGCGGGGGTATCTGATGCAGAAGTTGGTCATGGGCGGATCGGTGAACAGCACCTCGTCGAGCGCGTCACGCGTCGACAAGCTGCCCCCGTGGAGGTCGCCGTGGAATCGGGGGTCGTTGAGAGCGAGCAATACGGTGTTCGTCAGCAGGTTGCGCTGGGCTTCGAAGCCCGCGCCGTAGAGACTTGCCAGCTGGGCGAACATCTCCTCGTCATCGAGATCGGCCGGGTGGCACACCAGTCGTGAGGTGATGTCGTCGCCCGGCTGTGCGCGTTTGAACGTGATCAGCGCGCTGAGCGCATCACGCAGCATGGCTACGCCTTGGGCGGCGTCTCCGCCGGAGTCGAAACGCAACGCCATTCCTGTGGCGACGCGGTCACCGATTTCTGGTGGGCAGCCGATGATCTCGTTGAGGACTGCGAGCACCAGCTTGGAGGCGTATTGCTCGAGCAGGTCGGCGTGACCGGTCTGACAGAATTCGTTGATCAGTGCCACAGCGATGCCCTCGACGAGGGCGGGAATATCGAACAGGTTCACCCCGTCGATAGCGTCGGCGCAGGCCTGGCGAAGACGCTTATGGGCGTCCCCATCGGTGAATCTGGCCGCCCTCAGGTGTCGCATCATCTCCAGAACGGCCGATCCCGGCGGCACGTGCTGTTGCCAGATGCTGGGGTCGGATCCAAAGTGGTCGGTGTCGTGAAGAATTTTCACAGCCGTCGCGTGCCCAACAACAAGCGTCGCGGGAACTCCCGGCTCCAGTTCGACCGGCGCCAGCGAACCATATTGCTCACGGAGGCGGCCGTAAAGGCCGTGCGGGTCGGCGGCGAAGTCCGAGCCGTAGAGGGGGACGCGTGGATCATTGGTGGGGAATGGAGACCCGTGCGAAACAAGGCACATTCCAGTCGTGGTGGCCGTTGGGTCTGCGGGTGTCGGTGATGGGGGTGTTGTCATTCGAGGTCGTACTCCACATGAGGATTCGAGGATGATGGGAAGGGAACGAAACGGCGATGCGGGTCGCTCGGACAGGCGTCTCCCGCGCCGCTCGGGCCGCTGGGCCGCAGGGTGCACTGACGAGGGTTCGAGAGATCCGGTGAGCGTGAGATTGTCGCGCGCGGTCGGCGCGACGAGTTGGGCGCGTCGTGGCTGCGTTGTCAGGTCAAGACAGCGCCGAGTTTGTTGAGAAGCGCGTCCTGCTGGTCTTGTAGGCAGCGCATGTCGACATAGTGGTCCGACCGGACCAGGCACAGCGCGTTTCGGTCGCGGGCACCGTAGACGGAATGGAACTGTCTGGTTTCGGCCATGATGGATGGGACCGGTGCGCCGCTGTGAACTCCGGGCGGCGTGATGAGGGTGAATCGGACGCGTTCTCCGAAACGCTCGTGGACCTCGCGGGCCAGTTTCGTCCATGCCGCAGCCGAGTCGGGCTCGTCCTGGACACCCAGCAGCGTGTAGTAGTGACCGATCTGGTCATGGACGCGCTGCTCGCGGGTGATGGCGACGTTGGGGGCGCGCTCGCCCGCTGTCAACCCCTCCAGCACTGTGAGCTCTGCGGCCTGCCCGATAACAGCTCGATAGTTGAGTCGGTGACCGGAGATCAGCCCGACGGCTTCGTCGTTCAACTCCGCCGCTGCCGCGGCGCGTTGTTCCAGGGGCGTGCGAGGGTCCATGATCACGCCGTGCACGCGGCCGGCGACCTCGCCGGCCTGGATCGCGGCCTGGCGCCGTTCGGTTTCGTACGAACGCAGCAGCGAGGGATCGGCCAGGCCCTTGACGACCAATGCCAGTTTCGGGGCGAGATTGATCGCGTCCTGCAGGGCCAGGTTCAGGCCCATGCCCCCGGCGATGGTTTGGGTGTGAGCGGCGTCGCCGCACAGGATGATGTTGTCGCTGTCGTTGCTGTAGCGGGTGGCGATGTGCTGCCCGAGCCGGAAATCGCTGATCGCCGACTTCGGCTCACCCACGGTCACCGCACCGTTGAAATGCACGTCGAACGCTTCCTGGAACAGGGCGTGCGTGGTCTCGGCGCGGTGACCATCGCTTCGGAGTTCGCCGATGATTACCCGGAACAGCGGGACCTGTGGATCACTGGGCAATGCAGCGAGGAATACCAGGCGTTGATCGCAGATCAGGTAGTGGAGGCGGTCGCGGGGAAGCGGCAGCCCCCACAGCACGGTGTCCATCATTCTCAGGTCGTTGTCGTATGCCGCGCCGACGAACTCGATGCCCAGCTGACGGCGCACAGTGCTGCGCGCCCCATCGCAACCCACCACGAACTCAGGGCGGATCACCTCCACCGCATCGCCGCGCATGCCCAACGTTGCGGTGATCCGACCGCCGTCGTCACGGGTGAGGTGCCGCAGTTCAGTGCCCCACAGAATCTCGCACCCGAGCGACGTCAGACGCTGACGCAGAATCCGGGCGGTGACCTCCTGAGAAATGTTCAGAATATCGCGGTACTTCGTCTCCTTGAGCTTTGTGAAATCCAGTCGCGGAGATTCACCCCCGCGGTTGGCGCCCTTGAAGTGGTAGTCCATCGAGTAGCTCGGCAGACCTGCCGCGCCGAGGCTGTCGGCAAGCCCGATCGCTTCGAGATCCTCGCGCGTGGACGAATGCAGCGTGATCGCACGGGTATCCGACCAGGGGCTGAGCCGTTTGTCAATCACCACACAAGGCTCGCCCCGCAGCCACAGCTGCAGAGCGGTCATCAGCCCAGCAGCGCCGGCGCCCACAACGACAATCCGGGAGTCCGACACAGAAATGGCAGACATGAAATTTACTCCTGAACAAGACGTGAATGATCGCCACAGAAATGTTGAGAGAATGGGCGGGCTCGCCCCGAATTCTCGTTACTCGGATGCGGCGGAAAACCCCGCCGGTCGACAATTGCTCTACGGTTTGCGTGCGACCGCGCCGTAGGCCGAGATCGGCCGAATCTCGCCCACTTCCGTCTCATCCGCGCGCCACTGCGTGATCGAGACGAAGCCCGGCTCCACCAGGTGCAGGCCGTCGAAAACCTGGCGCAGTTGAGCCTGCGGCCGGGGGATGTAGGGCACACCGCCGGTGCCGGTGTAGTTCTCACACATCGTGACGAAGGCCTTCGAATCGTCGGTGCCGTCCCACATCACCAGGTAGCTGCCCGACGGCACGGCGTCCAGCACGGTGTGCACGATGCGCAGCAGATCCTCGTAGGTCTTGGCGTGACCGAGCACGCCCATGAACATCACGGCGATGGGCTCGTTGAAGTTCAGGACGTTCTTGGCGTCGGCGATGATCCGCTCGGGATCGTGGTAGTCGGCGTCGACGTAGGTGGTGACGCCCTCGGGCGTGGTGGAAGTGAGCAGTGCCCGCGCGTGGGTGAGCACCAGGGGGTCGTTGTCCACGTACACGATCCGGGACTCGGGCGCGACGCTCTGGGCCACCTCGTGGGTGTTCTGCATGGTGGGCAGGCCGGTCCCGATGTCGAGGAACTGGCGGATGCCCTGTTCCCCGGCGAGGTAGCCCACCGCGCGGATGAGGAATTGGCGCGACTGCACCGCCATGGTGGTGATGTCCGGATCCACCTCGATCCCGGCATCGCCTGCGATGCGGTCGATCTCGTAATAGTCCTTGCCGCCCATCCAGTAGTTCCAGATGCGCGCGGAGTGGGGGATATCGGTTCGGACGACCGGGCTGTGGTCTTCGAGCATCGGGTGTGCGCTCCTACACGGGGTGAGAGTTCGAGTGACCGCTCGAGGCGGCGGCGTCGCTGACGTGGAGTCAGCGGCGCGGAAGAAGCGTCACGTTGCCGCGTTCGCTGGGTTTGAAACCGACGCCGCCGAGCAGCAGACGTTCCTCCGTCAGCCGCGGCCGCAGCGCGGGCCCCATCGGCCACCAGTCGTCGAGTTCGACCAGACCGGGCTCGATCAGTTCCAGATCGCCGAAGTACGAGGCGATCTGCTCCCTGGTGCGGTACCACCCGGAGCCAAGGCCCATTTCGGTGAAACGCCGTTGCAGCTCGATGGCCATCTCGTGCGCCTCGCCGCCGTCGGCGGGATCGTAGAAATGCGTGATCGCGACGTAGGAGCCGGCGGGCAGCGCATCGATGTACTGACGCATGATCCCCGCCGGATCGAGATCGTCGTCGACGTGATGCAGGATGCCGCACAGGATCAGCGCCAGCGGTCGGGTGAGGTCGAGGTGCTGGGTCACCTCGGAGTTCGCCAGCAGAGTTTCCGGCGCGGTCAGATCCGCAGGCACGAACCGTGTGTGCTCGTTGCGCTCGAGTAGTACGCGGCCGTGGATGTTGCACACCGGATCGTTGTCGACGTACACCACGCGCGCCGTGGGGGTCTGCTGTTGCGCGATCTCGTGTGTGTTGCCGACGGTCGGCAGACCCGCCCCGACATCCAGCAGCTGACCGATGCCGGCGGTACCGACGAGATAACGCACCACCCGGTGCAGCCAGCGGCGATTCATCCAGGCGACATCGCTCTGCCGCGGCGCGACCTCGGCGACTTTGTCGCGCACGAAGCGGTCTACTTCATAGTTGTCCTTGCCACCGAGGGTGGCGTCATAGACGCGGGCGATACTCGCGCGCGTCGTGTCCACACCCACGGGAGCGCGGACGCCGGTCTGAGGAGACGGATCAATCGACACAAGTACTCCAATGGTCCTGCGTTGCAGCCGCACTATTCAGTGCCGCAACGTCTTCGGATGAGGTAATGGCGCGTCGGAGCACAGGTCTCCATTGGCTGCGGGTCACGCTCGTACAGGCGGGCGGCTACTGGTGAGCTGACGGCCTCGCGAGGTTCCGAGTGAATTCGGCAGATGTGCTACGTCGTTGTGACACAGGAGTTTTCCTCTCCACTTCTTTGCCGCTGGATCGCCGTCCTTTTCGAGCGTCAGCTGCCACTCAGTGATGCCGGTGTTTCCGCTGCGTCGGGATTGCGCCGCGTCGGGTGAGTCGCCGCGGTAGAGCTGGAAGGTGGCCCCGATTGTGTCCTGGTCGCACACCACGACAGTCGACCGTCCGCCTTGGCGAGCGATGATGTTGTTGAGTTCACGTCCCACCCTCGCGGTCAGCTGCGCCCACGACTCCGCGCCCTCAGCAAATGGCATGTCGGGCCTCAGCTCCGAGGGCGACTCGAAGCCTGCATAGATCTCATCTACGAGCGCTCCGTCGGCCGTTCCGTAGTTGCGGCAGCTCAGACTCGCCAACACGGGTGGATGGCCCAGGAACGCGGCCATGATGTTCGCGGTGTCTTCAGCTCGGGCTACGTCAATGTGGTGAATCACCTGTGGTTGCAGATGCTGCGCGGCGAGCCGTTGACCGAGTAACCGCGCCTGCTGCTGACCTGCCCTGTCCAGACCGCGGCATCGCCTCGGGCCCATGAATTCGTTGCGGGCATCGCTTGGTGCATGTCCGTGGCAGATGAGGAGCAACCGTACGTCTGCGGCGTGTGTGTTGCCGCTGTTCACCGCGTCTCACATCCTCTCGCATGCCGCTGATCCCGGGCATGTCGACGGTATGGCTCGCTGACATCCCGCCACTACAAATGTGCGCAAATGTGCGCAATCGGTTGACGCATAGAAGCTTCAACTGCGACTCTGGAGATGCAATCGCACACTTCCACAACAAACAGAAGGGCTGTCCAGCACATGAAAGTACGGTTCATCGGCGGTGAGTCAGGCGGCGACGGGTCGCCGCGCCTGTATGCCAGCGACCGGGACACCTACCTCGTCCAAGGGTGGAAGACCGACGACGACAGTCGAATCGAGATTCCCCACCGGCTACTCGCCTACAGTCCGGCCGGAACCTGCTTGACAGGACTGGAAGACTCCGGACATGGAACGTTCTATCTGTCCGGCAAACCCGTCATCGACTCGGAAGCGCTGGCACAGATGAAGATTCCCGACCACGAGACCGCGGTGGAGGTGGCGATCGGCCAGGAGGTGCGCCCGGATGCAGCTACTGCTCGGGGCTGAACGATTTCGCGCGGCGCTCGGCTCGGCGAAGCACCGCGCGTTCCACCTGGAGACACGAGACGACTACCTGACCGAGAACGAGGAGCCTTCGTTGGCTGCGTTCCGGGAAGACGAAACAATCGACCCGGGCGGGGAGTGGTTCGCCGGATGGCAGCGACAGGTCGAAGCGGCAGTCGAGCGCGGCGTGGTGATGCAGCGAGCGCGCATTGTCTCCGAACCGCATACCCTCTACACCCGATACCTGCTGGCGCTGACCCGTCACAACGTTGCGGCTGGCGAGGACGTCCGCTACCTGGCCCGGCATCTGGCCGAGTCTCCTGACTCCTCCGCGGATGACTTTTGGCTGTTCGATGACAATTTGGTCGCTTACAGCCTGTTCGACGAACGGGGATACTGGGTCGGCGCCGCCTCCACCGACGACCCCGTCATCGTTGCCTATGCTGCAGAGGTCAGGGACCGGGTCTGGTCGGCGTCCACACCCTACGTCGAGTACCTGACTCGCCGGTGACAGGCGCCGCCCAGAGCAAGCAGGTACTCGGGACACGCCTGCGTGAACTTCGCAAATCTGCACGGCTCAGCGGACGCGAACTCGGCAACGCAGCAGGCTGGCACTGGTCGAAGGTCTCGCGCATCGAGACCGGCAAGCAATCACCGAGCGAGGCGGATATCGAGGACTGGTGCCGTATCTGCGGTGCTGAGCTCGTGCTACCGGACCTGATTGCGTCGCTGCGCAATGCTCGAGCACAGTGGGCGGAGTGGAAGCGTGTGGCCGCAGGCGGCCACGCGCATCGACAGCGCCGCGGCGTGAAGCTCGACATGGACGCGCATGCAGTCCGGATCTATTCCTCGGTGATCGTGTCAGGACTACTGCAGACCGAGTCGTATGCACGTGCGGTCCTGTCGACGTGCATCGGATTTCTTGGCACCTACGATGACCTGGAAGAAGCGGTCAACGCACGGATGGCGCGAGGAAGTGCCCTTCGCACGGGCCGAACGAAGTTTTCGGTGCTGCTCCACGAACCTGTGCTTTACACGTCCGTCGGTGACGAAGAAGTCCGAGAGGCGCAACTGCAGCATCTGCTCGATACGGGATTCGGCAACCCGCGCCTCGTGCTGGGCATCGTCCCAATGAGATCCCAGTTCGTATACACCACAACTAGTTTTGCGGTCTACGATGCGCGACTCGCGCTCGTCGAGACGCTCAGTGCGGAACTATCGATCACAACGCCCTCAGAGCTGCTGTACTACGAGAAGGCCTGGGAAGGCCTTCGCCGACAGGCGGCTTACGGCGACGAGGCTCGAGCGATGATCATCCAAGCCGGACGAGCGACCGAGCCGTAGCTTCAACGTGACGATCTGAGGCACAAATTTGTCGCCTCACGACGAGTCGCAAGGTGGGCCCTGGAATCATCCAAGCGATTTACTCGGCGAATGGCGACGAGTCGACCATGAGGTCGAATCCGAAGCTGCGTAGAAGAGCGGTTCGTCCGTCGGGGACGGCTTCGGCTTCCCGCGCCACGGCTGCGGTCACGAGGCGCTTGAAGTCCAAGCGTGGATGGCGGGAGATGATTTCGGCGACCCACTGCGGATCGAGTTCTTGTATGCGGTTGCCGAAGAGATCGACCCCTGCGCTGGCGGAGAGCGCGCCGGCGAGGTCGGAAAGGTCGGAGTCGGCGCCGAGGGTCATGTGCCCGGCGATGCCGTCGCGGATGAGGGCGACCCGATCGGCGGGCACGTCGAGTTCGCCGAGGAGCTGGGCGGCGTGCTCTGCGCCGCGGACTGCGAAACAGCCCTTCGGTTGTGGGTTCTCCAGTTCGATGTCGTGCAGCATGGCCGCGGTGTAGAACAGTTCGTCATCCAGTTGGGCGCCCTGTGCGCGGGCAAGGGTTTTACCGAAGGCCCAGACGCGGTAGGAGTGGTTGAGCATGCTGGCGCTCAGCACGCCACGCGCTTCTCGTCCGGCGGCCAGCGCCATGGCTGAATCGGGTGGCTGCAGCGCTGTGAGGTCGAGTCGGGTGGCCGCTGTTCGAGCACCGAAGAACGACGCGATGCGACCACCCAGTAAGCCGGGCATCGTAATGAGCAGAAGCCCGAGCAATTGATTCATCTGACGACGAGTCAAATTCCCTCCGCTAGTGACAGCCCAGTTCCAATCGAACCCCGGGGGCGGCGCCATGACACACCTCGACTTCCTTGAACCAACAGTATGCGAGACCGCACGAATCGTGGCGCGAATTCGGCCACCGTCACGATGTATCTCCATACCAGAATTGGCAGCCCCGGCCCCTTCCGTCAATAGCAGTAGCCAACCCACTTTGTACAAGCGATTGCAGACCATCACCCACACCGGGTGGCCCAACTATGGTCGCGCTGAATGTGTCTCGCCGCGGAATGCCGTGAAACCACTGGTTGTATCATCACCGGTACAGCTGCGCGTCGGTTGTGCAAGCGCACTCTTTCGTCGGGTGATTCGCTCCCGCCCTAATGCGCAACGGGCAAGATCGAAGTCAATATTCGGCCGGAACGGGCCCATGACGACGGTTTCGATGGTTTCCCTGCGGTAGCCGTTGGCTGCCAGTGGCTTTTTCGCTTATCGGCGGTGCGGTCATCTCACGGAGCGCCATTGTTTCTTAGACTTCGATCTATTGTCGATTAGTGCCCATCGCGGGGATCCGGTTGGGCACTAATCGTATTAAGTGGCGCATTGTCGGTGGTGAGTGCGATCCTCGACGGGCGGATCGTGCCGGGAGGTGAGTATGGGAAGCGCTGTCACCGCGGTGGTGCAGAGGGCGTCGATGCGGAAGTCGGCGCCGCGGTCGTTGTGGGCGCGGGAAGAGCTGGACCGGTTCGAGACGTATCTGGCGGGTCGAGACGATCTGTCGCAGCGGACCCGGGAGACTTACTGCGAGCGCGTCGCGGATCTGTTGAGGTGGCTGGAGACTCGGGCAGATCGTCGAGAGGCGCTTCATGATCCGGTCGTTCGGGATCGGGTCGTGTTGGCGTACCACGATCATCTGACCGGTGAGCGGCGGGTGTTGCCGTCGACGGTCAACCTCGCCCGTGCGGCGATCAACACCTTCTACCGGTGGCGCGGTGTGGGGCCGACCACGCTCGCGCGGATCAAACACCCCTCACGCACTCCGCGCACTCTCACCGCCGGCGAGCAGAGTTCGCTGCTGCGCGCGGCCGCGGCGCGCAGCCACCGTGATCACGCGATCGTCGGGCTGCTGCTCAACAACGGCCTGTCGCTGTCGGAAGTTCGCCTGTTGGATGTGGACGGGCTGACCCTTCGCGCCGAGTCCGGTTGTCTCAGGGTCCATGGACTTTCCGGGACCACGCGGACGGTTGTCCTGGCGGCGAGCACTCGACGCCTGCTGGAGCTCTGGCTGGCCGAACGGCGCGCCATGCTCGGCGCGCTGCGCCCGCGCGCACTGTTCGTTTCCGAGCGGCGGCGGCGCATCTCCTCGAGCTCGATCGACCGCATCGTGCGCACGATCGGTCGCGAAGCCGGGCTCGAACTCTCACCAGGCACCCTGCGCTACACCTTCGATACCCGCATGATGGAATCCGGCATCGAACCATGGATCGTCGCGCAGACCATGGGACTGACCCGCCCCAACCCACAGCGCCTGCACACCCTGCAACTGCCCCTCGAGCCTCGCCTCGCCAGCAAGATCGCCGAAGCAATGGCCGTACCGGACACCGTTCCGCCCGGCCACCACCAGATTCCGGCGGACGCAGCCCGCGTGACCGACCACCAGTTGGCCTTCGACCTGTGACGACGACCTACCGGGCCGTAAGAGCGAGCAGCCCTCGCGCCCTGCCGCGCGCGAATCTGCAGCGTCCATCGGGAGTTGCCGATATTGCCCACGGGCGCAGACGACCGTGCTTGGTGGCTGGCGATGCGATGATCTCGAGCTGTTCCTGCCGACCGTGGCGGGCAGTGATCAGTTGTGCCGGACTCGCCGAGGATGTCGCAGCCCGAGGCGATGCCGCGACGCCAGCGGCGGCACCGGTTACGAGCTGGACAGATGTTTCGGCGTGTCGGCGCGACTGGCCGTGGCGGGTTCAAGAATTCATGCTTGCGCTACGAAGTAGGTGGCATGACGCTGTTGTGGGTTGGTGAGGGTCGGCTGTCGATGGCGGGCCCGCTTGCGTGGTGTTCTGCGTTGGTACCGGCGGTCCCGCGGTCCCTAACGCAGCTACCGAACCCCCGGCGGCTGCCGGCCACTGTCAGGACCGCACGTTGTCACGTGTCCGCCACCACCGTGCTCGCCAGCACCCGCCGCCGCACCGACGGCACGGGGCCACGGTCGATCCTTCCCGAAGGCGTAGCACGGTTCACGGTGTCGGAGTCTTCGGGCCTGATCGGCGGGGAGTTTTCGGCGCGATGACAGATCAGCAGCATCCGGCCGGTCCGCAACGCCGGTTCGACAACCTGTTTCGCTCTCACGCTCCTGCGGTGTTCCGGCTCGCGATCAAAGCATTCGGGGGCGATCGTGACCGGGCCAACGACATCGTGCAAGAAGTGTTCCTCGCCGTGTGGGAGCAATACGACCGCGACTTCCTCAACGCCGAAGCGCCAGAGGCGGCTGCGTTGATTATGACCATCGCCAAACGCCGGGTGATCGATTCGTGGCGGCGCAGCGACGGCGTCGTGTCGGTGCCCGACTACACAGACACCGCGGTGCCGATGCTCGGGCTGTCGGTGGTGACCAAGAACCCCGCCGACCGCGTCCTCGACGACGACACCGTCAATTACGTGTGGCAGGTGCTGCGACAGAACCTGACCGCCGCGGAATACCGGGTGGCGGTGATGGCGTGGGATCTGTGGCTGCCGGATGCGGAGATCGCGACAGTGATCGGCGCGAGTGTGTCGACGGTGCATTCACACAAGAGCCGAGCCCGCAGAAGGATCCGGGCGATCGAGAACAGCGGGAGCTACCGGATCGAGTTCGATCCACACGGCCGCATCCCGCGCACCCCACGCACAGGGGCCGATAACGGAGGTGAAGTAACAGCATGACCAAGGACACCGAAAGGGACACCACCACCACGACAGTCAGCATCTACGAGGTATTCACCGAACTCGACGGCTACCTGGCATCCGACAACGACTACCACTATGACGTCGATGCAGGTCTGCAACAGCTGCAGCGCACCATCGACAAGCTCACCCCAGCCGAAACCGAGCAAGCCCAGCGCGGCGCGCGCCTCAGCGACGACGACTGCGCGGCGGTCGGGGACAGGGGGGCCGCCGCCTCAGCGGTGAACGCGGTGTCGTTGAAGGAGATTGTGGCCGCGCGGATGAACGATCTGATCATCGGGCCCTTGCGGATCGCCAGTGCCATCTCCCCGGAGGTCGCGATCCGCCTGGCCGACGGGATCCGTGGACAGCGGTGGGCGTTGAGTTGGCTGCCCGGACGGGTCCTGACCCGACAACAAGCCTTCAGCGGCATGGTGCTCGACGAAATCCTCACCGACCCTCACGAACTCGACAGCGCCACCATGATGCTGGTCATGGCCGAACTCGCCGCCGAACTGTCGATGTCGCTGGAACAGGTCCTGCTGCGGCTGTCCTACATCAAAAAGGACGACCACTACCCCCACTACAGGTGGAGCCGATGCGCACAGCAACCCGGACACCGCGGTATCGACACCGAGTTGCCCAGGATGCGGAAAGCGGAATAGATCGGCACAGTCACGATTCACGCTGGCGCGCTGCCGAGCAGTGCTGGACGGGGACGTTTCGATTTGGAGAAAGCTTCTGCGCGAGGTAGGTTTGCTTTCGTCAAGCTACCGAGCGATCGGTGGATAGGCGCGAATACCCCCGAACGAGCCCCGTACCGACGCACCGGTCCGGGGCTCGATTGGTAGCACGGCGAAATCGCCATTCCGAGGAATGTCGCTGAAATCGTACGTAGTGTGCTCGACCGTGTAGCCGCCCGGCACAGTCGGGCTGGCCGGGAAGTCACCTTCCCTGGCCGGAGCGACCCCGACATCTTCACGGCATAGTCATCCGTATGGCATCCGCTTACAGGTGGTCGGCCCCCAGCTGACTGCGCAGGCGGGGCGCGCTGAGCTGCCGTTTTTGGCTGCATCCGATAATTGAATAGTCGGGGACCACCATCGGCACGATCACTCTGGCGATGTCGGCGGTGTTTTCGGGTGCCGCAACGCTCGTCCCACAACCTGGACGACATGCACCGGGGACCGTTTCGGCAGGGCGAACACGACGCAGTCGACTGCGGGGACGTCGATGCCCTCATGCGGACATCGAACGTTCGTCACAACCGACCAGCCACCGTTCGTCGGGGCGCGCAGGTGATCCATGATCCCTTTCCGGAATTCGATCGGCTGCTGCCCGTGCACGTGCCAGGACACCAGCGGACCGGGCGGGCGCTGATTGGCGGGCACACGATCGACCACGCCGGCCAGTGACCGCGCCAATTCGGGCGGCCGCGTTGACACGGTGGTGAACACCAGAGTGCGGCGCAGCCCGTAGGTGTGCGCCGCTTTGACCAGATGGCCTGGGCGACCACGGTCTGGTTCCACAGGTCATCTACGACATCACTTACAGGCGGATCTGAACGTCACTGCTGATATGAAGATGTGGGTACAGGCGAATTTTGACGTCTCAGGGTCGGGATGGTGATAGGTTGCGCCGCAACGTTTTGTGTGCTCCGTCCGAGGCGGGTGCCAGAGGGCGCGAGCGGCGTTGCCGGGTAGGGTCTGGCTGTGCTTGATTGGGATCACAACGCCTATTACCACCGGCTGCTTCTCCGCCGGATGCCGCAGCACTGCCGACGGGTGCTGGATGTCGGCTGTGGTGCGGGAGCGTTCGCGGCTCGACTTGCCAAACGGGCTGAACAGGTCGACGCCGTCGATCGCTCCACGGAGATGATCGAGGAGGCGAAGCGCCGCACCCCCAGTAACGTGAACTGCGTTCTCGCTGATGTGCTGACCGACTCGCTGCCGGGTAAGGACTACGACGCGGTGTTCTCGATCACTGCACTGCACCACATGCCGTTGCAGGATGCACTGGCGGTACTCGCGCCTGCGCTGCGGCCTGGCGGGGTCCTTGCTGCCATTGCTCTGCCTCGACCGGACCTGCGCCGGGAACTGCCTGTTGAGATCGTCGCGACAGTTGGTTCCCGCCTGCTTGGGGTGGTGTTCCTGTCGGGAAGGTTGCTGGGAAGCAAAAGCGGGTTCGCGAAGGACTCCACCAGCTCGACCATGCCCGTCGTCATGGATCCGCCGCTGACCACCCGAGAGGTCGCCCGCCAGGCCGCCGCGGTACTGCCTGGCGTGCGGGTTCGACGACTCCTGTTCTGGCGTTACCTTCTGGTCTGGCAGAAGCCGAACAGCCCAGGCATGTGAGAAGCGGGCATTCCGGCCGTCCACCTGTTTGGGCATGCTGCTGTTGATCGCCGGCAGCATCGGCTTGACCACTGAACATCGCTGGTGATCCGAAGATGTTGGTACAGACGAATTTCGGCTTCACCTGGTCGTGATGGTGGTAGGTTGCGCCGCAACGTGCTGTATGCGCTGTCTGAGGGGCTGGAACCTGTCTCGTAGGAGCCGCGTTGCCGTCGCCGCGTCAGTCCGAGGTGAGCTGTAGGCCGCGATTTGGCCAGACTCTCGGGCTGGGATGTCGGGTCGGGATCTGCGGCTTAAGTAGAACGTCGGGTACCAGACGGTGCGGGCGGCGTGGCCGGCCGAGCGGAAGAAGTATCCGTCGCGGGCGTCGAAGCTGGATGAGTTCAAGCCGGTCATCGACGAGTCACTGGTGGCGAATCTGGATGCGCCGCGCAAGCAGTGGCGCGCGGTGCGGCGGATCTTCGCTCGATTGATCGACAAGCATCGGATGGTCGATGTCAACTACGAGACGGTGCGCGGATACGTGTCGATACGGCAACCGGAAATCCGTATTGCTGCCGGTCGCGGCCCGGCCGAGGTGTTCATTCGCAGACGCACCGTCGTGGCGAGGAAGCCGAGCTCGAGTTCGAGGAAGTCACCGTCGAGCTTGGCGGTGAGAGGATCGAGATGTTCTTGTTCTCTTTTCGTTCTCTGCAGAGCGATTCACCGGATGTCCACCTCGGGTGGTCAGGAAGCGTTCTTCGAGGGGTATGTTCACGCGTTGCTGCGGTTGGGCGGGGTACCGTTCGGGAAGGTCCGCTACGACAACTTGAACGCGGCAGTCGCGCGGGTGATCGGGCTGCCGCGGAGGTGGGTTGAGACAGATCGGTGGACGGCGTTCCGGTCCCACTGGAATCTCGATGTCTTTTACTGCCAGCTAGAACTCCCGGGGCTCACGAGAAGAGCGGTCTGGAAGGCGATATCGGCTCTTCCGCCGCAACCTCCTTGTGCCGGTGCCTCGCGTGGACTCGGTCGATGAGCTGAACGCGTTGATCGATGAGTTCGACTACGCCGATGATGCGCGTCGTGTCGGTGCCCGGCTCGCACGGTCGGGGAGCATTTCGAGGTCGAAAGAGGGTTGCTGAAGCGTTTGCCGGACGAGGAATTCCAGACCGGTTTGTGCCCCGGGCGTGGACAGGTATTCGCTGATCACGGTTCGTACCAATCGTTACAGCGTGCCGATCCGGTTGATCGGCCGTCAAGTGCGGGTGCTGTTGCACGCGTCCACGCTGGTGGCTACGACAGCCGCACCGAGGTCGCCCAGCACGAACGCATCGCGGGCAAGGGGCAGAACCGCATGAATCTTGATTATTACCTGGCAGAGAAGGGCTCATACGCAAGCCCGGCGCGCTGGCCGGGGCGACAGCCCTGGAGCAGGCGCGCACGGCCGGTCGATTCACTGCGGCTCACCACGCGTGGAGAGCCGCGGCCCGCAAGGCACACGGCGACTGCGACGGCAACCGCGCCCTCATCGAGGTGCTACTGCTGCATCGACACATGCCTCCCGATCAGGTCATTGCCGGGCTGAGGGCCGCGTTGGAGGACGGTGCGCTGAGCGCCGACGCTGTGGCGCTGGAGACCCCGCAAGATCGCGACACGGAGCCACCGCGCCTGCCGGTGGAGCTGGATTAGCCCAATCCGGTGTCGTCGCTGACCGTGCGCCGGGTGGCGCAACTGCCGCCCGATTCCAGGCCTTTGCCGTCGGTGGCCGTCTACGACCAGTTATTGCGTCGCCCCTACCCACCCGCAGAAGGAACCAGTTCATGACCACCACTTCCAGCACGCCCCGGCGCCGCGGAATGACCGAGCAGGCCGCCGACGCCTCGATCGATCAGGCATGCCGGATGCTGCGACTGCCCTTGATCTCTCAGCAGTTCGCCGAGATCGCCGAC
Organism: Nocardia sp. NPDC059691; assembly: GCF_042733915.1. Classification (NCBI taxonomy): domain Bacteria; kingdom Bacillati; phylum Actinomycetota; class Actinomycetes; order Mycobacteriales; family Nocardiaceae; genus Nocardia; species Nocardia sp. NPDC059691. The sequence continues at coordinate 77,796 of NZ_JBHWFB010000017.1, read as the reverse complement.
ACCGCCGAACGCGAACAGATGTCGTATCGGTCTCTTCTGGCCGAACTGCTGCTGGCCGAGTGCGACGACCGCGCCCGCCGCCGCAGCGAGCGGCGCATCCGCGCGGCCCGGTGCCCCGCGAAAAATCGTTGCGGGCCTCCTATTTCGAGGCCAACCCGAACGTCGACCCGGCGATGATCCACACTCTGGCCACCTGCAACTGGGTGGAGAAGAGTCTGCCGCTGTGCTTGCGCTGAGGTGGTTGACCTGTCGATCCCAGCCGTATCTCGGCCCGGAGCCGTAATCGACGGCCGGCGCAAGTGACGCTACTTTTCGTATGGATCGAGGGCCCTTCGAGGCACCCAATGACGCTCAAATTCGTCTGGAATCGACGCCAGAATCCGCCTGCCTAGCCACACGGTCCGCAGCTCGGGTGCCCCGGGTCGATCCACACATGCAGTGTCTCTGTCCCTCAGCATTTTCCGCATCCGAGAGTCGACGACGCCAATCACCACGATCCGAAAGTCCCTCAGATGCCGCCAGAAGGTCTGCGATCAGACCGGCCTCGGCGAAAGCGCCGACTATGCGGTCCGCCGACACGTACGTCAACACCACGACGCGGTCACCACCGCGGCCGAGTCACATTCCGTGAGTGTCGGGACATTGGTGCTCACCGTGGTGTCCACGTTGGCGGCGTGGCCCGCCGAGTCGGCAGCCACCGTGTCGTCGCTGCACACCGCGATCGCGACACTTCGGCCGGACCCGACCGAAAGGGTATCTGTGAGGGCGATCAACGGCACCACCGCTACGGCCACCCCGCCGGGTGCCACGAGCCACCGCGCGCACTCGGCCACGACCAGCGTCTGACCAGACCCGCACGCCGCATGAAGCTGCCCGACTGTCCCGGTGCCAATCAAGCCAGCTGTGATTGTCGCCTCGATCGCGTCCATCAGCCCTCCGCCACCGCACCGGTGCCGGCGAAGGCCCCGCAGGGTTACCTGGCCAGGTCAGGGATCGCGCACTGCGCCCGCGGGCAGCGATCTGTCCGGTTTCGCCCGGGTCGGTGGCGGCCCGGGCGCCGCCGGACGGAAGCCCGGTGTCGTCAACCACAAGGGCGTTGGGTCGACCAACCGTGCCGCTCGCCCGGTCGGCCGGGCGCGGACCTGGGTGGGGTCCCAGGTCGAGGTGGTCACGAACTGCTGCAGCTGCTGATGATCTACCCCGAGCCGTGCCGCAATGGGCTATTTCGACTTGCGCTTACTGTCCAAGAGCAGGCTCCGCAGATACAGCTGCCCCTTGACCCGACGGTCCAGTCGGGCGAACCCGGCGAACAGCTCCCCGGCGAACTCATCGATCACCGGTCGGACCGCATCGATCTCCTACGCAACACCATTGCAGCAGAACACATCTCCGAGCACCTAACAAAGCACTCCTAGGCTCGCTCGGCCCCGCCCCTGCGTAGTTGCCTGCGAGATCCGACAGACATTTTTAGAAGTGTTGGACGCTGCGCCTGTCCAGAACCTTCAGCACGAACTCAGCCCAACGAACGTTCTCCTGCTCGAAGGTGAGGCCTCGCAGGAGGGTGAGATAGGGCCCTATACGGTCTGCTTCGGCGAGATACGCCTGCTCGGTCCGGCCGTCCAGAATGAGAGTGCGTAATCGCTCGTACCGATCCAGTTTGCCCTGCGCCCACTCCAGCCGCTCGGTGACAGCAGCCCGGACGGCAGATACGTCATCGGTGTCCATCCCGTGGACCTTAACGAGCAGGTCGTCACGCATCGCACTCGGCTTCGTTGGTTCGCCGATGAAATCGTGCAACGCCTCGCGGCCCGCCGGAGTCATAGTGTGTACACGCTTGTTCGGCCTGCGGTCCTGCTGAACCACTTGCGTATCGATCAGGCCTTCCGTTGCCATGCGATCGAGTTCTCGATACAGCTGTTGCGGTGTAGCCATCCAGAAGTTGGCAACCGAGGCGTCGAATCCTTTCGCCAACTCATAACCGGAAGCCTCGCCGTGAACGAGTTGAGCAAGAACTGCATTGCGTAGTGCCATGATTTTAAAGTAGCATAATAATCAATATTTTTTCTACCCATCTGAGGTCGTCATTGTGACCGCGCCGATGATGCAGTCGCCCGGTATTTGCGTCCGGAGTGTTCGATTCAATGTACTTGGCCGGGGTAAGGACCTAGTGCCGAAGGCCGGTACCGCTAGTTGTGGTCGTTCTTGAATCGCCGATTACGACGCGGGCGTAGATCCGGCTGGTCAATGGCTGCAAATGTGACCCACTGCGTGACGCAGCCTGCGATGAACGACTCGAAGTCGCCGTTGTTCCAGGGCGGTCGAGACGGGATGTTGCCATCCGACCTTGATTGTTGATTAAGGTATCGGTGTTGTCGCGCCTCATGTGTCCGTATCGGTGATATCAACACACCAGAACTATTCGCGACTCCGATATCGACTCATTCTGCCGCAGGCTGACCGCCTTCACCATACAACGCCCGCAAGTGGTTAGAGAGCTGCCGCAAGCCGAGTGCCCTGGTCTATGGCCCGTTTGGCATCCAGTTCAGCGGCAATGTCGGCGCCGCCTATCAGATGCGCGGTGCAACCGCGTGCCTCGAGTTGTCGATGCAGGTCTCGGTTGGGCTCCTGCCCGGTGCACAAGATGACGTTGTCAACGGCAAGTACCGCCTTTCGGCCGTCGATTTGAAAGTGCAGACCATCGTCGTCGATGCGATCGTAGGATGCACCCGCGATCATATCCACACCGCGATGCTTGAGTTCTGTTCGGTGGATCCAGCCCGTGGTCTTGCCGAGCCCGGCTCCGACCTTGCTGGTCTTGCGCTGGAGCAAGGTAACCGTGCGGGGGGATTGGCGCTGATGTGGTGGCATTAGGCCACCGGCGACGCTGAGCTCTTCGTCGACACCCCAGCCTGCGAGGAATGCGGCGATGTCGCGGCTAGTATCGGCGCCCGAACCGGTGAGGTACTCAGCTACGTCAAATCCGATACCTCCGGCACCCAAGATGGCTACTCGCTCGCCGACCGGTTTCTTATCGCGCAGGACGTCGAGGTAACCAAGCACCATCGGATGGCCGACGCCGTGCAAATCGGGAACGCGTGGAGTGACGCCCGTGCCCAGTACGATCTCGTCGTATCCGCCCGCGACGAGATCATCGGCACTGACGGTCGTACGAAGGCGCACAGAGACCCCGGTTGCGTCGAGTCGGTGCCGAAAGTAGCGCAACGTTTCATCGAACTCCTGTTTGCCTGGTACCTCGCGCGCCACAATGAGTTGGCCGCCGATCTGACCGGCAGCGTCGAACAAAGTGACGTGATGACCGCGTTCCGCCGCTGACACAGCGAACGCGAGACCGGCCGGTCCGGCGCCGACGACGGCGATCTTCTTTTTCCGTTCGGCGGGCACGAGCACGAGTTCGGTCTCGTGGCACGCGCGTGGATTGACCAGGCAGGATGTTATCTTCAACGAGAAGGTGTGATCGAGACATGCCTGATTACACCCGATGCAGGTGTTGATGGCGTAAGGCGTTCCAGCAGCGGCCTTGGCCACGAAGTCGGGATCGGCAAGGAATGGCCGGGCGAGCGAAACCATATCAGCATACCCATTGGCGAGCAGTTCTTCCGCCTTATCGGGAGTATTGATCCGATTACTGGTGACCAGCGGCACGGTGACGGCGCCCATCAGTTTCTTGGTGACCCAGGCGTATGCGCCGCGGGGGACCGAGGTGGCGATGGTTGGGATTCGAGCCTCATGCCAGCCGATGCCGCTGTTGATGATTGTTGCTCCTGCCCTTTCGATGGCCCTGGCCAGGGTGACGACCTCATCAAAAGTCGACCCGCCCGGTACCAGATCGAGCATCGACAACCGGTAGATGATGATGAATTCTTCCCCCACCGCCTCGCGGACCCGGGACACGACTTCGATCGGGAAGCGAATCCGATTTTCGTATGCTCCACCCCATCGATCGGTGCGATGGTTGGTCTGACGGGCGATGAACTCGTTGATGAGGTAGCCCTCGGAACCCATCACTTCCACACCGTCGTAGCCAGCCTCTTTGGCAAGCGCCGCGCAGCGGGCATAGTCATCGATGGTCTGCATGATCTCAGCGTCAGTCAGTTCGCGGGGCACGTGTGGGCTGATCGGCGCCTGCAGCGCACTGGGAGCGACCAGGTCGGGGTGGTAGGCGTAGCGACCGAAATGCAGGATCTGCAGGGCGATCTTGCCGTCGGCGACATGAACTGCGTCGGTGACAACCCTGTGCTTTTCGACCCCTTCACGGTTGATCAGCATCGCCCCGCCCGGAGCGGGTCGGCCGGCCTCGTTGGGCGCAAAGCCGCCTGTGACTATCAGGCCGGCGCCACCGCGGGCCCGTTCAGCGTAGTACGCGGCCATACGCTCGAACCCATTAGGCGCCTCTTCCAGGCCGACGTGCATCGACCCCATCAGAACGCGGTTGCGCAATGTGGTGAAGCCCAGGTCGAGTGGTTTCAATAAGTGCGGATACGTCAGTTCACTCATAGCCCAATTTTCTTGTTAAGCAAATACTTTTTGAATAGGTAATACATCATGTGTCTCTGACGTCAATTGACTCGACTCGGTATCACTCGGTGCAACTATGGATCCCGTGCAAACGGAAGCCGAGCCTGATCATCTACGCCACACCTGGGTCATCTCGAGCTTCCCGGCCGGGCCCCTCCGAATTGAAGCATGCCCATAGGGCGGCCCATGCTCTGGGCGCAGCGATAGCAAAGTAGTCACGATTCATACGCTGCATAGACCTTCGTCAGGAGTTGGTGCCTGAGGGGGCCTGGGAGGCGATCGAGTTGATCCTTAATAGAGGTTTATGTAGCAGCAGGCGTCGTGAGGCGGGCTCTCGTTTATTCGAGGCGGTCGCACTTCTGATGCTATTCTGCATGCCCTGGAAGTATTGTAAGGGAGGCTTCGATATATTTGATCTGACCACTGGCATCGAATGTGAAGTGTTCAATAACATGTGTGGTGAGAAATTGCACGGGTACAACAGGCCCGCAAGTGTCGAGATAGTAGTCCGCAGTGACGCTATCCTTTTCTATCGAAGGCCAAGTGAGCCTGCGAATACCTGTCAGGACACTGTACTGCGGCCCAGTATCGAGCTGCGTCCGGATATCTTCAGCAGAAATACCGGTGACGAACCCATTCTCGACCCGGTAGGCATCAGGTGCGAGGGGGACGTTCTCCGCGTTATGGGTGACGAGGGATTGGATGTAGAGCGTTGCAGCGCCGATCATGCTTGATATATCGCTCGGCGTATCAAGCGGGTGTGCTATTGCTGCCGGGTGTAGCGGCGCGCTGCAGAACACTCCGAAGGCGAGTGCCCCCAACGCTCGCAATTTGAGGCTTTGAGACTTTAATGCGGCTAAAGTTTTCATCGCAAATTAATTCCTCGATCTCGAAATTATCGGCTCTTTTGTGGCTTCTTCGACTCCTTGTTCGGCAAGCGTGCGCAGAACCATGGCCAGTCGGGCTGTGTCGCAGTAGATTCGGAGAGATACGATCTTACCCCAGCGCAGTTTGACTACGTGCACACCTGAATTGGTGAATTCGACACCCTTACGGTCATGCAGTTTGTCGGTCCATTCGACCATTGCCGTGGTATTCCACGGCCAGCCCCTGACCGCCACCTCGACGATGGTGAAGGTCAGGTCCGGAAACAGCAGGGCGAGCCGCCCGTACCATCGAGCTATGTCATGAGGCCCACTCCTTTCTCCGCTCAGTGCATGTGTGCCGGAGAACCAGTGCAGACCCTGTTCCGCGAACCCATTCACCACGGGGATGTAATTGCCGCGGTTGACGTCGCCGAATGTAGCTCTCAGCTTTTGCTCAACAATGCGGTGATACACGTCTCACATACTCCTTTTGCTATTCGTTTCTTCACAACGAACCCGCCCTGCTCTGGCCCGCAGATAACATCTGAGGCAATTCGTTTCAGACCGCCGGGCCAGCAGCTTTTACTCATCGCTGCGGGCGCACGAGCGCGCAAGGACGCGAACTTGCAAGCGCGGCCGTCGTGGCCGACGCTGTCGAAGCGACTAAGCGGAGCGCTGACTCACTCTTTCGTCTAGACAACTTGTTGTCTAACTCATACCATACCGCTGCCTGCACGTCCAGAGGAAGCGCACCCTATGCGCACCTGTATGGCCGGTTGGGCACGGAGGGGGACGCTACGCATGCGCCTAGGCTCTCCCCTGGTAACGGAGCCTATGGCGTGCGACGACACGTCGCGGTGGCGACAAGTCGGTCGGTGGTAGGCGTCGGCGCGTCAGGTGTGCCGACAGTCTTACAGTCAGGCGTGGACGAAAGCGGCTAAGCAACTAGTTGTCTAGACTGCTTGTTGGCCTTATGCTGACCTCGGATGTGACTCACCCGACAGTGAATGCTGATACATCGCTGGCGGCGAGCGCTCGATGTGGTTGCACGACGCCGCATAGCACACGCAACGCGGTTCGAGATGTCGCAGCTGCGCTGAGCCCACGCTGTACCTGGGAATCGCAGCACACCCTTAGGTGTGGGTAAACAGCACCCATGATTTCAAAGCAGTCACGACAACCAGGAGCGATACCTTGAGCTTCAAGAGCCCCTTCCCTGACGTTGAGATCCCCAGTTCGACTGTTTACGACTTCTTGTTCGGGCGGATGGAAGAGGTTGACTTCCTTCGCTCCGCACTCATCGACGGCGGGACCGGAGCGACGATCTCCTTCCGATCGTTGATCGATCAGATCGATTCTGTCGCAGGCGCTTTGGCTACTCGGGGGCTTGCAGTCGGAGATGTGGCGGCAGTGCACATGCCCAATGTTCCAGAGTTTGCGTCGATTATTCACGGCATCCTAAGGGCCGGTGGCACCGCGACCCCGGTGCATGCCTTATACACCGCTGAGGAGATCGCTAATCAGCTCGTCGACTCAAAGGCACGGTTCTTATTCACGATGTCTGCACTACTGCCGCAAGCTGCGATTGCAGCCGAGGCGGCAGGGATCGTTGCAGGTCGCCTTATCGTGGTCGATGGCTCGGAGGGCTACCCGTCGCTGGGGGACCTGTTGGCTGACCGCAGCCCCGTACCGCAGATTGTTATCGATCCCGCGACTCACATCGCTCTTCTGCCGTACTCGTCCGGAACTACGGGGAAGCCCAAGGGTGTGATGCTCACGCACCGCAACCTGGTTGCCAATTTGTGTCAACTCGAACCATTGATGGATGTCGGACCTGGGCATCACATCATTGCTGTGCTGCCGTTCTTCCACATTTACGGCTTCAACACGCTGCTCAACGCTGGCCTGCATCGTCGGGCAACTATCATCACGATGAGCAAATTCGATCTAAAGGATTTCCTAACGCTCGTTGCCACTTGGCGCTGCACCTATCTCTACGTGGCCCCTCCCATCGTCGTCGCTCTGGCCAAACATCCCATGATCGAGAGTTTCGATCTCAGCAGCATTCGGACCATCCTGTGTGCCGCGGCGGCCCTCGATGAGCAACTCGGTCGCGCGGTCGCCGCCCGCTTGGGCTGCCGCGTACGGCAGGCCTACGGGATGACGGAGATGAGCCCGGCTAGTCACGGCATCCCGGAAAACCGTGATGACATTCCGCACGGATCAATCGGCCTCACAATGGCGAATATCGAGTGCAAGCTAATCGATCTCACAACCGGTGACGAAATCGACCCTCCAGCAGAGGGGCTGAGCCAGCCCGGCGAACTGTGCTGTAAAGGCCCCAATGTGATGGCCGGATACCTGGGCAGAGACGACGCAACAGTCGAAGTCATCGACCAGGACGGTTTTCTCCATACCGGAGATGTGGCAAGAGTGAACAGCGAAGGGGTCGTATTCATAGTCGACCGTCTCAAAGAATTGATAAAATACAAGGGTTACCAAGTACCACCGGCTGAGCTTGAGGCAGTACTGCTGAGTCATCCCGCGATTGCAGACGCGGCCGTTATCGGAGTACGCAACGCCGACGGTGAAGAACATCCGAAGGCATTTGTTGTACAGCAGCCGGATACACGGCTCGAGGACGCGGAAGTAATGGACTTCGTCGCCGAACGTGTGGCACCGCACAAGCGAGTACGTGCGGTTGAATTCATCGACTCCGTACCGCGATCCGTGGCCGGCAAGATCCTCCGGAAAAATCTCAAAGAGCTGGAAGCCAGCCGCGCAGCGACGACATGAGCTGGATCAGTCATTCGGGTGGCGATCGGCTGCCGCCCACGCGACATGTGCATGCGATACGGCTATGTCCCATTCCAACGAAGAAGCCGATGCCGCTACTTCGATGACCGCCCTGCGCTGTCGCGGTCATCCCGGCGGCTCCATCTATGGCTGCGACCAAGATGCCACCAGAGGTTGCCTGTCCTGCAACAGTGAACGCGAACCGCATTTTGCTGGGCTCCATCCGGCCGGATCCTGGGCCGGCATCGGCGGCTTCCAGCGCACCCTCGAACCTGAAGCCCGTGTTGCTCGGCGCCTGCTGCGCACCGAAACAAGTTGAAAGAAGTGCTCGATGAAACACCCTCTCACCGAACGATGCGATGGTTCGGCCGACATTCGCAGGAAGATCGAAGACCGCATCCTCCACCGTCGTGACCATGCGGCCGCAACGCGCCAGGTGGTCGACACCTTTCGCGCGCTGCTCGACGGTCTGGAGGATAACGGTATCCGGCCAGAAGTGGCGTGTCGCTCGCGTGAATGCAGTTGGTGTCGAATACGCGTCGTCACGGGCAGTGCCAACCTTGCGGAAGAGGCACGGCTTCTGCTGCCCGACAGCCAGTTCGGTGACACCCACTCGTGTGTCGCCTGTCCGAGCACCGATGTCGATCTTGGTATGCACAGTGCCCCGTTGTGCATCGAAGCGCGCGAGCAGTAAGGATCTCTGATGGACTCAAGCGTGGAAGCGACGGTCTCTACCGCGCTGGCAGCGTTGCGCCGAGGCGAAAACGTCTGGGCGACGACTACTTTGTCCGAACGACGTGGCCTACTCGAACAGATACACACCAGCACCGCCGCGTACGCACGCGAATGGGTCGAGATCGCCGCGGATATCAAAGGGCTTCCCGCAGGCTCACCGCTGGTCGGTGAGGAGTGGTCGACCGGACCGTATCCGCTGATGACCGGAACAGCAGCACTCGCCGAGAGTGTGCGGAAGCTTGAGGAAGAACGCAGCCCTCTCGACGGTTGTCGATTTCTTCCGGCGCCCGGTGGTCGTACCGCAGTCGAGGTGCTTCCCCATGATCGCTTCGACAGGTTGGTGCTCAACGGGTTCCGAGCGCAGGTGTGGTCGAAACCCGGTGTGGATGCGGCATCGATGCGCGCACGCGCCGGCCTGGGGCAACGTTTCCCCGAACAGACAAACGGGATCGCAGTCGTCCTCGGTGCCGGCAACATATTTTCCATCGCACCTCTGGACGCGCTGTATCAAATGTACGCCGGCAACCGCGTGGTAGTTATCAAATTGAACCCCATCGCCGATCCGCTCCTGCCGGTACTGGAAAAGATCTTTGCACCAGCGATCGACCAGGATTTCATGCGGATCCTGACCGGTGGACCGCGAATCGGTGCCGAGCTGACACAGCACCCCGCCGTCGCGGCCGTGCACATCACCGGCAGCGCCGCGACTCACGACACAATCGTCTTCGGTGCCGGTCAAGACGGCGCCATTCGTAAGGCCAACGCGACACCTCTGCTGACCAAGCCGATCACGAGCGAGCTCGGAGGTGTCTCTCCGACAGTCGTTCTTCCGGGTAAATGGTCTACCTCAGACCTGCGATACCAAGCCGAACACGTCGCAACCCATCGATTGCACAACAACGGCTACAACTGCATCGCTGCTCAAGTGGCCATTATCAGCGCGAACTGGCCGCAGAAACGGCAGTTCTTGGACGAACTTCGCCGTGCAATCCAGCGAACACCGGCGCGCGTTGACTATTACCCTGGAGCGGCAGACCGCGTCGCCCGCGCACTTTCGGAGTATCGCCATGCAGAAGTGATCGGCCCACACACCGATCGCATACTCATCGAACACCTGCAGCCGACCCGCACCGAACCTGCCCTGTGCACAGAGTACTTCGCGCCGGTGCTCGGCATCCTCGAGCTGCCGGGCACCGAAGAAGAGTTCCTCAGCCAGGCCGTCCGAGTCTGTAACGACGAACTCGAAGGCACTCTCGGTATCAACGTTGTCGCTCACCCCCACAGCATCAAGGTCCTCGGCGCCGCGTTCGATGTAGCCGTAGCACAGCTGAGATACGGCACCATCGCTATAAATGCGTGGACAGGCATCGGATATCTCACCGCCCGCGCCACTTGGGGTGCGTTCCCCGGACATACTCTCGCCGATATTCAGAGCGGGATCGGAGTTGTGCACAACGCACTTCTCATCGACGAACCCGAACGCACTGTGCTGCGTGGGCCGTTCCGACCCGCACCTCGGTCAGTTCTCCATGGCGAACTCACCCTCACACCTAAGCCGCCGTGGTTCGTCACCAACCGCACCGCTACCACCACTCTTGAACGGCTGACCAATTTCGCTAAGCGGCCGCGCTGGACAACGGTGAGCGGCGTCCTCTCCTCAGCGCTGCGCGGCTGACAGCCATGCTGATCAGCATGCCGTTACGAACCGCAGGAACCTGGAAACCGAACGCACAGCGTAGCTGTTCATCTCGACGCAGGCGGAGGACACGTCAAGAATGGCGACCACTCGGGCGCACAGGGCGTGTGATCTGTGACCATGGTGAACGTCACCGGCTGCGTCTCTCCGGTGTACAGCGAGGATGGCAGGATCGTCGACTCGATAGTGTTGGTGCGTCGGCGCAATGCGGCGAGGCGCTCGCGATGCATAGGGTCGAGCGGTGTCCGGACATCCAGGCGGCCGCATGCCCATGAGTCGAGAGTGCTCGATCTAGGACTACGACGTGATCGTCATCTGCGCTGGCAATGTCTGATCGCGTGAACTGCAAGAGCGCATGCGTCGGGTCCAGCGCTCTCGCTGGACGCTGCGAAGATGCTCCGCTCGGACGCCGAGGCAATGGCGCTTGAAGCGCGAGGTGTCCAACAATCGAGGCCGAAGTGATCGCCTGGGCAAAGTGAATGCGCCACCTGCGAGCGCCGGGCCGCCATCGACTTTGTCTGTCGGCTCCCGACGACCACGACCAGAAACGATCTTCAAGAGAAAGCTCTAGGTGACACAGTCATGCTATCGCCGTTCTTCACCCCCGACCACGATGCCTACCGCGCCAGCGTCAGGAAGTTTCTCAAGCGTGAGGTTGCTCCCTACTACGACACCTGGGAAGAGCAGCGCCTCATCGACAAGGCTGTCTGGACCGCGGCCGGGCAGAGTGGGATCGTTGGCCTTTCCGTTCCCGAGGAGTACGGAGGCGCTGGGGAGACCGACTGGCGCTACCGCATGGTCGTCGCCGAGGAGACTGCTGCAATCGCGGCGACATCGTTCAATATGAGCCTAGCTGTCCAGGACGACCTCGTGCTGCCGTACCTTCTCGACCTTGCAAGTGCAGAGCAGAAGCGGCGATGGCTGCCGGGCTGTGGCACCGGCGAACTTGTCGGTGCCATCGCCATGACCGAGCCTAATGCAGGTAGTGATCTGCAAGCCATTCGCACCAACGCCGAACGGAATGGAGATAGTTGGGTGCTGAACGGGCAAAAGACGTTCATCAGCAACGGTATTCTTGCCGACCTCGTCATCGTCCTGGCGAAGACCAGGGAAGGTGCGGGCGCAGGCTCGTTCAGTCTGTTTGTGGTCGAGCAGGGCATGCCAGGGTTCGAGCGGGGCCGCAAGCTAGACAAGCTTGGCCTCCTTGGTCAGGACACTGCTGAGCTGTTTTTCGAAAACGTCCGGCTAACAGAATCGAATCTGCTTGGCGAGGAAGGACAGGGCTTCTTCTACTTGATGCAGCACTTACCCAAGGAACGCACCTCGATCGCCGTCGGAGGCATGGTAGCTTGCGAGGCTGCTCTTTCCTGGACGCTGGACTATGTGTTCCAGCGCAAGGCGTTCGGTCGGCGCATCGGCGACTTCCAGAACACCCGCTTCCAGTTGGCCGAGATGGAGACCGAGATCGATGTCACCCGTGCCTACATCGAGCGCTGCATATTGCGACTGAACGACGGCACCCTCACCATGGTCGAGGCGTCGAAGGCCAAGTGGTGGGTCACCGAACTCCAGCAGCGGGTCACGACGCGCTGTCTGCAGCTCTTTGGCGGCTACGGGTTCATGAACGAGTTCCCGATCGCACGCGCCTACAGGGATGCCCGGGTGCAGACACTATACGGCGGCACCACCGAAATCATGAAAGAGATCATCGGTCGCGATATCACCAGCCGATTTCGGTGACAAGTCTTTCCTCCCGAAACCGCCCAAGCAAGGCCTCACGACTAGTACTGCAACGGCAGTCGGTTCGGTAGCTTGCTGGTGTGGTGGTGGATGTTGTTGCAGCGGAGTTGGATTCGTTGCACGAGAGGATCGGTGGGCGGTTCACGCGGTCGGAGCCGCGGGGCCGGGCCCGGGAGTACGTGACCGGGCTGGTCGCGGGGCTCGAGCGTAAGAACGGGTGGACGCTGGCCGAGCGGGCCGGTGAGGTGAGCCCGGTGATCGCAGCATCGTGGTCCTGGTCGAGGCCGCGCAGGAACGGGTATCGTGCGGCAGGTTGATGCTGCCGGGGCAGGCAAGGGCTTTGATCTCGTGGAACAGGTGCAGAACCGCGACGCAGGGTTCGGCGGCCCGGCGAGCACGCAGGTGGTCGCAGCAAGAGTCGACCAGGCGGCCACGGTATCCGGGGTGGACGGCGCAGCCGATCGGGTTCGCGAGCACGGGCGTAACGCTTGACGGTGTTGAGTCCGAGGCCGAGCCTGTCGTTTCGGTCCAGCATCGGCCGTGGGCGGCCACTGCCTTCTCTACCGCTCGTGTCAGCCCGTGCCGCAGATGCCACCGATTGCAAGCCCGGGTCACGGCGGACAGAGAGCGCCGGATCGCTTCGGAGTAGGCGGCCGACCCGTCGCTCACGACGACCTCGACGCCGGGATGCTCACGCAGCCACGTCTTGAGTCTCTCGGATCTACGGTCAGGCAGCAGGTCGATCCGCTAGTGCCTGACGGCGTCGATCAGGACTGTGTCGTAACGGTTTCGGTAGCGCAGCGCGAAGTTGTCCCCGCACAGCGCCCGCGGTGCCGGCCGATGCGGCGGACGGCGGTATCGCGGGCCAACGCACCGCCAGCTAGGTCGGCAGCGGCGTAGCCGCCCGTCCGGCCAGCTTCCACACCACTGCGCGCACCTACCGGATCAGACGAACAGTCCGCCGCTGGTAGCGTTCCACCACACCAGGCACTTGTTCACGAAACGCAACGCAGCAGTGTCCTGTGGGGGAGACGAGTCGCCGAACCCACACCCGGATGACTGCGGCCCGGCCACCCACCGGGACGTCGGCGAGGGCGCTTTCAGGATAACGTAATTGCGTTGTGCCGCATGCGCTCACAGGCTGCGCAGCACAGCAGAGCTGGCATTGAGGCCGGTGCTGTAGGACTCGTGGATCGAACTGGTGACCATACCGGCCCAAAGACGGTGTTATCGATCGGCTCGTAAAGGCCGTCTTGTTTCGAGTTGGGGGCGGGGTAGGCGCCCAAGGCGTACTTGTCCTGCGGCCAGTTTCCAGGGAGGCGGCGAGTCGCTGATTCTCGGGCAGGGCCAGCAGTTCACTTGCCGCGTCTCCGGTGGCCCAGTCGACCACGACCTGGCCGCAATAGCCGGGCTCGTCCACCGAGCCGTTCCACATGGTGGGGGGATTCACCGAGTAGTCCTCGATCAGATCCCACGGTTCCGGTAGGATCGGTGCCGCGAATTCGAGTAGGCCCTTGTACACCGGCAGTAGGCGACTTCCGAACAACTACTTGCGCAGGGTCTCTGGCAGCGGCGCGTCGAAATGGATCGTCCCCTGCCGCGCCTGGCGGCCGGGAGCGCCACCACGAGTTTCTTCCCGGGGAACACTTCACCGCCCGCGAGCACCTCGACGCCCTTGCGGCTATGGCAGACCATGGTGACCTCGTGCTTCTTCCGGATGTCCAGCCCGATCGCTACCTGTTCGATTACTGTGTCGTACCCACCGATCGCGGAGAAGTCAGTGTAGCCGTCGTCGATCGGGGCCGTTGATCGGTGCGCTGAGTGCGGTTGCGAGGTTCTCAATCATCTCTTCGGCGGGCATTTTCGTAAACTGTTCACTGTCGGTATCGATCACCAGCAGTGCGAGGGTAGTTCTGCGGCGAAATTCCAAGACGCTGTAGGTGGTTGGCTGCGGTCTCTCCGGGCAGAGGTGCGGGCAGTGGGTCCGCAGTGTGGGCCGCCTCTGGGAGAAGTTGCAGAACTGTTAGGCGCGCTGGCTGACCCACGCACTCCCCGGGTTGAAGCGGCACCGCTCCACGTTCCATTGGTGCGTATCGATACCGGCGGGGCGCAGTAGCGGCCAGGTGGAGACGTTCGGGCCGTGCACGAGTTCGGCACCGCGTTCGACTGGGATGCCCATACTGGTCCTGTCGGTCACTTCGTGAAAATCCAGCAGATGATTCTGTAGGACATCGAAACCACACCGGCGACTCGACATGTGATCGCCGCCAACGATGTGCGCGGCCGACGTACGGTCAGACGATCGACCGATCTGCCGAGTTCCGGATGAGTGCGGCTGCTCGTCGAACTGGTGCATGGTTACGGCCAAACAAGAATTTCGTCGATCTTGCAGGTCTCCGCTGCGTTCGCCATCGCCGAGCGCCGTCTACACCACCCTGTGAGGAGAAGCTGCCCGACCCTCCGGCTGAAGTGAGGTGACCAGCGGCATGAAAATCTCGTCGACAATAGATATCACCGCGTCGTCGGTTAGCTCACCATGAACGAGTAGCTCGCTGCGAGCCAGGTCGGTCGGCAGTGAGACGACGCGGTCCGGGAGCGATCCCGCGCAGATCTCGCCTCGTTCGTCGGCCCGGTCGATCAAACGGCGTAGGACACCGTGATACAGCGCTGTACCTACGCGGCTTCGCAGCTGCTCGGCTAGCGCCGGCTCCCGCATACTCTCCGCCATGACGCCCCAGACCGCCTCGGCACCGATCGCTGTGAAGCGCTCACGTCCGCGATACAGCAAGGCGATGACGTCACCGCGCAGTGACCCTGTGTCCGGTGGTTCCTCGTCTGAAGGGAGCACGTCGAAAAGTGCGGCGGTGACTAGCTCCGCCCGGGTGGGCCAGCGGCGGTAGAGGACCGGCTTGCTGGTGTGGGCCCGGGCGGCGACCCCCTCGAAGGTGAGGCCGTGGTACCCGACTGCGGTCAGCTCCTTCCTTGCAGCGTCGAGAAGGGCCCGCTCCAGGTCTCGGCCGCGGCGGCGAGTGACGGGGGGCATCTACCTACCTTGCAGAGAACGTTGCGTTTCTTATCGCTCTTAGCTTAGCATCGCGTTTAGTATACGTATCGTTTCTTATTGGAAGGCGGCATGAGTACACCATCCGCACCTACAAGCCCCTGGGGTCGGGTATTCCTCGTCACTTGCCTGACGGCGACCTTGCTCATCGGCATGCTCTCGGCGTTCGCCTTGCCAGCGATCAATTCCAAGCCACATGAACTGCCCCTCGCCGTGTCCGGTCCGGGCGCGCAGCAAACGGAACAGCAATTGGAGCGCGCCTACCCGGGTGCCTTCGACATCACTGTCGTTTCTGACGCTGGCGCCGCCAGGGCGCGCATCCTCGACCGGGATGTGTATGGCGCCATCAACACATCAGCCAGTGGAAGCCCAGAGCTGATGGTGGCTTCCGCCGCGGGTCCTGCGGTAGGGGCGCTGCTCAGGGAAGCGGCGACAAGGTTCGGCAACGACGTGAAAGTGACCGATGTTCGGCCGCTTCCAGCGGACGACCCCAAGGGCGCGGGGCTGAGCGCAGGCGCACTACCCCTGTCGCTGGGCGGATACATCGGCGCGATACTACTTCTGTTCTTGGTACAAGGAACTGCCCAACGAGTCGTCGGTTCGATCGGCTTTGCTCTGGTAGGCGGCTCCTCCCTGACCGCGCTGCTGCAATACGGACTCGGGGCTGTCGACGGCAATTACTGGATTACGGCCGCGGGGGCTGCGCTTGGCATCGCCGCATCCTGCTGGATGATCCTCGGGATGCGCACCGCCTTCGGCAACGTCGGTCTTGCCCTCGGCGCGCTCACGCTGATATTCCTCGGAAACCCTCTGTCCGGACTCACCAGCGCCCCAGAGATGCTTCCAGCTGGCTGGGGTGCGTTCGGTCAACTGCTCCCGCCCGGCGCCACCGGCAGCCTTTTGCGCTGCCTCGCCTACTTCGATGGTGCGGGCGCAACCAAGCCGCTACTGGTTCTCGCTGTTTGGGTGGTCTGCGGCGTGTTCTTTTTTGCGATAGGCACGCTTCGCGAAACTCGCCAGCGCGCGGCCGCGGCCTCAGATGCTCCTCGCCAGCCGGAACTCGCCTCGGTATGAACAACCCGGTTGCTATTGGGTCCGAATCACCGGCGGTTCGGTCGAGGCAGGACCGTTTCATCCGTGAACCTTCCGCCGCCTGCCTGGACGGCGCATCGAGTGCCCGGTTCAGTTCTACTCGATCGGCGGGGACGTGAGTACAGTGCCAATGATCGCGGTGCCCGGCGCGTGGCGTCCGCCGGGTCCAGGCCGGTATTCGACGGAATCGGCTGTCAGGTCGTTCCCGCATTGACCGCAGGTCACAGCGGCCTCAGTGATGTGGTGGCAGTCATGGTGATACAGGATCAGGGGTGGCCCGTCCGGATCCGCTTCCCAGCGATCGCCCCACGCCATTAAGGCGAGCAGAACGGGTACTAGGTCACGCCCCTTGTCGGTCAGCAGGTACTCGAACCGGTCCGGATGCTGTTCATACCGGTGCCGGCGCAGGACCCCGGCGTCGGTCAGGCGCTGCAGGCGATCACTCAGCACGTTGGTCGCCACGCCGAGGTCACGCTGAATCTCGTCGAACCGGTGCAACCCAACAGCGACATCGCGGACGACCAGTAGTGCCCATGCATCGCCGACGATCGCCGCTGAGCGTGCGATCGAACACGCGATGCGGCCGAAGTCAGTTCTTGCCATCTCAGTCCCTTGCTATACGCAAGCCAGCAGTATAAGGTCTGTATATGCATCACGCTACCGTGCGGGAGCCAGCCTGGAGGATAAGCGTAACGCCGCCCGATTCGCGGGTTCGGTCGGGGTATGAGTCAGAGGCGTCAAAGTTGACAGGCCTAGCCCTCACGCTTTGACGTAAGTTTGCTGAACAACACAGTTCACGTGAAGATGTGCGTCCCCGACAGCGGTGCGCCAACTGAAACTGGAATTGCCGCTGTTCGCGGAACGTCATTTTGGTATGAAGCGCGTACTGTTGTACAGGCTGGAGCCCGTTCGGTGAAGTCGTATCGAAATCGTGTCGACGGGTGTCGGGGCAGTGATCGTAACATCAATGCAAGGTCCGCTACTGGCGTCTCTGTGGTGGTAGATGCTTTGTCTCTATCACTGCAGGTCGTAGGTCGCGGATTCAAAATTTTTGCGTTGAGAAGGCAGTCGAGTGTAACGGTGCATGGCGACTGCCATTGCAGGCTGTGCCAGTAATTTCGACAGCTGGACTTTCGTGTATTGCATGTATCCACGAGGGCGATAGTGCCCGAGTTCGACCATCGAAGGAGTTTGATATTCAAGTGAACGAGCAGCTGGAATTCTTGGAGCAGGTCGGTAGCGATTTCTGGCTGGTGGAAGACGAGCGGGATAATCTGAAGGTCAGCTATCGCATCAAAGAAGTGATCTACGCCGGTCATTCTACATTTCAGCATGTGATGATATTGGATTCTTATGACTTCGGGCGCATGCTGGTATTGGACGGAGTGGTGCAATCCACATCTCTGGATGGTCACATCTACAACGAAATGATCACCCACGTTCCTATGATGATCCACCCCAACCCGGAGCATGTTCTCATCGTGGGCGGTGGAGATTGTGGAGCGGCTCGTGAGGTCGCGAAATATGACTGCGTCAAGAAGATCGACATGGTCGAAATAGACGAGCTCGTTGTGGAGGCATGCCGAGTACATTTGCCCACCGTGTCGGGTAATTTGTCGGACCCACGGGTGAATTTCATATTTGCCGACGGTGTGGAATTCATCAAGACGAAGAGGGGTTGCTACGATGTGATCGTGGTGGACTCTTCGGATCCCATCGGACCTGCTATGGGACTGTTTGAGTACGGCTTTTACCGTGATGTGCATCATGCCTTGAAGGGGGACGGCTTGATGGTCTGTCAAAGTCAATCGCCATTGTTCCATCGAGAAGTTATGAATCAAACTGTACATAATCTCGAACGCTTGTTCCCAATAATCGGGGTATATGGCGCAACGGTGCCCACCTATCCGGGTGGGTTCTGGAGCTTCTCCCTCGGCTCAAAAATGTACTACGAGATTCCGGCGACAATGTTCGACAAGAGTGCCAAGTATGTAAACGATGCGATCTTGCGTTCCTGTTTCGATCTTCCAGAATTCCTGAAAGTGGCGCCTGATTCCGGCGGCGATGAACGGCTGCCCGAGAACGCCGGTCATTGTGTGGACTCGGGGGTTGTTCGGCCAAATATCGGCATCTAATGCCTGACCGCTAGTTGGGATTCGTCCCTGTTGGCGTACGCGTAGAGCGGTGATCGGCTCAGTGGTCTTACGGGCCCGTGCCATGATCTCTACTTCCTTGCCTTATGGATATTCCGACGTGCAGTGAGTCGCGCGAGACCGCAGATGAAGTGCCCGGAAGGCGCCGCCACAGGAGTCGATATAGGTGACGACCGCGCGTCCGCCCAAATGAAAAATCCATTTTCATTGACACATAGGGATAGAGATGCCAATTCTGAAGAGAGCGAAATGTGCATCGGCAGGTCTATAGCGCTCGGCTTGGGCTCGTATCTTTTTGGCCCGATATGAGGAAGGTCAAGGTCCGTTATGGCGCCACCTCAGGGATTTGAGTGGAGCTGGGCCAAGATAACTGGCGGCAATTTGACCAGACGGCAGTGGAATCAATTGCTGGGTCTTCTTCTGTTCGCGATGCCGACTCTGCTGGGCGGGCGCATCACGTCATTCTCCGGTGCTCGGGGACCGACTGCCCAGCTCAAGGGGGCGGCGCTGCGGCCGCCTAATACACCGATGACAGCAGCCGCCGAACGGGAAGCGCAGAACCTGTTGAGTTCTACCATGCTAAACCACTCTTATCGCGTGTGGGCTTTCGGTAAGGCCCTGGCCTACGCGCACGATGCCGAGCTGGACGATGAACTGTTCTTCACCTCGGCCATGCTTCATGACATCGAGTTGGAGAACCCTCAACCAAACCGCTGCTTTGCAGTCCGTGGCGCGGAGCACGCGGAGCGTTTGCTCAGCAACCTCGGCGGCACTGCCGATCGCGTCGCGCTCGTCCGCGACGGGATCGCCGGACACATGACTCTTGGTGTCGACTCCGACCTTTCCGATCTCGCCGGAGCGCTCGCGGCCGGCGCAGGAGTAGACCTGTTCGGAGATCGCCTCAAAGAACTCGACCCACAGTGGGTTGCCGACATCATTGCGCGCCATCCACGCCTGGACTTCAAGCGCCTCGTGACCCGCGCCGTAGCCCGCGAGGCTGAAGCTGTACCCGACGGAAGAACTGCTCTACTCTACAGATTTGGATTCGAACTGATAGTCAACTCCGCGCCGTTCTCCGAATAGCCCGCTGCGTCCCGCGCGATGGTGGTCTCACTGCTCGACGATCACGAGAGGATCAGTCGAACTCCTCCATAACCGCCCCGTCGTTGGAGAAATGCCCAACTCAACAGACAAGCGAACTTGGGGGCCAGGCAGAGTGGTGACGGGCGTGTAAGGGGATGTCTTCAAAGGCATCCGCATAGCTAACGAATTTGGACGATGATTGCCGGTCGCGTCCGACGAGATGCATAGGAATATTGTTGGCAGTCACGGATATCAAGGCATTCGCTCACCTTACTGAGGCAGATGTGGAAGCCCTCGGTTGCGAGCTCGACGAGCTCCGACGAAATATAGAACAGTCACTTGGACAACGAGATGCGGACTACATTCGGCGCGTCATCAGGGTGCACCGCGGTCTCGAGGTGGCCGCGCGCCTGCTGTTGTTCGCCGGGCGATACCGGGCGCCGCGACTGGCCGGGACCGCGATGCTGGCAGCCGCCAAAACCATCGAGATGATGGAACTCGGCCACAACATCAGTCACGGTCAGTGGGATTGGATGAATGATCCGGAGATCCATTCCACAAGCTGGGAGTGGGATTTCCTCGGACCATCCGCGCACTGGAAGCGATCGCACAACTACGTCCACCACACCTACACCAATGTGTACGGCCTGGACGAAGACCTCAGCTTCGCGGTGCTGCGGATGACCCGCGATGAACCGTGGCGTCCGATTCATCTGATGCAACCCGTACTGAACGTGGTCGTGGCGGCCGGGTTCGAATTGTCGATCGCCGTGCACGATTGGGCGCTCGAGCGACGGCATCTGGGTATTCCCCGAAGCCGGCTGCGGTCGAAGCCGAACATCGAGTTCGCGCGAAAGATCGCCCGCCAACTCGGCAAGGATTTTCTGCTGTTCCCGGCGCTGAGCGGGCGTAATTTCAAGTACACGCTCGCGGCGAACGCCTCGGCGCTGCTGCTGCGAAATCTGTGGGCCTACATGGTGATCATGTGCGGTCATTTTCCCGACGGCGCCGAGAAATTCACCGCCGAGCACCTCGAGACCGAGACCCACGGTGAGTGGTATTTGCGACAACTGTTGGGTACCACGAACTTCACCGCGGGCCCTGTGCTGGCGTTCATGAGCGGCAACCTTTCCTATCAAATCGAGCATCACCTGTTTCCCGACCTGCCCAGCAACCGCTACCCCGAGATCGCCGAGCGTGTCCACGCGCTGTGCGACAAGTACGACCTGCCCTACACGACCGGGTCACTGCCCGCACAGTTCTGGCTGGCCTACCGCACCGTGTGCAAGCTCGCGCTGCCGGACCGATTGCTGCGCCGTACGTCCGACGACGCGGCGGAAACCAGATCGGAGCGGAAGTTTCTCGGGATTCGGCCCACCTGGCAGGCGACTGACCCGATCACCGGCGCACGGCGTGGGCTGCGCACGGCGCTGGCCGCGACCGACGCATCGATGCGGGCGGCGGGTCACGGTCGGGGTCGATGGTTTCGGGCGGCGATGGATCGCGTTGGTCGCCGGTAAGTGCTGGAAACAGGTGGAAGGACAGTCGTTGACACAGGAACGTCCCGTGGTCCGGATTCTGGCCGGTGTGGCTGGCCGCAGCCTCACTCTGATGGTGGGGATGGCGATCGGCGCGATGGATGCTCTCGCCGTCCGGCGCGACCAGATCAGCGGGCGACCCGGCACCGCGATCCAGCCGACCGTCGTGGGCGTCAGTGGCGGCGCCATCGCGGCCGCGGCGATAGCGCTGGGGATGGCGCGCGGCGAGGCCAGGCAGATCGCGATCGAACATCCCGAGCAGGATGTCCTGGGTGCGAGAAGCTTCCGTGCTCTGCTCACCCGACGCGCGCTGTATCCCGAGGCGCGGATTCGCGAGCTCGCCCACGCCATCGTCGGTGACCGCACCTTCGCCGACTTCGCCCTCGACCCGAAACCGTCCGGGCAGCTACACGAGGCAGCATCGTCGCTGCTCATCCCGGTCTATTCGGCAGAACACGGCACCCTGCTGCTGCCACGAGACCTGCCGAAATTGGGTTTGTCCGACCTGCCCGTCGCCGATGTGCTCGTCGCCGCCACCCGCATTCCGGGCGCGCTGCCTGCGGCCACGGGACTGGAGGATATCTTCGACGGTGGCTGCCAATATCGAGTCCCCCACGATATTTTCTCCCCGCACCCGGCTCTCATCCTAGACCTCTACGGGCCCCAACCATACGACAGCCGTGGCGGACTGATCTTTCCGATCCTGCATCCCTCGCTGCCTGCAATCCGTAGTCGTCCGCGACCGTTTCACGACCCGGCCCTGCGCGAGACGACCATCTTCGCCCATCAACCTTACGGCGCCGCGCTCAAGCCCCCGGCACGATCATCCGAAGAACTCTTCGACACCGGATACGACATCGCCACCAGTTGGATCCATTCCCGAACCCACGAGCAACTCCGCACCATAGTCGACCCCCATGTGCTCGGATTTCCGGATGAGGCCGCTGCTGCCAATCCAATTCAATCGATCGCTTGATGATGCCATCGTTTCTTTCACAAACACCATGTTCGAGTACGCCTGCTGAGCCATGCGGGTTCCCCGGCAAGAATAGAGTGTCGGTTCGCCGCGATAATGTACCTTGTAAGCATCTAGCTGGAGAAATCCTGTGACGGTGAGAGTTTGGATGTTGCTCCGTAAGAGAGCCGCATAATTCCCATTTAAGCTGCTCGACCGCAGCGGCCAGCCGATCCGGCTGGAGGAAATTCCCCTTCGGGCAACTCGGTCTTAGAAGACAGAAGGATCGATTGGCCTGGCAACGCCAGGCCGTCACCGCGCTGCCCGCCGGGTGCAATATGCCAGACGAGGACGGTATAGATCTGCCGGGTTGGCTGAGCTTCCATTTTCTGGCGGGAAGCGGGCTATTCGTTTCCTTCGCTCGAGTGGAGAAGGCTAGACCAGTGTGGATCCGCGTTTCTTTGGAACGGGCGTAAAAGAATTCGAGAATCTTATGCACCCTTGCAATTTCGACAGTCAGGAGTATGTGTAGATGTACGTGCATGAGTCAGTCGAGCCTCTGCAGCCTCGCCCTGCGCGATCGGTGTTTCCCACGCGACGTGTGGTACTCGGCGGTGCCGTTGCCACGGTGGGCATCGCGTTGAGCGGAGGTCGCAATATCGCTCGCGCGCAGCCTGCAAGCGAGATCGACTGCCGTGGAGCGTTGTTCGCCGCTGTGCCGCACGGAGTGCGAAGTATACGGTTCCGGGTGCGCGGAAAATGGAGCGATCCGGTGGCGGTACCACCCGCGCAGCATGGGCGCGATGACCGGCAGGCCGCGCTGTCCGAACTCGTACGGGTCCCTGCGGGTGCTGCGTCGATCAGTCTCGATAGGCCGGTTGGCTTGTTCGGAGTCACGCCGGCCCAGCCGTTCCGAACGTCGGTGCCCACCTCATACGCCTGGGGCTTCCCGGTGGTGGCCCGATCGGGATGGGGAGCCGACGAAAAACTTATGACCTGGGGTACGCCGGAGTATGCTCCGGCACAGCTGATTACGGTGCACCACTCGGCGATTCCGACAGGGGAGGAGTACAGCGACTACCGCGACACGGTGAAGGAGATCTACCACTATCACGCGTCGCCCGCCCCGCTGGGACAGGGCTGGGGTGATATCGGTTATCACCTTGTGATCGATCCCAACGGCGTCGTATATGCCGGTCGCAGTACCGGCACCGCCGAAAGCCCAGCAGACGACTCACCCATCTTCAAGCCCGGATCATCACTCGGACCCGGAGCCGAGATCATTACCGCGGGCCACGTTGTCGGCGCGAACACCGGCAACATCGGCATCTGTGTGATCGGCGACTTCACCGATCACCTCCCCAGCAAGGCCGCGCTTCACAGCCTCGATATCGTGCTCACACGTCTGTGCAGCGGCTTGGGCCTGAACCCGTTTGCTCAGGTTCACTACGCGAATCCGGTTAATGGTGCCACGGCAATCATGCCCGCTGTCAGCGGCCACCGTGACTGGCAGGCCGTCGCTGGCGCCACCGAATGCCCCGGCGACTTCCAGCACGCCGTGCTGCCGCTGCTGCGCCAACTGTCTGCGATTGGCTGAGCCTAACGCGGGACACACCCACTGACATCGGGCAATCCGTGGTGGCTATTATGAGAAACCCGATTTCCAGGAGCGTCCGGACTGCCGCCGAGACACTCGGAGCCGCCCTCCAGAGGGCGGCTTCGAGTGTCTCGGCGGGTTGCCGCTCTGCCGGTGCCGGGCTGCGGGCTGCTGCCGGTCATCTACGCGACGCCGATACCCGCGCAGCTCTGACGATCGGTGGTGGCGTGGCGCTGACCGGAATCGCCCTCTACAACCTGCTGGACGAGGAGGAGTACGAAAAGCCGCCTCGTACTTCGACTGCGGAGGACGCGGTAAAAGTCAACAAGTGGTGGAACTCGCTGAGCCCCGAGGAACAGACGCGGCTGCTGGCCGAGGACCCTGAACGGATCGGGAATCTCAACGGCATACCGGTCGAGGTCCGTGACGCCGCGAACCGACAGGTAATGAACGCCGACATCCGCCGGGTCGAGGACATAGCGAAAGACAAGGGCGTGTCAGTCGATGCGATCAAGGAAGACCCGGAGAAATACGGCCTGACAGCCGAGGACATGACGCGCTACCACAATGCGATCAATGTCCGAGCTGGCCTGGAGCAATACAGCCGTCCGAACAACACCGAACCCGGGCGGTATCCGACCGCCCCGTCTTCCACCTACCTGTACGTGTACGAGCCACTCGCGTTCGGGGGAAAGGGCAGGGCCGCAATCAGTATCGGCGATCCGGACACCGCGGCCAACACTGCGGTCGTCGTGCCGGGAGCGAGTCAGAGTCTGCGTGCCAGCGACACATCCGACAAGGGCTGGTTCGATGTCCAAAGCGAACAAGCGCAGAATCTGTATGTCGAATCGAACAGAGCCGACCCGGATCATCCGACCGCGGTCGTCGCATGGATGGGATACGACTCGCCGACTGACGGGATCACCGCCGTGCTGAGCGGCGACCCCACCGCTATGCGCGAGGGCGGAAACCTGTTGGCCGAGGACGTCGACGGACTGTGGGCGACCCATAAGGATCCATCGAAGTCGCACGTGACGGTCGTGGGATATTCCGCCGGGGCCATTGTCGCCTCCGACGCGGCGGCCGCGAGTCAACTGCACGCCAACGACGTGGTCCTGCTCGGACCCGTCAGCACCGACGAGGCAGGCAACGCGGACGGCTTCCACGTGGAGGGCGGAGACGTGTACGTCGGGAAAGCATCCAACGACCTGAACGCTCACGCGGGCCAGGCTTGGTTGGGCGGTCCCGATCCCATCGATCCGGACTACGGTGCCACCCGCATCAAGGCGGAAACGCCGGAGAGCTACTCGTCGCCGATGGGCTACAGCATGCAAGCACACACACATTACTTCACCGCTGGCAGCGAATCACTGTACGCCACAGCCCTTATAGCCTCCGGGCACGGCGGACAATTGGCACAGCACGGCATGGAGGCCGAACACAAGGAAGAGATCCCACTTTGGCCCGACGACGACCCAGAAGAAGACCGGACAGACATCCAGGACAACCACTACCACAGGTCCCAGTAGTGACAGCGCAAACCTCACTCACCGACCGCCTACAACATGGCCCCGATCGGCGGGAGTGTCGGGTGAACGGCTCTGTCTCAATTTCGGTGGCGACTGCTGGGGTGTGAGGGCACGATGTGCCGTGGGTGATGTGGATGCTCTGTGGGCCTGGCTTTTTCGGGTTTGTCACCACTGTTGGTGGAGGAGGTGAGCGACGAGGGATCCTGGATCGGGATACGCGCCCGGACCCCCGATGGCCCGGCGGCCTGCCCGGGCTGCGGTGCTGTTTCGGGCAAGGTGCCCAGCTACCATCAGCGCACCGTCGTCGACCTGCCGCTCGACGGTCGTGCAGTGCGCCTGCGAGTGCAGGTGCGGCGGCTGGTGTGCCATCCATAGGCTGTCGCAACACCTTTCGTGAGCAGGTGTCCGGGGTACTGGAGCGCTACCAGCGGCGCACCACGCGCCTGACCGGTCGGGTTCGATCGGTGGTGCGAGAGCTGGCCGGACGCGCCGGAGCCCGGCTGCTGACGCAACTGGCGATCGGGCTGTCACGCCACACGGCGGTGCGGGTGCTGCTGGGTATCCCGCTGCCCGAGCGGCCGGTGCCGGCCGCGGTGAGCGTGGACGATTTCGCGTTGCGGCGCCGCCACCGATACGGCACGGTCGTGATCGACCCGGTGACCCACGACCGCATCGACGTGCTGGCCGACCGGAAAGCCGACACCCTCGCCGCGTGGCTGAGCGAGCACCCGCACGTGCAGGTCGTGGTCCGTGACGGCTCCACCACCTATGCCGAGGCCGTGCGCCTGGCCCTGCCTACCGCGATGCAGGTCAGCGACCGTTGGCACCTGTGGCATGGGCTGGCACAGGTGGTAGAGAAGACGGTGGTCGCCCACAGCGCCTGCTGGTCGGCCGCGGCGCCGAAGTATCGGCAGGTCAAGGGCGGTGCCACCACGCTGCAGCGATGGCACGCCGTGCACGACCTACTCGATCAAGGGGTCGGATTGCTGGACTGCTCGCGCCGGCTGGGCGTTTCGCTGAACACGGTCAAACGCTATGCCCGTGCGCCCGAGCCGGAACATCTGCGTCGACCACCGCAGTATCGGCCCTGCCTGGTCGACCCCTACCGAGACCGCCTTCGCGCCCGCCGCGCCGCCGACCCCGGAGTGCCGGTCCTGCAACTATTCGCCGAGATCAAAGGTCTCGGCTACGCCGGAGGGCTGAATCTGCTCTACCGCTACGTCAACCAGGGCCGCCTCAACGGCGACCGAATCGCGATCTCACCCAAGCGCGTGGCCAGCTGGATCCTGACCCGACCGGCTGACCTGCCCGATCCCCGTCGCGCGCACCTCGACGAGATCGCCGCCGCGTGCCCGGAAATGACCGCCCTGGTCAGCCTGGTCCGCGAGTTCGCCCAGCTGATGACCCAGCGCCGCGGCAGCGACCTCGACAGCTGGGTCAAACAGGTCCGCGAAGCCGGCCTGACCGAATTCAACCCGTTCCTCACCGGCCTCGACCAGGACCACGACGCTGCCGTCGCCAGCCCCTACACCAGCGGTCCTTGCGAAGGAGTCAATACGAAAACGAAGCTGATCAAGCGGCAGATGTACGGCCGCGCCAGCTTTCCGCTACTCCGACACCGGATCCTGTTGGCATAGACCTAGGCGCGCTACCACCGAAACTGAGACAGAGTTAAGGATTTGGCACCCCCTGCGGTTTCGCCGGTCGCTGTGGGTGAGGGTTGGTGTGAGTCGGATACGTTCGTTTCTGACCCATCACGCCCACGGCGGCATGCGACAGGACAGCGGCGTTCGCTGACATCCGTGAGAACTGCGCTGGGTTGCTTGGCGGGAGAGTCCTGGGCGATCGTCTTCGGCCTGAACCGCGATCTCGCTCAACGCTGGGTTATTGCGCTAGCCTGCAATTCTGCTCGGCCAATGCCGCCCATGCGGGAGGCGACCGAGTGGAGTTCGGAACGATGCCCTTCACCTTTGTGTGGCTCGGCTCTGCTCGGCGACCCAGGCAGCGATCTGGGCACGTGAGGTGAATCCGAGTTTGGTCAGTATGTGCTCGACGTGTCCTTGAGCGGTGCGCTGGGAGATGCTGAGGCGGGCGGCGATGGCCCGGTTGGTGAGGCCGTCAGCGACGAGGTCGGCTACCTCCCGCTCCCTTGTGGTCAGCGCCGTCGGGGGATTTGGACCGGGGGTTGTTACGGCCTGTGGCTGCTCTCCCAAGGCGTAGTCGGTCGCGGCATCGAGATCGCGCGATGCGCCTTCGCGGTAGGCGGCCTCGAAAGCTCGCAGACCCAGCGTGCGACGGGCCCTTCGCTCGCAGTGCTCATGGTGGACCGCCAGGTTGGGAAACGGAACTGTGGAGGTGCCCGTCGACTGAGACAATGCCTTCGCGGCCCCAAGTAACACGGTGGCACGTCGCGCGCTGCCCTGCGATTCCACAATCCACGCTAGCGTTTCCAGGGCTATAGCGGCCATGAGCGGGTCTTTCTGCTGCCTGCTCAGCTGTAGCCACTGCCGGAGAAGCCGCAGAGCCCGGTCGCCATCCCCGTGGCGCCACGCGGCAAATGCCGTGGCCCAGAGCGCATATGATCGGTGTAGGGAATAGCCATAGGATTCGATTATCGCGAGGGCTTTTTCGTGGTACGAGAGAGCTGTGGCGCAGTCCTCCTGAAGCGCATGCACCCATCCGAGGCCGAGCAGGGCCCAGACCTGCCCAGAGACGTCGCCCTGCGCAGTAAACGACTTGAGCGCGGCTTCCAGGGGGGCATGTGCGCGCGGAGGGTCGCCAGTGCTGACCGCGTGAAGGGCTCTGGTGAGATCCGCGAACGCGTGTACGACTGGGTGCTCGGTCCCTTCAGCGAGCGCTTGCGCCTGCATAACCAGTGCGGATGCCCCGCGGGGATCGGCTTGGGCTGCGGCCACCATGTTGGCACGCCACAGAGCCTTAGCGCGTACCGTCGTGGCAGTGGCGGGTCCGCCGGCGAGGGCGCGGTCGAGCCAATGCCGTGCCTCACCGACCTGGCCGCGGGAGAACCAGAACAGTTGCAAGGCGGCAGCGAACGATAATGCGGCGTCGGGTTCCGCTTCCGTGTCGGCCAGGCAGAAGTCCAGCGCCTCGCGCAAGTTTGGTTGCTCGCGGTTAAGGCGGGCAAGCCAGTCCAGATGGTGGGGGATAATCCCATCGGTGTCGGCGGACTCGGCGAGTTGCCGATACCAGTCCCGGTGCCGTCGCCGCAATTCCGTATACTGGTCGACCTCTTCGAGTTTGTTGCGGCCGTAGTCGCGTACCGTCTCGAGCAGCCGGAATCGCACCGCCGAGCCCGATTCCTCCCGGATCAGGATCGATTTCTCGACCAAGGCGGTGACTACGTCGAGCAGGTCTTCTGCTGCGATGTCGTTCCGGCACACCTGTTCGGCGGCGTCGAGTTCGAAGCTCCCGGCGAAGACCGACAGCTGTGCCCAAAGTGATTGTTCAGCGGGCGTGCACAGTGAGTAGCTCCAGTCGATGCACCACTGCATGGTCTGCTGGCGGTTCGGCGCGCTGCGGCTGCCGCGGGTCAGCAGCGCATACCGATCGGCGAGTCGCTGCAGGATCTGTTCGGGTGTGAGCGCCCGCAGGCGGGCTGCCGCCAGCTCGATCGCCAGCGGTAGTCCGTCGAGGCGATAGCAGATTTCGGTCACGATGGCGACGTTGTTCTCGGTAAGCGCGAATCCGGGCACGGCGGCGGCGGCCCGTTCGACGAACAGCGTGACCGCGTCGTAGCGAGGTGCGCCTCGCAGCGACGGCTGCCGATCCAGATCGGGAACTTTGAGTGGCCGCACCCGCAGCACTGCTTCCCCGTCGACGCCCAGCGGTTCGCGGCTGGTAGCGAGGATCCGCAGGTTCGGACAGGCCCGGAGCAAGCTCCCGGCGACCTTCGCTGCCGCGTCCACGATTTGTTCGCAATTGTCGAGAACCAGTAGCAGTTGCCGCCGCCCCAAGTAGTCGATCAGCGCATCGAGCACCGGCTGTTCTCGCGGGCGCATCCCCACAGCGGCGGCGATCACGCCGGGCAGTAGGCCACCGTCGTGCAGCTCTCCGAGCTCGACAAGCCACACCCCACCCTGGAAGTCTCGTTGTGCACGGGTCGCGGCGCGCGCCGCCAGCCGGGTCTTGCCCACCCCGCCGACCCCAGTTAGCGTCACCAGTCGGCAGCTCGCCAGCAGGCCCTTGACCTCTGTCAATTCCGTGCGGCGGCCGATGAAGCTCGTCAGTTCGAGAGGAAGGGACCCTCTTCCTGTGATTCCCGAACCGAACTGCGAGGAGCCCCCCACCGGCGAGCGGCCTGTAGTCAGCGGGATCAACGAAACCGGGGCGCTCTTGTGCTGCTCGGCCCCTGATTCGGTCATGATCGCCATCTGATCGACAGGCCATCCGTGTCGGGCCTGCAGCTGCTGCAGTTGCTCGCCCAACGTCGCTATAGGTGGCCGCTGCTCGGGGGCGCGAGCCATGGCATGTTCGATCACCAGCGAAAGGTCTTCGTCGACGCCGTGCTCGCGAAGATTCGGCCTCGACTGGGTGGCTATCCGCACGAACTGGGCGACCACTTGCTCGCCACTGCATCGCTCGAACGCTGCATGCCCGGTGAGCGCGGCGAACAGCGTGGCGCCGAGTCCGTAGACATCGGCTGCGGGTGTGGGTGCCTCACCCTTCAGCATCTCCGGCGCGGTGAACGCCGGCGAACCCGTGACCGTGCCAGTGGCGGTACGGAACCCGTCGGGGATTCGTGCGATGCCGAAATCGGTCAGTGCGGGCTCACCGTAGTCGGTGATCAGGATGTTGCCAGGTTTGACGTCCCGGTGCAGGATGCCGAGCCGGTGCGCGGTTTCGAGTGCCCCGGCCAGCTTCACTCCCAGCCGCAGTGTTTCCTGCGCTGACAGCGGACCGTGACGACGGATCCGGGTGTCGAGGGAATCCTGCGGATAGTAGGGCATCACCAGATAAGGGTGACCGGAGGTCGTGGTGGTGCCGACCTGCAATACACCCACGATGTTCGGATGTCCGGTCAGTCGGCCCATCGCCCGCTGCTCCCGGACGAACCGCTCCTGGTTACCCTCGTCCAGGTCGGCGGTTAGAACTTTGACCGCCACGGTCCGGTCAAGGGTCTTTTCCGTGCACTTATACACCACGCCGAATCCGCCGCGCCCGATGTCGTGTGCGTCGGTGAATCCGGCTGCTGCCAGCTCCGCCGTGATCTCGGGGGTCACGGCGCGCTGAGTTTTCAACGGGTCGATCTTGCCCATACGCCGGTCCTGTTTGGTGACCTATCCAAGGATATCGCGCGGATCGGTTCGTCGCTGTGCCCTTGATGCCCGAGTTGCGTGTTCGACGATGGCGCTATCGTAGCCGGGCGGGTCACATAGCCCCTGACGCCTGTATGTTAGCACCGCGAACCATCTGGGTACGGTGAACGCATGTACGACAGGATGCAGAGTCGGGCGGGCCGTCCGCGGGATCGCGGACTGGACGCCGCGTTACTGGCCGCTGCGGAACAGTTGGTCGTTGAGCGCGGCTACGGCGCACTCACCTTGCAAGCGGTAGCCGACGTGGCGGCAACGAGCCGTCCGGCCTTGTACCGTCGCTTTTCGGACCGAGCTGCCCTCGTCATGGCACTGCTGATCGACAGGTATGGACTGGATCCGGGCGCAGAGGATCTAGGCGGACTCGAATCCGAGATGCTGGCCATCCAGCGCCACCAGATGGAATTGTTCAACGACCCCCTCGTGCGCATGGCGGTGCCGGGCTTGCTGGAGGACCTGTCCCGCAGCCCGGATCTTGCTCGTCGTTTCCATGAGCAATTCCTGAATCCCCGACGGGTCTCAACCGCGGCGATCCTGGATCGCGCGGTGGAACGGGGTGAGATCGTCCCGGGAACCGACCCCGAATGGATCTGTGACTTGATCACCGGACCGATGCTGATGCGTGCGCTGATTCCGACGTTGGGGCCAATCGACGAAGAGTTGGTGCAGCTGACCGTCCGCTCTGCGCTGGATGCCGTCGGCTACCCGCGTATAGCCGATTGTGGTTGACACCACAGCCCCGGCTCGTCTACTTTTAATTCCATTACATGACGTAATGGAATTGATTGGAGGCGTCATGCGAGTTGATGTGGAATTCACCAGTGGTGGCGTGACCTTGCGCGGGTGGTTGTATAAGCCGCAGACAGCAGTGGCCGGGGTGCCACTGGTGGTCATGACACACGGCTTTGCCGGGGTCAAAGAGTGGGTGGCGCCGTTCGCCGAGGTCTTCAGCAAGGCTGGCCTCGCGTGCCTTGTATATGACCACCGCGGGTTCGGGGCCTCCGACGGTGAGCCGCGATACGAGGTGGACCCGACGGCGCAGATCGACGGCTATCGTGATGCGATCACCTTTGCGCAGACCTTGGATGGTGTCGATCCGGATCGTATTGCGGTGTGGGGCACCAGCTTCGCCGGCGCGCACGCGTTGGTTGTCGCGGCCATCGACCGGCGTGTACGTGCTGTGGTCTCCCAGGTGCCGCTGACCCACGGGTGGGCTACGTTCACTCGGCTGGTATCTCCGATCGCCATGCCCGCTGTGCATGAGGCCATTGCGGCCGACCGCCTCGCCCGGGCTGCCGGCAAGCCGCACCAGATGATCAAGTCGGCCTCTGATGATCCCGCCGATTTGGTCGCGATGCCGGGCGCCGAGGTCTATGAGTGGCTGATGGCGAACGGGCCGCGGATTCCTACCTGGCGGAACGAAGTCACCCTCTCCAGTGTGGACAAGCTCCAGTCATACGCCCCGGAAGCGTTCCTGAGGCGAGTTTCACCGACGCCACTGCTGATGATAGTCGCCAACGACGACACGCTGACACCGACGGACATCGCGCTGACCAGCTATGCCGATGCGTTGGAACCGAAACAGCTCGAACTGCTGCCCGGCGGCCATTTTGCAGTGTACGGCGAACGGTTCGACCAGGCGTCCAGCGCAGCTTGCAACTTCCTCCTCACACACCTGGCCCGCTGATCGCCCACTGGACTCGAGTTGCGGGGCAAGTTTACATTCTGCGGCGGATGGTGCCGGTGAAAAATTATCGACGCCAGCGCCCGCCCACACAAATAGAATTTGCACTCGGAACGCAAGATCAGCCACATACTCACCAACATGGGGTGCCGTTAAGGGTCGTGTCAGGGGCGGCAATGTTCGACGTCGACCCGCTGCGGATGCGCACCCGCGAGGGCATGGCCGTGGCCCGCGCCAAAGGCCGCCTTCGTGGCCGGGCGCCCAAGCTCTCAGCCAAGCAGCGCACCGAGCTGCGGCGTATGCACGCCACCGGCGAGTACACCATCACCGACATCGCCGAAGTGCGACATCCGTCTGCTGCTCCCTCCGACGCGGCAACGCCACGCGGCCTGCGGTGACACCGCCATGAACGGGTAGGGAACGGGGTGCGGTTCAGCAGGGCCATTGCCGATCTATTTCGTCAGCGGATAGTCCCGAAGATGCTTCGGACGGGCGAGGCAGCCGAACACCGTGCGAGGCTCACGCGTGAGATCGGTGAGGGGGCAAAGACGGCTGCGCGGGAGGCGGAAAACGCCGACCTGGCGGGTGAGAGGCAGGTGCTTGGAAGTGAAGCCGCGTCGATGACAGCGGAAGAACGCACCAGCCAGGCTGGTCGCGGCTTCGGAAACAGCAATGGCACCCGCCTATCCGCCATATACGGCGACCGGCTCAGAATTATCGGGTATGGGAGCGCTACGGAACGGCATATACGTGACTTGGAACGTCTCCCGGACAGCTTCCATAACAAACTCCTCGAATACTTCGCCAGCCACCCCGAAGGCGGCATCGATATTATCGACGGCCCGGTCACCGACGTCCTGCCCGAACTTCGCGGAGTAACACCACGCGGATGGCCCCGCAAAAAGACCTGGGACGGCGTACCAGGACTGTACAATAAGTCAACGCGCCGAGTGGTCCTCGGCGGCAGGGGCAAACACGATTGTGTTTCCCTGGCTGTGCATGAGACTGGTCATGCCTTCGACAGGGCCATCGGCAACGCGTCCGAGTCGGTAGAGTTCAGGAAACTGTACGACAAGATGGATACAAGGGAGCCTTACTTTGCTCAGCCGGGTAACGCCGGCCGGGAAGAAACCTTCGCTGAGGGGCTTGCCGCCTGGGCACTCAACCGCCAGATGCCACCCGATTACCGAGCTAACGCCATCGCCGAGGCACTCGACATAAGCAGAAAAAATAGACAGGCTCAGGGGACTCTACTCGACAGATACTTCTCGAACCTCCAACACCGTCTCGAGCCGCACCCGCTCTAAAAGGGGACGATTCACATGAAGGCAACACGCAACTCCGACGGAACCCTGACGGTGCCGATGCGCGCCGAAACCAACGAAATTATCGGTGACGCTCTCGTCACGATCGGTCCAGACCATCCCGACTACGAGGCATGGGACTCCTGGCTACGCAGGCAAGGGGAAAACAACAATGCCTAATCTCGATTTCCGGCAAGGCCCGGTTCCGTTTCGAACATCGCACGCACGCACGCACGGCAACGGTCCCGGCCTTCACATCGCCATGCATGCCCTAACGCGACGGCTCGCTTTAGCCCTTGCCGCACATAGCGGCACACTAATTTATTTGCGGCAACTCGACGGGCGACCTCCTCACCTCCCGATTACTCCCCGACCCCCAACGGCACCCCAACATGGCCGCCATACTATTGGGCCACGCGTCTCGATCGTAGAGGCGCTATTTCGCCCCAGCCGTCCCTCAGCGGATAGCCCAGACAATACGAGCGATCTGCCGCCATCTCGACATAGGCCGTCCGCCACCGCGACCCGCAAGGCCATCCAGCTCGGCAGGCTCGTCGCGGTCGAGCACGGCGTGCGGGTGCTGCACGCGTGGGGGATGACCGAGACCTCCCCGCTGGGCAGTGTGGCGCAGCCGCCCGCGACCGCGGTCACCGACGAGCAGAAGTGGGCCTACCGGGTCACCCAGGGCCGTTCCCCGCCGGGGTGCAGGCGCGTCTGGTCGGTGACGACGGCGTGGTTTCCAACGACGGCGAATCGCTGGGGAAGTTGCAGGTACGCGGGCCGTGGATCACCGGCTCTTACTATATTCGCCCGACGGCACGGTCATCGATCCGGAGAAGTTCGACGAGGGCTGGTTGCGCACCGGGGACGTCGGCAAGATCAGCCCCGACGGCTACCTCACCCTGGTGGACCGGTCGAAGGATGTGATCAAGTCCGGTGGGGAGTGGATCTCCTCGGTGGATCTGTAGAACACGGTGATCGCCCACCCGGCGGTCGCCGAGGCCGCGGTGATCGGTGTGCCCGACCAGAAGCGGGACGAACGCCCGCTGGTGGCGATCGTGCTGGCCGAGGGCGCCGAAGCCAAACCCGAAGAACTGCGCGAATTCCTCGCCGACAAGTTCGCCAAATGGCAGCTGCCCGAACGCTGGACGTTCATCGCCGAGGTCCCCAAGACCAGTGTGGGCAAGTTCGACAAGAAGCGGCTACGCGCCCAGTGCGCCGACGGCGACCTGGACGTCACCACCCTCGCCTGAGCGACACGATCCCGCAGGACCAGCTGGCAATGTGGGGCTTGAGCTTCGCCGGCCTACCGACGACCGGGCACCACCACGCATCAGCGGCGGCCGGTAGCACCCAGCTCCGACAGGTTCCATTGGTCTGGCGACATGCGAAACGACAAGCATTCATTGCGACAGCCAGCCAATGGTGTACGGAGCTGCGGAATCGGTACAGACGAGCCATGCCCAGGATAGCGAGCCCACCAAATCACGTTTGAGGGCTCGCGCGTGCGGGTCGTCGTCTGGGCGAGGGTCAAGGGCCTCCCGGACTAGTTGCAAGAATCGCAACCGAGTGGCGCCGAAGGCGACCAACAGATCTCCGGCACTAGCACCACCGAACGGAGCCCATCGAATCGCGAACTCGATCACAAACTTTGCGTCAGCGTCGACCGACTTGACCGTTTCCAAGTAAATGCACTGCTTCAGCGCCGATTGAACCCAACTCGCATCGTATCTGATGCTGTCGATCTTCACGCCAATCCTCGATCGCTTTCCTGCCGGATCACTCTTGGGCGGATGCTCTGGAGGCAGGCCGCCAGTCGTGTTTTGTTCTGCTGGTTGTGTCCACTGTGAAGACGGGGAACCTGTCCACTGTGGGCATGGGTGCGAACTTCACGCGCACTGATTCTTTCGAGTACGGCGGTATCTCGCCGAGTACTGTGGTGAAGACCATAGGTCCCTCATCGAGTTGGACTACGGCGATCGTCGACAATTCCGTAGCCTCGCGGCGGTCGCCCGTAGAGCGCTCCACAATTTTCCAGGAGACGATCGCCCCTTCGCCGGACGAAGCCACCCACTCCAGCTCCGTCGATTGACACGACGAGCAGGACGAGGTCAGTGGCGCGAGCAATTTCGTACAAGCCGGGCAACGTCGAATCATTAGGCGCCCATCGGCGCCCGGATGCGTGTGTCCACCCGCATCCGGGCGATCTTCGCGCGGGAGATACATCCGAATCCTCGCTTGATAGCGCTTGCTGTGGTGCGTAAATTCTCCTTCGCGCGACACGGTATCCACGACGGTCGATCTGCCGCCGGCATACCTATCTTTCGGACGGCGGCCTGTGGAATTACCGACAAACTTGCCCGGGCCATCGCGTACGTTTGCACCACTTCGGTGGGATCTTGCCGCCAAGCCGAGGCCTGGGAGTGTGTGCAACAGGATGGAGCGAACCTGCCAGGGTTGACGCGGTATAGCGGTGGTTTCTGTTCTCAACTGGGCCGGTGATGACGGTTGTGACCGCTGGGACGAGGGCCTTGTAACAGGGCTAATGTCCGCTTATTTCGTAGTGTTCGATGTACTTCGTCACCGAGCCGGTAGCGGAGTCGCGCACGTCCTGGGCGGAGGTTCTCATCTCGGGAGAGATCAACGCCTGCCGCAGCGATTCCTCGGTCTCAAAGCCGAGATGGGCGACGGCGTAGTAGGGCGGGTCGAGCTGTCGACTGCGGCGCACTTTGCCTAGGCGAAGTCCTTCAAACCGGGCACCTTTAGTGTGAGGGGGATATGCACGCTGCGGTAGTGCTCGTCGAACGCGGCAGGGTCGGTGGGGCGCCGTAGCAGACGGCGATCCGGTGGTTCATGCGGACTCTGCCTGAGGTTTGACGACCAGCGTGAGGACGTCGTAGGTGGCGACGGCCTCGTCGTTCTGGTTAGTGACAACGGTGTCCCAGCGGACCTCTCCGTAGTTCGCGCCGCTGCGTGGGGTGATCTGCTTGGCGGTCAGAACCACGGTGAGTTCGTCGTCGGCCTTGACGGGGGTGAGGAAGCGCAAGTTGTCTACACCGAAGTTGGCCAGGACCGGACCGGGAGCTGGGTCGACGAACAGTCCGGCCGCCAGCGAGACGACGAGGTAGCCGTGTGCGACGATGCCGCCGAAGAGCGGATTGGCCGCCGCCGCGGCGGGGTCGGTGTGGGCGTAGAAGGTGTCGCCGGTGAAATCGGCGAAATGGGTGATGTCGTCCAGGGTGACCCTGCGTGGGCCACTGACGATGGTGTCGCCGAGGGCGAGTTCGCCGAGATCCTTGCGGAACGGGTGCACACCACCGTCGGTGCGAGAGGCGCCGGTGACCCACCGGTGGCCCACCGCGGTGAGGACCTGCGGGCTGCCCTGCACGGCGGTGCGCTGCATGTGATGCAGCACGGCGCGGATGCCGCCGAGCTCCTCGCCACCGCCCGCACGCCCCGGGCCGCCATGAACCAGCACTGGCAGCGGCGAACCGTGTCCGGTGGACTCCTTGGCGGTGACATTGTCCAGGACGAGCACTCGCCCGTGGTACGGTGCCAGGCCGAGCACGATCTCCCGTGCCAGTTCAGGGTCGCCGGTGATGACGGAGGCAACCAGGCTGCCGTGGCCGCGTGCGGCGAGTTCGATCACGTCGCCGGTGTCGCCGTAGCCGATTACCGTGGCCACTGGCCCGAACGGCTCGATGTCGTGGGGCTCGTCAGCAGCAGAGTCGTGGCAACGCAGCAGGATCGGTGGCAAGTAGGCGCCAGGGCCGATCGGCGGCTCGGCCGAGCCGTGAACGATCTCGCAGCTCTTGGTCAGGGCACGTACCGCCTTGAGCACCTCGTCGCGTTGCTCGACGCTGACCAGGGCGCCCATGGTGATGCTCTGGGCGTCGGCGGGGCCGGTCACGATCTTCTGCAGTCGGGCTTTCGCCGCTGCGATCACGTCGTCCATAAGGACATTCGGTACGAAGGCGCGGCGGATGGCGGTGCACTTCTGGCCCGCCTTCGCGGTCATTTCCACCACGAGCTGCTCGACGAACAGGTCGAACTCAGCGGATCGGGCGGTCACGTCGATGCCTAGGATCGAGGCATTGAGCGAGTCGGTCTCGGCGCTGAACCGGACGCCGCTTGCGACCACCGCTGGGTTGGTGCGCAGGACACGCGCGGTGTCGGCGGAACCGGTGAACAGGATGGAGTCCTGTCCGCCGAGGTGCTCGAGCAGCGGCTGGCCGCTGCCGCACACCAGTTGCATCGAACCTTCTGGTAGCAAGCCAGATTCGATGATTCGACGGAAAACCAGCTCGGTCAGGTAGGCGGTCTGCCCGGCGGGTTTAACGATAGTGGGCAATCCGGCGATGAACGTCGGCGCGAGCTTTTCCAGGAAGCCCCAGACTGGGAAGTTGAACGCGTTGATCTGCACCGCGACGCC
This sequence comes from Nocardia sp. NPDC059691, assembly GCF_042733915.1. Classification (NCBI taxonomy): domain Bacteria; kingdom Bacillati; phylum Actinomycetota; class Actinomycetes; order Mycobacteriales; family Nocardiaceae; genus Nocardia; species Nocardia sp. NPDC059691. The sequence continues at coordinate 39,666 of NZ_JBHWFB010000017.1, read as the reverse complement.
GCGGCGGGAGGTGTAGATGTGCTGCCCGAGGAAGGAGCCCGTCTTGCCCAGCCGCTCCACTGCACCGTCCAGCACGACTGTGTCGTCGGGCAACTCGCGCCGCGCCCGGCTCGCGTAGCTCAGTAGGGTGCCGATACCGCCATCGATGTCGATGCCGGAATCTTGGTCCGTCGCACCGGTCGCGCGGGACAGCTCGTAGAACTCCTGTTTGCCCGCCAGCAGTGTCTGCCCCAACTGTTTCAGCGCGACCGCGCGCTGGTGGAAGGTCAGCGACGTGAGGGCGGGGCCGCCGACGGTGCGCGCGTACTGCACCGCTGCGCTGTAGTCCAGGCCGGTTGCAGAGATCCGGGCGATCTCGCTGCCGTCGACGGCGCTGTACACGGGCGAACCCTCGTCGGGCGCACTGTACCACGTCCCTGTCACATAACTTTGCAGAAGTCTGCCCACCACGTCTCCTCGCACCGTCCGTTCGGTCGGTAATTACCATCCTCGTTGTTCCGGATCCTGTCAAGAAGTCGTCCGGCGTGGGTGGGTGCGCAGACCGTCGAAAGTCATCGCGACTACGGCGTCGGCGAGTTGGTCGGTGTCCGCCCCGCTGCGCGGGCGATACCACTCGATGAGGGAGTTGACCATGCCGAACAGCAGTCGGCTGATCAACGCCGGGTCGATGTCGGGGCGCAGGTCGCCCTCGGCTGCGGCGTCGTGGGCCAGCGTCGCGACGAACTCGTCGAACTCGCGCCTACGGGTCAGCGCCCGACGCTCGATCGCACTGTTCCCGCGGACGCGCAGCAGCAGCGTCACGTAGGGAAGTTCTGCAACCAGCACTTGGACACTGCGTCGGACCAGGTGTTCCAATCGCGATACCGAACTTCCACTAGTTGCCTCCGGCTCGGTGGTCGCGGCGAAGAGCGCGTTTAGGGCACGCGACAATGCCAGCTCGAGCAGTTCCTCCTTGCTGGACACGTGGTGGTAAATCGAAGACTTGGTGATCCCGAGACGCGTGGCGAGCACCTCCATGCTGGTGCCGTCGTAGCCCTTTTCGTTAAAGACCTTCACTGCGACGGAAAGTAGCGAGTCCAGGTCGTATCCCGGGCGTCCGGGGCCCGGCCTGCGAGTGGCGCGTTCGGAAGTCATGGTCCACATCCTCCCAGGACCTGATGCTCCGGTGGAAACCTAGAAATAGATGTTGATTACCAACCGAATGTTCGGTAATAATCGTGACATCGACAGCAGGAGTTGAGACGTGCAGAACGTGTATCTCGTCCACGGGGCCAGGACCGCGCAGGGCAATCACAGCCGTGGATCGGCGACTCTATGCGTCGGTGTGGGGCAGGGCGTCTCGTTGCCGGTGGAGACACCGTGACCGTGACAGAGCACTTCCGCACCATCGAGGTCACCGAGTCCGACGATCGGATCACGGTCACCCTGGACCGGCCCGCGCAGCGCAACGCCATCAATGGGGCCATGGTCGCCGAACTGCATCGGATGTGCGGCAGGCTCGAGCGAGAGCCCAAACTGTTGCTGCTGACCGGCCGCGGTGATCACTTCGCCGGTGGTGCCGACATAAACGAGTTGCGCGATCGGGGCCGGGACGCGGCGCTCGCGGGGATCAATCGCAACTTGTTCGATCGAATCGCCCGGCTGCCGCTGCCTACTGTCGCGGTGGTCAACGGCTATGCCCTCGGCGGCGGTGCGGAACTCGCCTACGCATGCGACATCCGCATCGCTACCCCCACCACAGTGTTCGCGAATCCAGAACCGAGACTGGGCATCATGGCCGCGGCCGGCGCCGCCTACCGGTTGCCCGCTTTGGTCGGGAACTCCCTCGCCAAGCAGGTGCTGCTGGCTGGCGCTCGCCTGGACGCCGAGACAGCGCTGCGCAGCGGACTAGTACTGGAGATCGTCGACGACGGCGCCCACCTGCAGGCCGGCCACGCGTTGATCGACCGCCTCGCCGGTAACTCCGAACTGGCGCTGCGGCTCACCAAACTCGTGATTGACGCCACCGCTCCGCGGCCGTTCGCCGACGACCTCGCCCAGGCCGTTCTGTTCGAGACGCCCGACAAACACAACCGGATGGCCGAATTCCTGGAAAAGAGGAACCGATGACACAGCATGCACCAGCCATCGTCGCCGTCGTCGGCGGCGGCTGTATGGGCGCGGGTATCGCGCAGGTGTTCGCCACTCTGGGCAGCATCGTTACGGTCGCGGAAGCCGGTGATCGTGCAGCCGCCCACGCCCGCATCGCGAATGGGCTCGACGCCGCGGCCGCTAAGGGCAAGCTCCCGGGCACCATGGCCGAGGAAGTGCTGGATCGGGTGCGCATGGTCGGCGACATCGCCGACCTGCCGGCCGATGCCACCCTCCTGGTCGAGGCCGTGCCGGAAGATATCGCGCTAAAGCTCGATGTGCTGGCCAGTGTGGAGCAGACGGTTGGCCAGGACACGGTAATCGCATCCAACACCAGCTCGCTGCCGATCGGTGAACTGGGCGCTGCCCTTGCCGATCCGGCTCGGTTCCTTGGCATGCACTTCTTCAATCCAGTGCCCGTCTCCAGGTTGGTCGAGATCGTGCGCTCGGCCGTCACCGGCGAGGCGACCGTCACCGCGGTGCGCAACTGGGTCGCTGGGCTCGGCAAGGAAGGGATCGTCGTCAACGATTTCCCAGGCTTCGCCACCAGTCGGCTCGGTGTCGCTCTCGGACTCGAGGCGATTCGAATGCTCGAGGACGGCGTGGCCGACGCCGAGGCCATCGACCGCGCCATGGAACTGGGCTACCGGCACGCCATGGGGCCACTGCGTTCCACCGACCTCGTCGGACTGGATGTGCGACTGGCGATCGCCGAACACCTTGCCACCGATCTCGGATCGCGCTTCGAGCCGCCGCAGCTGTTGCGCGAGAAGGTCGCGCGCGGCGAACTCGGCCGCAAGACCGGTCGAGGTTTCCACACCTGGGACACCAAGGAGACACGATGAGTGCCACCACAACCGAACCCGTCCTCGTCGAGTCCGTAGCGGGGCTGGTCACCCTCACGCTGGCCCGGCCAGACGCAGCGAACGCACTGGACACCGCATTGAAGGAAGCACTGCTGGCCGCAGTGCGTGGGGTGGCCGAGAACCCGGATGCTCGAGCCTTGCTACTGCGGGCGGAGGGCAAACACTTCTGCGTGGGCCAGGATCTCGCCGAACACGCGAAGGTGCTGCGGGACAGCCCCGAGCGTGCGATGTGCACCATAGCCGAGCACTACAACCCCCTGATCGGCGCGTTGGCCGGACTCGAGATCCCAGTGGTGGCCGCAGTGAACGGCGCCTGCGTCGGCGCGGGTTTCGGGATGGCGCTGGCCGCCGATATCCGGGTCGCCGCCGACAACGCTTCCTTCGCCGCCGCGTTCACCGGTATTGGTCTTGCGAGCGACTCAGGGCTGAGCCACGCTTTGGTACGCAGCCTTGGCGTCAGCCATGCTACCGGGCTGCTGATGCTGGGTGACAAGATCACCGCCGAGCAGGCCGAGAAGTGGGGCCTGGTGTATGAGCGGGTGCCCGCAGCCGAACTCGACGATACCGCGCGTGCACTTGCCGTTCGCCTCGCCTCGGGACCGACCGCCGCGTACCGCGCGGTGAAGTATCTCGTCCGCAACGGCCCTCCTGATCTGTCCGGCGCGCTGGAGCGCGAGCGCGCCGTCCAGCGGGAACTCGGCGCGACGAGCGACCACCGCAACGCGGTCGTGGCGTTCCTCAACAAGACAACTCCCGTGTTCACGGGTCGGTGAGGAGACACCTCGATGACGTCCACCGAAAAACTGCAATCAGAGTTCGACCACACCATCGCCGCCGACCAGCGCGTCGAACCGCGGGACTGGATGCCCGAGGGCTACCGCCGCACCCTGATCCGGCAGATCGCCCAGCACGCCCACTCGGAGATCATCGGTATGCAGCCGGAGGGTGCCTGGCTTACCTCGGCTCCTTCGCTGCGCCGCAAAGCTATCCTCATGGCCAAGGTCCAGGACGAAGCCGGCCACGGGCTCTACCTGTACTCAGCGGCTGAGACGCTGGGCACCGACCGCGGTGATCTGACCGCCAAGCTGATCGTAGGCGCGCAGAAGTACTCGTCCATCTTCAACTACCCGAGCCTTGCCTTCGCCGATGTCGGTGTGATCGGCTGGCTGGTCGACGGCGCCGCGATCTGCAATCAGGTCCCATTGTGCCGCAGCTCCTTCGGGCCGTACGCGAGGGCCATGGTGCGTATCTGCAAGGAGGAGTCCTTCCACCAGCGCCAAGGCTTCGAGCTGCTGATGACCATGATGCGCGGCACCGCCCAGCAGCGGGAGATGGTGCAGGACGCGGTCAACCGCTGGTGGTGGCCTGCGCTGATGATGTTCGGCCCGCCCGACGACGCCTCGCCCAACACCGCGCAGTCCATGCGGTGGCGGATCAAGCGGCACACCAATGATGAACTGCGCCAGCGTTTCGTGGACATGAGCGTGCCGCAGGCCGAGGCGCTGGGCGTTAGCCTGCCCGACCCCGAGCTGCGGTGGAACGAAAGCCGCGGACACCACGACTTCGGCACCCCGGACTGGGACGAGTTCACCAAAGTCATCTCCGGTGACGGCCCGTGCAATGCCGAGCGCATCGCGGTGCGCCGGGCGGCCGATGACGCCGGAGCCTGGGTGCGTGAGGCCGCGGCCGCGTTCGCTCAGCACGAATCGAAACGAGCCCGATGATGTTCGGCAGCAACGGGATTCGCGGGGAGTGGCCGCTGTATGAGGTGTTCGTGCGCGGCAAGCGCGGCCTCAACCACGTGCATGTGGGGTCCCTGCACGCCGCCGACGACGAAATGGCGCTGCGGCACGCCCGTGATGTCTACACCCGGCGCAACGAGGGCGTGAGCCTGTGGGTGGTGCGCTCAGAGGCAATTGCGGCCTCCAGCCCGAGCGAGAAGGACCCGTTCTTCGCCCCGAACCGGGACAAGGTCTATCGCCATCCGACCTTCTACGAGATCCCCGACAACGTCCCGCATATGTGAGGCAGCCATGATCGATCACGACAACGCCTACTCCGGCCTGCTGGAGGGCGACGACCACGGTCGGTGGGCCTTCGGCGGCGATTTCGACGACCCACTGGCCGGTGTCGACGCCTCGGTGCCCGAGGGTGTGAACCGCACCGCCCTGGCGCGTTACTGCCTGATGCTCGCCGACGACGCCTTGGTCAGCGCCCAGCGGCTCACCCAGTGGTGCACCCACGCGCCCGAACTCGAAGAGGAAGTCGCCCTCGCCAACATCGGCCTGGACCTGCTCGGACAGGCTCGGCTACTGTTCGCCCGCGCGGCGGCCGCGGATTCCGCTGTAGTGCCGGTGATCTCGCAGACCTCACCCGTCCCTGCTGAGGATGCGTTGGCGTTCTTCCGTGACGCGCCGGACTTCCGTAACGTGAGGATGTGTGAAGTCGCCAACGGGGACTTCGCCCACACTGTCACCCGGATGCTGTTGTTCATCACCTGGCGGACCCTGCTGTTCGACCGGCTCCGCGAATCCGGTGACCCGGTACTGTCGGCGGTCGCGGAAAAGGGCCTCAAGGAGCTCACCTATCATCGCGACTACGCCGGGCGCTGGGTGGTGGTGCTGGGCAACGGCACCGAGGAGTCGCGGCGCCGCATCGAGAACGGGCTGTGGGCGCTGGCCCCGTACATCGCGGAACTGTTCGCCACCACCGACGAGGAGCGGGAACTCACTGGCGCCGGTATCGCTGCCGATCCGGCCGAGCTATCTGCGGACTTCGACCGAAGCGTCGCCACCATCCTCGGTGCCGCCGACCTGACGCTGCCGGCCGCCACAGCGTCCGCGCCGATCGGGCGCATCGGCGAGCACACTGGCGACCTCGCCGCCCTGCTCGCCGAAATGCAGAGCGTGGCCCGTGCCCATCCTGAAGGGCGGTGGTGAGCGTGGCCGCCGACACCCTCGACACCGCGTGCGAACTCGCCGCGGCCGTGCCGGACCCGGAGATGCCGATACTGACCCTGGCCGACCTGGGTGTGCTGCGCGATGTGCGCTCCGACGTGGACGGGACCATTGTCGTGACGATCACGCCGACGTACTCCGGATGCCCGGCCATGGCCGAGATCCGCGCCGATATAGCTCGCACGCTGCGCGGCAGCGGCTACCCGCAAGTGCGGGTCGACACAGTGCTCGCCCCTGCTTGGAGCAGCGACTGGATCACCGAGGACGGCCGCCGCAAGCTACGCGAGCACGGCTACTCGACACCGGGCCCGGCGCCGCGCCGGGGTCCGGTCGCGCTGACCCTGATCCCCGCCCGACGGCGGGTGCGCTGCCCACGCTGTGACTCGCCGGACACCGAGCGCATCTCCGAGTTCGGAGCCACCGCGTGTAAGGCGCTCTACCGGTGCCGGACGTGCCAAGAGCCGTTTGACCACGTCAAGGAGATCTGAGATGACGACCGCAACGGAGCGACCCGCGCCCCAGCAGCGGGCGACGGCGTTCCACATGTTGACCGTCTCGGCGGTGGAACGGCTGTGCGACGACGCCGTGGCCGTCACTTTCGCGGTGCCCGATGAGCTGCGCGAGCGGTTCCGCTTCCGACCCGGACAATTCTTGACCCTGCGGCGCGAGGTCGACGGCGTCGAGCATCGGCGCTCGTACTCGATCTGCGCCCCCGTCGGGCACGCTCCGCGTGTCGGGGTACGGGAGGTCTCGGCCGGGTTGTTCTCCCGCTGGCTCGTACGCGAAGTTTCGCAGGGCGACCGTGTGGAAGTGCAGGAACCGGCTGGCACCTTCACCGCTGACCCGGTCGGCGGCGTTCGTCACCTGCTGATCGGGGCCGGCTCGGGCATCACACCGCTGATGTCAATCGCGGCCTCGGTGCTGACCGACCCCGGTGCGCGCGTCACCCTGCTTTACGGCAATCGGCGCACCCAGTCGGTGATGTTCACCGATGAGATCGCCGACCTCAAGGATCGCTACGGTCCCCGACTGTCGGTGATCCACGTCCTATCACGAGAGCCGCGCGACGTGGAGCTGTTCTCCGGACGCCTGGACGCCGACCGGATCCGTGCCATCCTGACGGATCTGGTTCCCTTCGACGCCGTGGATCACGCCTGGTTGTGCGGTCCGCTGGGAATGGTCACCGACGCGACGACGGTGCTCGCCGAGCTCGGTCTCGACCGGGCACGAATCCACCGCGAGCTGTTCTACGTAGGCGAGGCGCCGCCAGCACCGGACCGGCACCCGCAGGCCGCGCAGACCGGTCCCACCAGCCGTGTCACCATCACCTCGGACGGGCGTTCCACCACCGCCGACCTACCGCGCGACCGCACCATCCTGGACGCGGCCGAGCAGATCCGATCCGACCTGCCCTTCGCCTGCAAGGGCGGTGTCTGTGGCACCTGCCGTGCGCTGATCTGCGAAGGCGAGGCCAACATGCGCCGCAACTATGCACTGGACGACGACGAGGTCGCCTCCGGCTTCGTACTCACCTGCCAGACCTATCCGACCACTGACACCCTCACGGTCGACTTCGACTGCTGACCGCGTTCATGAAGGACTCCGCCATGAGCACCGCCGCTCCCGCACCCGAGAACCTCTCCGACACTGACATCGAGTTCGCCGACCGCGACCGCCTCGCGGCTCTGCAGCTCGAGCGGCTGCGCTGGTCGCTGAACCACGCCTACACCAATGTTCCGCACTACCGCGCGGCCTTCGATGCCGCGGGCGTGCGCCCGTCGGACCTGCGGGAACTGTCCGACTTGGCGCGTTTCCCGTTCACCACCAAGGCCGAACTGCGGGCCAGCTACCCGTTCGGCATGTTCGCGGTGCCGCGCGACCAGGTGAACCGCATCCACGCCTCGTCCGGCACCACCGGCAGGCCCACTGTGGTCGGCTACACCCGCCGGGACCTGGACAACTGGGCCGACCTGATCGCCCGCAGCCTGCGCGCCGCCGGGGTGAACCGCGGCGACATGGTGCACGTCGCCTATGGCTATGGGCTTTTCACCGGCGGGCTGGGCGCGCACTACGGCGCCGAGCGCCTGGGGTGCACGGTGGTGCCCATGTCCGGCGGCATGACCGAGCGGCAAATCCGTGTAATTCAGGACTTCCGGCCCGACGCCATCATGGTTACCCCCTCCTACATGCTCACGATGATCGACGCCATGATCGAGCACGGCATCGACCCGGCCGCCACCTCCCTGCGCACCGGCATCTTCGGCGCCGAGCCGTGGACCGAGTCCATGCGGACCGAGCTCGAGCAGAAGCTGGGCATTCAGGCCGTCGACATCTATGGACTATCCGAGATCATGGGGCCCGGCGTGGCGATGGAGTGCGTGGAGACCAAAGACGGCCTGCACATCTGGGAGGACCACTTCTACCCGGAGGTGATCGCTCCAGAGACCGGCGAGGTGCTGTCCGACGGTACCGAGGGCGAGCTGGTTTTCACCTCGCTGACTAAGGAAGCGTTCCCGGTAGTGCGGTATCGAACCCGGGACCTGACCCGGCTGCTGCCTGGCACCGCCCGCTCCATGCGGCGGATGCAGAAGATCACCGGCCGCAGTGACGACATGATCATCCTGCGGGGCGTGAATTTGTTTCCTTCACAAATCGAGGAGCTCATCCTGACGGTCCCCGCACTGTCGCCCCAATTCCAGTGTGTCCTCGACCGCCCCGAACGCCTGGACCGCCTGACCGTTCGCGTGGAAAGCCGCGCCGAGGCTTCTTCGGAGGACCGCACGGCCGCAGCTGTAGTGTTCAAACAGCTGATCAAGCAGCGAATCGGGGTCAGTGTCGTCGTTGATGTCCTGCCCCCCGACTCAATCGAGCGGTCAGTTGGTAAAGCGCGACGGCTTGTAGACAGGCGCCCGAAGTAGGATCGGTAGAGCCAAGCGAACGGGCACCCTCGTGACAAACGGAGCGCCGTCGGCGGCGGAGTGGTTCGCTGCCGGGCAGAGTCATTGAGGAGGCTTTCGTCCGAACGCTACGCCGCTATACGAATCGGTATTCGACGGTTCGTATAGCTACTACACGCACCATCATCGCCGACGAGTAGATCGTGCAACCCCTATCCGGAGGAAGTTCCGCTAAAGTGTTCCTGGTTTCGTGGACACCGGACCAAGCCGCAATCTGACTGATTTCTCTGTACCCTGACGAATAATCTTCTGGTGACAAATAATTCAGCGTAGAGTGCCTTCGCTGAGTGTTGTAGTAGTTCTCGATTCAGTCGAACGTCTCTTTCCGAAACTGGGCCAGCATCGGCCGGGAGCGAATGTGCACGAGTTCCGTCTTGGACGTCGTGAAGAACGATTCCGTGACCAAGGAACTCAGCCTCGATCGGAAAGAAGTGCGGCGCTTTGTGATTGCCGCCTCACCGGACGAGGTGATTGCCGCTGCCACCTCCCTGGATCATGCGCGACCCTGAAACCCTTACAGGCGACGACAACGAACAACTGAACCAGATCCTGGCCCGCTGTCCGGAACTCGCGACCACCCGCCGCCACATCGGCGCGTTCGCGGTCATGATGCGTGACCGGCGCGGTGACCCGCTATCCGAATGGATGGACCAGTCAGCGCCGACGACCTTTCCGCGCTGCATTCGTTCGCGGCCGGCCTCGAGCACGATCTCGCCGCAGTCACTGCCGGGCTCACCCTGCCCTGGAAGCAATGGTCCAACTGTGGGCACCGTGAACAAGGTCAAGGCCCTCAAACAGCAGTGCTTTGTATGATCAAACCTGGACATGCTCCGGAAGCGAGCACTACTCAGCCACAACTGTCCTGCTCGACTGCCGAAATTCGGCGACCCTCGTAATGATCACACTATCTGTGCCAGAACCCATCACCTTGGCAGGCGACAGCAGAAAAGGCGGTTCATGCGTGATTGCTTTACAACCGAATCCGGCGGGTTGTCCGGGTGGGGACTAATCGGCACCTGCGGAACGTTGCCTAGATCATGAGAGCTGTTGGTATTTACGAGTTCGGCGGTCCGGAGCAACTGCAGGTTCTCGATCTGTCCGAACCACATCCGGGACCGGGGCAGATTCGAATCCGAGTCCATGCGGCGGGAGTGAACCCCGCAGACACCGTGATCCGTGCGGGTCGGCGTGGCCGACCCGAGTGGGATCCGCCATACGTACTTGGTATGGATGCCGCTGGGGTGATCGACGAGGTAGGCCCCGGCGCGTCATGGCGTGCCGGTGTGCGGGTGATGGTTGCGACTGCCCAGGGCACGATGGCGGTTGGTGGGGGGTCCTATGCGGATTGGGTGGTTGTCGCTGCCGAAGCCGCCGCAGCGATACCGAGCGGCCTGCATTTCACTGATGCCGCAACGTTGCCGATGAACGGCTTGACGGCGCGCGACATCGTCGATCGGCTCGATCTGCAACCGGGGGCGACGATCGCGGTGATCGGTGCTGCCGGTGCCGTTGGTGCATATGTCATCCAGCTCGCGAAGGCCGAGAGATTACGGGTAATTGCCGACGCCGCCGATAACGACGAGGTGCTGGTGCGCTCCTTCGGCGCGGACGAGGTCGTTCGCCGGGGGCCCGAGGTCGCCGAGAGGATCCGCGAGGTCGAACCGAACGGCGTCGACGCGCTGGTGGATGCGGCGGTGCTGGGTGAGGCAGTGGTGCCGGCGATCCGAACCGGTGGCAGACTGGCGGTAGTGCGTCCGTGGGAAGGGCCGGAACCGGGGCGGGGGATCTCGGTGCTGCGGGCTCGGGTGGATCTGCGCCTGACGGATGGTGACGCGCTGGATCGTCTTCGGCAACAGGTTGACAAGGGTGTACTGAGTCCACTCCGGACCCGGGCGATGGCACCGGAGCAGGCTGCAGAAGCGCATCGGTTGCTGGCGGCAGGTGGTCTGAGGGAGCGGCTGATTCTCGACTTCTCGCTCTGAGAACTGGCTTCACCACAGAGAATTTTCGGCACTCGTCCGCTCTTCCCGGCTGTGTTGATGTTCCGAGCAGGGCCTCAAGGGTCGGACTCGGTTTACGCACTCTCTGGCCCCGCTGATAGCAGGCGCACAGCAGACCTGACGTCGGCCAGTGGCTTCAATCGGTGACGCCGTCGTCCAGCACCGGCATTACGAGGTGCGTTTGGATCGCCTTGGCAGGTAGAGAGACTGCATATCTTGGCCGTGTCGTCGAGGAAGAAGTATCCGGCCGAGTGGCGTGAGCGGGCGGTGCGGATGGTCGTGGAGGTCCATGGCCGGCATTCGTCGGAGTGGTCTGCGATGCGGGCGGTCGCGGAACTGCTGGGAGCCACGCATCCGGAAACGGTCCGGACGCGGGTGTGGCAGGCCGAGATCGACGTCGGTGACTTCCGGGGCGTCACTTCTGCTGAGTCCGCGGAGCCGAAGCGGTTGTGGCGTGAGAACGCAGAACTCAAGCGCGCCAATGCAATTCTGAAATCGGCGTCGGCGCGATCGAGCGTGCCATTCGGCCAACTCGGCGGCCACGGCGTCGGTGATCTTCGAGATCGTTTCCCGTGAGACGTCGGCGCCGTAGATCTCGGCTAGATGAGTGCGAATTTCCCCAGTCGTCAACCCTTTGACATACAGGCTGACCGCCGCCTCGTCGAACCCGGTGACCCGCCGCGCATGCTCGGGCACCATCTGTGGCCCAAACTCTTCGGCCCGGTCCCGGGGCGCCTCCACGGTGACCGGCCCGATATCGTATGGACGATCGTGCGGCTGGTGCCATTGCGGTGATTGTCAGCCTCCATCTCGGCCGTCACTACACGATCGCCCTTGGCGTATCCGAGATGCTCGGCATCTCCGCTTCCAGAGCGGCCTTCTATGACGCGGCGGGGCACAGCCGTCAACAGACCAGCGGCCCGGTCAACGACAGCTCCTCGCAGCGGGCCTGCTCTACCAGTTCATGCGCGATCCGAACATCCAACCCATCACTAGCAGACCGAGTTGTGTTGTCGTTCACGGTGATCCTCCTCGCAGAAGCGGCGGCAGGCTGCTTCAGCACCTGTTCGGGATCATCACCTCCATCCCCAAAGGTTCCTGACAGACCCGGCGCCGATCGACTGGTACCTGTGGTTCCCGACGGGGTGCGCCGATAGAGAGCGTCAAGTGCCGAGCCAGGTGGACACTTTCGTACCGCGATGGCTACTTGCCGGGTGGTGGCGGCGCCAGCTTCAAGCGGCAGTCTCGGCGCGGCTTGTCTCAAGGCGGGTGCGAGCCACGGCGCGTGCAGCAAGATCAGTTGTGATCCTGCTGCTTTCCGCCAACGTGTACACCTCGGTCAAGATGTCGCCGATCCCGCGGGTGTGTTCTTCGACGGTCTCGCGGTCCCACCCGAGCACCTCCCGGCCGACAAGATGGAATGCCCCACCGGCATTGGCGACGAAGTCTGGGGCGTAGAGGATGCCGCGCTCACGGAGTATGGCCCCGGCGTGGTCGTCGGCGAGGATATTGTTGGCTGCACCGACGACGGCGGAAGCTGGCAGCTCCGCGGCGACATCGGTGCCGATGACCGCTCCCATGGCGCAAGGCGCAAAGATGTCGCATGGTGTCCGCAGAATCTCGTCGACGCCGACGACGGTATATCCGCGTTGCTGCGCCCATGCCATTCGAGCCGGATCGGTGTCGGAGACCAGGAGGCGTGCTCCGGCGTCCGCCGCAAGCCTGGCCACTCCACTGCCGACTGCCCCCAGTCCCTGAATCAGCACACGGAGCCCGTCAAGGGTCCCCAGGCCACGGTAAGCAGCCGTTGCCTTCATCGCCGCCAACACCCCGAGCGACGTGTTGAACGCGCTCGACCCGGCGCCCCCGCGCTCAGGGGAGCGTCCGAAGACGAACTTCGTTGTTTCGCTGAGAGTGTCCATGTCGGCGGAGTTCGTATTGACGTCGGGTCCAGTCCAGTAGTTGCCCTTGAGCTTGTCGATGTTCTCCGCGTGCAGTGTTAGGATCCGGTTCCAGGTGGCCTGATCGATGTCCTTGCGCGGGGCGGGCAAGGCAATGACCGATTTGCCACCCCCCATGGGCAGATTGCTCACAGCCATCTTCAAGGTCATCGCGTCGGCGAGTTTGCCGGCATCAGCGAGGGCGTCTGCGAAGGAGGCATACTGAGCCGCCCGCGTGCCGCCGGCTGCTGGTCCGAGGCTTGTGGAGGAGATGCGGATGACGAACGATGCCCCGGTTTGGGGGTCGTGTCGGGTCGCTGTCAGTTCCCCCTGCCAGCGCAGGGTGTCGTGCAGACTCATGAATCAGCCTTTCGTAGTTGTCGCCACGCAGATGTTGGGTTGTGTCGGGAATCGAAGGGGGATGCTGCCTGCGGAACCGTTACTGATTCGGCATCCGCCGGTGCCCATGAGGCCATTTGGACATCAATGCATGCAAGCTGCCGTTTTCTCAGTTGCCGTGATGCTTCCCGCAGCTTGTGCAGCGCAGGTAATCGAGGAGCGGCGAGACCGAGCGTGGTGATAGAGGCGCCGTGGTCGACGGTGATACTCAACTACGCGGCAACAGTGCCCAAGTTGCCGATCTGCCCGGTGGAGGCCGGCCACGACCCGCAACCTGTGGTCATTCAGGTGCGCGCAGAACAAGGCCATATCGCGGACAACGCGCCCGGCCCACCAAATCGGGAGCGTCTGCGACATCGGGGCCGCAGATGACACGCCCACATCCGGCTGTCTGACCGACGACCACAGTAAAGCAACAGCGACAGAAGAGATGTCCATGAGCGAGGCCAGGGGTGTGAGCTGTCCTCGCATGGAGCTGGCAGGTTTGCAGCTGAACTACCTCCTATCAATTAGCCATGCGCGTGAAGTGGGGTCCCTGAGAGGGCAAGCATGGCTTCCCCGAGTGCCTCGTTCTGTGTGGGGTGGGCATGAATGTACAACGCGACGTCGGTGGGAAGTGCCTCCCACCCGACCGCGAGCTGAGCCTCGCCGATCATGTCACCGACACGATCGCCGACCATGTGCACCCCTACTACCGGTCCCGGCGTGCCCACACCCCCGGCCCGGACGACTTTGATACCACCTGTGGTTTTCAGGATCTGGCTTTTACCGTTACCGGCGAGGTCGTAGACCACGGCGGTAACGTCGCCGTACTTCTCACGCGCCGCGTTCTCGGTGAGCCCGACGGATGCGACCTCGGGATGCGAGTACGTCACCCTTGGAATCAGATGCTCGGCCACAGGCACAGGCGCGAGCCCCGCGATCTCTTCGGCCACGAAGATGCCGTGTTGGAACCCCCGGTGCGCGAGTTGAAGCCCGGCAACGATGTCACCGGCCGCATATACCCCGTCGACACCGGTATGTAGGCGCTCGTCGGCGACAACGAACCCACGGTCGAGGGTTATGCCGTGTTCGGCGAGACCATTACCGACCGTGCGAGGTTCACGACCGACGGCGATCAGCAATACAACCGCTTCGAGTGTCTCGCCGCCTTCGAGCTCGACGATGACACCGTCGGCGGACTCCTTCGCTGCCGCGATCTTGGTTCCGACACGGATCGATATCCCGCTCTTGCGGAGGACCCGGGCGAGTTGTTTCGAGCACCACGGGTCCTCGGCAGGGACGAGACGGGGGAGTGCTTCCACGATGGTGACGTCGGCGCCGAACGAGTTCCACAGGCTGGCGAACTCGACGCCGATGACGCCACCGCCGAGCACGATCGCCGACTCGGGTACGAAGTCGAGATCGAGCGCGTGATCGCTGGTGACGATCCGCTCACCGATCGCGATGCCCGGAATGGTGCGAGCGTGGGACCCGGTGGCCAGGACGATCGAGGTACCGGTGTAGCGGATGCCATCGACAGCGATCGTCCGGTCACCGATGAAGGTGCCGCGGCCTTTTACGGTGGTTATCTTGTGGTGGGCCACCAACCCCTGCAATCCCTTGTACAAGCGGTCGATGGTGCTGTTCTTGTATTCGTGGACCGCCGTGATGTCGACTCCGTCGAACGTCGCCCTGATCCCGAACGACATGCTGTTTCGTATGTTGTCGGCAATCTCGGCGGCGTGGAGCAGTGCTTTGGTAGGGATACAGCCGCGGTGCAGACAGGTGCCTCCGACCTTGTCGGCCTCAATCAATGTGACGGACAGCCCGAGCTGGGCGGCGCGGAACGCGCAGGAATAGCCGCCGGAGCCGCCGCCGAGGATGAGCACGTCGCTGTGTGTGCCGGTCATCTACAGCCTTCCCAAGGCGACAATGGGGTTCTCGAGATAGTCACCGAAGAGCCGGAGGAATCCGCCGGCGGTGCCGCCGTCGCAGACTCGGTGATCGAAGCTGAGCGAGATCTGGGTGATCTTGCGGATGGTCAGCTCACCGTCGAGCACCCAGGGCTTATCGATGATGCGGCCGACGCCCAGAATCGCGGCTTCTGGGTGGTTGATGATCGGGGTGCTTCCGTCGACTCCGAAGACCCCGTAGTTGTTCAGGGTGAATGTGCCGCCGGTCAGCCGTGCCAGCGGCAGTTTGCCGTCGCGAGCGAGCGACGTGGCCTGCTGCAGCTGCCGCGTGAGCTGCGCGGTCGTGAGCGAGTTGGCGTGCTCGATTACCGGAACGACCAGGCCACGCGGAGTTTGGGCAGCGATGCCGAGGTGTACGTGTGCGAACTGGATGATTTCTTCACGATCGGTGTCGACAGTCGAGTTCAGCTCCGGAAATTGCTGCAGCGCGGCGACGGTCAACCGCGCCAGGAGGGCCAATAGACTGACTCGCTCGTTCTCAGGTAGTGATGCGTTGATCGTGTGACGGGCTTGCACGAGGTTGGTGGCGTCGACGTCCACCCAAGTGGTGGCATCAGGGATCTCTCGGCGGCTGGTCGAGGACTTTTCCGCGACGGCCTTGCGGAGGCCTTTGAGTGGAATCCTCTGGGAATCCCGGCTTGTGCGCGTTACTGAGCTATTCGAAGAGTCGGCGCCTGCAAGAACCAGTTCGACGTCGGCGCGACGAATGATGCCGCCTGGACCGGTGGGCGCGACTTGCGCAAGATCGACATTGTTCTCGCGGGCAAGCTTTCGCACGACGGGCGAGATCACGCGGACCGCAGAGGTGGTGGGGGGCAAGGCTGTGGGCTTGATTTCCGCTCCCACTGCGATGGTCGCGGTCGGTCGCACGCGTCGGCGGGGCCTGCGGGTGGCTTCGCGGGTGCCGTAGCCGATGAGAACATTGCCGGATCCGGCGCGCTCCTCGGTTCGGTACTGCTTGTGTCCAGGCTGGACAGCGTCTGTTGTGGCGGCGTCGCCCACAGAGCTGATGGTGATCAGAGGTGTGCCGACCTTCAGTGTGGCGCCTTCGTCGCCGTGCAGGGCGATGACGGTGCCCTCGAATGGGATCGGCACGTCGACAATCGCCTTGGCCGTCTCGACCTCGACGACCACCTGGTCGATGGTGACTGTGTCGCCGATCTTGACTTTCCATTCGGCGATGTCGGCTTCGGTCAGGCCCTCACCCAGGTCGGGAAGCACGAACACCTGGTGACTCATGCGGTCACCGCCCAGCGTGTATCGACGGTGTCGTTCCATTGCAGCCGGTCGACGGTGTCGAGGACTCGGTCGACGCCCGGCAGGTTCAGCCTCTCGAGTTTCGGGGCGGGGTAGGGGATGTCGAATCCGCTGACCCGTAGGACCGGAGCTTGCAGGTGGTGGAAGCATCGTTCCTGGACGCGGGCGGCGATCTCGGCACCCACCCCGGCGAAGCCCTGCGCTTCTTGAATTACGATGCAACGTCCGGTCTTACGAACCGACTTCATCACTGTCTGGTCATCGAATGGCACGATCGAGCGCAGGTCGATCACCTCGAGAGCGTGGCCATCTCCTTCGGCCTCGGCGGCTTCGAGTGCGACCGCGACCGACGGCCCGTAGGCGATCAGGGTTGCGTCGCTGCCGGTCCTGCGCACGGCAGCCTGCCCTATCGGGGACCCGATGGAGAGATCGACATCCGCACGGGTGAAGTACAGGCGCTTGGGCTCGAGGAAGATCACCGGGTCGGGGTCGTTGATCGCCCGTCGCAGGAGGGTGTAGGCGTCCTCGACAGTGGAGGGCGCGACCACCTTGAGACCGGGAGTGTGGGCGTAATAGCCCTCGCTGGAATCGCAGTGGTGCTCGACGCCGCCGATACCGCCGGCAAAGGGAATGCGGATGACCATGGGGACTGACAGCGCGCCCTTGGTCCGGTTCCGGATCTTCGCCACATGCGAGACGATCTGCTCGAACGCCGGGTAGGCGAACGCGTCGAACTGCATCTCGACCACGGGCTTGAATCCGGCCATCGCCATGCCGATCGCGAAGCCGATGATGCCGGACTCGGCCAGCGGGGTGTCGAAGCAGCGGTCGTCGCCGAAATCACGAGCGAGCGTGTCGGTTACCCGGAACACGCCGCCGAGTGTGCCGACATCTTCGCCGAAGACTACGACGTTCTTGTCCGCGGTCAGGGCGTCGCGTAGCGCGGCGTTGAGTGCCTGCGCCATGGTGAGTGTGGGCACGATGTCAGTTCTCCTCGGACTCTGCAGCGAGTTCGGCCTGCACCTGCGCCTGCTGCTCGTGCAGCTGTGGGGTGGGCTCGGCAAAGACATACCGGAACAGGTCGAGTGGATCGGCGGGACGGTCGATGTTCATTCCTGACCGTAGCTCCGCGGCAGCTGTTTCGGCCTCGGCAGCGAGTGCGGCGGCGAACGCGTCGTCCATCAGGTCCTTGCCGCGCAGGTAGGTCTCCAAACGTGCAAGGGGGTCGCGCTGTAGCCACTGCTCGACTTCGGAGGAGTCCCGGTACCGGGTGGCGTCGTCGGCATTGGTGTGCGCGTCGATCCGATAGGTGTGGGCCTCGATGATAACGGGCCCGTTGCCCGCGCGGACGAACCGTGCTGCCTCGTCCATCACCGCGAGCATCGCGACAGGGTCGTTGCCGTCGACCTGCTCGGAGCCGATGCCGTAGCCGACACCTTTGTGCGCGAGACTGGGTGCGACGCTCTGTCGCGCGAGGGGGACGCTGATCGCGAATCCGTTGTTCTGTATCAGAAACACGACCGGCGCCTTGAACACGGCTGCGAAGTTCAGAGCTTCATGGAAGTCGCCTTCGCTGGTGGCGCCGTCTCCGCAGAACGCCAGCGCGATCGTGTCGTTGCCATTGCGGTTCTCGCCGTAGGCCAGGCCGGCGGCATGCAGTAGCTGTGTTGCCAGAGGGGTGCACTGCGGGGCGGTGCGGTGAGTGGCGGGGTCGTAGCCGCAGTGCCAGTCACCGGCAAACATGCTGAGGATTTCTACCGGATCGATCCCGCGGGCGGCCAGGGCGACGGAGTCTCGGTAAGTGGGGAACATCCAGTCCGAAGGCTGCAGGCTCATCGCTGCCGCGATCTGGCAGGCCTCCTGTCCACGGGAGGACGGGTACACGGCCAATCGCCCCTGCTTGGTCAGGGCGGTCGCCTGTTGGTCGAACCGCCTCCCGAGCACCATTTTCCGATACATCTCGATGAGCCGGTCATCGTCCGGGCGCGGATACCGTGCCTCACTTTGTTTCGGCTGACCCGCCGCATCCAGGTACTGCACCGCGGTATCCGCCGGGAGGAACTTCCGGTACTGCAGCGCATCGACAGGCTCCACGAGCGTCACATTGCCTCCAAATACATTGTGTCCTGCCGATCCTCGCAAGCAAGCGGCTAAACGACAACGCTATGCGGAAAACGAAGGCAAACGGACTACAATGTCCGAGTACGTGACAGAATGTCTCACTGCCGTGTGAGCGACCACGCCGAGATGGACAGATGGCCACCGACACAAACGACCCTTATGTACTCGATGCGATTGACCGGCAGATAATCCAGGAACTCGTTGACGACAGCAGAATCTCGGTGCGGGCACTCGCAGAGAAAGTGCACATTTCCCGTGCCCACGCCTACGTACGAATCGAGCGACTGCAGAAGGTGGGGGTGATCGAGGGATTCACCACCCGCATCGCCCACGAGCGAGCAGGCTTCGGCGCGTCTGCATTTATTGCGCTCTCAATCCGGCAGGGCTCGTGGAAAGGGGTTGCCAGTCAGTTGAGTGCTCTGCCGTTCGTAGAGCATTTTTCATTGCTGGGTGGTGATTTCGACGTCCTCGTTCTGGTTCGAGCACCGGACAACACCGCACTTCGCAACTTGGTGCTCGAGCGGCTGCATGCTCTGAATGGGGTCCGGTCGACCAAGACGTGGCTGATCTTGGAAGAAGCCAACGGGCCGCGCTCGATATGGGAACCGCGGTGACCGCGGCCGGAGGACAGTGCCGATTGTCCGAAAAAACTCTCCGAGGAAAGGTGGGGCGCGCTGATCGGGTCAGCACAGCGCAACTCGGGTAGGCGGGTGGGGCGGGACCGCTGCCGACGCCGAAAGATAACCGGTACAGGGATTCGGCGGTAGTTCAGGAGGAAGACGACGAGTAGGATTCCGAGCTGGAGTTACAACGTAGGCTCGACGTTCTCATGAAACTTGTGCAGCCGTGGTGATTCGAGACGATTCGTCTCGAGGGAGTGAATAGGCCCGGTGAGGTCGCGCAGGGGCCGGCCGGTGCCGCCACAGCGCGTCGCGATGAACTCTGCCGCGACGCTGATCGCGGTCTCCTCGGGGGTGCGGCCTCTTAGGTCCAAGCCGAGCGGACTGTGAAGCCTCGAAACCTGGCTGGCGGCTAGTCCTGCCTCACGTAGTCGAGCCAGGCGGTCGGTATTTGTTTTGCGGGAGCCCATCGCTCCGATGTACGCCACCTCGGGCAGTCGTAGTGCCTCTGTCAGGACGGGCACATCGAACTTGGGGTCGTGGGTGAGGATTGTGATCACTGTTCGGGGATCGATCCGGCCTGCGTCGCGTTCTCGGCGAAGGTAGCGGTGAGGCCAGTCGACAACGACTTCATCTGCCTGGGGAAACCGGGTCTTCGTTGCGAAGACCGGTCGAGCATCGCAGACGGTAACGTGGTACCCGAGTAATCCTCCGACTCTGGTCAACGCGGTCGCGAAATCTGTGGCGCCGAACACGATTAGTCGCGGCCGGGAAACGCAGGTCCAGACAAAGAGACGCATTCCCTCGCCACTCCGGTCACCGTTTGGCCCGTAACTCAGTGTCGCGTTATGACCGGCGGCGAGAATACTCAACACATCGTCCCGAACCATGCCGTCGAGCCGCGTGGACCCGAGCGTTGATACCGTTCGGGCGGGCGTGGCTCCCTTCGACCCGGTGTTCGCGCGGTCGGCTGTCCCGTCGGAGGGGCGTACGACGAGTCGGCGACCAAGTCTCGCGGGGTTCGGGTGCTCGATCACGGTCGCGACCGCGACCGCGCGTCCCACCTCGATGTCGGCGGCAATCGTATCGAGTTCGGGATAGGTCTGGCGGCTGACTCTGTCTACGAAGACGTCGAGGGTGCCACCGCAGGTCAGGCCTACCGCCAGTGCGTCCTCCTCAGAGATCCCATACCGCACGAGGACCGGGGTTCGAGAGTTGACCGCCGCCGACGCCAGGTCGTAGACCGCTCCCTCGACGCAGCCGCCCGACACCGATCCGACCGAGGTTCCGTCGGGTCCGACGATCATCGTGGCTCCTGGCGGAAGAGGAGCGGAGCCGAAGGTCGCGACTACGGTGCCGACGCCGACCACTTCACCGGCATGCCACCAGGAGAGAAGTTGAGGGAGAACATCACGCATTCGTTAGGACCTCCTGTCACCGGCTAATCCGCTGGCGAGTGGCCTCGGCGGTCTTGTCGCTGAGGTGAGTGGGGCGGTTCTGCGTACTGTTTCGCGTGGCAGCGATACCGCGGCCACGACCAGCCCAGCCGAGGTTGACACTCGGTCGACGATGGTCCACGGAGTCGTCGTGGCTACGATCCCGAAGCCACTGGGCAGAGATCAGGACGAACAGGCTGCTGAGGGCGGCCGATCTCATCGCTGTCCTAGCTGGGAAGACCGAGCACATGGCTAATGCCTGATCGACGCGTCGACGTCGGCTTCGGTGAGAATGCCTGTGTCGACCAGTCGGCGGAACAGCTCGGGAAGCCTGCGGTTTCGCCGTGTAGCACTGTCGAGCAGACGCCGGGCAAGGTCGGATCGTCCGGCGCGGGCGTGTACAACCGCAGCCCAGAACGCTGCTTCCGGGTTGGCCCCGAGGAGATGATCCGCGCGGACCAGCCGCTCGGCCGCCGCGACATAGCTATGTGCAGAATGGACTTCACGCGCTCCGAGTACGACACCTTGCGGGGCGAAGACCACTTCGGAGATGGCATCGAACACGTCGTACAGGTCGGCCAGCCGGCCCAACTCGGCGATCGGATAGCTGTGATCGTCCACGCGAAGGTCGCGGATCACGCCGTCCCACGGGTCCTGTGTCGGTTCGGTGCGAACCACACGCAGCGCTGCGGACTGCATCCCGCGGATGTCGCCGCCGGCTGTTTGACCGGACTGTAATGCGGCGAGCAGGCGATGTGTCAGATCGCCGTCCGTAGTTTCGTAGCCGTGGACCATCGCGGCGGCGATGGTATCGCTGTCGAGGGTGTTACCAATCGCGAGGGCGTATGGCGCGTGCGCCTCGCTCAGCGCGGGCACGCACAGCCGACCTGTATGCGTTGCGACGTTCCCGGCGACATCTAGGATGCCGACTTGGCGTGTCTCGCGCCCCGCGTCGGCACCGAGAAGGTGGGTTAAAACTTGTCCCGCGTCCATCCCGGCGCGCATCAGCGCGAGCGCGCGTGGGCCGTACGAGGGATCGGCGAAGGCCTGCGTGGCGACCGCGCCGACGCCGGCCTCGGCCCATGTGACGACTGCGCCGACACCGGGATAGTGCGATTGCGACGCCACGCCGAGCTGACCGGCGATCGGGTCGTAGGCGAGAATCGAGAATGTCATCGCGACCTACGACCGGGTGGATCCGATTGCTGCATATCAGAACTCGGTTTCGGTGAGGAGCTGTTCGTAGTGCTTGCGGTATTCCTGGGTTTGCGTGAGCGGCATCAGTGGAGCCAGCTTCGCCACGTCGCCGGTCACCTTTATTCGTTTGTCCATGAATGCGGTGGTCGGCGCAAGCTGGCCGCGTAGCATCGCGACGGAATCGTCATAGGAGCAGATCATCGTACATTGCGCGTGGGGGTCGTCTCCAAGTTTCTGCTCGACGGCGCGCCCATCCTGGACATCGGCGTAATATCGGATCTCGCTTCCACCGGGGGCATCTAGAAGCCGATACTGCACTCGCGCAGAGGCACCGGGGCGTGAGGTAAATGCTTGTTGCAACTCACACTGTCGATCCAGCCACTCTTGAGACGCATATTTCATCGGATGGTCCTCTCGTTATATGGTTGCCGACGGATCGGTGATCCGCCGATCGCGTTCCAGCTCTTCGAGCAGTCGTTCGGCGGTGATCGGCACCGAGTCCGTGACCTGGCTGTCGTGTCCGAGTGCGTCACGGATGGCATTGGCGATTACGGCCGCGATCGGGATCACGCCACTCTCGCCGACTCCTTTCGCACCATTGAGCGAGAACGGTGACGGCGTTTCTGTGTGCACCAGTTCGATATCGGGAACATTGGCGGCCAGTGGGGGGAAGTAGTCCCACAGAGACTGGACGGCGGGGTGACCGTCTTCCGTGTACGGCAGGTGCTCGAATAATGTGGCCCCGATACCTTGCGCTACGCCGCCGCGTATCTGCGCGGCAACGATCTTTGGGTTGAGTTGCCGGCCGCAGTCGTGTCCGAAGACGAGGCGTTGTACGTCGACTGCACCCGTGTCGGTGGAAACCTCGACCACAGCTGCGACCGTTCCATAGGAGAAAGCGAATGCGTTCGGATCGTAGCTGTAGGAAGTCTCGAGTCCGGGCTCCATGCCTGCAGGCAGATCTGTGGCTCGGTAAGCGGCGGCCGCAAGCTGCGTAATACTGAGGGTATTGCCGGAGTCGTCCCTGAATCCGTCGCCGATGTCGTGCACGGCGGCGGTATCCTCGACGCCGAGAAGGTGTGTCGCAAGCGCGCGAAGCCGGTTTCGCATCTGACGCGCGGCCGTCATCACTGCCGAGCCCGCGACTCCCGCTCCGCGGCTTCCGCCACTGCCATAGCCGGTGTACGGGCAGGCCAAGGTGTCTCCCCAGACGAGCGAGACGCGAGCAGCGGGAACGCCGATTTCTTCGGCAGCGATCTGAATGAGAACGAGGTCGAGGCCCTGCCCCATCGGCATCTGTCCGGTGAGCACCGTCACTTGGCCCGAGTCGCCGATCCGGACCACGGCGCGGTCATGACCAGGATTGGAAATTCCCATCATTGCCGATGTCAGCGACGGCCCGAAGTTGGTTGCCTCGACGTAGCTGGCTATCCCGACGCCGATCAGTCGCCCGCCTGCGCGTGCGTCGGCGGCCGTTGCACGTGTGCGCGGCCAGTCGATTCGATCGGAAACTTTGTCGAGCAGCTGTCGGTAGTCGCCACTGTCGAGACACAGCATGGCTGGTGTCCAATGGGGTAGCTCGTGGGGCTGCAGCATGTTGCGGCGGCGGATCTCGACCGGGTCGAGATCAAGGCGCCGCGCTCCTTCGTCGAGAGCGCGTTCGATCGCGAACGTGGCTTCCGGCATGCCGAAGCCCCGGTAGGCGCCGATCGGAGTCTTATTGGTGACGACACCTACCAGTTCGGAGAGCGCATCGGCAATTCGATACGGGCCGAACACCATGGCCGCGGTCACTATGCCAGTACCGAGTCCGACCATGTAAGGCGTTGCGCCGCAGTCCAATAGCACCTGTGCGCGCAGTCCGCTGATTGTTCCATCGCTCGCTAGGCCCAGCTCGATGTCGACGGTCGCGCCGCGCCCATGGACTGTGGCGACAAAAGATTCGGCGCGACTTTCGATCCAGCGAACCGGGCGCCGCACCGCCCGAGCGGCGAATGCGACCAGCGTCTCCTCTACGTACGCACATGCCTTGGTACCGAATGCGCCGCCGATGTCGCCGCACACCACGCGCACCTCATGGGGCGCGATCTGCAGGGTGTGGGCAAGCGAAGCGCGGACCTGGTGGGGTGACTGGGTCGAGGTGGTCAGGGTGAGCGCTTGCCCGTCGCTGGTCCATTCGGCCCGGACCCCTCGCGTCTCCAGTGGTAACCCGGCAACCCGATCGTGGCCATATCGGCCGCGGACAACGAGGGCGGCAGCGTCGAGCGCGGCTTCCAGGTCGCCGGCCTCGAACCGAGTCCGGCCGAAGACGTTGTCCGGCCAGTCGTCATATAAGCGCGGTCCATCCGGGTCGGGTCGGATCGATACCGGTAGTGGGTCGTACTGCACGGCGACTAACTCGGCGGCGTCCTCGGCGAGGTAGGGGTCGTCGGCCACGACGGCAGCGATCGGCTCGCCGACGTAGCGGACACGGTCGCCGGCCAAACTCCAGGTCGGTGCGCTCGCTTGAATCGGCGCGTTCCACATCATCTGCATCGGAGAGGTGGCCGGACGGATATCGGAGCCGGTCAGTACCATATGCACACCTGGTGCCGACCGTGCAGGGTCGGCGTCGACGGTGATCTTGGCGTGTGGTTGCCGGGACCGGACGACAACTAGGTGGAGATCGCCGGTGGAGGCATTGTCGGCCAAGTAGCGGGCGTCGCCGGTGAGCAGCCGCGCACGGTGGTTACGTTCGGTCGTGCCTGGGGCGGTCATCGCATCCCCTTCACCCGGTCCGCGATACAGGCGGTTGCCGCGGCCACGATAGGCGCGTATCCGGTGCAGCGGCAAATAACTCCGGCAAGCCGATCTTGTATGTCTTCCGGTGTCAGTCGCGCCCCGTCGTCGATTTCGGCGAGCAACTCTTCGATCAAAACCACGACACCGGAGGTACAGAAGCCGCACTGAAAGGCGCTATGTTCGAGCAGCGTCGTTTGAACTGCCGACAGCTCGCCAGGCGTGGACAGTCCTTCGATGGTGGTTACTTGAGCACCGTCGACCTGCACTGCTAGGACCAGGCACGAGCGGGCTGAAGCGCCGTTTACCAGAACGGTGCAGCTGCCGCAGACGCCTTCACCGCATCCGACGTGTGTTCCGGTGAGGCTGGCGCGTTCCCTGATGAAGTCGGACAGTGAGTACCGTGCGGCGACAGCGGCGCATACTGGACGACCGTTGATGTGAACAGTTATCGGGTGTGTGTCGTGTATCATCGGTTCTCCTCGCGGTACCGGCGCAACAACCGAGCCAGCACGCGCACCGTCAGGCGTGCGCGATGATTGGCGCTGGCCCGTAGGTCGTCGTCGAAACGCAATACCTCCCGTAGGGTGTGCGATGCGCTGTCGATCGACCTGTCGCTCAGGTCATCGAGTATGGACGCGGGAATTGGACTCGGTATCCGCCCCGCGCCGCCGACCACAAGCCGTGGTACGGCATCTACGCGGCGGCGTCCGAGCAAGGCAACGCTGATCAGGGGCGTATCCCCGCGTCCGCGGAGCGAGACCGATTCAAAGTACCCGATGGTATGTAAGGGCGGACGTGCAAAGGTCACGTCGGTAAGGAGTTCATCGGCCCGCAGCGCCGTCGTATACGGTCCGCGGAAGAAGTCGGTCACCGGGATGCGCCTCGCGCCAGCGGTCGACACAGCGGTGAGTTCACCGCCGAGCGCGACCAGGCACACGCCGAGCTGTGCTCCCGGATCCGCATGTGCCAGGCTGCCGACAACCGTGCCGCGGTTGCGCGTGGACACCGACCCGATCCGAGGCAACGCCTGCCGAAGAAGGTCGTAGCCGGCGAGTTCGGCGCTCACTTCAAGTCTGCGCTGGACGACGGCAGCTCCCACCCGCAGGCCCTCACCGGTAGACGTCAGCTGTTGCAGCGCAGCGATTCTGGTGATGTCGACGAGCCGTTCCGGCCGGGCGAGCCGCCGGACGATCAGTGGCATGATGCTCATTCCGCCAGCGAGCAGGCGGGTGCAACGCGAGCCGCCGGAAAGTTCGGTGCAAGCCTGCGCCACGGTGGTCGGCGCACTGTAGCCGAAGTCGACAGGATGCATAGATTTCAGCCCTCAACCACGGAAACGTCCGCCTCGGCCATGGCCAGATGCTCATCAATCCGGTCGGCAACCGTGCCGGGGTCCTCTACATGTGCCATATGGCCTCGACCGGGGAGTATCTCGTGATGCCCGCGGAGAGCTCGCGCGAGTGCCGCACCGAGTGCCGGGGGACAGGTCTGGTCGTACTCGCCCGTCAGCACCAAGGTCGGCGCCTGGACCGAAGCGGCGGCCGCAGACACGTCAGCGGCGAGCGCATCCCGCATGATTCCTTCGATCGTGTCGATGTCACGTAGCGCAGCCAACTGCACAGTTTCGTCGATGACTGCACGATCGGTGCCGGGCGCGAAGCTGGCCTCGGCAACCATTTCGAAGAAGGCGGCGGGCCCCAGCCTGCGTAGCTCTGCAGCGATCTGATCGACGTCGGCGATACCAGCCAGACTCAGCGCCCCACCCACAATCGTGAGAGACCGCACTTGGACTCGTCGCTGCGCCGCCACGGTGATCACGGCCCCGCCACCGAACGAAGCACCGACGAGATGCACCTCGCCCAAGGCGAAGTGATCGAGCACGGTCATGATGTCCTCGGCATAGGTCTGCGCGTCATAGCGGCACCACGGTGCTGAACCTCCATGCCCGCTCAAATCTATGGCGAGGACCGGCCGATCCGACAGCAGTTCCATGACATGTGACCAGTCTCGTGCGGCGCCGTTGATGCCATGTATCAAGACCACTGGGGTTCGGGCGGCACCCGCGGAGCGTCGCAGCAACACGGACAACTCGCCGCCCGGTCTGGGCACCATAACCCGCGCGGCGTTTTTAACCTGCTTGAAGCACGCGGACATCAGTGCCCGCCCATCTGATTGGGCACGTGAGTCGAGAAGTGCACATGCACGAGTTGCCACATTCCATTGTCGCGGCGCCAGATCTCGGTACCACGCATCCCGGCGTTGAAACTGCCGAGATTGCCGAAATCCGCCCGGTAGTGGTTGAGATAGGTCACCCATGCGCAGTCGCCGACCACATGCACATGCTCGTCTCGCAGTTCCGAGCTCATCGCCTCACCGGCCATGATCGACGCGAGCATGTCCCACAGCTGCGCAATATGATCCACTCCGGTGTAGATTGACCCGTTGAGGTTGAACCAGATCATCTCGTCCGGGCCCGACACGACTCGATTCCGCAAATACGTGGAGTCGAGGGGACCGTTGGCGTCGACAAATTCCCTATGGAGGCGCAGAATCTCCTGAGCATCCGTGTCGAGCATGCTGGCAGCGTCGGTCATATCCTCATTCCGTTCGTTCTCTAGGAGAGACTGGAGCCGAGCGTCGGCCGGCTCGCGGCCATTGCTCGGACGAGTTCGGGAATCTGCTCCGTCGGCGCGAACAATGCGACCGCGAGCTCATCGATTCCGGTTTCGGCATATCGGCCCAATGCCTCCCCGATGCCGTCTGGAGGGCACACCATTGCAACTGCATCGATCACGTCGGGAGTGAACACAGGCATCGCCGCGAACGGGCCGCCCTCGCCGACAGCCCTCACGAGTGCCCCATCTGGAATAGCGCCCGCAGCCAGGTACTCCGTGGTCGCCGGGTCGAAGGTGGACAGCAAGGCAGCTACCTGACTCCGGGCCTTGCTCATATCGTCGGTGATGAACGCGGCAACGAGGCTCGTGATTCGGAAACTCGCACGATCACGGCCGGACTCAGCCAAGGTAGTTTCCACACGCTGAACCGTCTGCGCCAAATACTTACGCGAACTGCCAGCGCTGAAGCAGACCCCGTCGGCGTGCCGCGCCGCTGCTTCCACCATGCGCGGCCGGATGGCCATGATGTCCAGCGGTGGGGGTCCCGCCAGGGGGTTCATCTTGAACTGCGTGAAACCAAAATCGCCGTAGTCTGCATTCAAGTCACCGCCCGCGAGCGCCGTGCGAAGAGCCTGGTGCAATGCGATCGTCTCCTGGACCGGTCGACGTGGGCGTTTGCCGAGCTTCGCGATCATCTCCGGCACACCGGTTCCGACAGCCGCTCGGACTCGGCCAGGGGCGATCTCGGCCAATGAGGCGAGCTCCATAGCCGCCACCCCTGGATGCCGACCAGCTGTACTGACGCCCATCAGCGCGAGTTCCAGGCGCTCGGTCTCTCGTAAGTAGACGGTCGCGGGCACGATCGCATCGTGGTTGCAGATGTGCTCGGCATACCAGATGCCGTCGAGACCGCACTCGTCGGCCGCGTGGATCGCTGGAAGGTTCGCCAAAATGGAACCAAAACCGGTGTATGCCAGGCTGATCCGCATCATCTACCTCTTCTTTGGCTGATTGCCTAGTCGGGGCCAGCTTCGCTTGGAACCCCTCGATTGCGGACAACCATAGGTGGTGTGTGACATCATGTCAAACATATAGAAACACTGATCGTGCGACACCAAGTGATAGGATGCGGTTTGGAGCGCTCCGCAAGGTGCGCCAGGAGTTCGATTCGGCAGCCACTCGAACGAGAGGGAAAAGATCTTGGTTACGCGACAGCACGAGCTGAGCGCCCGTCGCCGCGCCCAACGACGAGACGCGCGTCGACGGTTGCTCGACGCGGCGCAGGAGCTGCTCGAGGACCGAAGCTGGTCAGAAATCTCGCTCGAGGAGATCGCCGCCACCGCAGAGGTAGCCCGGACAGCCTTCTACCGATACTTCGAAGACCGTCAGCAGCTGCTGAATGCGATACTCGATGATGTCGGTCTGGAACTGGAGCACGTCGCGGTGAATTGGTGGCAGGACTCCGGCGACAGCATCACGGATCTGCGGCGCAGCTTGGCAGGGCTCACCAAGATCTTCGCCGAACACGGCCGGCTCTTGCAGGCCATCTCCGATACCGCTCGCTACGATCCCGATATGGGGCGGCGCTACCAAGCCCTCGCCGATCGCCTGATCGCCGCGACTACCGAACGCATTGAAAAGGATATCGAGCAGGGCGCTAGCCGGGTCAGCGAACCCCGCGAGGTGGCAGCGGCTCTTATCTGGATGAACGAGCGCTACCTGCTGGCGTCCTTCGGCCGCGCACCGTTGTCCGATCCAGACGTGGTCACCCGAGCGCTCGCTGTGATATGGGTCGGCGCACTTTACGGCCCCGATGTGGTGTGAAGACTATGAACGAGCGGCTTATTGTCCGTGGAGGTAGCGTTTTCGATCCGTTGTCGGGTAGCGCTAGTACCGCCGATGTAGCAATCGAAGGCCAGCGCATCGTCGACGTCGGCCTGGGCATTGATGGCGACTACGAGATCGACGCGGCTGGTTGCCTGGTCGTGCCTGGATTCATCGACTGCCATGTCCACGTAACCCTGGACGAGATCAATGTTCTCCGATTGATCGAGGAACCGTTCTCGTTACGGTTCTTCAGAGCAGCGCGCAACCTCTCACGCACACTGCGAGCAGGTGTTACCACCGTACGGGATGCCGCCGGGGCCGATCTCGGTGTCAAACGCGCGATTTCGTCCGGTCTCATATCCGGGCCGGACATGCAGATCACGATCGGGATCATCAGTCAAACAGGCGGACACGCCGACGAATGGATGGCATCCGGCGGGTGCGTCCACGCACTCTGGCCGTCGCATCCAGGAACGCCGGCTACCACCGTCGCCGATGGCGTCGACGAGGTCCGGCGAACGGTCCGCGAACTGGTGCGAGCCGGAGCAGATGTCATCAAAGTCGCCACCAGTGGCGGCGTGACCAGCCCACGCAGTGACCCGCGAATGGCACACTTTCGCGACGACGAACTCGACGCACTTCTCACCGAGGCCTCCGCAGCGGGTCTGTCGGTCATGGCTCACGCACAAGGCACGGCCGGTATCAAGAACGCCGTACGCGCTGGCGTTCGCTCGATCGAACATGGTGTCTATCTCGATGAGGAAGCGGTCGAAATGATGGCCGCACGAGGGACATGGCTGGTTCCGACTCTTTCAGCTCCGGATGCGTTGCTCCGCCAAGCCCGGCACAGCACCACACTCACCGAAGCGACTCGCGAGAAGATCACCGACGTACTCGAGGCGCACCTAGCATCGGTGCAGCTTGCCCGCGACGCCGGCGTCATGATCGCGATGGGCACTGATGCCGGTATCGCCCCCCATGGACAGAACTTGCGTGAACTCGAGCTGCTATGCGAAACCGGTCTCACACCCACCGAGTCGCTGCGTGCGGCGACGAGTTCCGCCGCCCGTCTTCTCGGTGCGGCAGACGAGATCGGCGAAGTCGCCGCGGGTAAGCTCGCGAACCTGGTTCTCCTGCAAGGCACCGAAATATCGGTGCAGGACCTCGCAAGCCGTGTGCACACAGTTATCCACCGAGGCACAGTTATCGTCGGCAGTACCGATTCAGGGTGTGTACGACTTCAGCGCAACCCGGATTGATGTGGTCAGACCGCGTTGAACGGCCACAGTTTCACCCAGTCTCCGGTGTGCTTGAGGCCGAGGAGTAAGTCCGCTCGATCCGGCGCTAAGGAGTTGCCGGAGATAGTGACATGGTCCTGTGAGGTGACTCGGGACACTATCTGCGATGGCGGGTTGGAGTTGGTCCGACGAGTCGGGTTCAGATACGCCGACTCCAGTGGGTGGTGCGCGGTCGGCAGATGCGGTGCGGATCTACCTGGTGACGATCACAGTGCGTAACATGCGGGCGACGTACGCGGCGGCGTTCGATCGGTTGGTGGCCGATTCAGGGGTGAATACGGATGTGTCCCTCCTGGATCAGGAGCCGGATCGGTCGATCGGTTGGCCCATGTTCGTGTGGGGTGGCAAGTCAGCGAAGACGTTGAGTATCCGGTTGACCGCGCTGGCGTCGGCGTGCGGGTATGGCGGGCGCAGGGCTGGTTGGTCGGGGGAGCCGTTGGCGCGCTCACGGGCGCGGCCCGCGCCGCCGGTTGCAGACAAGGCTTTGAGCACGGAACTGGCCGGCCAGATCCGAGGATCGGATACGCCGCTACGGGAGCCTTGCTGTAGTACATGTTCTACGAATCTTCGGCGTGTGCCGAGGAGATGCTGATGCTGGATGTGCTTGATCTCGACACGGCGTACCGGTGTGCGGTGGTGACCCGCAAGGGGGGGCGCGGGAGGTAACCGCGTGGCAGATCGGCATCGCGCGGTTGTTGCCTCGGATGGTGGGCGGCCGCAAGTCCAGTCCATTGTTCCTCACTGACCGTAAGGCCCGCCCATCGGTAGCCAGCAATGGCGTCGACCCGACCACTGGAGGGCGCGGCCGTGTAACCGCCGCGCCGCTGAGCTGTTCGAGGACCACACCGCCCGCTACCACGGTGGACCACACGAAGCTGTCGGGGCAAACCCGGTGCGAAGCTTCGCCGCGCGTCGGCTGCCCGGACGGGGGATCCAGGCAGGAAAACCGTGCTCGAACTGCGGCTGCGCGTTGAAAGGGTATTTGGTGAGGGGCTTTTCCACTGATGAGCTCAGTGCGCTTTTGCGACGGTTACGGGACGACTTGGAAGAGTTGCTCAGTCGCCGGCTTGGTCGCAGCTTGCACGACAGGTATCGCGGCGACGCTGATGAGTTGCGCCATGCGATGCGCAAGCACGGAGACGCGGACGAGCACGGTGGGCAGCAGATCGCGGCGAGCGCGCGTGAGGTGGAACGGTCATCACACCTCGTCGAGGACGCTCACGATGGTCAGGAGCTTCCCGAGGGGATGCAGGGTCTGCTGGCAGGTATCCGGGCCACCGGTGTGGACGGGGAGACCACGGCTCGGGTCGAGCGGGCGGTGCTGAAGAAGTACTCCGAACAGCGTCGGGTGCGCGAGACCAATCTGGGGCGGGAGTTTCTCAACAACAAGTCCCGCGAGCTTCGCGAGCGGGGCGAGTCCGCGGACGCGGCTGACGCATCGGCGCGGCGCCAGGTGGATGAGTATCTGGCTGGGGAGCGGGCTCAACAGTTGATCATCCGTGACGCGACGGCTCGTACCACCGAGTGGGCGGACAAGATCGGGCTCACCCCGGTGTTGCGTGAGGTCGGCTCCTCGCCCAGGAGGATCGGGCCACGGCACGTCGATGACCTGCTCGAACGCTTTGCAACGCAGAGTGAGCGGGCCGAGCAGCTGCCCAAAGGGTTGAAGCAAGCTGTGGCTCTGATCGAAAACAGTGGCGCTGATCCGCGTGCGGTCGCCGATGCCAAGAGTCTGCTGCACGATCGATACCACGATTACCGGCAGCAGCCGATGGCCAACACCTACCGCGAGACGCTGCTGGAACAACGGGCCGAATTCGCCCGGCACGGATTCCCGCCACATGTGGCAGACCGGCTCGCCGAGCGTCAAACCGAAGCGTTCACCGAGACGGCGAAGGCTCAACGGATGATCGACAGCGTCGCGGCGAACAACACCAGCCAATGGTTCAACAAGATGCAGGCAGCAGCTGAGCGCGACGGTGTCAGCATCGCCGACCGGCTCGCCGCGACACACCGGTACGAGCAACAGCCGCTGTCGGGACCGGAACTCCGCGCGGCCGGTGAAAAGCTCACAGCCATGCACGAGCGCCTGAATGCGACCCAGCAACGCCTGAACACGCTGTTGGACAGGTCACCGGAGTTGGCGGAGAAAGGAGCCGACCGCTGGCAGGCGGGGATCGACGCCCACCGCGACATCGTCACCCGGTTCTCGGACAGGGTGGCGACCCGCACGGCGGCAGGTGACCCGGTCACCCGGCGCATGATCAACGATGCCGCCCTGCAAGGACCCGAGGCGGGAATTCGTGGATACGAGGGTGAGATCCGGATGGCGCAGAAACTAGACAACATCCACGATCTGGGCCCGCTCGTCGATGTCAGTACACCGACCGGCGCCCGGATGGCCAGCGAGGTCGACATCGTCACCGACGAGGGCCGCGTCTGGCACGAAGTCAAGACCAACGACCCCGACTCTCAACGCTCTCACCAGAAGGACCTGGAAGCACAAGCCCGCAGACAACTGGCCATCTCCCACACGAACCCCGAGTACTGGGTAGACGGTAAACCACCAGAACTGAAGATGCACTTCATGAACGGTGTGCACCCCACCGTCAAATCCCGAATCGAAGCCCTCCGGATCGAAGACGAGAACGGACACATCGTTGACGACCACCGCATCGAAGTCATCGACGAGTCATGACCACAGAAATCTCAGAATGACTCTCAGCGCGTCCGCCCGAGGACGAGTACGCCCCTCGCCACCGAGATAGCCTGCTCAATCGTTGTCGTGGGCGTCAGGATCGCGCAGTGGCTGCTGGGTGCCACCGAGGTCGAATACCCGCCCCGCCGATTTGGCCCTGCTGCCGATGACCGACGAGGAGATCCACGCCCGTCGAGCAACTGGCCACCGACCCCGCCCTGGCGGGTCACGTCGCCCTGGCCGCTGAGAACGCCGCCCGCACAGGCGCCATTCGCAGCCTGAAACTCGCCGACGTCGACCTGGCCAACCGGCGCATCACCCTCGCCGAACGGCGTCAACGCCTCGGTGATCTCGGTCACCGCGCCATCCGCCTCTGGCTGGACCACCGCCGCACCACCTGGCCGACCACCGTGAACCCGCAGATGCTGGTCGCCCGAAGACAATTCACGGCACCGCACCGATTACCCAGAGGGCCGTGAGCCTGCGGATGTAATCGAGCGGTTGCACCGTCAACCGGATCCGTCGCGATCGCATCCTCCACGAGGCCCACCGCCGGCCCCGGCCCGCTGCACCTAATGGGAGTTACCGGGCCAGCCAGTAGGGCAGACTCGGTGCCGGTAGCCCCGGCAGGTGAGCACTAACCTCACCTGAACTTCGAGTTCTGGTGTCAGACCGTGCCCCTGCCGGTGGTCGGGAGCGAAACAACTTATGGGATGTCGTGCCCGCCAACAACTTTGGTGTGAGCACTGGTCCATTAGGGCGCTGAGTCTCCCGTCGGCTGCTGACAACCGAACGAGGCAGATTCAGGAGCGTACGTGCTGTTCGTCGGAGACGACTGGGCCGAAGATCACCATGACGTGGAGGTGCAAGACGAACACGGTCAGACCCTGAAGGCAGCCCGGCTGCCGGAGGGTGTCGAGGGCATGAGCCGGTTGCATGAGCTGATCGCCCGATTCCTGCCGCAGGACTCCGATCCCGGCCAGGTGCTGGTGTGCATCGAAACCGATCGCGGCCCGTGGGTGCGTGCACTGGTCGCGGCCGGCTACCAGGTCTACGGGGTCAACCCGAAAACCGCTGCGCGCCATAGGGAATTGATGTCGTTGTCGGGAGCAAAGGACGACAAGGCCGACGCCCGCACCCTGGCCGACCTGCTGCGGACTCGCCGCCACCAGCTACGCCCCGTCGCCGCTGACTCCGACGAGGCCGCCGCGGTCAAGGTCGCCGCGCGCGCCCACCAGACCATGATCTGGGAACGCACCCGGCACATGCTGCGGCTGCGCACCACGCTGCGCGAGTACTTCCCGGCCGCGCTCGCCGCCTACAAGCCACTCGGGCTCGCCGGTGTCGACACCCTCGAGCTGCTGGGCAAGGCCGCCGATCCCACGGCAGCGGCCCGGTTGACGATCGGCCAGGTCACCGCCGCACTGAAACGGGCGCGACGCCGCGATATCCCCGCCAAGGCCGCCGCGATCCAGGCGGCACTGCGCACCGAGCATCTCGGCCAAGCCGACACGGTGGCCGGCGCCTACGCGGCGTCGGTCCGTGCGACGGTCGCGGTCCTAGGCACCCTCAACGAGCAGATCAAGATCCTCGAGGGCGAGGTCGAGTCGTGTTTTGGCCGGCACCCGGACGCTGAGGTCTACCTCAGCCAGCCCGGCATGGGCGTGATCACCGGCGCCCGGGTGCTTGCCGAGTTCGGCGACGCCGAAAACCGTTACACCGACGCCAAATCCCGCAAGAACTACGCCGGGACCGCCCCGATCACCCGTCAGTCCGGCAAGACCAAGACCGTCCACGCTCGGTTCGTCCACAACGACCGCCTCGTCGACGCCCTGCACGCCCAAGCCCACGCCGCGATGCTGCACGACCCCGGAGCCCGTGCCTACTACCAGGAACTACGCGGCCGGGAGATTGAACCGTCGACTTATCTAGTGGCAGCGGTTTCGTGGTCGGGGTCAGCTGCCCCGTAACGTGCCGCAGGAGACCGGGCGGGTTGACTCGTGAACCGTCTGTCGCCCTTGCGGTTGACTTGCCCGTGATGTGTCCACCTGCCCGGTCTCCGTTCACGGTCTGACTCGACAGAGGTGTGACGACAAGCTGCTGTGAGAGGTTCTTGAAGTCGACATGTCGGCCGTGGATTCCCCACCCGGCATGAGACGAGGAACCGAATCTGATGATGCTGATCGGCGTCGATCCGCACAAGTCCACCCACACCGCCACCGCTGTCGCCCCCGCGACGAACTCTGATCGCGGTTCGATTCGTATCGATGCCAGCTTTCGGGGCTATCGGAAGTTGCTGGCCTGGGCGGTGCAGTGGCCCGAACGAACCTGGGCGGTGGAGAACGCTGAAGGTTTGGGCCATCATCTGGCGGGGTGGCTGGTCTCGAAGGGTGAGGTGGTGGTGGATGTCGCGCCGGCCGCGACAGCTCGGATCCGGCAGCTTTCCCGCGGTGGGCGCCGCAAGAACGACCGCATCGACGCCGCTGCGGCAGCGAGTGTCGCGGCCATGCACGGCGATGCCCGTCCGGTGCATGCGGAAACGACCGCCGATTCCCTCGCGTTGCTGGATGAGCGGCGAAAGACTCTGTCCGAGAACAGGACCCGGTCGGTGAATCAGTTGCATGCCCTGTTGCGGGAGCTGTTGCCCGGCGGGGTGCCCACCGATCTCACCGCGGCGAAAGCCTCGACCGTACTGCGCGGCCCGCGTCCGAGCACCGGGACCGGCAAAGTCCGCAAGTCCCTGGTCAAGGACTTGATCGCCGACATCAAGCGCTACGACGCGCAGCTCATCGACAACACCGCGGCCATGAGCGAGCTGCTCGACGTGCACGGCACCACGCTGCGTGAGATCCCCGGTGTCGGCCCGGTGCTCGCTGCCCGGATCGTCGGCCGCACGGGTCGGGCCAGCAGATTTCCAACCGCGGCCGCCTACGCCAACTACACCGGTGCGGCGCCGGTCGAGATCGCCAGCGGTGATTCGACTCGTCATCGTTTGTCACGCTATGGCGATCGCGAACTCAACTCCGCCCTGCACACCATTGCGATGATCCAGATCCGGATGCGTGGCAGCGCCGGACGCGCCTACTACGACAAGAAGATCGCGGAGGGAAAGACACCGAAGGAGGCGAAACGCTGTCTCAAGCGGCGACTGGCGGATCTGTGCTGGCGAACCATGATCCGGGACGAACGACGCACCAAACCAGTCGAACTCGCCCGTCAAGCCGAAGCCGCTTGACAAATACAGAGGTATCACGGGTTGGGGGCCGCTTCTTCCTAGAGGAAGATGGTCTCCATCATGTCGAAGCGTTACCCGCCCGAGGTTCGTGAGAAGGCTGTGCGTCTGGCTCTCGAGCGCCTCGATGAGTACGGCACCCCGTATGCCGCTGCGCAGGCAATCGCGCCGTTGGTCGATGTCCATTTCGAGACGCTGCGGATCTGGATCAAGAAGGCGTTGGCCGAGGGCGCCCGGCCGAGCGGAGCGGCTGGCGCGGGCCTGTCCTCGACCGAGCGTGAGGAACTGACCAAACTGCGGCGAGAGGTCCGAGATCTCAAGCAGGCCAACGAGATCCTGAAGCTGGCGTCGGCTTTCTTCGCGGGGGAACTGTGCGCCACGAGGCGCTGGAGTGATCGAGAGGTGGTGAGAGACCGTCTCCCTCGGGTCGTCGCAGCGGCTTGAGTGAAGCTGGGGGCAGCTCTCGGGCGGAGGACACCGTTCCGGGGGTGGCAAGCGGCCCTGATAAAGGCGGGACGTGCCGGAACTGCCAGACGGTGCGGGTTCGTCGAGCGAGGTCAGAAGGTGCAGCGTGAGCGAATCAGTGGTGGAAGCTCCGTAACCGCGAAACCGGCTCCAATCTGGTGGATATGGGCCGGGATGCAGTGCGCGGAACCTTATAGTTCCGAGGGTTCCGACTCCGTGACCGTATTTTTTTTTCCGACGGGTGCGGAGGCCGTGTCGAAGGTCTGCGGCGTAGGCGCGGCGAGGCTGCCGGAGTAGAGCTGGGTGCCTCCCTGACCGATCGATCATCTGGTGAACGTGGGAACCATCGTGCGGGACCGTTCATTTCGCCCGGGCAGCCGGTCCGGGTGGGGTGTGGAGACTGTGTCCGGTCGAGGACCGTGTGGTGGGGCGGAGGCTCCGTAGTAGTCGCGGGCGGTGACGTGCCCGCCGTGGAGGCCGCGAGAGGCGGCCGCAGGGCGAAGGGGGCCAGCAAGGCAAGCAGTGGAAGTACTGGAATGTCAGGAGGTTTGGTCGCCGGTGAATACCGACGAACTGGAGCAGGTCCTCGATGAGGCTCGGCGCCGGGTACTGAAGATTCAGACGAAGCTGCACCGTTGGGCGGGCGATGATCCTGATCGCCGGTTCGATGATCTGTTCAATCTCGTCGCCGATCCCGCCTTCCTACTGGTGGCGTGGGATCGGGTCAGTGGGAACAAGGGTGCCCGGACGGCCGGGGTCGATGGCCGCTCGGCGTCCTCGATCGCGGCGTTCGACGGGGACGAGGATTTCCTCGACCAGCTGCGGAACAGTTTGAAGGACCGTAGTTTTCGCCCGTTGCCGGTGCGTGAGCGGATGATTCCCAAGGCGGGTGGCAAGTTGCGTCGCCTCGGGATTCCGACCGTCGCCGACCGGGTGGTCCAGGCATCGCTGAAGCTGGTGCTGGAGCCTATTTTCGAGGCGGATTTCCTGCCGTGTTCCTATGGTTTCCGCCCGAATCGCCGGGCTCATGACGCGGTGGCCGAGGTGCGTTATCTGGCGTCCCGTCCTCGTTGTTACGAGTGGGTCGTAGAAGGCGACATCAAAGCCTGTTTCGACGAAATCTCGCATGTCGCTCTCATGCAGCGGGTGCGTCGACGAGTCGGGGACAACCGTGTCCTGGATCTGGTGAAGGCATTTCTGAAGGCGGGCATCCTCACCGAGGACCGCCTGCTCGAGGACACTACCGCCGGGACCCCGCAGGGTGGGGTCCTGTCGCCGTTGCTGGCGAACATCGCGTTGTCGGTGCTCGACGAACATATCGCCCGCTCTGCGGGTGGGCCGAACACCGGCGCGTTGGAACGCGCCCGGCGTCTTCGGCATGGACAGCCGAACTTCAAGCTGTCCCGATATGCCGACGATTGGTGCCTGATGATCAGGGGCACCAGGGCCGACGCCGAAGCGTTGCGCGATGGGATCGCCGAAGTACTGGCGGTGATGGGATTGCGTCTGTCACAAGACAAGACGCGTATCACTCATATCGATGAGGGGCTGGACTTCCTCGGGTGGCGCATCCAGCGTCATCGAAAGCGAGGGACCAGCAAACACTATGTCTATGTCTATCCGTCGAAGAAGGCCGTCGCGGCGGCGAGACGGAAGATCAAGACGTTGTGCCGACAGGTCGCGACCAGTCAGCCGCTGGATGCCCTGCTGCGCCGGGTGAATTCGACGTTGCGGGGCTGGAGTGGCTATTTCCGGGCGGGGGTGTCTTCGGCGGTCTTCTCCTATCTGTCCCACTACACATGGAAGACGGTGTGGCGGTGGCTGCTTCGGAAACACCGCAAGCTGACCCGGACCCAGATCCGCCGCCGATATTTCGATGGCGGATGGTGGCCGGTCACCGAGAATCGGGAGCTGATCAACCTCGAGAAGGTCGGCACGACCCGATACCGCTATCGCGGATCGGTCATCCCGTCCCCCTGGCCGGACGCTGAGGAACGGGAAATAGCCGCTGCCTGAACGGGTCTCGCGGAGAGCCCGGTGCTCGGAAACGGGCACGCCGGGTTCGGGAAGCGGCTCGGGAAGACGGAACAACCACATGGTTGTCACCGCGTCCCGGGCCGACTTCACCGACCCGCGACACCGGTGATCGTCGGGTTCATCGATGAATACCGTCGGGTCTACGGTGTCGAGTCGATCTGTCGTGCGCTACGGGCGCACGGAGTGCAGATCGCGCCGAGGACCTACCGCAAAGCCCGCCACCGACCACCCTCGGCCCGCGATATCACCGACGCTTACCTCGAGAACGCGTTACGAGACCTCGCGGGCAAGCCCGAGCAAATGTACGGACGCCGCAAAATGACCCGCTACCTGCGCCGCCAAGGCCACGACGTGGCGTTCTGCACCGTCGACCGGATCATGGGCGAACTCGGGCTCAACGGTGTCGTGCGAGGCCGCAAGCATCGCACCACGATCCCGGGCAAGGACGGCGTGCGCGCCACCGACAAGCTCAACCGCGACTTCACCGCCCCCGCTCCGGACCGGGTATGGGTCGCGGATTTCACCTACGTCTCGACCTGGACCGGATGGGCGTATGTGGCGTTCGTGTTCGATGCTTACTCTCGCGCGATCGTGGGCTGGACCGCCGCGGCCACGAAGACGACAGCGTTGGTGGACAAAGCTCTCAACATGGCGGTGTGGCGGCGCGGCCACTACGGGCACCCGGTCGAGCCCGGACTCATATTTCACACCGACGCGGGCAGCCAGTACGTCTCGGTGAAGTTCACCGAATCGCTCGCCCTGCATGGTCTGTCAGCATCGGTCGGCTCGGTCGGCGATTGCCCCTTATCCGGCTAATATCCACCTATTTCCCTGGTCAAGGGGGGTTCGGAGGCCTTCGGCGATTCGTGTGTTCGCGT